>NZ_JAOXHE010000039.1:0-533 GCF_025779995.1 Rhizobium sp. TRM95796 | reverse complement strand
CGCCCACATCCGCCTGATCACCAGACGGCTTGCAAGGTATGGATATCGTTGAAGGCTTTTCGAGTCAGACTCTAAGAAAATGCGTATTTTATGAGGTCTTGGAGTTGACTGGATGGAAGCACGACGCGCTGCAAAAATGTGGTTGGCTTCGCGGTTGGATTTAATGCCGACGACAACAATGAAAGTTGGCCTGCTAAACCTCGGCTGCGGGGTTTCCGAGTTAACCAACCACAAAGTTCAGGCGAACAACATCAATTTCGCACTTGCGAAGAATAGGAAATCCTGAATATTGATAGTGTAGTCAGGAGATTGTCGATGCAGTTTGAACGTCTAGCTATTTCTGATGTTGTAAAGATCACCCCTGCCCGCTTCGGCGATCATCGCGGATACTTCTCGGAAATATTCAAGGACGCCTGGTTTCGCGGCAACATAGCCGATGTAAGCTTCGTGCAGGACAATCAATCTCTCTCCGCAACGCCCGGCACCGTGCGCGGCCTGCATTTCCAGCTGGAGCCCTTCGGCCAGGGAAAGCT
>NZ_JAOXHE010000038.1:0-553 GCF_025779995.1 Rhizobium sp. TRM95796 | reverse complement strand
ATATACGAGGGTTGGAACTTTAATAGTGGCAACTATTTATTTACAACTGATACAAAATAGATACATGTTTCGAAGTTTTACTGTCCTTCAATGTAGTCACCAGCATTGTGTACAACCCGTTGCCAGCGATGTGGAAGTCGTAGGATACCTTTAGCAGCGCCTGTTGTGTTGATAGTTCGAATGGAGCGGTCTACTGCCTGAAGAATCTCTGGAACAGTTCTGAAGCGAATGCCACGAAGTGGATTCCCCGCAAGCCTCTTGAAGACCTTGATGACACTGTCGTGCTGTACGGCCTCTGGCACATTCAATCTTTATCCAACTCCGTTGTTCCTGTTTCGAAAACATCGTGACAACACTACATTAGACCGCCAGCTAACACGAGGCTCTGTTCTTCTCGTCACTGCGCATGCGCGTGATGTGGGAAGGGAGAGTCCATTTGCTGTGAGGTAAGGTAGGTATGTAACTAACGTGTGGTATAAGCGACATTATTTGGTTCCGTTGCATGGCGTCTCTACAGCAGTGTTGCCACTATTAAAGTTCCAACCCTCGTACA
>NZ_JAOXHE010000037.1:0-609 GCF_025779995.1 Rhizobium sp. TRM95796 | reverse complement strand
TTCTGATGCATGACGAAGCGGGCCCAGATCAGACGGCTGTGCCCCAGCACCATGGAGAACAGCCAGACGATCCTCGGCGTCATCGGTTCATCGGTGAAGACGACATGGAACTGGGCGAAATCGACCTGGGCCTGCTCACCCGGCGGCGTCTCGAACCGAACTTCAAAGCCCTGACTTGCAGCCGGGCGCACATCGCGGAGAAAATCCGTCACAGCCGTGTAGCCGCCGCTATAGCCGCGCTCCCGCAGTTCTCGAAACAATCGACTGCCGGTCAGGCCGGGATAGGATTTGATCCGCTCCCGCAGGTAAGAAGCGAACGGGTCGATGACCGTCGCCCGAGGCTTTCTTGGACCATAGGCCGGAGCCTCAAGGCCGCGTTCAATGTACTTGCGCACCGTCTTGCGATCGATGCCAGTATGTCTGGAAATTGCCGACACCGTCAGCCCCTGCTGATGCAGATCCAGGATCATGATCGTCTCCCTCAGCTTGATCACCAACATCCCCCTTCCGACCATCGGAAAGAGTATCGGCGATGACGCGCCGCCGGTCTTCCGGGGCGCGCCCCGGAAGACCGGCGGTCGCAGCACCTGGGGAAGATTCAAACGGCAC
>NZ_JAOXHE010000036.1:0-748 GCF_025779995.1 Rhizobium sp. TRM95796 | reverse complement strand
GAAGCTGCCTCAAAAAGAGGTGGGTGATTTCAAGAGGTTATGATTCCTTCGGATTTGCAAGATTCGATGGAGTTCACAATGGCCTGGAGCGAAATCACCCGTCGGCACTATGCCCGGCGAACCGGACGCTACGCAAGCGATATGACGGATCGAGAATGGGCGCTGGTCGAACCTTTTCTGCCCAGACACCGTCGCCTTGGTCGTCCGCGCAGCACGGATTTGCGGGAGGTCGTCAACGCCCTGCTTTACATCGCCACGACCGGTTGCCAGTGGCGGATGCTGCCGAAGGATTTTCCACCTTGCTCGACCGTTCAGCGCTATTTTTATGACTGGCGGGCATTGGGACTTTGGACACGCATCAACCATCATCTTGTCATGGAAGCCCGCGAGCTGGAGGGCAGAGAGGCAAGTCCGACGGCTGGCGTGATCGATAGCCAGAGCGTCAAAACCACGGAAAGCGGTGGTGTCCGAGGCTATGACGCGGGCAAGAAGATCAAGGGCCGCAAGCGCCACATCATCGTTGATACGCTCGGCCTGATGGTCGGCCTCATGGTTCACAGCGCCGACATCCAGGATCGCGACGGTGCTCCCGATCTCCTGAAATCCATCCGTCACAGGTGGCCGTGGTTGCTGCATGTCTTCGCCGATGGCGGCTATGCGGGCGACAAGCTGACGCGGCGGCTGAAGAAGATCGGGCGCTGGACGATTGAGATCATCAAGCGCTCGGACAAGGCGAAAGGCTTCGAAG
>NZ_JAOXHE010000035.1:0-832 GCF_025779995.1 Rhizobium sp. TRM95796 | reverse complement strand
ACCACCAAGGACGGCGTTGACATTTTCTACAAGGATTGGGGTCCGAAGGACGCGCAGCCGATCGTCTTCCATCACGGTTGGCCCTTGTCCTCAGACGACTGGGACGCCCAGATGCTGTTCTTCCTGTCGAAGGGCTACCGCGTCGTCGCCCATGATCGCCGCGGCCATGGCCGCTCCGCCCAGGTCTCGGAAGGTCACGACATGGACCACTACGCCGCCGACGCCTTCGCCGTCGCCGAACACCTGGATCTGAAGAACGCCGTCCATATCGGCCATTCCACCGGCGGCGGCGAAGTCGCCCGCTACGTCGCCAAGCATGGCCAGCCGGCCGGCCGCGTCGCCAAGGCGGTGCTCGTCTCGGCCGTCCCGCCGCTGATGCTCAAGACCGCGTCCAATCCGGAAGGTCTGCCGATGGAAGTGTTCGACGGCTTCCGCGCAGCGCTCGCCGCCAATCGCGCCCAGTTCTTCCGGGATGTGCCCGCAGGTCCGTTCTACGGCTTCAACCGGGACGGCGCCACGGTTCACGAAGGCGTCATCCAAAATTGGTGGCGTCAGGGCATGATGGGCGGCGCCAAGGCCCACTACGACGGCATCAAGGCGTTTTCGGAGACCGACCAGACCGAAGACCTGAAGGCGATCACCGTGCCGACGCTCGTTCTGCATGGCGAAGACGACCAGATCGTTCCGATCGCGGATTCGGCCCTGAAGTCTTCCAAGCTGTTGAAGAACGGCTCGCTGAAGACCTATCCGGGCTTCTCGCACGGCATGCTCACCATCAATGCCGACGTGCTGAACGAAGACCTGCTGGCCTTCGTGAAGGGCTGACCGGTCG
>NZ_JAOXHE010000034.1:0-1000 GCF_025779995.1 Rhizobium sp. TRM95796 | reverse complement strand
CCCAGCGCGGCGATTTCGGTCGTGGTCAGCGCCTTGATGTCGGCCGGCGCGGCCTCGAGCCGGAGGATGTCGACGCCGGCGGCGTCCAGCGCATCGCTGGTCGCGCTCTCCAGAGCCTTGGCCTCGGCCAAAGTGAGGGTGGCCGTCACCACGTCGCCCCCTGCAAAGGCGACGCCGGCGCTCGCGACGGCCTGGGCCTGGGCGAGCGTGACCGTCACGGCGTCGTCCGTCGCGTCGATGGCGGTGACGCCGAAGGCGGCGAGGGCGGAGATGTCGTCTTCGTCGAAATCGGTGATCACGTCACTGGTTCCAGTCACGGTGACCGACGCCGCGCCGGAGACGGCGAGGCCGGGAACGGTCGACAGCGCCAGGGCTGCGGCCGCGTCGAGGCTGACGGCGCCGGCGTCGGAAACGGCGATCGCATCGACGCCCATGTCGGCGATCAGGGCCGCCCCGTCGGCGTCGAGCGCCGAGAGAGCCGCGGCGTCGTCGGACAGGGTGACGACGTCGCCGGCCGCCAGGCCGATCGAGGCCGATTTCAGATCTGCAAGCTGGGCGAGCGACAGGTAAACGGCGTCGTCGGAGGCGTCGAGCGTGGCGACGCCGAGATCCTTCAGATCACCGATCTGGACGCTGGTCAGGCCGGCGAGACGGGAGCCCGTGTCGGCGAGCGTGATCGTGTCGCCGCTGGCGAAGGCGATATCCGCAGCGGAGAGCCTGACCGCCTGGGCCAGGGTCACCGATCCGGCGTCGTCGCTCAGGTCGAGCACATTCGCGCCGACCTCGTCGAGATCCTCGAGATCGTCGCCGTCGAGCGCGGCGAGTTCGGCGGCCGACAGGGCGACCGTGATCGCGTCGTTCTCGGCGAAGGCGATGCCGCGATACGCCACGCTCTGGGCCTGGGCCAGCGTCAGCGTGGCGAAATTGCCGGTCATGTCGAGGACGTCGACGCCGACGGCGTCGAGGGCGTCGAGATCGGTGGCGCCGAGCGCGGCCAGTT
>NZ_JAOXHE010000033.1:0-1133 GCF_025779995.1 Rhizobium sp. TRM95796 | reverse complement strand
ATGACGCGCCGCCGGTCTTCCGGGGCGCGCCCCGGAAGACCGGCGGTCGCAGCACCTGGGGAAGATTCAAACGGCACTATTGGGGAGTATTGATCCGGTAGTGACAACAGTTAAAATCCTACGGAGTGGCCGCGGTCGCAAGGCACATGATGATTGCATTGGCCAAGTGACCGGGTGCTGCGGGTTTTGGAACCCAGTGACCCTGAAGGAAAACATCATGTTCTCGGAAGCGGCTGTCCATTGCAACGCTATGGACGACGAAAGGCACTTCCCGCTCGACCAGGACTTCGACGATCGCTGTACAGGCGCCGTCATGCAGGAAGACGTCCACGACTGCCACATCGGGAGTGTTTTCGTCCAACCAGGCCTCGGCGCGGGCGCAGGAGTCGATAATGACAGCCTCTCCGGCACAAGCATTTGCAATCGTGTCCTCGACATCGAGCGCGATGAACGGTTGGTCTTCGAGCAACAGAATAGTCGGACGATGAGCCGAGGTCATAGCAGTCTCCCTTTAACCTATTAGGTCAAGGATACCGTATTTCGGCAAAGCTGCATGGCACCGTCTGTTGCCGTACAATGTATCCGTGTCATCATTTCTGTGATATGATCCACCATTGTTCGCTAAACATCAGGGCGCGGACGGCTGAGAGTATTCTTCCTCTTGCCCCAATGGAGGCAAGACGATGTCGGCTTTTCATTTAACACGGTATCAAAATAAACTTCTTTCCCGTCTTCCGGGTACGGAACTGGAGAAATTCGAATCTGCATTGGAGCATCTTCCGCTTCCGAAAGGGTTCATGATCGCCCGCTTGGACTGCGCCATAGACTATATCTACTTTTTGGAAAGCGGCATCGGATCAATCGTCACCGTGTCTCGCGAAGGACATAAGGCTGAATCAGGGCTGTTCGGACGCGAGAGCTTCTCCCCGACGGCAGCCGCGGCTCACACTGACATTTCCTTCCATGAGATAGAGATTCAGTCGCAGGGGCACGGGCATCGCATCGGACTCCTGCCGTTCTGGGAAGCTCTTGCCTCCAGCCGGCCGTTGGCCAATGGTAAGCGCGTAGGCCATCCCACGTATCTTTGAGCGTGCCGAGAGGGCATTTTCTGCATGAATCATGCGGGGAATCCT
>NZ_JAOXHE010000032.1:0-1214 GCF_025779995.1 Rhizobium sp. TRM95796 | reverse complement strand
CCTGTTGCCGGCATACTGCCGTGTTCAAAAGCCGAAAGCCACTTATCTCAACTGTTCAATTTTCCCGAACCACCTCTAACCCTGAATCGGAGAAGCGCACGGCGCAGACCAATGCCAGCGACCAATGGGTTGTGAGTGACGTTCCGGAGATGCGGATCGTCAGCGACGAGCTTTGGGCGCGCGTCAAGCGCAAGCAGGCTGAGGTGAAGGAGCATTTCGCTCACATGACGACGAACCGGCTGAACGCTACACATCGGCCGTCCTATCTGTTGAGCGGGTTGCTGGAATGCGCCGAATGCGGCGGTCCCTATGCGATCATGGGCAAGGATCGCTACGGCTGCACGAACCACAAAAAGCGCCTGCCGATCGATGACCTTGGCGGAGCCTGCTGCGGCAACAAGAAGACCATTACTCGCCAGAACCTGGAAGAGCGCATCATCAACGTGCTGCCGGCGGCATTCTTCTCAATGGATATTTTTAAGCGGGTCAGCGCAGGCTCGCGGGCGCGCCTCGAGGCCCAACTGAGAGCCGAACCGCAGAAGTCCGAGAAGCTGGCTACCGAGATCGCTGCTGTCACGCTTCAGCAGAAGAACATCATCCAGCAGATTTCCGACCGAGCCGCGGCGGGCCGCCCTGCCCTCGCCGCGCTCGACGACATGCTCGATAATCTCGAAGGCGAACGACAGAAGCTAACCGCTCAGCTTTCGGCTGATGAAGCAGCGGAAAGTCCTGATCTCCAGGCTCAACTCGACCGCCTCTACGAGGAGACCAAGCCGGAGTCGGTGGAGTATATCTTCAACGTCATGCTGCACTATCTGCGCAATTATGCGGACACGGAGACCAAGCAGCCGCTTGTGGACATCGTCAGGCAGCTCATCCAGAAGGTCGTGGTCGGCCCGATGCCCGGGCACGAACCGGCAAGCCTTCAAGTTCACGGCCGTATTGCCAGCATCCTGGCCGCGATGGAAGTGACGACAATGCTCGAGAAGCAGCTGAAGTCGATCCACTGGGGCTGGTTTCTTGAAGCTGAAGACGCAGGCAGATTGGGTACAGAGGAGAAACGCCAAGATCTCCTCAGGGCCATGGCTGACGACCTTGAAGAGAAGAAAGCCAGGTGGCGGAATTTGCAAGTTTCAGTGGTTGCGGGGGCAGGATTTGAACCTGCGGCCTTCAGGTTATGAGCCTGACGAGCTACCGGGCTGCTCCACCCCGCG
>NZ_JAOXHE010000031.1:0-1281 GCF_025779995.1 Rhizobium sp. TRM95796 | reverse complement strand
AGAGGTGGTTCGGTTTGTCTGAACAGCTTGGTGCCGATTGTTAAGTGGTTTCCGGCGCTGTTTATGCCGCGAGGGGAATTGTCTGCGGCTGGTTGAAGTAGACCTGATCCGGAGTTTTCCGGTCAAGAGATGAATGTGGGCGTCGACTGTTGTAGAAGGCCAGATATCGGCCAATCCCGAGGCGGGCGTCGGACACGGTTTTGTAGGCGTGAAGGTAAACCTCCTCGTATTTGATTGATCTCCAGAGCCTTTCCACGAAGACGTTGTCCCGCCAGGCTCCTTTGCCGTCCATCGAGATGCTGATTTCGGCATCCTTCAACAGCTTGATGAAGTCGAGGGACGTGAATTGGCTACCCTGGTCCGTATTGAATATCTCCGGCTTGCCGTAGCGCGACAACGCCTCCTCGACCGCCTCGATGCAGAACGCCGTCTCCAGCGTGATCGACAGCTTCCATGACAGAACCCGACGACTGAACCAGTCGACGACCGCGCAGAGATAAACAAAGCCCCGCGCCATCGGTATGTAGCTGATGTCCATCGCCCAGACCTGGTTGGGTCGGGTGATGGCAAGGTTCTTGAGAAGATAGGGATAGACCTTGTGGCCCGGTGCGGGTTTGGAGGTGTTCGGGCGACGATAGATCGCCTCGATGCCCATCTTCCGCATCAGCGTCCGCACATGCAGGCGGCCGACGTCATGGCCTTCTGCATTCAAAAGCCCCTGCAGCATCCGGCTGCCGGCGAAAGGATAATCCAGATGCAGTTCGTCAATCCGGCGCATGAGAGCCAGATCGACTACTGAGGCCGGTTGCGGCAGGTAGTAGACGCTGCCACGGCTGATGCCGAGTATCCTGGCCTGGCGGGAGACGGACAGTTCGTGGTTCCGGTCGATCATCGTTTTCCGCTCAGCAGTCCGGCCTTGCCGAGCGCGCCGGCTAAAAAATCGTTCTCCAGCGTCAGTTCGCCGATCTTGGCATGCAGGCTTTTGACATCGACAACAGGCTCCGCGGTTTCCTTGCGGCCGTCATCGAAGACATCGGCAGCGCCGTCGAGCAGTTGATCTTTCCATTGCTTGATCTGGTTCGGATGCACGTCGAACTGCTGAGCGAGCTCGATCATTGTCTTTTCGCCCTTGATCGCGGCGAGCGCGACTTTCGCCTTGAAGGCGGGGCTGTGGTTGCGGCGGGGTCGTTTTGTCATCATGGCTCCTGTTGCCGGCATACTGCCGTGTTCAAAAGCCGAAAGCCACTTATCTCAACTGTTCAATTTTCCCGAACCACCTCT
>NZ_JAOXHE010000030.1:0-1282 GCF_025779995.1 Rhizobium sp. TRM95796 | reverse complement strand
CGAAGGCCGCCCCATCCTCGCCCGCCCGTCCGGGCCCCGCCACAACGCGAACGCGCCGCCCGTTTCGGGGCGGCGCGCGGGGGGGGCCGAGGTGGTTCGGCGCGGATCAGAGCAGGAAATCGCTCTTGGAGAGATCGTCGATGTCGACATTCTTCAGCACGATCGTCTCGCCCGGCTCGAAGGCGATGACGACGTTGTCGCCGTTCTGGTCCATCAGCTGTCGCAGGGCCTTGAAGCTCGCCAGGTCGAAGTCGGAGAGATCGATGACGTCCTGAGCCCCGCCGGAGGCCTGGAAGTCGGTGACGACTTCCCGGTGGCTGCCGATTTCGTCGACGAACACGAAAGTGTCGGCGCCGGCTCCGCCGGAGAGCCTGTCGCTGCCGGCGCCGCCGGTCAGCGTGTCGTCGCCGGCCCCGCCGGAGACGATATCCGCGCCGGTTCCGCCATAGAGCTTGTCATGGCCGTCGCCGCCATAGACCTTGTCCTCTCCCTTGCCGCCGTCGAGCGTGTCGTTGCCCGTGTCGCCGAACAGTCGGTCGGCGTCGGCGCCGCCGACGAGGCGGTCGTCTCCCTCGCCTCCGACCAGCCTGTCCTTGCCCTCGTCGCCGAAGAGGCTGTCGTCGCCCGCGCCGCCGAACAATGTGTCGGCGCCGGTGTCGCCGTACAACTTGTCATTGCCGCCGAGGCCGTAGATGACGTCGTTTCCGGCCAGGCCGAAGATACGCTCGCCGGCGGCTGTGCCGGTGAGCTTCTCGCTCTTCGGCGTGCCGACGATGTCGTCGCCGTCTTCCGCCGTGGCGGTGAAGGTGACGGTCAGCTCCGCCGTCGAGCTCGTCTCGCCGTCGGTGGCGGTGTAGGTCACCTTGACCTCGGCCTGGGCGGAGCCGTCGATATCGGGGCCGGCATAGGCGACCGACAGCGTGCCGTCGTCGTTGATGGTGACGACGCCGTCGCCGGAGGAGACCACCGCTTCAGTGACGTCCAGCTCGAAGCCGTCGGTGACGATGTCGTTGGCTCCGACATTGACCTTGGCGACGGCGTGTTCGGAGGCTTTGGCGCTATCGGCGACCAGCTGCAGCGGGGCATAATCGACCACCGTGTCGCCGTCGCTGAAGGTGACGCCGGCGTCGGCGAAGGCGGCGATCTGGGCCGCGCTCAACAGGACGCGGTCCGGATCGAGGTCGACCGTGTCGACGCCCGCAGCCCCCAGCGCGGCGATTTCGGTCGTGGTCAGCGCCTTGATGTCGGCCGGCGCGGCCTCGAGCCGGAGGATGTCGACGCC
>NZ_JAOXHE010000003.1:0-61934 GCF_025779995.1 Rhizobium sp. TRM95796 | reverse complement strand
CCCAGCGCGGCGATTTCGGTCGTGGTCAGCGCCTTGATGTCGGCCGGCGCGGCCTCGAGCCGGAGGATGTCGACGCCCGCGGCGTCCAGCGCATCGCTCGTCGCGCTCTCCAGAACCTTGGCTTCGGCCAAAGTGAGGGTGGCCGTGATCGTATTGCCGTCGACAAACGTGAAGCCGGCGTCGATCAGCCCGCTCGCCTCGGCGAGCGTGAATGCGCCCTGACCGCCGTCGACATTCAGCGTCGCCCCCTGGATCGTCGACCACACGTCCGGGGTCAGGCTGGTGAGCGTGGCGATCTGCGCTGCGGCGTCGGAGATCTGCAGCGCGTTGACGCCGACGGTTTCAGCCGTCTCGAATGTCGCCGCGTCGAAGCTCTGGGCTTCGGCCACGCTGATCGCCAGCGCCAGCGTGCCGGTGGAATAGACGCTCACGCCTGCGTCCGCGAGAGCCGCCACCTGGTCCAGCGTCACGCTCGCGTCTTCCTCGACGAAGAATGCGTCGATCTTGATGGCGGCCAGTGCGGTGATGTCGTCTGTCGTCAAGCCCGAGACGTCGTCTGCGCTCACCGTCATGCGGACCACCGTTCCGGCGTCCTCGGTGAAGGCCAGTCCCTCGATCGCCATTTCCCGGACGACGTCGCCGTCGATATTGGTCGAGCCGCCGGTGAAGGTGATTTCCTTGACGCCATACGCGGCGAGGCTGTCGACATCGTCGGGCGTCAGCGTGGCCAAGCCTTCCCAGCCGTCGGCGATCACGATGGAGTCGCCTTCGGAGAAGGCTGCGCCGAGATCCGACAGGGCGCGCCATTCGGCGACGGCGAGGGTCACCGCGCCGTCATCCGCAACGTCGAACTGATCGACGAATGTCGCGTCGCCTTCGACATAGGCGGCGATGAACGTGTCGAGTTCCGCGGCCGTTCCGCTGACCGTGACGGCGTCGCCGTCCGCGAAGGTGAGGCCGGCGTCGATCAGGACTTGAGCGCCGTAAGCGGACAGGGTGACGGCGTCGTCGGTCAGATCGAGCACGTCGGCGCCGATGCCGGCGAGGTCGGCGATGGCGGTGGCGTCGAGTTCGGCGAGCTCCGACGACTCCATCTGCACGGTGACCTTATCGCTGGTCGAGAAGGCGATGTCGGCGCTCACATAGGCGCTGGCCTGGTCGTAGCTCAGCGTCGCAGCATCGTCGGCGGCGTCCATCGCCGTGACGCCCATCGCGCCGAGCTTGGCGATATCGGCGGCCTCGAAATCATCGAGCGTCGCGCCTTCGGCCGACACGGTCACCGAGGAAGCCTCCAGGATCTTCAGGCCGGCGATGCCGATCAGCGACGTGGCGAGATCGCTCGACAGCGTCACGTCGCCGGCGTCGGTGACATGGATGGTCTTGACGCCCAGCTCGATCAGGTCGGCGATGTCGGACGGCGACAGGTTTTCGATCGTCTCGGCCGGTTCGCTGAGGCTGGCGGCTTCGACGCCGATTTCGAATGTCTGCGTGTAGATGCCGTCCGATGCGCCCCAGGCGACGACGATGCCGCCATTGTCGAGTTCGACCAGATTGACGCCGTAGTCCTCTCCATATCCATAGCCGAGGTCCGTCGCCGGGTGCGTCGCTGACACGGGCATCGCGTCGCCGACTGCGTTGCCGTCCTCGTCATAGATCCGGACGGTCGGCATCCATCCCGACGAGTCGAGCGTGTACCAGGCCACCGCATAGCCGCCATTGCTCAAGGCAAGCACGGATGGAAAATAATCCAACGAGTTGGAGCCGGCGCTCACCTGGAATTCGGCGGTGACCGTCGAGCCGTCGGCTGCGTACTGCTTGCAGAAGATCTCGTAATTGCTGGACGCGTCATAGCCCATCCAGGTCGTCACGAAGCCGCCCTTCGCCAGCGGCGTGACGTCCGACCAGTATTGTTCGCCTTCTGTCGTGTCGTTGACCCTGGTTTCCCCCAGCACAACCTCGCCATTGTCGTCATAGACCTTGGTGTAAACGCCGTAGCTCGAGCCATCCTGCTCATAGGACGACCAGGTCACGGAGAAACCGCCATCCGCGAGGGCGACGATCCTCGGCAGATACTGGGTGCTGGCCGTGTAGTCGTTGACGCGCGTTTCGCCCAGGATCTCGACGCCGTCCGCCGAATAGATCTTCATATAGACGCCTTCGTTGCTGCCGTCCTGATAGGAGGAGGTCCAGACGATCGCGAAGGAGCCGTTTTCCAACGGCGTTATTTTCTGATTGTATTGGTCGCTGCTCGTATAGTCGTTGACCCTCGTCTCCGCCAGCACCTCGTCGCCGGACGCATCGAGGATTTTCATATAGACGCCGTAGCCCGAGCCGTCCTTGCCGTAGTTCGACCAGGTCACCACGAGGTTGCCGTCGGGCAGAGCGTTGATCTCGTTATAGGAATAGTATGATTGCGACGATGTCGCGTCGGCGACGTCCAGGGCGATGTCGCGGACCCCGTCGGCGGAGTAGGTCACCAGCTTGACCTTGCTCGTGGTGAAGTCCGTCCAGACCATGGCGAAGCCGCCATTGTCGAGCGCGGTGGTTTCGACCGACGCCCAGCCGCTATTCGAGGACGTGTTGGAGATGGCGGTCGGTTCCCCGGCGCTGGAGCCATCCGAGTTCAGGATCTCGAAATAGTTGGTGTATCCGCTTTGCGACGCGTCGTAGGACGACCACGTGACCACATAGCCGCCGGCTTTCAGGGCGGTCACATTGGAATCATAGGTCGATGAGGTGGCGACGACCTGAGTGTCGCCTTCCGACGACCAGCCATATTCGCCGGAGCTGTAGCCCGCGCCGATATCGGCGGCGGCCAGCGCATTGACCTGCGACAGGCTCAGCGTGAGCGCGCTGTCGGTGGCCTTGATGAGCGACACGCCGAGCGTCGCGATCTTGGCGACGCCGTCATCGTCGATCTGTTGCAGGTTTGCGGCCGTGTCGGCGACCGTGAGCACGTCTCCCGCGCCGAAACTGACGCCGGCGTCGGCGAGCGAAATCGCCTGTTCCAGCGTGATCGAGGCTTCGTCGTCCGGCAGGTCGACGGAAGTGCCGGAGCCGAGAAGGGTGAGGATTTCACTATAGGTGGTCATCAGTTTTTCCTATGCGCAGGTGCTCGCGCCGCGTCCGTTGAAAGACCGGCTTGCCAGGTTTGATATGTCGGGAAGCGCGAGCGGCAATCATCGCCGCAACGAAGCAGATCGGCGGAAGGATCGCGCTTGCGCGCGGTCACGGCCAAGGGTTTCGGCGCAACCTTATGTCGCGTCGATGTCGGAATTTTCGTCCGGCGTGTTAGAGATGAGGTTCAGGAGAAGCGCGTTGTTCGTCTTTTCCAGGAACGGCCAATTCGTTTGACCGCCCCATTAGCGATCCAGAATCTTAAATGTTCCTTATGAAAGCGCTCTGAGAAGTTATGTTTGCCCTGAGCATTTTCGGGTGTATCAGGGGATGTGCTTAAATTGTTTATACAAGTCTCAAAACTTCATTGCGCGTTAACTCTGAGCGCCGAAAAAACTTTTGATGGCAACGATTTGGCTGGAAACAGGGCTTGCCTGGGGCGTCACGCCCCCTCGCAGCTCGCGCCGTCGAGGAAGTCTCGCGCCGCCTGCTCCCGGCTGGGCGTCGGCGCGAGCGCGCGGATGACGACATAGCCTTCCGGGCGCGGCATTTCGATCAGCACGTTGTCGGAGGCTGCGTCGGGATTGTCGCGGCGGATGCGGGCCAGCTGCTCGGGCGAGCCGAGGATGGCGTCGAGATCGCCGCCCGCCTGCGAGCGGTCGTTCATCGAGAAGATTTCGTTGGAGTCGGAATCGTAGACGGCGAAGGACCAGAACACCGGCCCGCCCGGCGCCGCCAGCCTGACCGGCCGCTCGGCCACCGACACCAGGCAGGCGGCGGTGCGCAGGAAGGGATCGCCGTTGGAGAACCCCAGCGCGTCGGGCTCGGCGCCGAACCGGACGAAGCGCTGGTCGGCGTCGTAATTGGTGAGCTTGGTATAGGCGTCGATGCCGGTGAAGGCGGGCAGCGCCAGCACGATGATCACATGCAGCAGCGCCGCGCCGGCGACGCCGACCAGCAGGGAAAAGAGCGAGGCGCGGATCATGGGCAACCGACCTTTTCGAGTGTCGGCATCGCCACGTCGATCAGGCCGGAGGAGCCTGCCGCCGGCGTGTCGAACAGCGTCAGCGCCAGCCGATAGGGCCTGTCGGCCGGCGCAGCCAACCAGTTGCCGGCCTGCGCCCGCGGCGAGACGGCGATGGTGAAGCCGCCGTCGGCGCGGCGCAGCGCCGTCACCGAATTGAGCGCGCCGGGCAAAGCGGGATCGACCGCGATCGGCTCGCCCCTGGCGTCGGCGGGATAGAGCGTCCAGAACCGCGCCGGCGGCGTCTGGCCGCTGATGCGATAGGTGCAGGCCGGCGTCAGCCCCTGGCCGCCGTCGTCGGTTTCGGCCGTGAAGGTCAGGCCTTCCGCCGCCCCGTAGAGCAGCCGTCCGGCGCGGGCGCGATGGGATCGGGCATAGGGGTCGGCGTCCGCCGTCTGCGCCGCCGGAAAGGCTTTCCAGGCGCCGATGCGGATCGCGCCGAAACCGGAGGAGGCGTCGAGCATCATCACCGTCAAGCCGATGCCGAGGCCGAAAGCGACGAGGAGCGCGAGCGCGACGAGGAAGGGCAGGCGGAACATCGACGGCGGGCGATCCTGTGAAACGTCTCTTCGGAGGGTTAGCACTGATTCCGGGGCAAGCAAATGGCGAAGCTCGAAAATCCGGTTCGCGGCCTGCGCGGCGGAGGCTTTTTCGACAGCGCCGTTTGATCCCTGTCATGGGGGCTTCGCAGGCTGCGGCTAGGATGCCGGCCAACGCCACGAGGATCGCCCGCCATGGACGCGCATGTCGACATCGCCCCCCAACCCATCGCCCCCGAAGACAACGCCGCCGCGCTGCTCGACGAGATCATCGCGCTCAGGCGCGAGGCGACCGACGCCGCCCCCGCGCTGATCGCAGGCTTCGGGCTCGATCCCGCCGAGGCCAGCCCCGAACTGTTCAATCTCGCCGCCTATCTCGCGCTGCGCCATCGCGATCTCCGGCCGCTGCAACGCAGGCTGATGGCGCGCGGCCTCTCCTCGCTCGGGCGGATGGAAAGCCGGGTGCTGCCGACGCTCGACGCGGTCGCCCATGCTCTGGCCGCGCTGTCCGGCGGCGTCGCCGAACACGCCACGCCTACGGAGGAGGAGTTCTTTTCCGGCGAGGCCAGGCTGATCGCGGCGACCGATCGTCTGTTCGGCGCGCCGCGCGTCAACAGGCGCGGCCGGATCATGGTCACCATGCCGAGCGAGGCGGCCGGCGACGCCGATTTCGTGCTGGCGCTCGCCGAAGCCGGCATGGACGTCGCCCGCATCAATTGCGCCCATGACGGCCCCGATGTCTGGCGCGCCATCGCCGACCATGTCCGCACGGCCGCTCGACGACTCGGCCGCGACATTCCCGTGCTGATGGACATTGCCGGCCCGAAGATCCGCGTCGAGACGGTCGTGTCGGAGAAGAAGGCCGGAAAACTCGCCCCCGGTGATCTCTTTCGCCTGACCATCGACGCGCCCGCGCTCGACGGTCGCGCCCGCTTCGCCGCCTCGGTGTCGCTGCCCGACATCGTCACCCGGTTGGAGGTCGGCCATCGCCTCCGCTATGACGACGGCAAGCTCGAAGCGGTGGTGGAGGAAAAGCGCGACGGCGACGTCCTGTTGCGCGTCGTCAATGCCAAGGCCGGCGGCGCCAAGCTGAAGCCGGAAAAAGGCGTCAACCTGCCCGACACCGCGCTCGGCCTGTCGCCGCTGACCGCCAAGGACGAGACGGATCTGACGACCGTGATCGGCATCGCCGACATGATCGGCTATTCCTTCGTCAGCCGGCCCGACGATCTCGACCTGTTCGAGGACGCGCTTCTCCGCGCCGGCGAACCGGCCCGAGCGCTGGCGCTGATCGCCAAGATCGAGCAGCCGGAAGCCGTCCGCAATCTGCCCGCGCTCATCGCCCGGGCCAGCAGGCCCTTCGGCGTGATGATCGCCCGCGGCGATCTCGCCGCCGAAATCGGTTTCGAGCGGCTGGCGGAAATGCAGGAGGAGATCCTGTGGATCTGCGAGGCGGCGGCCACCCCGGTGATCTGGGCCACCCAGGTGCTGGAGGATCTGGTCAAGGACGGCGTGCCCTCGCGCGGCGAAATGACCGACGCCGCCATGGCCGCCCGCGCCGAATGCGTGATGCTCAACAAGGGTCCCGCCGTGGTCGAGGCCGTCGGCCTCATCGACCGCCTCTTCACCCGCATGGACGATCACGTCTTCAAGAAGACCCCGACGCTCAGGGCGCTGACATCCTGGTGAGGGCTCAGGCGTCGCCGGAAAACGCCCGCTCCACGGCGAGATCCAGCGCCGCGAATTTCAGCGCCTGCCAGCCGGCGTAACTGGCCATGAAGCCGGAAGAGACTGTGACGCCGCCGTCTCCCAGGCAAAACAGCCCCTTGGCTTCCGCCGCCTGGAACAGCCGGTGCACGGTGGAGCGGCCGATGCCGTAGCGGCGGCTGACGCCGCTGCGGGTGAGGCCCGCCACCCAAAAACGGGAGCCCTCGGCTTCGGCGGTGGCGGCCAGATGTTCGGCGAGCAGGAAGCCGTGGCGGGCGTCGTAGAACAGCGCCACGTCCTCGGGCGGATCGCGCCAGCCGCCGGGCAGGGTCAGGCCGGCCATCAGGCCGCGATGGATGGCTGCGAACAGCTCCGGCCGGCTCACGAAACGGGCGGCGCGATTGCCGCCGTCGAGCCCGTCCAGCGCCTGGCAATGCATGGCCAGCCACCCGCGCGTCGAGTCATGGATATGATCGGGAATGCCGAGCAGCACGACGCGGCCGTCATCGGCATGATCGGTCCTGTCCAGCAGCCCGTAGCCCGCCATCGCGTCCATGGTCTGCTGCACGGTGTTGCGGCTGAGGATGCCGGCGGCGTCGGCGTCCTCGATGACCTGGGCGGCGCAGAAGGGACGGGCGGCCCCCGGCGCGATCGATTTGAGATAGGCGCCGTAGATCAGCCCGGTCAGCAGCCATTTCTGATGATTGCCGATCAGCCGCACCAGTTCGGGGTTCTGGTCGTACATCGCGAGCAGGCCCTGCGCGCCGGCCCGGGCGACGTGATGGAAGGCGGGATGGGCGGCAAGCGCCGCAGCGCGTTCGGCAAGCGCCTCCGGCCTCGGCATGCGGTTCATCTGGTCCATCACGCTCTCCCCGATCGCGTCGGATCCGCCCAGTTTTGAGACGGATGCGCCCAGGAATGGGCGTTTGGCCGACCGAGTTTTCAATTTAGCCTTTGTCAATCCGAAGGCAAGCGCCGCCGGCCTTCCGGAAGACGAAACACATGAACCGAGAGCGATCATGGCCAGCACCTTCATCACATCCAGCACCGCAACGCCGGTGACCGTCACGGGAAACTTTTCCTCGGTCGCGATCCTCGCCGGCGCGACGGTGTTCACCACCGACGCCGCGGTGTCGCTACCCGGGTCTTCGACGTCGCGCAGCGTGCTGATCGACGGTCACCTCCTGTCCACGATCGGCGGAGGCGTGACGCTCGGATCGACGGATGATTTCAACTTCCTGACTTTCGCCAGCGTCAGCGACCAAATCGTCATCGGCCGCAATGGCGGCATTCTGGCGGGGGGATCCGGGATCGGTGGATTCGCCACGTCGATGGACCTGTTCAACGCCGGCTCGATCGTCGGCGGCCTTGCCGGCGTGGCCGTGACCGGCGACAAGAACGCCGTGATCAATCGCGGCGAGATGAGCGGCGTCAATGCCGCCATTTCGCTCGTCGGCGACAGCTGTTCGCTGGTCAATTCCGGCGACCTCTCGTCGGTGGGCGTCACGGTCTCGCTCAATGGCGCCGGCATTTCCCTCAAGAATACCGGGGTGATCGCGGCGGCGTCCGGCGAGGCGGTGACGCTGAGCGGCGATATCGACGGTTTCGCCCGCATCCAGAACAGCGGAACCATCGACGGTTCGGTGGCAGAGACCTCTGCCGACGCCACCTTCGTCAATACCGGGCTCATTACCGGCGATGTCGCCCTCGGCGCCGGCGCCGATACGCTGCGCCTTCTTTCCGGTTTGATCGCCGGTTCGGTCGATGCAGGCGAAGGCGACGACGTCATCTTTCTCGGCGCGGGCGATTACGAGATCTTCGGCGGCGCGGGAACCGATACGCTGTCGAGCGCGCGCAGCTTTGCGCTGAGCGGCGGCGTCGAAAACCTGATCCTGCGCGGCGCAGACGCGCTCAGGGGCCTCGGCAACGGCGACGCCAACGTCATCACCGGCAATCGCGGCGACAACATTCTCCGGGGACTCGGCGGCAGGGATGTGTTGAACGGCGGAGCCGGCGACGACCTGCTGATCGGCGGTTCGGTGAAAGACGGCGTGCGCGACACATTCGTCTTCAGCCTCGATTGCGGGGCCGACAGGATCCGCGGTTTTCAGATCAAGGGGGCGGGCGACGACCGGATCGACATCAGCGATTTCGCCCAGAGCGAGGCTTTCGACAGTTTCGTCGATCTCAAGACCAATGTCATGCGCCAGAGCGGCAAGAACGTGATCCTCGACCTGCCCGGCGACGATCAGGTGACGATCGAAAACGTCACGCGCGCCGACTTCAGGGCCAGCGACTTCATCTTCTGACGCGCAGGACGCCTTACGGCTTTACCGCCAGCCAGATCATGTGCTTGGCGCCGGATTTGCCGGTGGCGCGCACGATCTTCTCCTCGGTCCGGAACCCCGCCTGATTGAGCCTTTTGGTGAAGCCGGGGTCGCGGCCCGAGGACCAGACGGCCAGCACGCCGCCCTTGCTGAGCGCCGCTTTCGCCAGCCCCAGCCCGCGGGCGTTGTAGAGCGCGTCATTGGCGGTGCGGCTCAGCCCGTCCGGGCCGTTGTCGACATCGAGCAGGATCGCGTCATAGCTTTTGCCGCCCGATATCACCGCGCCGACATCGCCCACGGTGATCGTCACGCGCGGATCCTCCAGCGTCCCCTGATGCAGCGCCGCCATCGGCCCGCGCGCCCAGTCGACCACCTGGGGCACCAACTCCGCCACCTCGACTTCCGCATCGCCGCCGAGCCGCCCGAGCGCCGCCCGCAGCGTGAACCCCATGCCGAGCCCGCCGATCAGCACTTTGGGCTTGGGCCGCCCGGCGAGCGCCTCGATCGACAAGGTCGAGAGCGCCTCTTCCGACCCATAGAGCCGGCTGTTCATCAACTCGTTGGCCCCGAGCATGATCGAAAACTCCGTCCCCCGCTGCTTGAGCCGCAACGTCTCCGTCCCGCCGGGGATCGTCGCGGTATCCAGGGTGATCCAGGGGAGCATTTTTGAGGCCTCCGGGGCGGGGGAAAGGGGAGCGGGCTGGATAGAGCGAATGCGGGGCGGGGGCAAGGGGGAGGGAGGTTCGGCCCGCTTGGCCCCGCCGGTTGTCCTTGTTGTCTCGGTCATCGCAACGTTGTATGATCCTTGCCATCAACGCCGAGATCGCCCGATGTCTGAAGATTTTGAGTTTCAGAAGCGCCTGATCCACCAGTTCTCCGCCGTTCTCGACGGCATGAAGACGCTGAACGGCAACATCTCCGAAAACATCGGCGCCATCGGGCGCTTCGAGTCGGAATTCACCAAACTGTCGCGCCAGAACACGCAAGTGCGGGGCGATGTGCTCGAGATGAGATCGGAGCACACATTATTCCGGTCGGATTTCGCGCAGTTTCGGACGGATGTCACGCATCGTTTCGACGCGCTCGCGCACCGTCTGGAGGCCATCGAGCGCCGTCTGGAGGCGCTCGCGCAACGTCTGGAAGCGCTTCATCACCGCATGGAGGACATCGAAAACACTCTCGACGCCAATTCGGAACATATCCGCGAGATGCGCATCGAGCTCCGCAGCCAATACAACGATATTCTGACCGCGCTGCAGGGCGGTCTTCAGAACACGACCGCGCTCAGCGATCTGACCGAGCGGGTCGAAGCGCTGGAGCGCCGGGCGGGGATGTGAGGTCAGGCGGATTAATCCCAATAGGCCTTATAGGCCGGACTGGATGCAAATAAAGTGTCGTAATCCGGATGGCGTATGCACAACACGGAGATGCTTATCTCCCCCAGTGTTTTGCTGTAGTCGTCGATGATGACGCCTTGGCAGTCGATGCCCCCAAACTCTTCCGAGCGGACAGACAATTGCTCTTCAACGCGCCCGGTGTTGTCCTCACCGTCGATGTTGCTGGCATGGCGTTGCGGATCATAGTGTGACGTCGGCTCAAATGGTCCTGACGCAACGCTCATCGGCGGATCGGCCGCATCCAGGCGACTGCAGCCAATCAGCAACCCGTTGTGAAATACATTGACTTTCAAAGCACAGCTTCCAGTTTGCAGCGGCGCTTGGAAGATAGACCAGCCGCCGCAATCACAGGCCTTCGCGCAACAGCGCTTCGGCTCGATCGACCAGCAGAGCGTCCAGTTCCGGTTCGGACACAGCCCCGCCTCGGGCAATCGCGTCGGCGACCTTGTCCTTGAGCGCCCGGAGCCTGCCGTCACGCTCCTCCATCAGTCGGAGACCTGCGGTCACAACGTCCTCTGCGGAGCGGAAGCGGCCGTCCTCGACCGCGTCCTCCACGAGTTTCGTCCAGTGCTCGTCCAGAGAAATTCTCTTCATGACGCTCTTCGTTCGGGAAATATAGTCCATCCCCTTCAGGCGCGCAATCAGACCTTCCTGCGCTTACGCCGCCCGGCCCCAGCCGAAGAAGGTCTTGCGGCGCGCGCTGCGGATGACGCGGGCCGGCAGCAGCCGCATGATTTCGGCGGCGAATTCGCGGGCGTTGGACTGGGCGCGATCGAGATTGGAGGTTTTCGCCGGATCGAGATCGTAGATCGTCGTTCCATGGTCGAACATTTCGCGATAGGCGCCGCGCTCCACGATCGGCGTGGCCAGCACATTGACGTTGCGCTGGGCGAGCATGCCCTTGATGACCAAGAGCGAATGCGTGGTCACCATCGGGTTGACGCGCGACAGAAGCACCGAATGCGGAATGTCGAAGCCGGTCTCGGCCTTGATCTGCTTGATCAGGTCGAGGATCTTCATCGCGCCCTTGGCGTCCATCGCCGAGCCCTGAACCGGGATCAGCACGTGATTGGCGAAGGCCAGCGCGGTGGCGGTCAGCTGGTTGCGTTCGCCGGCCAGGTCGATGATGAAATATTCGTCGGATTCCATGTCGCGGATCTGACATTCCAGCGAAGCCGGCGTCACGCGGGTGACCAGCGTGATCAGGCCGGCCGGCCGCGCCGCGTTGAACCATTCCGAAAACCAGGCCTGGGCGTCGCTGTCGAATACCGTGACCTTGTGGCCGCAATGGGCGAGCTCCACCGCCAGCAGCACCGCCGCCGTCGTCTTGCCTGCTCCGCCCTTGGTGTTCGCAATTGTAATGACTGGCATTTTTAGTAACCCCTTCGAATGCGATGCCCATGCCCCCATGGTTTATAAATGGTTGCATTTCATGGTTAATCAAAGGTTACCGTTTACGAATGGGAAATGAGCGTTAACAATTGAGGGGCGGCAAGACCCGCGCAAGCGCAACCGACGCGGCGTCAGTTCAGGCGACGCCCGGCGGAGAGCAGCCTGCGCAGATCCTCGATGACGGGCGCGATCGCCAGCGCCGCCACCAATGCGGCCAGCGCATAGGCCGCTGCGAAGCCGGTGGTCATGAAGGCTTTTGCGCCCAGCGCCCCGCCGGCGAAGAACAGGCCGATCAGGCTGGCGAGCAGGCCGAGCTTGTCGCGGTCGGCTTTGACCGGCGGCAGCGTCGAGGAGGGCGCGTTCCAGTAGAGCGCCTTGCCGATCTCGATGCCCATGTCGGTGACGAGGCCGGTGATATGGGTGGTGCGGATGCGCGCCTGCGACAGTTTGGTGATGATGGCGTTCTGCAGGCCCATGATGAAGCAGAGCAGCATCACGGTGGCCGGCGCCAGCGCCCAGGCATAGGTCTGCAGCCGCGGCCCGACCAGCGCAAACAGCGCCAGCAGCGCCGCCTCCAGCATCAGCGGCAGCGCGTATTCGCTGGCGAGCGCGCGCCGCCGCGCCCAGTTGACCAGGATGGCGGAGGTCGCAGCCCCCGCCACGAAGGCGATAAAGGCCGAAAGTCCCGCGCCGACGAGCGCCGCCTGACCCAGCGTCAGGTGATCGGCCATGGCCGAGACGATGCCCGACATATGCGATGTGTACTGCCCCACCGCCATGAAGCCGCCGGCATTGGCGGCGCCGGCCGCGAATGTCAGGCAATAGGCGAGGTGCCGGTCGGCGCGGGCGGAGCGTTGGGGAGCTGAGAGAGCGCGAAAGGCGGCGAGCATGGGGCGACGCGGCGTTGAGAACAATTGAGGGGCAGGATAGGCGTCCGGACCCGCGAGAAGCAAGAGAAAACCGCGCAGGCATCGGCAGGCTGAATGCTTCGGCGAACGCTACGCCCTGTGACGCCTTCCAAAGTAAAACCACATTGTAGGTTTACCACTCGGCAAATAGTGGTAGTATCTCGGTTTAAGGGGAGACTTCTTCTGACAGCCATTGAGGAAGCAATATTTCATGACAACATATTCTGTGGATCAGATCGCATCATATTTCCGGACGCGCACGAACGCCGAAGACAATGATGTCTCGAACTTGAAGCTTCAAAAACTTTGCTATTACGCACAGGGGCTCTTGACGGCCATGAGAAATGGGGAGCCACTTTTTCACGAGGAAATAGAGGCATGGGATCATGGGCCGGTCGTGCCAGTCTTGTATCATAAGTACAAAGAGTACGGATCGCAGCCCATTCCGCCACTCAACGATTTTGAGTCAGAGCAAATAGATCCGAAAGACCGAGAGGCACTCGACGATATTTACGAGTATTACGCCCAATATTCGCCTTGGCGGCTTCGCAACATGACCCACGAAGAAAAGCCTTGGAATGATGCCTATAAAGGCGACCGAAAAATTTCGGTCGAATCCTTGTTGGAGTATTTTAGATCTCAAATCGATGAAGATTATGTAAGGGCCGTTTATGGGAAGGCCGAAGCCAACTAAGCAAAAAGGAAAGGTCGCGCCTTTCCTCAAAATTACTGCGCAGAATGCCCCGGCGAGTCTTGATCTTCTTCCGCCAGCTTTTTCTTTTGAAAAGATGCAGGACGGCTCTGGAAATTCGTTCAATTGCTGCGAAGATGAAGACAGGCTTTCACTCGCGAAGCGAATGTTCATGCTCAGCCGGGAGCCTTGGCGAAAAATTCGTGGCGCTTCGAACAAGGGGTTCGGGAGCGAAGAAATACCTCGCAATCGTATTAAACGACCTGTTCCCGCCTCCGTTACCGATGACGTGGACCACTTTCTATCGCTTCATTACGTGGGTAAAAAACGCTTCATCGGATACAAGGTAGGGCAGATTTTCTTCATTCTATGGGTGGATCATAATTTTCAGGCCTACGATCACGGCTAATCCTATAGTTTCGGCCGAGTAGGCTGTCTCGAAAATCAACGCGCTTGATGAGGAGCCTGAAAAACGCCTTATAAGCCTCCCCCTCACGCAAACGACCGGTCCGACACCACCCTGTTGCGGCCGCCGCTTTTGGCCAGATAGAGCATCTGGTCGGCGGCGTTCAGTGCGTTGGAGAGCGTTTCGCCCGGATCGAGTTCGGCGAGCCCGATCGAGATGGTCGCGCTGATCGGCTCGTCCGCGGCGTCGAAGCGGCTGGCGGCGAAATGGGTGCGCAGCGCCTCCGCCGAGGCTTCGGCGGCGATATCGGTCAGATCGGTCGACAGCACCACGAATTCCTCGCCGCCGAACCGGGCCGAGAGCGCGCCGGTCAGATCGGCATGCGCCTTGATCAGCTTCGCGGCGCCGATGAGCACCCGGTCGCCGGCCTCGTGGCCATGCGTGTCGTTGATCTGCTTGAAATGGTCGATGTCGACGATGAACACCGAGCCGCGGCGGCCGCGGTCTTCGAGGTCGCGGAGGCGGCGCCGGGCGTGTTCGAAAAAGGCGCGGCGGTTATGGAGGCCGGTCAGCGGATCATGCTCGGCGAGATGTCGCAACCGCTTGATCTGGTTCAGCGTTTCCACATGCGCATCGAGCCGGCACTGCAGTTCCTCGGTAACGAAGGGGCGATAGAGAAAGTCCGAGGCGCCGGCTTTCAGGAAGGCGGCGGCGAGCATGCGGTCGGACGAGGCGGAAACGCCGATCAGCCGGATGCGGTCAGACGGATGCGTCTCGCGGATCTTGCGGATCAGCTCATAGCCGTTCATGCCGGGCATGTAATAGTCGACGATCACCAGTTCGACGCCGCCGGCGTCGATGCGGCGCATGGCGTCTTCGGCGCAGCTGGTCTGCGTCACGGTGAAGTTCTGCCGGCGGAGGATGTCGGTCAGCCTGCTGCGGCCGGAGGCGCTGTCGTCGACCACCAGCACCGTCACGTCGCGATTGGCGATGAACTTGACCACCGCCGCCGTCACCAGCTGCGCCGCATGCGCATTGTCCTTGACGAAATAGTCGACGAGATGCTGCCGGGCGAAGCGGCTGCGCAGGCTGGGGTCGAAGGTCGCCGTCAGCAGGATGAACGGCGTCTCCGCCTTTTCCGCCGCCGCCACGATCTCGCCGTCCGGCCCATCGGGCAGGGTGCGGGCGGCGACGACGAGCGTGAAGCGTCGCGCCCGCAGCGCCGCGCGCGCCTCGGCGAGCGTGTGGCAGGCGACGACATCGACGTCGGCTTCGGCCTCGATGCGCGTCTTCAGCAGCAGACTGAGGGATTCCGATCCCTCGACGAGCAGCACCGCAGCCCGCGCATCCACCATGCGCGGATAGGCCAGGTTTATTTCCGCAGGCA
Source organism: Rhizobium sp. TRM95796 (assembly GCF_025779995.1). Taxonomy (NCBI): domain Bacteria; kingdom Pseudomonadati; phylum Pseudomonadota; class Alphaproteobacteria; order Hyphomicrobiales; family Rhizobiaceae; genus Rhizobium; species Rhizobium sp. TRM95796. The sequence continues at coordinate 47,039 of NZ_JAOXHE010000003.1, read as the reverse complement.
TCAACACGCGCACACTCCGCCCTGTCCCGAAAGCGCGGCTGCGCTTTCCCGAGCCCGAGTTACACCGCGTTCCGGTTAGCGAAGGGTTAGCGTCCGATCCGTAATTTTAGCGTATTCGAACGATAGTCCCGAAAATACTCAGGAAATCAGGCGCCGATCGTCCGGCTCAGAACAGGAAGTCGGTCTTGTCGAGGTCGCCCAGCTTGACGTCCTCCAGCCGCAGTTGCGCGCCGGCGCCGCCGTCGATGATCGCATCCGCGCCGTACCTGTCGAGATGGTTCGCCTTGAGATCGGCCCAGTTCTTGATCGCGCCGATGTCGGAGAGATCGATGCGGTCGTGATCGCCGCCCTCGGCGTCGAAATCGACGATCGTGTCCTTGCCGTCGCCGCGGCGGAACAGAAACGTGTCGCCGCCCGCGCCGCCGGTCAGCGTGTCCTTGCCCGCGCCGCCATGGATGAGGTCGCGGCCGGCGCCGGCGTCCAGCCGGTCATTGCCCGCGCCGCCATAGATTTCGTCATTGCCGTCGCCGGCGAAGAAATCGTCATCGCCGCCCATGAGCTTGATGACGTCGTTCCCCTTGGGATTGAACCGGTAGCCGTCGCCGCCCAAAAGGCTGTTCTTGGCGGCGATGTCGTCGGCGTCGGTGCCGGTGTAGCGCCAGTCCTGGCTGAACAGTTTGCGCTCGATCGCCAGCCGGTCCGTGCCGGTCAGTTCCTTGACGATCAAGGGACGAAACACGTCCATGTCCAGTTGGCCGGTGATCCGGAAGATGGTTTCGCCGCGTTCGGTGGCGGTGATCGAGGAAATCACCCCATCCGCCAAACTGTCGCCGTTGTAGCGAAATCCGCTGCCCTTGACGCTGAAGCCCAGGCCTTCGAACGGGCCTTCTTCGATGACCGACTTGAACGAGGAACTCGAGGTGGCGCTGAAGTCGGCCCGGGCGAAGATGAAGGCGTCCACCGCCCCCACGAAGCTCGCAAATGAATACAGGTAATCGCCGGGCGTTACTGTAAAAACGCTCATCACATCCTCCTAAATTGCTTCGTCAACTGTGCGGAGGACTTTAACGACACTGCGCGCGATGCGTCAATCTCCGATTGCCGAGATCGCTGCGTCGCGCCAATTCACCACTTCAGCGCGCGGGCGCCGATGGCCGCGCCGACGCCCGTCACGATCAGCATGGCCAGCATGTACCAGGACGCCACGAAGAGCGGACTGTCGTCGGGGCAATGCCAGGCATAGATGGCGGTCGCCACCGCTCCGGCGGCGAGGCCCGCCCCCGCGCCCGCGGCGGCGGGCCGGTCCGGCGCGCCGCGGCGAAGCGCCAGCATCAAGGCGAGAAGCGGCAGGAGCGACAGCGTCGGGATGGCGACGAGGCAGAAGCGCGAGTTGCGGCCGATCAGGCTGGTCGCCCAGGCCGAGCGGGGCAGGGCGGCGAGTTCGGTCGCCACGCCTGCGACCAGCGCCACGCCGGCGAGCGCGATGAGGGCGAAAGCCGGCTTCAGCGACAGGCCGGGCTCGCCCATGCGGCGCGCCAGCAGAATGGCGGCGCCGGCGATGAGCAGCGTCAACACGATCTTGAAGGCGACGCGCGGCGTGGCGATCATCACCGCGAGATCCGGCCGCAACCCGATCGTGAGCAGGAACAGGACGGCGGAGCCTGCCGCGCCGAGCGCCAGCCAGCCGGAAAAGGCGCCCCCGAGCGGTTTGACGCTGCCGGCGTCCTTGGTCATCAGGGCGATCAGGTCTTCGGTCTTCATTCCACCGTGCTCCGATAAAGGGCCGCGAGGTTCTTCAACGCCCTGTGCAGGGCCACGCGCACCGCGCCCTCGGTCATGTTCAGCCGCGCCGCGGTCTCGCGCACCTCCCGCCCTTCGAGCGAGATGGAGCGCACGATGTCGCGCTGCGGATCCTTGAGCCGGTCGAGGAGACGGCTGGCGTCGCCCAGATCCTGCTCGGTCTCTCCCGCGTCGAGAGCGGCCAGCGTCTCGGCCACGTCTTCGATGGGAATGTCGACGCGGCGGCCTCTGCGGCGCAGCGCGTCGATCAGCTTGTTGCGCGTGATGGCGGCGAGCCAGGGGCCGATCGGTCGGGACGGATCCCAGGAGCCGCGTTTGAGATGCACGCTGAGCAGCACCTCCTGCACGATATCCTCGGCGATGCTCTTGTCCGCGCCCAGCATGTCGCATCGCCGTCGCGCCATGGCGCGCAGATGCGGCGCGACGTCGGTGAGAAAGGCGTGATAGGCACGCTCGTCGCCCGAAAGCGCCGCCCGCATCCATGTCGCCCATTGCTGTTGTCGCGCCGAAATCGCCACGCGTTATCCCCTGTTACGCAAGAGCCCGCGCCTTTATTACAGCGCGAAGATGAAAAAATTCAAATGTCGCGACGTTCGGATCACGCTTGCGTGTCGAAGACGTGATGCTTGGCCCCTCCGAAAAAATTTCACCATGGCTGTAATGAAGGCGGAAATACCCCCGTATTCCCCTTTGCAGGCCGATGGATGGCCGCTCAAACGGAGACAGATCGATGAACAAGACCATGCTGACTTTGACGCTCGCCGGCTCTCTCGCCTCCGCGCTCGCCGCCGTTTCGGTTCCGGCCGCCGCCGCCGACACCGAAAAATGCTACGGCGTCGCGCTGAAGGGCCAGAACGATTGCGCCGCCGGCAAGCATGACTGCGCCGGCCATTCCAAGGTCGATTACGACAAGGCCTCCTTCAAGCTCGTGCCGGCCGGCACCTGCGCCAAGATGGAAACCCCGAACGGCATGGGCTCGCTGACCCCGGCCTGATCCATCCGCCCCTCCGCACGCAACCCGACTTTACCGATCACTGGGAGATCCACATGAACTTCGTCAACACCGCCGTCCTCGCCGCTTCCGTCGCCGCCGCCCTCTCGGCCGCCGTGACCGCCCCCGCCGCCGCCGCCGACAAGGAAAAGTGCTACGGCGTCGCGCTCAAGGGCCAGAACGACTGCGCCGCCGGCGCCGGCACCACCTGCGCCGGAACCTCCAAGGTCGACTATCAGAAGAACGCCTGGAAGCTCGTCCCGGCCGGCACCTGCGTCACCATGAAGACCCCCGACGGCATGGGCATGCTGGAGCAGGGCCCGGCGCCGATGTGATCGCACCTTGACGGCGTGCGCGGCCATACCCCCCTCTTCCCTGCCGGGCATCTCCCCCTCAAGGGGGGAGATCGGCTGAGGCGAGGGCGTGCACCGCCCCTCATCCCCCTGCCGGGACCTTCTCCCCGCGCCAGCGGGGAGAAGGAGGATGGAGCGCCGACATTGCCACACTCGTCCTTCTCCCCGCAGGCGCGGGGAGAAGGTGGCGGCAGCCGGATCGGGCAGTGCACGCCGTCAAACCCTGAACACTACCCTCACGCCTCGAAAGGACACCGATCATGCGACAGACGCTGCTTCCCGCCCGTCCCGGCGTCGGCTTCAAGCCGGAGCATTTTTCCGAGATCGACCGGGAGCCTCAACCGCTCGGCTTTTTCGAGGTGCATGCGGAAAACTATATGGGCGCGGGCGGGCCGCCGCATGCGCGGCTTGCGAAACTGAGGCAGGATTACGCGCTCTCGGTGCATGGCGTGGGACTGTCGATCGGCGGCGCGCAGCCGCTCGATCGCGCCCATCTGGCGCGCCTGAAGATCGTCTGCGACCGCTATCAGCCGGAAAGCTTTTCCGAACATCTGGCCTGGTCGAGCCACGGCGAGAATTTCTACAACGATCTCCTACCCTTGCCCTATAAACAGGCGACGCTCGACAGCGTGGTCGGCCATGTCGATCAGGTGCAGGACACATTGGGCCGGCGCATGCTGCTCGAAAATCCCGCCACCTATCTGCTGTTCGAGGCGAGCGACATCGAGGAAACCGAGTTTCTCGGCGAGATCGCCCGCCGCACCGGCTGCGGGCTGCTGCTCGACATCAACAATGTCTTCGTCGCCGCCGCCAACCACAATCTCGATCCGCGCGCCTATCTCGGCCGTTTCCCGCTCGGCCATGTCGGCGAGATCCATCTATCGGGTCATTCCGAGACCGAGGACGAGCATGGCGCGGCCCTTCTGATCGACAGCCACGACACGCCGGTGAAAGATCCGGTCTGGACGCTCTACAGGGAGACCATCGCGAAGACCGGGCCGCTGCCGACGCTAATCGAATGGGACAACGACGTGCCGGATTGGACGGTGCTGCGCTCGGAAGCGATCGCGGCCGGCGCCATTCTCGATCTGGCGCGGGCGCGGGCGGCGTGACGATGCAGATCCACGACCACTTCGCCGCAGCGCTGCTGACCCCCGGGGAGACGCCGCCCGAGGGCGTGAAAGCCTGGAGCGGGCCGGTGGGACGGCGCTTCCGCGTCTATCGCGACAATGTCGCCATCGGGCTTCGGGGCGCGCTCGCCAGCCGCTTTCCCGTCATCGAGAAACTGGTGGGCGACGCCTTCTTCACCGCGATGGCCGAGGTCTTCGTCTCCGCCCATCCGCCGCGCTCGCCGCTGCTCCTGACTTACGGCGACGATCTGCCGGAGTTTCTCGCTGGCTTCGAACCGGTTGCCGAACTGCCTTACCTCGCCGACGTGGCGCGGCTGGAGATCGCCCGCTCGCATGCCTATCACGCCGCGGACGCCGATCCGCTCGATCCGCAGGCGCTCGCCGCCCTGCCGCCCGAACGGCTGGCCGAGATCCGGTTCCGCGCCCATACCTCGCTCGCCGTCATCGCCTCCGCCCATCCGGTCGGAACGATCTGGGCGATGAATTCCGGCGAGGCCGAGCCCGGTCCGATCAACGATTGGCGGGCCGAGGAGGTGCTCGTCTGCCGCCCGCGGATGCTGGTGGAGACCCGCGTGCTGCCGCCGGGCGGAGCGTTGTTTCTCACCGCGCTCGCCGAAGGCGCGACGCTGGGCGACGCCTATGCGACCGCCGCCGCAAGCGTCGCCGATTTCGACCTGACCCTGCATCTGACCGGCTTGATACAGGCCGGATGTTTCACCGCGCTCGAACCACTGGAGCCACAGCCATGACCGTGACCACATCCGCACTGTCTCTCTATGATCGCGCCTTGCGGCTGGCCGAGGCCGCTCCGCTCTGGCCGGTGTCGCTGATTGCGCGGCTGTCGATCGCCGCGGTCTTCTGGCAGTCCGGCCAGACCAAGGTCGACGGCTTCATGGTCAATGACAGCGCCATCTTCCTGTTCGAAAACGAATATAAATTGCCGTTGATCGATCCTTGGCTCGCCGCGCATATGGCCGCTTTCGCCGAGCATTTCTTCCCCATCCTGCTGGTGCTGGGTCTGGGAACGCGCTTCGCGGCGCTGGCGCTTCTCGGCATGACGCTGGTGATCCAGATCTTCGTCTATCCCGGCGCCTGGCCGACGCATGGAACCTGGGCCGCCTGCCTGCTGCTGATCGCGCTGCGGGGCCCCGGGCCGGTGTCGCTCGATCACTGGCTGTTTGCCCGCCGCACGCCGACCGCTGCGGCCATGTGAGGTCAGCCCGCCCGGCTGCTGGTGAGAATGAACCAGACGGCGACGCCGAACAGCGCCAGCGACAGCGCTTTTCGGGTGATCTCGGCCCGGCGCGGCTCCATCAGCAGCGGCTGCAGCACCGAGGCCATGAGCACGATGGCCGCATGCACCGAGGTCGCCACCGTCACATAGGCCGCCGTCAGCGTCCATGTCTGCGCGGCCACGTCGTGATCGGGGGTGATGAAGCCGGGCAGCACGGCGATGTAGAACACCGCCGCCTTGGGATTGAGGACATTGGCGAAAAAGCCGCGCGCGAAGGCGCGGCGCTCGCCGCCGCCTTCTTCTTTTTCGCCGCCGCGCCAGCCTTCCCAGGCGAGATAGACCAGGAAGGCCGCCCCCGCCCAGCGCAAGGCCTCATAGGCCAGTCGCGACGACTGCACGATCTCGGAGACGCCGAGCGCGCCGAGCGCGCCCAGAAGCGCAAGCCCGAGCCCGACGCCGGCCACCGCCATCAGCCCGCGCGCGCGTCCCTCCGCCAAAGTCAGGATGGCGAGCCAGGTCATGTTCGGCCCCGGCGTCAGCTCGATCAGCAGGCTGGCGATGAGAAACGGCAAGAGGCCATGCGGCAGATCCACCAAGTGACGATCTCCTGAAACGACGTCGGGGCCTCCCATAGGAAGGCCCCGACGCGGCGAAATCAATGCGATAGGTCAAATCTCAGGCGAGCGCCGCGCCCACCAGCGGCGTCAGGTCGACATCGTCGCGATAATCGTCGATCGAAGCCTGGATGAAGGCGGCCACCGTGGCCGGCAGATCGGCGCCGCGGCCGGCGGGATCGGTCTTCAGGCTGCGGGCGGCCGCGTTGTCGGGATCGGCGAAGACGCGGGCGACCTTTTCGATATCGGCGACGTCATAGCCGACGAAATCGGCGATGCGGGCGGCGAGCAGGTCGAGATCGCCGAGCATGTCTTCCTCGTAAGTGAGGAACAGCGGCTGCGCCAGGCCTTCGCGCGCGCAGATCCGCCAGCTGACGAAGAACTGCACCAGCCAGGGCGTCCAGCGATGGGCGATCAGCGTCAGCCGCTCCTCGCGGCCGAGCGTGTGGAAATTGCCCGGCAGTCCGTCGGCGAAATAGGCGGGGTAGAGCCCGTCCTGGCCCGCGCGGCCGGCGAGCGCCGCCGCTTCGAGCGACACGATCGTGTCGGCGATCCCGCGGCTGGCGACGATCGGCCTGACGCCATAGGTGGACAACAGCCGGGACATATAGGGCGTGCAGCGTACGGCGTGCAGGGCGGTGTAGCCATGCATGTTGAGCCCGTTCTGGATCAGCGCCAGTTCGTCGACTTCCTGCTCGCGCAGGCTGCCGCCCTGGGCGGTGGCGGCCGGGCCGTCGAGCGTGGTGGAGTGCAGGCAGGCCTCCGGCAGGCCGGCGGCGCGGACCAGCGCGCTCTGGATGAGATCGGCGCCGGAAAACGGCGCGGCCGCGATCAGCACATTGCTCTGCTTGGCCTTCTTGGCCGTGAGCTTGGCGCGCATGACGATTTCGGCGAAATCCTCGAGCGGCACGGCGAGATCGTTGGCGGCCTGATCCGGCACTTTCGGCAGGAAGAACGGATTGGCCAGGCTCATGGCGGTGGCGACGGCCAGCGCCCGCTGCGGCGGAAAGCGCAGGATGAAGGCGTTGCCGACATCGAGCATTTCCCGTCCGTCGGGATTGCGCGACATCCAGGTCATCATCGGCCGGATCTGGCCCTCGAGATCATTGGCGGCGTGTGCGTGCATGCGGGGGTCCTCGAAACGGTTTCGGCTCAGCCGCCGACCAGCGGCGCCAGATCGACATCGTCCGCATAGGCGGACGCGACGGCCATGACATGGGCGCGGACGGCGTCGGGAATATCGCGGCCGCGGCCGGCCACGCCCTTGTTGAGGCGCTTGGCGGAGGCGTCGGAGCGGTCTTCGAAGGCGGCGGCCAGGCGCAGCGCGGCGTCGCCCGAGGCGCCGACATAATCGACGATGCGGGCGGCGAGCGCCGACTTGTCGCCGAGGAAATCGGCGTCGTAGCTGATCCACAGCGGCTTGACGAAACCGAGCGCCTCGGACTTGCGCCAGCTGACATAGAATTGCGTCAGCCAGGGCGCCCAGCGCCGCGCCAGCATCATCAGCCGCGCCTCGCGTTCGCGCAGATGGTAGTTCTGCGGCATGGCGTCGTTGAAGAAATTGCTGACGGTCACTGGGAGACCCTTGCGCCAGTCGACCACCATGTCGTCCATCGACACCAGCGTGTCGAAGATGTTGCGATAGGTGACGATCGGGCGGATGCGATAGGTTTCTATCAGCCGCGCCAGATAGGGCGAGCAGCGGGCGTGATGCTGGGTGACGTAGCCGCGACCGTTGAGGCCGGCGCGCAACAGCGCCAGTTCGTCCGGCTCCTGCTCGCGCAGATTGGCGCCCAGCGCCGAACCCGACATCGGGTCGGTGGTGGCGGTGAACAGGCTGGCGGTGGGCAGATCGAGCGCCGCGCGCAGCGCGCCTTGAATGAAGGTCGAGGCCGATTTCGGCGCGCAGGCGAGCAGGATGTTGCGCTTGCCGGCGCGGTTGGCCGTCAGCTTGGCGCGCATCACATATTCGGCCAGCGTGCCGATATGGATGGCGATGCGCTCGGCGGCCTCGTCGGGCATGTCGGGCAGGTAGAAGGGATTGGCGTAGCTCATCAGCCCGGCCATTTCCACGCCCCGCTCGGGCGGCATGGAGTAGACGAGGCTGTCGGCGAGCTCCATCATCCGCTTGGGGTCGCCGATGCGGGCGATGTCGGCCATCGTCTGCCGGATCCGCTGATCCACATCTTCCTTGCGCGCCAGATTATCCATGCAGAATCCCCACTGACCAAACCTCGTCTCAGGGTAGGGGGGCAAACTTTCGCGAAACTGTCGGATGATGACTGGACTTGCTAATATTGCCGCGCGTGGATGCAGGCGACGCCATAGTTTTTCGGTGCGGCGGGCGCGTTGACGCAGGGCGAAAGCGGCGACTAGTGTCGGTTCGGTCGCCCGCCATCGCCCGCAAGAAGGATGCCGCATGTCCCTGAAGTCAGTCCTCGCCGCCGTCGACATCGACAAGGATTTCTCCGACGCCGACGAAAAGGCCATTCTGGCGGTGTTTCGCCAGGCCTATCGCGACTCCGCAATCGGCCGACGCATGCTGGAGGACTGGGTGGGCGACGACGGCGCGCGGATCGTCGTCAACTACGAAAAGGGCAATTTCGCCGCCGGCCTGCGAACCGGCCAGATCTATATCGACATGCGCGAACTCGACGACGCCCATTACCTCGACCGCCACGGCAATGCGGTCAAGGACACGCCCTTCACCGCCATCGTCCACGAACTCGGCCATGCGCTGGAAGGCTACGAGGACAATTGGACGATCCGGAATCCGGCCGGCGACAACCAGAATTTCGTCAACGGGATCTACGCCCAGGCCGGCTACACCCGACAGCTCGCCTATATGGGGTATGACGCCAGCGGTGAGGTGATCGAGGCGGGCGTCCGCTATACCGACGGCCGGCGCATCGACAATGCCTGGGTGCACAAATGGAGCAGCCTTCCGGATGACTACGACACGACCGACGGCGGCCGGATCACCAAGGCCTATCGCGATCTGGTGATCGGCAGCGACGCTGCAAACGTGCTGAAGACGGGCGCCGGCGACGACTTCCTCTACGGCCTCGAGGGAGCCGACCGCCTGCTGGGCGGCAAGGGAGACGACCGGCTGGCGGGTTGCCTCGGCGCCGACAGGATCTTGGGCGGCGACGGCGTCGACTTCGCCAGCTACAAGCTGGCCGACAAGGGCGTGACCGCCGACCTCTCCGACGTCTCCCGAAATTCAGGCGAGGCCAGGGGCGACCGCTACAGCGCGATCGAAGGCCTGATCGGCTCCAAATTCGCCGACACCCTGACCGGCGACGACGGCCGCAACATTCTCGAAGGCCGTAGCGGCGCCGACCGGCTCGACGGCGGCGATGGAAACGACACGCTGATCGGCGGCGCGGGCCGCGACCGCGCGATCTTTTCCGGCGACCATGGCGACTATGTGATCGACCTCGACACGCTCGTCATCTCCGGCGGCGGCGAGGGACGGGACAGGCTCGAGGGCGTGGAGCTCGCGGTGTTCGACGACGGGGTGGTGGATTTCGCGACGGGGGAGTTTACGGCGAGCGACAGGGCGACGGGGGAGTGGGCGGTGTGAGGGGTCCCCCTTGCTCGACGTCATCCTCGGCCTTGTGCCGAGGATCTGCGGCGCGGGGCTAGGATGTTGAAGTATCAGCGATATTCAGGCGTTCGCAGATGCTCGGGACAGGCCCGAGCATCTGCGGAGAGGCGGCGAGGGACGGGCACTGCCCCGATCGCTATAGGATGAAAAATGCCTTGTCGACGCTGGCGGCGCCATCGATATGCAGTGAGAAATCCGCCCTTCCATCGCCGTTGACATCGCCATAGACGAAGGCGTCGCCGGACTTTTTCTCGAAGCGCAATTCGCCCGCGGTCTTCGAGAAATCCTTCGCGCCGATAAACATGAAGTCGTCGTCGGCCCCCGTTTTCGAGTTGGCGTCGATGGCCGAGAGGTCGATGCGGTCGCCCTCCTTCCGGCTGAAGTCGAGGATCGAATCCCGGCCCGAAGCGCCCGTGGTGGAGTCCTTGACGGATTTGAAAAGGAAGAGATCCTTGCCGTCGCCGCCGTTCAGCTTGTCCCCTCCAACTCCACCATAGAGCCTGTCTCGTCCACCCTCGCCATAAAGCCTGTCAGCCCCCGACCCGCCGTCGAGCAGATCATTTCCAGCGCGGCCATAGAGCTTGTCATTGCCGTCATAGCCGTAGAGTTTGTCGTTGCGGGCGGTTCCGTAGATCGTCTGGTGGATGGTGTCGTCATTGCGGATCGTCGCCGTTCCAACATGGGCGGGCGAGCCGTTTTTGACTTCGCTCGTCGGTGTGACGACCAGCGAGAAATATTCGTTTTTCTCGATCGCGCTGTCGCCCTTGACATCGATTTCCACCGTTGCGGTCGTCTGGCCGGCGAGGAACTCGACCTTGCCGGTTTCGGCGACGTAGTCCGAACCGGCTTTCGCGGTTCCATTCGCCGTTTTGTAACTGAAGCTCAGGTCGCTGTCATAAGGTCGCGACAGATGCACTTCGAACACTGCCTTTGCGACGCCGTTATTGCCTTCCTTGAGGGTAGGGCTGGAGACGAACAAAGCGAGATTGGAGCCGCTGCCGTCATTGTCGCGGACGACCCCGAGGGCGCGCAGGCTGGTTTCCCCGCCTGCGAACACGGCGTTCTTGGCGTTCGAGAGCTCCAGCCAGACGGACTCGTCGACCTCGTCGTCACTATCGCCATACATCCGGAAGGACACGAGCCCGGTCGTGTCTCCCGCCTCGATCGTGACGGTCGCGGTCTGCAAGCTGTCGCTGAAGTCGCCGGCGGTCGCCGTGCCTTCGATGCCGCGAAAGTTCATGGTGACATTTTCGTCGGCGGCCTCGGACAAGGAGACTTTGAAGGTGACGTATTCGCTGCTGAGTTCAGTTGCGTCGACGCGGCTCACGGAGATTTCCGGCGTGCCCGCGCCGCCGGTGTCGTTGTCGAGGATCGTGGCCATGCCGGTCGAGGCCGCCGCATCGTTCTTGATCTCGCTGGTCGGCGTGACGACGAGCGAGAAAAATTCGCCTGCCTCGATCGTTTTGTCGCCCTTGACGTCGATTTCCACCGACGCGACGGTCTGCCCGGCGAGGAAGGTGACGGTTCCGGTTTCGGCCGTGTAATCCGACCCTGATGTCGCTGTTCCGTCCACGGTGGTGTAGCTGAAGCTCAACTCGCTGGCGTAGGGCCGCGACAGATGGATCTCGAACACAGCCGCCGTCGAACCGCTATTGCCCTCGACGAATGTGGGGCTGGACACGAACAGGCTGAGATTGGAGCCGCTGCCGTCATTGTCGCGGACGACGCCGATGGCGCGCAGGCTGGCGTCTCCGCCGGCAAATACGGCGTTTTGCGCATTGGTAAGCTCCAGCCAGACGGACTCGTCGACTTCGTCCTCGCTGTCGCCATACAGCCGGAAGGACACCAGTCCGGTCGTCTCGCCGGCTGCGATGGTGACGGTTCCGCTTTCCATGCCATTGCTGAAGTCAGCGGCAGTCGCCGTGCCTTCGATGCTGCGGAAATCCATCGTCACCTCTTCGTCGGAGGCTTCGGACAGACTGATCTGGAATGTGACATATTCGCCGCTGAGTTCGGTGGAATCGACGCGGGTGACGGAGATTTCCGGAGCGCCGGCGGCGCCGGTGTCATTGTCGAGGATCGCGGCCATGCCGGTGGAGCCGGCCGTGCCGCTGGCGATGTCGCTGGTCGGCGTGACGACGAGGGAAAAGAATTCGCTCGCCTCGATCGTCGTGTCGCCCTTCACCTCGATCTCGACCGACGCGACCGTCTGCCCGGCAAAGAACGTGACCGTGCCGGTCGTCGCCGTGTAGTCCGAACCGGCTTTCGCCGTCCCGTCCACCGTGGTGTAGCTGAAGCTCAGTTCACTGGAATAGGGCTGCGACAGATGGACTTCGAACACCGCTGTCGTCGAGCCGCTATTGCCTTCCACGAAAGACGGGCTAGAAACGAAAAGGCTGAGATTGGAGCCGCTGCCGTCGTTGTCGCGAATGACGCCGAGGGTGCGGAGCGTTGCTTCGCCGCCCGAAAAAACAGCGTTCTGCGCGTTGAACAATTCCAGCCAGATCGACTCGTCGACTTCGTCGGTGCTGTCGCTATACATCCGCAGCGACACCAGTCCGGTCGTCTCGCCGGCTGCGATGGTGAAGGTTCCGCTTTCCAATCCGTTGCTGAAATCGTCGCCGGTCGCCGTGCCTTCGACGCTACGGAAGCGCATCGTCACTTCTTCGTCGGAAGCTTCGGAAAGGCTGATCTGAAAAGTGACATATTCGCCGCTGAGTTCTGTTGCATCGACGCGCGCGACGGAAATTTCTGGTATGGCCATTCGGGTCTCCTGAAATATATTTAATAAACTACTAACAACGAACGTCGCCGGTCAATGTCGGATTGGCCATATGGTGAATGTTGCAACCGCCCAAGGTTGAGAGGCCGATATGGAACTGCGTCTTCTCAATGGTTTGGCGATAAGGGGAGGCCGGAACGCCTCGTGCAGAAAACTTGATCGGGCGTTGCTGTCGCCCTTGCACGACGTCATCCCCGGCCTTGAGCCTAGGATGTGCCGCTGGCGGCTAAGATGTTGACATATAGACACTATTCCGACATGCGCAGATACTCGGGACAGGCCCTAGCATGACGGCTGAGAGAGGGTGAGGTCAGAGCCTCACTTCCCCTCCACATCCTGCATCGGCCAGTCCACCTCGTGCTCCTCGTAATCCTCCCAGGCGACGTCTTCCTCGTTGACCGTGCGGTCGCGGACGGAGATGCCGGCGGCGTGGACGGTGTCGGGGTCGCCGGAGATCAGCGGGTGCCACCAGGCGAGATCACGGCCTTCCTTCACGATGCGGTAGCCGCAGGTGGGGGGCAGCCAGGGCAGGGTTTCGACCTCCTCGATGGTCAGTCGGATGCAATCCGGCACATGTTGCTGGCGGTTTTCATAGTCCATGCAGCGACAGCTTTGCGGATCAAGCATCTTGCAGCGGATATTGGTGAAGACGATCTCGCCGGTGTCTTCGAACTCGACCTTGTTGAGACAGCAGCGGCCGCAGCCGTCGCACAGGCTTTCCCATTCCGTGTCGCTCATCTGGCGCAGCGTCTTGGTCTTCCAAAATGGCGCCGTATTTTCCAGTTCTGTGTCGGTCATCGCGGTGGTATAGAGAATGCCGCCCGGTTTAGAAATATCCGAAATGCCCGTGGCTTGATTTTCCATCGCTTTGACGGACGCGTGAGTTTCCAATGGCCGACGACCCGCAGAAAGAACGAGAACCGCGCCTGAAGAAGCATATTCTGCTGCGCATCGACGCCTGGATCGATTCGACGCTGTGGAACGCCTCGTTCAATTTCGTCGACTGGTGGGAAGACGTCACGATTTTCTTCCGTAAATTCAAGGTGAAGGGCTGGAAGCGGCTGCCGGTGGAGCTGGCCGGCGAGGCGCTCACCTGGGGCGCGGTCGGCATGGTGGCGATGCTGGCGCTGGCCAAGCCCGCTTTCGAGATCGCCAAGAGCGACTGGCGCAAGAAGCAGGATTTCGCCGTCACCTTTCTCGATCGCTACGGAAACGTGATCGGCCATCGCGGCATCATCCACGAGGATTCCGCGCCGATCGACGAATTGCCCGACCATCTCGTCAAGGCGGTGCTGGCGACCGAGGACCGCCGCTTCTTCGACCATTTCGGCATCGATTTTCTCGGCCTGGCCCGCGCCATGAGCGAAAACGCCCGCGCCGGCGGCGTGGTGCAGGGCGGCTCGACCCTGACCCAGCAGCTGGCCAAGAACCTGTTCCTCTCCAACGAGCGCACCTTCGACCGCAAGATCAAGGAAGCCTTCCTGTCGCTGTGGCTGGAGGCCAATTATTCCAAGAAGGAAATCCTGTCGCTCTATCTCGACCGCGCCTATATGGGCGGCGGCACATTCGGGGCGGCGGCGGCGGCGCGCTTCTATTTCGGCAAGGAAATCACCGATCTGACCCTGGCCGAAAGCGCCATGCTGGCCGGCCTGTTCAAGGCGCCGGCCAAATATGCGCCGCATGTCAACCTGCCGGCCGCCCGCGCCCGCGCCAACGAAGTGCTGACCAATCTCGTCCAGGGCGGGCTGATGACCGAGGGCGAGGTGATCGAGGCGCGGCGCAACCCGGCCACGGCGGTGGATCGCGGCAAGCAGGAGGCGCCCGACTTCTTCCTGGACTGGGCCTATGAGGAAGTGCTGAAACAGGCGCGCGACTATACCGACCATTCGCTGGTGGTGCGCACCACCATCGACATGAGCCTGCAGCACGCCGCCGAACAGGCGGTGGAGACGGGGCTGCGCCAATATGGCGAGAGCTACCGCGTCAGCCAGGGCGCGCTGGTGATGATCGAAAACGGCGGCGCCGTGCGCGCCATGGTCGGCGGCCGCGACTATGGCGAGACGCAGTTCAACCGCGCCACCCGGGCGCTGCGCCAGCCGGGCTCGTCCTTCAAGATCTACACCTATTCGCTGGCCATGGAGAAGGGGCTGACGCCGACCACGGCGATCACCGACGCGCCGATCTGCTGGGGCAACTGGTGCCCGGGCAATTACGGCAATTCCTATGCCGGCCGCATCGACGTGCAGACGGCGATCGCCAAGTCGATCAACACCATACCGGTGCGCTTCGCCAAGGAGAAGTTCGGCAAGGACGGCATCCAGCAGATCATCGACGAGGCCAAGAAATTCGGCGTCGAGACGCCGATCCGCAAGGATGTGACCATTCCGCTCGGCAGTTCCGAAGTCACCGTGATGGACCAGGCCACGGCTTACGCGGTGTTCCCCGCCGGCGGTTACGAATCGCGCCGCCACGGCGTCGAGCAGATCATGGATTACGACGGCAAGGTGCTTTACGACTTCAGCCGCGACGCCCCGCCGCCCAAGCGCGTGCTGTCGGAAACCGCCGCGGCCTATATGAACCAGATGCTGACCCGCATCCCCTATGTCGGCACCGCCCGCAAGGCCGCCGTCGACGGCGTGCTGACCGCCGGCAAGACCGGCACGACCCAGGCCTATCGCGACGCCTGGTTCTGCGGCTTCACCGGCAACTACGCCGCCGCCGTGTGGTTCGGCAACGACGACTACACCTCGACCAACAACATGACCGGCGGCTCGCTGCCCGCCATGACTTTCAAGATGCTGATGGATTACGCCCATCAGGGCGTCGAGCTCCGCGCCATCCCCGGCGTCGAAAACCCCTTCCCGGAAGCCGAAAAGCGCGACCCGGCGGTGGTGGCCGAGGAAGCCCGCAAGAAGGCCGAGGACGCCGCCAAGGCGGGCCTGCCGGTGTTCGAGCGGCCGAGGTTGCTCTCGACGGCGACCAGCCGGTTGCTCAGGGAATTGGGGGGGAAGATGAAGACGGCGCCGGAATTGAAGGCGCCGGAGACGGTGGCGGAGGCGGGGTGAGGGGGATTTGTTCCTGGTGCACGGGTTTTGCGGCGTGAGGAGAATTTAAGAAAAGTATTCTCGATAAAATAAGTGACAAAAGGTGAACGAAAACCTATATTCGATACTTGACTAAATGGAGCGCGATGATGCCGAATCATGACGCCAGGGCAATTGCTAATGAATTTCTTCGAAGAAGGGATAGCGATACATGGCCCAAGCAGCTTCCAATTCAGAAGCTTACCTACATTGCTCACGGGTGGAATCTGGCTATCAACGGCGAGCCGCTGATCGATGAAGTTCCGCAGGCATGGGACAACGGGCCTGTTTTTCGAAGCGTATGGAACCATATCAAGGATTTTGGATACCGAGGAAAAAAATACACGCTGCTTGAGCCCGTAAGCGGTGAGGAAATTACCGCTAATCTGACCCCCGGCGAAAAGGCGATAATTGATCACGTGTGGAAAAAATATGGATCGAAGTCCTCGGTGGAACTTTCAGACATGACCCATCAGGTCGGAACGCCTTGGTACAAGGCGTATTTCGGAAACCGAAAGAACGCGCCGCTTTCGAATGACGACATTAAGGACCATTACATAAAACTTGCGTTGGCTGGTCGCGTAAAAGATGCCTGAGAGAATAACCCTACAGGATCTTGATAATGCACCCGAGACTGTTGGGTTAGGTTCTACGCCGTTAGATGAGGGCGCATTTGAAAGGATGCGGCTGGAGTTCGTTAGAGTTACTGATGAAAAAGCCTCTCTCCAAATTGAGTACGACAGGCTTAAAAATGCGACCCGCGCATCCGAAATTCTCGACGGCTTGATAGAACCATTTGCGCAAAAAACTTTTATTTTTATGTGTGTTTATTGTGGCTTTGTGGGTCTTGTGATCCTTATGAACTCATTCGAGTGCTTCAAGCAGCCCATATCTGATGCAGTAATGCAAATCCTAGTCGGGAGTACCGCTGCTACCGTAATAGGCTTAGTCGGAATGGTTCTTACCGGTATATTCGTGGGAGCTAGACGTAAGCACGATCAATAGACTGTCTTTGCCCTTACGCCAGTAAAATTTCAAAGATCTGACGGCGCCGATGAAATTTGCGGTATGACTTCAATTATTTTTTCCGAGAAGTTGTATCCGCAAGTTTAATATCACCAAAAATCCCGTGTCCGCAGTCAGATAAAACGAATAGGAAAAAAGTCCTTGACGGTGTGACGGTGATTTGGTAGGGTTATGACATGATCCGGTCAATGCGGCTCGGGACAGGCTCCTGAAGGCGGCGAAGGCCGGGAAATGGTCGATAGGACAAGGCGTGAGCGCGAGGCTCGCGCCTTTTTTGTTGGGAAAATTTTCCATGACGGGCGAGCTGGATGACGGGGTCGAGGGTTTTGAGACGGAGTTTCTGATCGGGCGGGCGCTGTTGGGCGACCGGGAGCCGGAGATGGCGCCGGAGATCAAGGCGGCTGGGGACGAGGGGCGGGAGCTCGCGCGGATGCTGTCCGAGATCGTGACCGAACTCGGCGAAGAGCTGAACATGTTCCGCGCCATACGGGCCCGCGCGCAACAGTTGATGGAGACCGAGGGCGAGGACCACAAGACCGCCAAGGCCGACGCCAAGGCGGCGAGCGAAGCGATCCAGCAGATTGTCCGCACCATCGAAAAACTCGACAGCCTGCAGCGGGCGCTCGCCGAAGAACGGGCGGCGCGCGAGGAGGCGAGTTTCGGCGCCGAGGCGCATAAGGCGCTGGCTGCGCGCGTGGAGCGGCTGATCGAAGCCCGCGCCCGCGAACTGGCGGCGGAGATGCGTAAGCGGCATGAGCCGGGCGAGGCGCGCGATGGGCCTGACGATGCCGACCTGTCGGCGCGTGACGGCGCCCAAGGCTGCGCCGCTTTGGAGACCGGGGCGGTGCGGGCGGAATGACGCGGGGGGCCGACAGGTTTGGACAGACCAATCGGGGGGTGTCGCTCAGGACGCGGCGAATGGCTGTCGCGGCGTCCGCAAGACAGGCCGTCAAAACCGTCAAGGCGAAGACGAGGACATTGCAGCGAGTGAGCAAAAAGCTAACGGTGCTCCATAATTTGAAGGACGCGCGCGACGAGGACAGGCGCGTCGCCGAGACTGTGCTGGCCGCCGGGAGCGGCGCGGCAATAGCGGACGCGGCGCCGGAAGCTGAGGCCGCAAGCGCTCCGGCGACGATCGCGACCGAGGGTGGGGACGACGCCACGGTCGAGGCCCAACAAGCCGCCTTGCCGCCTTTGACCGCCGAGGGGTTTTTGGCCCTGCCGGTTCCGGCGCTGCTCCGGCTCGAAGCGCGGCATGCGCTGAGGCGCGACCAGCGGCCGCCCAAAGGCGACTGGCGGAGCTGGCTGATCCTCGGCGGGCGCGGCTCGGGCAAGACCCGGGCCGGGGCCGAATGGGTGCAGGCGCTGGCCACAGGCGAAAGCCCGGTGCGGATTGCGCTGATCGGCGAAACGCTGGGCGACGCCCGCGAGGTGATGGTGGATGGCGTCTCGGGGATCTGGCGCATCGCCCGGGTCGACAGGCCGGCTTTCGAGGTGAGCCGCAGACGGCTGGTCTGGCCGAACGGCTCGACGGCGCAGCTGTTTTCATCGGAAGATCCGGAAAGCCTGCGCGGGCCGCAATTCGACTATGCCTGGGCCGACGAGATCGGCAAATGGAAACATGCCGAGGAAACCTGGGACATGCTGCAATTCGGCCTCCGGCTGGGCGCCTTGCCCCGGCAGGCGGCGACGACCACGCCGCGCGCGACGCCGCTGCTCAAGCGGCTGATCACTGAGCCCGGCGCGGTCCTCACCCGGCTTGCGACGCGCGACAATGCCGACAATCTCGCGCCGGGCTTCATCGCGGCGCTCGAGCAGCGCTATGGCGGCACGCGGCTGGGGCGGCAGGAACTCGACGGCGAGATGATCGAGGATCGCGACGACGCGCTGTGGAGCCGGTCGCTGATCGAACGGAGCCGCATCCGCGCGCCGGGGCCGATGCGCCGCATCGTCGTGGCGGTCGATCCGCCGGCGTCTGAAGTGGCGCGCGACAGTTGCTGCGGCGTCGTGGTGGCCGGGCTCGGAGAGGATGGCCGCGCGGTGGTGCTGGCCGATTGCTCGGTGGAGCGGGCCTCGCCGGCGCGCTGGGCCGACGCCGTGGCGCGCGCCTATCGACGCTTCCAGGCCGACCGGGTGATCGCCGAGATCAACCAGGGCGGCGACATGGTGACGGCGATCTTACGCGCCGCCGACGCCAATCTGCCCATCTCCACCGTCTCGGCCCGGCGCGGCAAACGGGCCCGCGCCGAACCCGCAGCCGCGCTTTACGAGCAGGGCCGTGTCGCCCATGCCGGGGCCTTTCCGGCGCTTGAAGACCAGATGTGCGATTTCGGCCCCGACGGCCTCTCCAACGGCGCCTCTCCCGACCGGCTCGACGCGCTGGTCTGGGCGCTGACGGCGCTGATGCTGACGGGGGCGGGCGAGCCGAGGGTGAGGGGCGTGTGAGGTTTTCCGACCCGCAGGCCTGGAATTTTGAACACAGGAGCAACACACGATGGGCATCAACAGGGCGTTCTTTTTCGAGGTCATCCGCGAAAGCCTGTTTCCGAACGGCTTGAAGCAGAGCCAGGTCGATGGCGCCGAGGCGATCCTCGACGCCTGGGAGAGCGACCATGCGGCCAAGGACGACCGCTGGCTGGCCTATATCCTCGCCACCGCCTATCACGAAAGCGCCCATACGCTGCAGGCGGTGCGCGAGACGCTGGCCAACACCGACGACCAGGCGATCAACAGGCTGGAGACCGCGTGGAATGCGGGGAAATTGCCCTGGGTGAAGACGCCCTATTGGCGCAAGGACGAGGACGGCAGGAGCTGGTATGGCCGCGGGCTGGTGCAGCTGACGCATAAGCGCAACTATGAGGCGCTGGGAACGCGGCTCGGCGTCGATCTCGTCACTGACCCCGACCGGGCGCTCGATCCCGATATCGCGGTCAAAATCATCATCGCCGGCATGATCGAGGGCCTGTTCACGAAGCGCAAGCTCAAGGAGTTTTTCGACGGCGACAGCGACGACTGGGCCGGCGCGCGGCGCATCATCAACGGGCTGGAAAGCGCCGACAAACTCGCCGGCCACGGCCGGGCGTTCTATAAGGCGCTGTCCTACAAGTGAGGCGGTTGCAGGCGGCGCGGGGGCCGTGCTAAGCGCGGGCCAGCATCCCCGGAGGCCCGCATGATCCGCCATATCGTCTTCTTCTCCGCCCGCGACAGGGCCGATCTCGACCGCATCAAGGCCGGTCTCTCCATCCTGACCGAGATCCCCGACAAGATCCTGCTCGAGATCGGGACCAACCTGAAGACCGACCAGCTGGGCGGCGAGGCCGACCTGGTCGTCTATGGCGAATTCGAAGACGAGGCCCAACTCGCGGCCTATAAGGCGCATCCGAATTATCAGCGCTCGATCGAGATCGTCCGGCCGCTGAGGGAGCTCAGGATTGCGGCGGACTATCGGGTGGAGGAGGCGGCGAGGGGGAGTTTGATGTGAGGGGGAGTGACCGTTTTGGGCCACTAGCCGACACCACATTGCTCCTTATGAGTAGGCAAAATGGAGCCGAGGGAAGAGAAATGATGTGTTCGGTTTCAACTGCGACAACAGGCGCGAAATTATTTTTGGCGGCTGTCTGTTTTAGAAAGTATATCATTGTGAAAGATTATTTGCAAAACATCTAAAAATTGTGCTATATCAACATATGATTGCTGTTATTGCTTCCATTACCACACGAGAGATCGCCTTGGCGGTCTGGATTGCTGTTTTCCTTGTAGTAGTCCTAGTTAAGGAGTCAACTCGAGAGAGCCTTGGTGGTGTTTTCTGCACCCTCTTCCAGCCGATATTGCTTATACCCTTTGGGATCGGAGCCAGTTATGCGGCCGTCGAGATTTATCTGCTGGAGCGTTTAGGCTGGTGGTCGGTTGCCAACCTCAAGACGACAATCGTGTGGCTTTTCACATTCGCATTCGTCACGATGGTCGAAGCAGCCAAGGCGAAAGAACGTAAAGCCGGATTTGGCAAGATTGCCGCCGAGACCTTATCAGTTGCTGGCCTCCTCACCTTCATCACCGAACTCTATAGTTTCCCACTTTGGACTGAATTGCTCGCCTTCCCCTTTGTGACGATGTTCGCACTGGTGGGCACAATTAAAAATCATAAACCCGCACATGCCCAAGCCGTCAAGCTGATGGGTTACCTCGGCGCGTTGGTAGGGTGTTCATATATCTGCTTTAGCCTTTGGAAAACAATTCAACTGTGGAGCCAGACCGCGACTGTCGCGAACGCGATTGAGTTGACGGTCCCCATGCTGTTGTCCATCGGCTTCATTCCTTTCCTCTACGCATGGCGAGCGTACGTCGCTTATTCGGAAGCATTCACGGCGATATCGGTCTTCGGCATCGACCAGAGCCTTATGCCTTATGCACGATTACAGGCAATCTCGCGCATAAGGGGTGACCTCGAACTGCTGGAGCGCTGGCGCAAGGCAATCCAAGCAGCCCATCCAAGAGATAGGGAAGAACTCAAGAAGCTTTTAGACGGTCTTTTCACCTTGAAGGACCGAGAGGCCGCTCCGCCAGTCGTGCAGCCCAGATATGGCTGGTCGCCCTATTTAGCCATGCAGTTTCTTGTAGACTGCGGCTTAGTCACCGGCGATTATCATCGCAGCTTAGACGACGATTGGTTTGCTTCCAGCGCAATGCTAGCGATCGGGAGCGGTATGCACCTACAAAACAATATAGCTTACTACGTCGAAGGCACCGAGTATGCGGCCACCGTTCTTAAGGTCAAGCTCAATGTCAATAATCCCGGAGAAGCGGTCGAGGCCGAGGTTATGTTCATAGGGTACACATTGCATTTGCTAGAGTTGGCCATAAGCCAAAACGCTGTCAAGCGACTGAAGGCACGCATCGCGACGCTTGAGGTGTTCCAGGCTGAAATCCCCTATGGTTGTATCTCTCTGTCACGCGAAGATTTCGTAGGCGGCATAAAAGGCGGCTACTCAAGGCGTTTCGAAATTAGACGAGGGACATTGGAGACAACAAATAGGTGAGACGGGCTTATCTGGCACAACACCATGCATACTGACCTCGAGCGTGGTTGGGGGGGACTAACCCAGATGAAACGTCAAGAGGCGGTGACAATAGGTCCGCAATGGCCCTATCGCGGCCAGCCGCCATCGCAGGAGGCCGGCATTATCCGTCCTGTCGAATGTTCTTCTCCGCCCATAGGGCGGATCTCGACCGCATCCCGACTATCAGCGCTCGATCGAGATCGTTCGTCCGCTGAGGGAGGTGAGGATTGCGGCGGATTACAGGGGGGAGAGGCGGCGAGGGGGAGTTTGGCGTGAGGGAGTAGGCGTCGACATCCAACTCCGTTAGAGTGGCGTCGTGGGGCGAGGGCGATTGATGCTTGTTATTTTCGGCGGACTGCCTGGATCAGGAAAAAGCACGGTGGCGCAGGCCTTGGCGCGGAGAATAGGGGCCGTGTATCTGAGGGTGGACACGATCGAACAGGCGATCCGCGGATCCGCGCCACTGGCGGAGGGACGGGATGTCGGTCCAAGCGGGTATCTGGCGCTCTATCGTCTGGCGGTTGATAACCTGCGTCTCGGGCATACAGTCATCGCAGACTCCGTGAATCCTTTGCCGGAAACCCGAAAGGCGTTTCGAGATGTCGCCGCTGAGTGCGATTGCAAATTCGTCGAAATCGAGATCGTTTGCTCCGATGCCGCGGTCCACCGCCATCGCGCCGAGACAAGACCGCCTTCTGTTGTTGGACTGTCGCCGCCCTCGTGGGAGGTCATCCAGAACAGGCATTATGAACCCTGGAAGGCCGATCTTCGGATCGACACCGCCCGTCTTTCTGTCGAAGACAGTGTTGCGGAGATCGTGAGAAGCATGGGCTGACGGCCGCTGTGGGCCAATGAGAGCCAAAACTTGAAGTCGCCTACACGCCAGAAGGAGACATTGGTCGGGTTGCTCGATTTGGCGCAGAACGGTAACATTGCCCCAATTGGATGGAAGTGAACCGTGCGCCCTGTCAATTCCGTTGTGACCATGCTTGTTCTCTTGGTGTTGTCGCCATTCCCGTTACTGGCGTTCGTCAACGTCAGCAGAGTGGTGGCTGGTCGCGGATTCGAGCCGATTATGGACAACGTGGTGTCCTATCTTCTGCTTCTCCTCATATTCTCGGCAGCCGCGATGACAACCGGCCTCTATCACGCATGGAGACCACGCAGTCGCAACGTTCCCGCCTATGCGTTTGCGGGCGCTACTGGCTCAACAGCCCTCATGAGTGCGGCTGATCTGGTGGATAGCTATTTTAGCACGCCTGGAGTGGGATGGGTTTGGCCGCTCGCAGGCTTTGCTCTTGGCTTTGCGTTTGGAGGAGTTTTCAGAACTGCGCGTAACGGCTTTACGTTTCGATAGAGCAAGACCGCCGCGTCGCGTTCTTCGAAGTGAAAGTCTGCTTTGGGCCAATGGCGGCCAGCCAGCATCGGCGGAGGCTCGCGTGATCCGTCCTATCGTTTGTTCTTCTCCGTCCGCGACCAATTTGACGACCGACCAGCTGGGCGGCGAGGCCGATCTGGTCGTCTATGGCGAATTCGAAGACGAGGCCCGGGTCGCGGCCTATAAGGCGCATCCCAACTATCAGCGCTCGACCGGCCGCTGAGGGAGTTGCGGATCGCGGCGGATTATCGGGTGGAGGAGGCGGCGAGGGGGAGTTTGGCGTGAAGGGGGCGGTCTGCGCCGTCGGTCGTCGTCGGCGCTATGAGATGGCTATCCGATGCGCAGCTCGGGCTCCGCGGCGCAGATGTCGGCGAGGAAATCGATGAAACGCCGCACCCGGGACGGCATGCGCCGCCCCCCGGCGATGATCGCATTGATCGGAAGAAGGGGCGGGGCGTAATCGTCGAGAATGCGCGCCACTTCCCCGGAGGCGAGCACATCCGGAAACAGCCAACTCGCGTGATGGGCGATGCCGAGACCGGCCAGCACGGCGCCCCGGACATGTTCGGCATCGTTGGTGCGGAAGGCGCAGCCGCCTTCCAGGGTGATCTCCTTGCCCTCGACCGTGAAATTCCAGCCGATCATGTGGCCCTGATGGACGTAGCCGATCCGCTCGTGGCCCTGCAGATCGTCCAGCGTTCGCGGCGCGCCGCGCCTGGCGAGATAGTCGGCGGACGCCACGGTGATCATGCGCATATCGCCAATCCGCCGGGCCAGCAGGGCGGAGTCCGAGAGGTGACCGATGCGGATGGCGATATCGATCCCCTCCTCGACGAGATCGACGTGACGGCCGGAGACTTCGATGTCGATCGAAACGTCCGGAAAGCGCTCTTTGAAGACGGGAAGCTTTGGTATGACATACATCCTGCCGAAGGCGGGAGCGAGGGTTATCCGCACGAGACCCGACGGCGACGACTGCCCTTCGAGCAGTTTTTCCTCCACGGTCTGGATATCCTCGAGAATGCGGATCGCGGCTTCGTAATATTCCTGTCCGGCCAGCGTGACGGTGAGCGCGCGCGAACTTCTGGTCAGCAACTGGGCGCCCAGCCGCGCTTCGAGCGCCGCGAGCTGCTTGCTGACGGTTGGTTGGCTCACATTCAGGTCGCGCGCGGCCTGTGAAAAGCTCCCGGTCTCGACGACGCGCGCGAACGCCCGCATTGCGTCCAGTCTGTCCATATTCGCTTTCTCCGTCGAACGGGCGCGGCTCAAACCTGACGTCGCGCCGCGGCTGGTCCGTATCTATGCCGATTTCGAATAGAGTCTATGCCTTTGCCGTCAATTAAATTCCTGAAAAGAATATGAAAAGGCTTCCTGCGTTGGGCCGCAATGGACCTCAAGCCGAGAGGAAGGGATATGACGATGAAGATTTATGGCGATCCGGGCTCGGGCAGCTTGCGCCGCGTGACCACGGCGGCGAGAATAATGGGTGTCGAGCTCGAACATGTCATGGTCGACCTTTTCAAGGGCGAAAGCCGGACCGACGCGTTCAAGTCACGTCTCAACCCGCATGGCCTGACGCCGGTTCTGGAGGACGGCGACGTCATTCTCTACGAAGCGGCGGCGATCAACCTGTATCTGGCGGACAAGACGAACTCGCCTTTGGCCGGAGCGAATGCGGAGGAGCGTTTTCAGGTTCTGCAATGGATGTTCTGGTCGGCGGAGCAGTGGCGCGTCTTTGCGACGGCGCTGTTCGACGAGAGGGTGGGCAAGACCGTCATGGGCATGCCGAAAAGCGAGCCCGTGATCGACTTCGCCGAGAGCAAGCTCCGCGCGGCGGCGAAAGTGCTCGACCAGCGCCTGGAGCGCCGCACATTCATTGTCGGCGAGACCCTGACCCTCGCCGATCTCGACATCGCCGGTCCGTTTTCGCAGATCGACCGGTCGAGGCCTCCCTTTCGGGAGTTTCCCAATCTCATGGCGTGGCACGACAACCTTCTGCAGTCGTTTCCCGCCTGGGCCGAAACCAAGCGCGAGGTCGATCGCCGCATGGACGGCTTCCTGTCGAGCGTCGGCGTGACGCTGTGAGCATCCGGCGTCGTGAACCT
Source organism: Rhizobium sp. TRM95796 (assembly GCF_025779995.1). Lineage (NCBI taxonomy): Bacteria > Pseudomonadati > Pseudomonadota > Alphaproteobacteria > Hyphomicrobiales > Rhizobiaceae > Rhizobium > Rhizobium sp. TRM95796. Next base: position 21,876 of record NZ_JAOXHE010000003.1, on the reverse strand, counting down.
TCTCGATGAACGAGGTGGCGGAGCCTGCGTCCGCCACGTCGCCGTCGCGTATCTGAGGACGACGGGACGGCAGCGCGGGAGCGCCGCCGTCGCGCGGATCAACGAAGGGCGATGGGCGCGTTTTCTGCGACCAGCGCCGCCTCGAAAAGCGGTTTGCCCGGCCCCGCCAACCATTCGTCGAAGCCGAGGAGTTTTCCAAAGTCTTGCTCTAGGCGGGGGATGTCGGCATGTCCGGCAAGTCGTCCGTCATCGAACAGTTCGGCGAGACGATCGAGAAAACTGTTCTGTCGCAACAGGCTGTCGGGGAAACGGCTATAGGCGATCGGTTTGCCGGCTGCGCGGCTCAAGCTGTCCTGCAGACGCTGCCCGGTGATTTCGTCGCCGGCGATGTCGATGGTCTCGCCGACGAAGCGATCCGGGTTCTGGAAAATCCCGGCGACGATCCTGCCGATGTCCTGGACTGCGATCACCTGCGCTGTCTGATCCGGGCGCACGAAGGATAGGAAATATCCCTTGTCGAGCCCCATTCCGGGCAGCATCAACAGTTCCATGAAGCCGGCCGGCCGGATGATCGTGCTCTTGAGGTCGAGCGTGCGGATATGGGCCTCGATCTCCGATTTGCTGTCGAAATGCCCCATGCCGGTCTTTTCGGGACCGGCGGCATTGACCGACGTATAGACGAGGTGCTCGACGCCGCACTCAGCCGCGATATCGGCGATCGTCGTCCCGTAGCGCACCTCCTGCTCGTCGGTGACGCCGTAGACATCTCCCTGCCCGGAACTCGGCTGAACGCTGAAGACGCCATAGACGCCGGACATCGCCGCTCTGATCGATGCGCTGTCGGAGAGGTCGCCACGCGCGACTTCGACCCCGAGGGACGCCAGGACCTTCGCCTTTGCGCTTTCGGGATCGCGGACGAGAGCCCGAACCGCCCAGCCGGTCCGGCCCAGCGCCGAGGCGACGGCGCCCCCTTGTTGTCCGGTCGCTCCGAACACGAGTATGATCTTGCGGGGCGAGTGCTCCCTGTCGATGTCATGCGCCTGGATGGGCATTTTGCGTCTCCTTGTTGATGAGAGACGAGTTAGGTATACATATTATACGTGAATGCAATTACGCACCTGTACGTTACTTGGTAACCTGGAGTATCCTGCTCGATGACGACGACCTCCCGCGAAGGGCTGGAACTGAACAGGGCGATCCTGGAAGAGATCACCACCAAATGGACGCTGCTGATCCTCGGCTCCCTCTGCGCCGGCCCCATGCGGTTCAACGCCTTGAAGAGGGCGAACGAAGGCATTTCGCAGAAGGCGTTGACCCAGGCCCTTCGCAGACTGGAAGCGAATGGCTTCATCAGCCGCCATGTCGTCAGCACGGCGCCGGTGGCGGTGGTGTATGAGATTTCGCCGCTCGGGCGATCCCTGGAGCCGCATCTCCGCGCGATCCTGCAATGGACGGAGGATCATCGGAACGAGGTTCTCTCGGCGCAAAGAGCCTTCGCCACTCGGTCGGATTGACGTCGAAAAAGGGCAGGAACCGACGAGCGGCGAGGGGCCTTCGACGCGACCGCCGGGCGACGGGCGGAACTTGCGATCGCCTCTCTCTCCGCGACGCGGCGCTTGCGAGGCGCGGCGCCCTCGGGCACAAGGTCTGGACTTTGGGCTCCGAGGAGGATTTCACGCGTGCGCGTCCCCATTTTTCAAGTCGATGCATTCACCAGCCGGCGGTTTCGCGGCAATCCTGCCGCCGTCATGGTGTTGCCGGACTTTCCCGACGATTGCACGATGCAGGCGATCTCCGCCGAGAACAACCTGGCGGAAACGGCGTTTCTGGTGATGCGGCCGGGCGACTATCGCCTGCGCTGGTTCACCCCGACCGTGGAGGTGCCGCTGTGCGGTCATGCGACGCTGGCGACGGCGGCGGTGGTGATGGAGCGTCTCAGGCCCGAGATGGACGCGGTGGTGTTCGACACCGCGAGCGGCCCCTTGCCGGTGATCCGCACGGAAAACGGCTATGTGATGGACTTCCCGTCGAGGCCCTCGGTCCGGGCGCCGGCGCCGCCCGCTTTGGTGGCGGCGCTGGGCGTTGCGCCCCGGGAGGTCTGGGTCAACGCGTACAACTATCTCGCCGTGATGGACGATGCTCGGACGGTCCGGACGCTCTCCCCCGATATGTCGGCGGTCGCAGCGCTCGACCGGCCGGGCGTCATCGTCACCGCCCCGGGCGACGACGGCTATGACGTCGTGAGCCGCTACTTCGCCCCGGCCAAAGGCATACCCGAAGATCCCGTCACCGGCGGCGCGCATTGCATGCTGGCCCCATACTGGGCCGCCCGGCTCGAAAAGACGTCTCTCCGCGCCTATCAGGCCTCCGCGCGCGGCGGCGAGATCGATTGCCGCCTGAACGGCGACCGCGTCGCCCTGCGAGGTCGATGCGTCTTCTATCTCGAAGGCCATGCGGAGATTTGACGGGTCTGGCGAGGGCCGGGGGTCGAGGGAGGATTTGATGGCGTTGTCCGGGGGGTGGGCCGAAGGGGACGTTGCATGGGCAGTCAGACCCAGTAGCACCTTATTCGCAGTCGTCACGGATTAAATTCAAAGCAAACGGCTGCGGGCTCAAAGATTTCTCGGATATCTCAATGCATAAATAAGCCCAGTCGAGTGTTGGGGTTGCAAAATACCGCGACTCAATCTTATTTACTAGAGGTTGCATTGGGAGATCGCGCATGCCTCTACAGAATTTGACAGTCGGGCGCATTTGCTTGCACGAGGTCCATGTCAGGTCTGACGCAGGGGCGGTCGTCCAACCCACGTATGGTGCTGGACTTCTAAACTTGCAAGGTGCGGCGTTGGAAGCCTTCAAAAGTCGCGTCATCGCCGCATTCAGAAGCAATTCTCAATGTATGGAAATGACAATACGCGCGCATGGGGCCGGAAGCGTGCTCGCGAGTGGCGTACAACTTTTCAGCACATCGAACCAAGATTTTATCGTCGGGTCTGCCGTCTTTGCCGACGCTCTCGCAACAGCCCAGACCTCGCGTCAGATTCCAGGCGGATTGATGGTGGTTTTTGACGGCACTGTCGGCAATCCTGCAACGCCGTTCTTTGGGGTCATGAAGGCCGAGTTGCACGAGGGATTTATAAAGACTGCGAATCTGCAAGCGACTTTTGTGAACGACCTCTTCCTCAGCCCGAAAACCAAGCTTTACAAGATTGGGCTCTTCGTAAGTGATGGTGCGCAACCTCGGCCGGATTTGCCGGATGGATGGAGCGCAACCGTTTATGACAGCGCCATGACGGCTTCCCATCGTGACAATGCGGCAACCTATTTCTACAGTGGGTTCCTGGGGCTCGACATCCCAAAAAATGCCGCTCAGCAAGTGCGACAATTTTTCGAACATACAAGGGCGTTCATTCGAGCAACTAACCTGCCTGAAGAGCAGAAGGTCGACCTTTACAATGGATTGTACAGTTATTTGAAGCTCGACAGGGGAAACACTATCCAGACCTCCCGCTTCGCTGAAGCCTTTATGGACGACGAGGTCTCAGAGCAATATCTTCAGCATATGCGCCAAGAGCGATTTCCAACTGGTGCCATCGCTAAAGACCTCAGCGAAGTAAATGGAAGTCTGCGTTGGCGCAAACTCCGATTTCCGCGACAGATAACTCTGACCGGTCCACCGGACGCTGTCCGGGATTTGGTCTCTGTCGAGGTTAGCAATGGTGAGGACGGAAATCCGTGGACTCGGATAACGATACGAGGGCGGATCGAGGGCCAGGAATGACAAGAGACGAGGACTTTCTTCGACGTTGGGACGACGAACGCGCGTTCTACGCTGCGTGGGGCAAGATGATCTCACTTAAAGTCCAAGAGCAACTGGCTCCCATGATCGCCCCCGTGCGTCCAGACTATTTCCTCCGCACTGCCGTATTGCCGCGCACCAAAGACAGTCAGAAGCTGGTCGAAAAGGCATTTTACCGAAACAAAAACTACAAGAACCCATACGAGGACATTACAGACAAGGTTGGCACGCGCTTCGTGGTTCTCTTGGGAACGGATGTTCGTACCGTCGAGACCGCACTCGCATCTATGGACGATTGGGATTTCTGCAAGGACCGCGACTACGAAGAAGAACAAAAGAAGAATCCTTTGCAATTTGCGTATGCGGCGCTACACTACGTCGTTCGCCCCAAACATGATATCGAGTTTGAAGGTGTCTGGATACCGGCGGACACGCCATGTGAAGTGCAGATCAAGACCTTGCTCCAGCACGCCTATAGTGAGCTGACGCACGACACGATTTACAAACCTCAAATCGAGGCAACGCCCGCCATGCACCGAAACGCCGCGAAGGCGATGGCGTTGTTGGAGGCAACTAACGACTATTTTGAGAAGGTCGCGGAGGACGTAAATGAAGCGCTCACAAGCGTTCGTCAAATGACGGCCGAACTATCATCCGTTTATCGCGATGCGGTCGGTTTCGATCCGAAACCGACAGTGCTAGAGGGGCTTCTGTTGTCCGCCTACGAGAATGGCGCGGCAAGTGAGTATGTCCATCAGATCGAAGAAATGCTCAAGGAAAAACCTTTCATTATTGACAGCATTAAGGGTCGAATCGGGGAGAAGAATCCCTTGTTCAGCCAGCCGTCCGTTCTCTTGGTCTACTTGTTGATCTCCCAATCGCCGAAAAAAGCCAAGGCCAAATGGCCTTTGACACTCCGCGAGATGGAGCCGCTACTAAATGATTTCGGTGAAAGTATTCACTAAAATATAACGTACGTATACACCATCTTGGTGCGCGCCTTGATGGGCGATCAGCGCAGTTCTGATCATGGCAATTTCAGCTTCTGGCGCGAAGGCACAATTTACCAGAGTCATACGCATCCAATAGGTCAGGGATGATCGCTCGGCGCCGCCGGCATCTTTCTACGATTGCGCGATGCAACCATCGTGCTTGTCAGCAACCGACTGACCGGGCGTCGAGGTTGACCTTTCGGCCGGCGTCGAGGTTGCGTCGGCCGCCCGTCACCCGGACCCTCGACCCGAATGCAATTTTCTCGATCTGCGCCTCCGACGGTGGAACGTCGGAGACGGGATCGAGGAAAACATAGCGGCGGGTTCGGGCGTCGCGTTACTCGGCCGCGGCGTTTTTCTGGCCTTCGCCCCGGGCGATCGAGGCTGTCTCGGGAATGCCCTGATAGCCGGAGATCGATTTGGCGCTCGCCATGCCCGGAGCCTTCGAGGCGCCGCCGACGAGGTCGCGGGCGGCCTTCTCGATCCGGTCGCCGATGTCCTTGTCGACATTGCGCCAGTAATCGAAGGCGCGCTGCAGGATGGGTTCGCTGACGCCCTTGGCGAGATGCCCGGCGACGTTCTTCACGAAGCGTTCGCGCTGCGCATCGTCCATCACCTCGCGCACCAGCGCGCCGGGCTGGCTCCAGTCGTCATCGTCCTGGCGCAAGGTGTAGGCCGCGCGGACCATGTCGCCGTCGGCCATCCATGTCGCTTCGCCTCCGGTTTGCGGCTGCGCGCCGGGACCGCCGTAGGAATTGGGCGCATAGACCGGATCGACCGCGTTGACGGTTCGCCCGCGTCCGGCGCGCGAATAGGAATGGACCTCGGCCGCCTTGGCCTGATTGACCGGGATCTGCTTGTAATTGACCCCGAGCCGGGCGCGATGGGCGTCCGCATAGGAAAATCCGCGCGCGAGCAGCATCTTGTCGGGGCTGAGGCCGATGCCGGGCACCATATTGTTGGGCTCGAAGGCCAGTTGCTCGATCTGGGTGTCCCAGTCTTCGGGATTGGTGTCGAGGGTGAGTTTGCCGACCTCGATCAGCGGATAATCCTTGTGCGGCCAGATCTTGGTCAGGTCGAACGGATTGATGCGATAGGTCCGGGCGTCTTCGAACGGCATGACCTGGAATTTCAGCGTCCAGCTGGGGAATTCGCCCTTGTCGATGTGATCGAACAGGTCGCGACGGTGATAGTCGCCGTCCTGGCCGGCCATTTCGTCGGCGGCCTGCTGGGTCAGATGCGCGTTGCCGTCGCCCAGATCGGTGTGGAAATGCCACTTGACCCAGAACTTGTCGCCCGCGTCGTTGATCAGCATATAGGTGTGGCTGCCATAGCCGTTCATCTCGCGCCAGTTTTTCGGCACGCCGCGATCGCCCATCAGATAGGTCACCTGATGCGCGCTTTCGGGGCTGAGCGTCCAGAAGTCCCACTGCATGTCGTGATCGCGCAGGCCGTTGTCGGCCCGGCGCTTCTGGCTGCGGATGAAATGCTGGAATTTCATCGGGTCGCGGATGAAGAAGATCGGGGTGTTGTTGCCGACCATGTCGAAATTGCCGTCTTCGGTGTAGAATTTCACCGAGAAGCCGCGCGGATCGCGCCAGGTGTCTGGACTGCCGCGTTCGCCCGCCACGGTGGAGAAGCGGACCGCCGTCTCGACTTTCGCGCCGGGCTGCAGGAATTTCGCCTTGGTGAATTTGCTGATGTCCTGCGTCACTTCGAAACGGCCGAAGGCGCCGCTGCCCTTGGCGTGCGGCTGGCGCTCGGGAATGCGCTCGCGATTGAAATTGGCCATCTGCTCGATCAGATAGTGATCGTTCAGGACGATCGGGCCGTCGCGCCCTATCGTGAGCGAATGTTCGTCGCTCTGGACCGGGATGCCGGCGTCGGTCGTCGTGCGGGGGGCGGAAGTCTTGTCGGCCATGATGGCGCCTCTTCAGTGCGTGTGGATGGTCAACCTCACAAACGGCAAGATGAGCGTTAGGTTCCGCAGCGGGCGCCGCCCGACGGACGCCGGCGGCGAATTGGTTCGGCCGTCCGGCGGCTGGAGCGCAGAAAAGCTTTCCGCGCCGGTAACATCGTTTGAGATAAATCAGAAGTTTCTAACGGAGGTGTGGTAATATCGCCGCAGACGACAGAGCTCGGCGCGATGGATCGGAAAGCCATGGAAGCGGATTACATCTCGACCAATGTTCTGGATTTTGCGGAAGCAACCTATCTGTCGCTCATTTCCGTCAACAGCCGGGGCGTGATCGAATTCGTCAATCCCGCCGCCTGCAGCCTGTTCGGCTATGCGCGGGACGAGTTGGTCGGGCAGCCGATCACCATCATCGTGCCCGAGCGAATGCGCGGCGCGCATCTGGCCGGCTTCACCCGCGTCGCCAAGGGCGAGCAGCCCAATCTCGGCGGCAGAACCGTGGAAGTGTTCGCGCTCAAGAAGAACGGCGTCGAATTTCCCATCGAGATCACCCTGTCGGTCTGGGAGGGGCGGCGGGGCCATTGCGCGGGCGCGGTGATCCGCGACATTTCCGAACGCCGGGAGCGCGAGGCGCGCCTTCTGCGCCTGGCGTCGCAGGATACGTTGACCGGCCTCTACAACAAGCATCAGTTCATGGCGCTGTTGCAGGACACGCTGATGGCCGGCAGATCCGCGGCGGCCGCGCTGATCGATCTCGACGGGTTCAAGGAGGTCAACGACACGCATGGCCATGCCGTGGGCGACAGCCTGCTGCAGGCGGTCGGCGTGCGCCTGTCCTATCTGCTCAGCGCCGACGTGCCGCTGGCGCGGCTGGGCGGCGACGAATTCGCCGTGCTGTTTCCGGCATCGGAGGCGACGGAGGTCGATGGGGAGGTCCGGGCGATCCTGCACGCCTTCCGCAAGCCGTTCACGCTCGGGCCGCTGTCCCTCGACCTCTCGGCGAGCGCCGGCGTGGCGCTGGCCCCGCAGCATGGCGTGGACGCCGACGAACTGCTCGCCTCCGCCGACTTCGCGCTCTATCGCGCCAAGGCGGCAGCGGCAGGCAGTTTCCGCATCTTCGAGCCGTCCATGCGCTCCGAGGCCCAGGCGCGCCGCGCCCTGCGCGACGAGTTGCGACGGGCGTTGCGCGACAATGAATTGAAGATGTTCTATCAGCCGCAGGTCGATCTGCGGACCAGCAGGATCACCGGCTTCGAAGCGCTGATCCGCTGGGCGCATCCCGTCCGCGGGCTGATGTCGCCGGCGGCCTTCCTGCCCGCTCTCGAGCAGAGCGCGCTGGCGCTGGATATCGGCTGGTGGACGCTGGAAGAAGCCGCCTCGATGGCGGCGCGCCTCAATCGCGGCGGCGGGGACTACAAGGTCAGCGTCAACCTGTTTCCCGCGCAGTTTCGCGCGCTGAACCTGTGCGACAAGATCGAGAGCGCGCTGCGCGACCATGCGCTGCGATCCGACCTGCTGGAGCTGGAGGTGACGGAACAGATCGCGCTGGCCGACGACGATCGGACATTCGAGACCTTCGCCGCCATCCGCGACATGGGCGTGGGCGTCGCCTTCGACGATTTCGGCACCGGTTTCGCGTCGTTGAGCTCGTTGCAACGCTTTCCCCTGACCACGCTGAAGATCGACAAGGCCTTTGTCGGCGGGCTGGAGCACAAGTCGTCCAACGCCGCCATCATCCGCGCTCTGGTGGCGATGAGCTCGGATCTCGGCCTGGACACGATCGCCGAAGGCATCGAGACGGAGGCCCAGGCCGACGCGCTGCTGGAAATGGGATGCCCGTCGGGACAGGGCTACCGCTATGGCCGGCCGATGCCGGCCGAAGACGTGCTGGCCCTGGCCACCTGACGCGGGACTGCAGCGTTTCGGTCCGCTCAGGCCGCGGCTGCGGCGATCTCGGCTGAGAAACTGTCGAGGAAGGCCTCGCGCGACATTTGGCCCATATCGACCGACTTGGCGTTGCCGCCGGCCACGACCGTGACGTCCTCGATGCCGATCACTGCGAGGATCAGCCTGAGATAGGTCGTGGCGATGTCGCGGTCGCGGATCGGCGAGCCTTCGGTATAGACGCCGCCCGACGCCATCACCACGGTGCAGGCCTTGCCATGAACCAGCCCTTCGCCGGAAAAGCCGAGCGTTCGGCCCTTGCGGACGACATGATCGATATAGGCCTTGAGCACCGCCGGAATATTGTAGTTGTAGACCGGCGTGGCGATGACGATGTGATCGGCGGCGAGGATTTCGTCGACAAGCGCGTCCGACAGGCGCAGCATGTCCCGCATCGCCGCCGACTGGTGGTCGGCAGGGGTGAAATAGGCGCCGAGCCAAGGCATGGTCACGAAGGGCAGATTGCTCTCCATCAGGTCGCGTTCGATCACCCGGCCATCCGGATTGTTGGCGCGCCAGCGGTCGACGAACATCGCCGACAGCCCGCGCGATAGGGACTGGTCTCCGCGGGGACTGGCATTGACGACGAGCAAAGTGGGCATGGGAACTCCTGAAGGATCGCGTGATTGCGTCTACGGCGCCGCCTTGCCGGCGGCTCCGGCAGAGATTTACGAGATGACGCCAGTCAAAAAAACTGATCAAATAGTGATAAAGACGATCATAAATGGAGATGGGCGTGATCGAGAGCCTGACGCTGGACCAGCTGCGCATCCTGGTGACGATCAGCGACGAAGGCGGGTTCGCCGCCGCCGGGCGGGCGCTCGGCCGGGTTCAATCGGCCATCAGCCAGTCGATCAGGGCGCTCGAGGACAATCAGGGCGTCGAGCTCTTCGACCGCAGCCGGCAGCGGCCGGTGCTGACGCCGGTGGGACGCGTGCTCGTCGAGCAGGCGCGCGCGATCCTGGCGAGCGCGCAGCGTTTCGAAGCCATCGCCGCCGGAACCCGGCAGGGGCTGGAGGCGTCGCTGACGCTCGCCATCGATCCGCTCGTGCCGACCGAGCCGCTGATCGACAGCATGCGGGCGCTGCGGGACAGATTTCCCGACCTGCCGGTGTCGTTTTTCACCGAAGGGCTGGGAGGCGCCGAGCGGCGGCTGCGGTCGGGATCGGCGTCGCTGGCCTTCTGTCTGCTGCTGCCGACGGTCCCGGACGACCTGATGGCCTATCCGCTGATGGATCGCAGGCTCATCCCCGTGGCGGCGGCGGAGCATCCGCTGGCCCGTCTGGCGCGCCCGCTGAACCGCGAGGATCTCGACGCCCATATCCAGCTCGTCCTGTCCGACGCTCTCGGCGCCGAAGGGCCGAATTACGGGGTGATCAGCAGCCGGGTCTGGAGATTCGTCGACATTGCCCGCCGCCTGGATTTTCTGCTCGCAGGATTCGGCTGGTGCAGGATGCCGCCCTATCTCGTCGACCAGCACCTTGCGGCGGGTCGCCTGAAGGCGCTCGATCTCTCCGGCGATGCGCCATCCCGCGCCGAAACACTGCCGATCTATGCGGCGCATATGCGCAATCGTCCGCTGGGGCGGGCGGGAAGCTGGCTGCTGGACGACCTGCGCCAGCGCCTGACGCCATGAAAAAGGGGCGCAGCCCGGGATGTCAGCGACCGGGGCAGCGGCTGAGCCGTTCGGCCAGCGAATCCGTCAGCAGCTTCACGCGCGCGGTCGCTTCGCCGCCCGGCGGCCTGACGACGTAAATGCCGAATTCCGGCGTCGGGTAGTCGGTGAACAACTGTTCGAGCCTGCCGTCGGCGATCTGGTCCTCGACCAGGAAGGACGGCGAATTGCAGACGCCGAGCCCGGCCACGGCCCAATCGACGATGGTCTCGCCATTGTCGGACCGGAAGCGGCCGGCGACCTGGATCTGCGTCCAGCGCCCGCCGATCCGGAAGCTCCAGCCGCCGACCGGAGACATGGCGTAGAGCAGGCAGGAATGACGGGCCAGATCGGTCGGCGTTTCCGGCCGGCCCATCTTCTCCAAATAATCCGGGCTGGCGGCGACGACCGAGCGTATCGGCGCGATGCGCCGGGCCATCAGGCTGGAATCCGGCAGCGCCCCGATCCGGATCGCGACATCGAAGCGCTCGGCGATCATATCCACCACCCTGTCGGTGAAGGAGACGTCGATTTCGAGCCTGGGGTGCGTCTGTCCCATCTGCACCAGCGTCGGCGCCAGCAGGCGGGCGAAGGCGGTGGGCGCCGCCAGCCGCAATTTGCCGGCGACCTGGCCCCGATGCGCGGCGGCGGCGTCGCGGGCCTCGTCGAAGGCGCCGATGATCAGCTCGCTGCGCTGCCGGAACTCGGCGCCCGCATCGGTGAGGGTGACGCCGCGCGTGCTGCGCGACAGAAGTTGAACGCCGAGGTCGCGCTCCATCTTGGCGATGCGCCTGCTGACCACCGACTTGGCGACGCCGAGCCTGGCCGCCGCCCGCGTGAAGCCGCCGCCGCCCGCGACTTCGACAAAAGCCCGCATATCCTCGATTTCGATCATCGCGTTCCTCTGGAAGCAACAGTGTTGTGCCCAGACGGCGGCTACTGGCGCCGCCAAAGCATCACTATTCCTTAGCCCGGCATTCAACGCACAGGAATACGGCAATGACGAATATTCTCGTTCTCAAGAACAGCATCCTCGGCTCGGCGTCCGCGTCGAACGAACTGGTCGATTTCGCCCTCGACGCCCTTGGACGCGCCGGCGACGCGCCGCGCATCGTGACGCGCGATCTCGCCCGCGACCCGGTGGCGCATCTCGACGGCGACGGCGCCGCCGCCCTGCGCGGACAGCCGCCGGTGACGGCTGGACAAGCCGCGGCGCTGGCGCTGTCGGACCAGCTCGTGGCCGAACTGGTCGCCGCCGATACGATCGTGATCGGCGCGCCGATGTATAATTTCGGCATGCCCTCGACGCTCAAGGCGTGGTTCGACCATGTGCTGCGGGCGGGGGTGACCTTCAGCTATGGGGAAGCGGGGCCCAGGGGCCTGATGACGGGCAAGCGCGCCGTCGTGATCCTGGCGCAGGGCGGCGTTTACCGGGACGGCCCGGCCGCGTCGATGGATTCGCAGGAGCCGCATCTGCGCAACCTGCTGGCCTTCATCGGCATCACCGATATCGTCGTGATCCATGCCGACGGGCTGGCGATGGGGCCGGATGCGCGCCAGGGCGGCATGGACAACGCCCGCAAGGCCATCGCGCAGCGTCTCGACCGGGCCGGGACCGGACGCATGATGGCCGGCTGACGACGCGCGCGGGGAGCCGGGCCGGCTCGGCTCCCGATCTTCCCGATCCGACGGGGCGGCCCGCGACGGCTCCGGGCAGGCTCCGCGTGGTTTTCTCCGGCAAAGGATTCGCCGGGGTGAGCGCATGGAGACCGACTACAAGTTTCGCATCAGGGGCATGGAGCGTCCGCCGACCGAGATGCATTTCCGGCACGACGATCAGAACGTCAACGAGAACCACATCCTGCAGTTTCTGCGCGCCGGCGGGGCCTATGAGCCCGACGTGACCAATCTGTTTCGCCTGGCGCTGAGGCCGGGGGACGTGCTGGTCGATATCGGCGCCAATGTCGGATATTTCTCGGTGCTCGGCGGCCTGCTCGTCGGCCCCGGAGGAAGAGTGATCTCGGCCGAGCCCGACCCCAAGAATATCGACCGCATAAGGCTGCAATGCCGGCTGAACGGGCTGGAGGTCATCGACATCGTCGACCGGCCGCTGGCGGAGGCGGAGCGCGACGCGGAATTCTTCTTCAACGCCAAGAGCTCGGGCGGCAACGCGCTGTGGGATCCCGTCAAGTTCAACGGCGACGCCGGCATGAGCGGCGGGGCGAGAACGATGCGGACCACGACGCTGGACGCGGTGCTGGCCGAGCGCGGGCTCGACGGCGCGCGGCTGGTCAAGATCGACACAGAAGGCGCCGAGCAGCTGATCCTCAGGGGCGCGAGCGACCTGCTCGACCGCAAGGCGATCCGCTTCGTCGTCGCCGAGATGCACCAGAAGGGCCTCGCGCAACTGGGCGGCGGGCTCGACGAGATGCTCGGCTATATGGCGGGCAAAGGCTATCTCTGCTTCCTGCTCTATTACGACGGACGGCCGCCGCAATTTCTCGCGCCGGGCATGGCCTATACCGCCGAGGTGATGTGCAACGCGCTGTTTTCGACGCCGGACGGCTATGCCGAGCTCTGGCCGGCCGTGACCCACAACCCCGGAATGGAGCGCGATCCCGTGACCGGAAAACTGCGGCTGCACACCTGAAGAGCGCCGAGCCTCACGCCTGGGCGGCGGCGCGCTGCGGCTGCGGCTGGCGGATATAACTGATCTGGTGGCTGATTTCGGCCTGTTTGCCGCCGAGATCGATCACCACGTTCCAATGACCCGAGGCGGGCGCCGGCAGCTTGACCGGGAACAGCTTGGCGTGGCCGCCGAAGAAAGTGAATTTGGCCCGTTTCTTGTAGGCCTCGAAATTCTGATCGTCCATCAGGAAGACGTTGCATTGATGCGAACACTGGACGACGACGATGTCGCCCTTGTTGAGCCCCTGACGCGCGTGGATGAAATTAGCCATGGCCGGTGGACCTCCTTTCCCTGTGCCGAAGCTGCCACGACGCGTTGAACATAAGGTAAATCCGACGATGAAAAATACATCTTTCTTGCCCTGGCGGCGACGCCGGGAGGACACCGCGCCGGCCGAGCGCAAGGGGCTCGAAAGCCTGATCGCCTTCGCCGGCGAAGGGCGTCTGGTCTGGCGGGAGAAATCCTACGCGGCGCTCGCCCGCGAGGGTTTCATGAAGAACCCGATCGCCCATCGCGGCGTGCGGCTGATCGCCGAGGCCGCGGCCTCGCTCGACTGGCTCTGCCATGTCGGGGGACGGGAGGCGGCCGAGCATCCGGCGCTCGCGCTGATCGCGGCGCCCAATCCGCGCCAGTCGGGGGCGGAGTTTTTCGAGGCGCTGTTTGGCCATCTGCTGATCTCCGGCAACGGCTATGCGCTGCCGGTCAAAGCCGGGACGCGGCTGGCCGAACTGCATCTGCTCAGGCCCGATCGCATCAGGGTGAACGAGGGCGCCGACGGCTGGGCGGAGGCCTATGACTACACCGCCGGCGGCCGCGCCCGGCGCTATCCCGCCATGGGCGAGGGGCGGCTGCTGCATCTCAAACTCTTTCATCCGCTCGACGATCACCTCGGCTTTGCGCCGCTCTCGGCGGCGCTGACGGCGCTCGACCTCTCCAATCGCGCCGGCGAATGGAATGCGGCGCTGATCGAGAATTCCGCCCGGCCCTCGGGCGCGCTGGTCTATCAGCCGCGCGAGGGCGGCAATTTGAGCCCCGACCAATATGAGCGTCTGAAGGCGGAGCTGGCCGAGGGCTATTCCGGCCCGGCGCGGGCGGGGCGGCCGATGCTGCTCGAAGGAGGGCTCGACTGGAAGGCCATGGCGCTGACGCCGCGGGAAATGGATTTCTTCGAGGCCAAGAACGGCGCCGCCCGCGACATCGCGCTGGCGCTCGGCGTGCCGCCGCTGCTGCTCGGCCTGCCCGGCGACAACACCTACGCCAACTACGCCGAAGCCAACCGCGCCTTCTGGCGGCTGACCGTGCTGCCGCTCGCCGCCCGCACGGCCTCGGCCTTTTCCGGCTTTCTCTCGGAGATCTATGGCGAGGAGATCACGCTGAGCCACGATCTCGACCAGGCCTCGGGGCTCTCGGCAGAGCGGGATGCGCTGTGGGCGAGGCTGGGGGCGGCGGGGTTCTTGACGGATGCGGAGAAGCGGGAGGCGGTGGGGTATTGAGGGGGGGGTGTACGCGACGGTCCACCCTAACACTTAGCCGAGTGGCGAAGTTTTCCTTGCGTGCGTCGCCGCTTCTGATAACTTAGCCATATGGCTAAGCATGATCCCGCTCTCTCGCTCTTATTCCACGCGCTGGCGGACCCGACGCGGCGATCGATGTTGACGGCGCTCGCCGAGGGGCCGGTCAGCGTGACCGATCTCGCGGAGCCGACGGGGCTGCGGCTGCCGACCGTGATGCGGCATCTGTCGGTGCTGAAGGAGGCCGGGCTGATCACCACGGCGAAGGATGGACGGGTTCGCACCTGCGCCATCGTCCCCGAGGCTTTTGAGCCCGCCCGAACTTGGCTCGAGCAGCAAGAAGCGCTTTGGGGCGCGCGGCTGGATCGGCTGGACGCGTTTGTGATGCAGACAATGAAAGGGCGTGAGACATGACGGACAATATCGACAGCGCCGCGGACCGGACGATGGTGCTGCAGCGGATCATCAAGGCGCCGCGATCGATTGTCTGGAGCGTGTGGATGAACCCGGACACACTGCCGCTCTGGTGGGGGCCGGAAGGCTTTTCCTGCCGAACGAGCAGGATCGACCTACGCAGCGGCGGTGAATGGGTCTTCGACATGATCGCGCCGGATGGAACGGTTTTCCCCAACCACCACCTTTACCACGAGGTGCAGCCTGAAGAGCGGTTTACCTATGCGCTGCTTTGGGGCGAGAACGGGCCCAAGCATGCCGACGGCGTCGTCACGATGGAGGAACAGGATGGCGCAACCAGGGTGACGCTGACGATGATCTTCAGCACGGCTGCGGAATATCAGACGGCCAAGGGTTTTGGCGCGGAAGAACTTGGGCAGCAAACGCTGGCCAAACTGGAACGGTTTGCGGTGTTGCGGTGAGCGGTTTCGACCTCGATCAATATGATTGGGTGAAGGGAGGGCTCGCCGAGGGCAGCTGATTGTGCTGCGACTCGCCACCCGCACGGCCTCGGCCTTTCGTGGTTTTCTCGGGGATTTATGGGGAGGCGATCAGGCTGAGCCACGATCTCGATCATGACTCGGGGCTGGCGGACGGGCGTAATACGATCTGGGCGATGGGCGGCGCGGCGAGGGTCTTGGCGGATGCGGAGAAGAGGGAGGCGGTGGGGTGTTGGTCAGCGGGTATCGACGTGGCGGAGGTTGACGCATTGTAGACGTGTAAGGATATTTTCTAGTCATCCGCTTCGTGCCTCTGTTACGGTGGTTCGCGCAGCGGGGTCGAAGGTCAGCATCAATCATGTGCTTCAATTTAAAAGTTGAATTTCTTTTCGATGTCAAATTCAACGATTTGAGGTATGGGATCTGTCGAAGTGCTCGTACTAAGCGGCAGGACTGCGAATGACTCTGTTTCCAGTATTTGACGTGCAAAATGAAATCGATGTCATTGAATACCTCGGCACCAAAGAGAAGTTCTGGTTGAATTTTGATGGCGGGCTTCAACTTCTGAAATTTGGTCGCGAAGGGACGGGTGAGAACTGGGCTGAAAAGGTTGCCTGTGAGATCTGTGCCCTTTTGAATCTGCCTCACGCTCACTACGAGTTCGCAAGATATCAGGGCAAATTGGGCGTTCTGTCACCTAAAATGAACCCTGATGGTAGCCGTCTGATCCTGGGAAACGAACTTATCAATTCCGTCGAGAAAAAATTTGATGGGACTAGCTTCTACAAATACCGGGGTCACACCGTTAGTCGGGTGACTGCTGTTTTACAGAAGTTTACCGATGATCCAGACGAGGCACTACGTTGTTTTGTGGGATATCTCATGCTCGATGCATGGATCGGTAACGGAGATAGGCACAGCGAAAATTGGGGGCTTGTGCTGGATCCGCAGAAGCGCACTATCACACTGGCACCAACTTTCGATCACGCGTCGAGCTTGGGTAGGGAACTGAGTGACGCAGTGAGAGCAGAGCGTATGGTTACGAAAGACAAGCGCTTCGATGTGCGTGCATACGCCGAAAAAACACGGTCGGGACTCTACATTGACCAGACGGATAAACGACCACTGTCACCTATTGATGCTTTCCGTCTTGCGGGTTTGGCAGGGAAAAGGCACGAAGAGTTCTGGCTGTCGCGCCTCTCGAAAGTGGATCTAAGTGACCTATCTAATATCTTTGATCGGATACCGGCAGAACTCATTAGCAGTGAGGCGGTGTCTTTCGCCTTGAATATGCTCGAAATCAACAGGCAAAAGCTCTTGGGGCAAACATGATGCGATCATTCTTCCTGAATTGGCAAGATCCCGACACCCGAAGGTGGCTCCCTGTTGCAAAACTCGTTAACCAGAGCGGGTACTATGTCTTTGGGTACACGCGTGGCGCTCAAGTTTCAAAGAACTTTCTTCCGTTCGGCAGGATGAACGATTTCTCGTCGTTGTATATCTCTGACGAACTGTTCCCTATCTTTGCCAACCGGGTCATGAACGAAAAAAGGCCAGAATACGCCAGATACGCACGCTGGTCCGGCCTAGACAGGGAAAGCGACCCATTAGGATTGATGGCGCGAATTGGCGGCGTGCGTGCGACTGATGCATTGCAGGTGTCGCCGGTTCCTGAGAGAAGTCGTGACGGTCGGTATAGATCTGTTTTTTTTGCACATGGGATTAGTCATCTAACGATGGAGTCTGCGAATCGCGTAGCAGCGCTAGAACCTGGAGAAGTCTTGTTTCCGATGCTGGATATTCAAAATCCGTACGATGACAATGCTGTCTGTCTCAGAACGCGAGATCCTGCTGTCATTATTGGCTATTGCCCTCGATTTGTTGCTCCAGAACTCCGATTTCTCTGTGAAAGTAACGAGACGGCTACGCGTCTGAAAGTACTTCAGGTCAACCAGGATGCGCCCTCCCAGTTCAAGCTTCTGTGCGAAGCAGTATCGACATGGCCTGAGCACTTTGTACCCTGCAGTACAGACGAGCATCAGCTTATCAGCAATCTTTCGGTTGAAGATGCGCTGAAGACGGTGAGTAGTGCAAAGCCATTTCAACGCGTAGTAGGCTAACGAGCGGGCCGAGTACTGCGGCGACTCAAAACTAGGGAAGCAAGGTTTGCTTTTAGTCAATCGGGCGCACAAGAAGGTTTGCCCGAACACCTACTCCATACGTGACTCACATCGAGCCTAGGGCCGCCGAGGGCAAGAATCAATCATCGCATCGATATTGTCGAAGACAATGCAGTCGCCCTATGGCACCTGAGGCCCGCAATAGGCGACTTCCGAGCTCATAATCCAGAAGCGATATGTTCCCTTCTGTCTAGATCGTGCCCAATAGCGGACGGTTTGCGCGCGCCAAAAATCACACCACCGTCTTCCTGAACTTCCCCATCAAATACGGCCCCGACAGCACCGGCTCATAGGTCGGCGTCTCGCCTTCGGCCTGGCAGGAGGGCAGGGTTTCGATGGCGGCGAACCAGTCGGGCTGGTGGAAGAAGGCGAGCGATTGGCGGCGGTCGAGGCCGCCTTGGTCGGGGGGGACGTTGACGACGCGGTGCAGCGTGGAGACCCAGCGGTCATTGGTCCAGCGGGCCATGAGATCGCCGATATTGATGACGAAGGCGCCGTCGACGGGGGGCACTTCGCGCCATGCGCCTTCGGGGGTGAGGATTTCCAGCCCGCGCGAGCCGGGCTGCGGCAGAAGGATGGTCAGGCTGCCGTAATCGGTATGGGCGCCGGCGCGCAACTGGCCCTCGGGCGGCGGGGCGGTGAGTTCGGGGTAATTGAGCGCCCGAAGCGCCGAGATGGGATTGGCGATAAAGGGCTCGAAATAGGCTTCATCGAGATCGAGCGCCACGGCGAAGACGCGCATGATGCGGGCGGCGAGATCGGTGACGGCTTTGTAATAAGCCTCCCAATCGCCCCTGAAGCCCTGGGGATCGCGCGGCCAGATGGTCGGCGCATAGCAGAAATTCAGCGCCTCCTCATCGGTCAGCCCTTCGGGCGCCGAGAGCGGGCCGCCATTGAAACTTTCCTTGAGATCGGGCGGGCTTTCCACGCCCTTGGACCTGGCGAGCGCCTCGGCGCCCGGGCCGAGATAGCCGTAGGGATAGCCCGGATAGGGCGCGCGCGCCTGATCCTTGAGCTCATAGGGCAGATCGAAAAAGGCGCGGGCGGCGCTCCATACATTCGTAATGGTTTCGTCCGAAATCCCGTGGTTGACGACCGCGAGGAAGCCGGACGCGCGGCAGATGCGGTCTACCTCCCGCCCCATCTGCCGCTTCTTATCCTCGTCGGCTCCCTCGAAGGCGGCGAGATCGATCACGGGGAAATCGGACATGGGCGGCTCCTTGATGCTTCAAGCCTAAAGCTAAGCGTTTTGAGGGGCTTGTCCAGAGCGATTGACTCAAAATGATAGAGCCCTCAGCGGGGCCAAAACCGGCGGCGAGAAAGGCGCGGCGGACGAAGACGACAATGAAATCATGAAGTTCCAGAGGATGCCGGGCATGCTCCGGCAGGCGGTTCATGAGGCGCGTGAAGGCTCGGCTCTGCCGGGCGCGCGCGATGTGAAACCGCCGTCTCAACGCGTTCGGCCAAGCGATTCAGGAGACTCGCTTTTTCGATGTCGCGGGGTCGCCTCGGGAACGGGAGGAGACGCCGATGACCTGCCTGAACAACTGGATGGACCCTACCGTGAAACTGTTAACGATGGCTGACCTGACCCAGGACCCCGGCTTCTGGATGGAGCGCGCCGCCGGCGCCTCGGCGGGAGCGGCGCTGTCGCTCGTCTATATGCTGCCGCGCGGAACCCGCGAGGCGGCCGCCCGCTTCGCCACCGGCCTGATCGCCGGCGTCGTCTTCGGCGGCCCGGCCGGGGTGTGGCTGGCCCAGCGCATGGGGGTGGCTGCGGCGCTCTCGCCCTCGGAGGTGATGCTGACGGGGGCGGCCAGCGTGAGCGTGACCGCCTGGTGGGGGCTGGGGCTGATCGAGCGGCTGGCGAGACGGTGGGGGCGGGAGAAGGGGTGAATCTTCCTGACCGAGCCGGATCGCTAAAGCGCAATCGACGCACGGATCTCGCCATAGGTGGCGCTGAGGCCGAAATCGTCTCGGTCGATCAGTCCCGCAGCCATGAGCGCCGCGACATCGTCATTGACGCCATTATCGTCGCGTTCCAGGCCGCGCGCCAAATCCGCGACGTTTGATCGGGGATGCGCATGAAGATGGCGCAAGAGCGCCAGACGGCTTGGCGTCATGACCGAGGCCAGCGTGGTCCAGTCCGGAAACACGATGTGGAATTCACTGACGGTTTCGCCGGCGTCCGACCGCGCCAGCGCATCGAGAATGCGACGGCGGGATGCCGAGAAGGGCTCGGCGACATGGACATCGACCTTGGTCAAATGGGCTCTCCCCTCAGGTTCGAAACCGCCTCGGCGAAATCGTCGAGCAGCTTTTCGATGCTGGTGAACTCGTAGCGCTATTCCACGCCCAAATAATGACGGTGATCTCCCTTGCCGCGTTCGTTGTCGTAGCCGATCAGCCGTTCTCCGGGACGACCATAGAAGAAGCGGTACTTGAAACCATGCAATGCAGGCGGAACGGGTTTCGGCACGCGCCAGATCACCATGTCCATGATGAAGCCGTCGGCGAACAGTCTCCGTTCTCGGATGATCAAAGCCGCCTTCATTCCAATATTCCACCATAGGCTTCGGGGGCTGTCAATTCGGCGCTCCCCTCCCACAATCCAGGAGTTTGTCATGATCAGCACCGAGATCGGCGGACGCGCCGGGCGACGCTTCGCTTTGCCTGAACTGAAGATGCTCGACGCAGGCGGCGCGTTTTCCGGTTACGCCAGCCTGTTCGGCGAGACCGATCTCGGACGCGACAGCGTCGAGCGCGGGGCCTTTCTGAAATCGCTGGCGCGGCGCGGGGCCGAGGGCGTGCGGATGCTTTATCAGCATGATCCGGCCGAGCCGATCGGCGTGTGGCGGACGATCAGGGAGGATGCGCGCGGGCTTTATGTCGAGGGGCTGTTGTCGGACGGTGTGGCGCGGGCGCGGGAGGTGCGCGAATTGATGCGCGGCAAGGCGCTCGACGGGCTGTCAATCGGTTTCGAGACGGTGCGGGCCAAAGCGGATGCTAAAAGCGGCGTGCGGCGGATCCTCGAGGCGGATCTCTGGGAGATTTCGATCGTCACCTTTCCCATGCTGCTGGGCGCGCGGGTGAATGCTGTGAAGGCGTTGGGGCTTGCCGGACGCATCCGCGCGGCGACGCGGCGGCTTGAAACACTCGCACAATGAACTATCGTTCTGGGAGCGGCGGAGGTCGGCAGGCGCGTCTTCATGACCCGGTGGATGGCGAAATTCGTTCGGCGCGCCGGGATCGCGGAGGCGGCGCTGATCGAGGCGATCACCCGCGCTGAACGCTGGCTTGTTGACGCCGATCTCGGCGGCGGCGTGATTAAGCAGCGGGTCGGGCGCGTCGGTCAGGGCGCTCCGGCGGATACCGGACGCTGATCGCCATCCGGCGCGGCGACCGGGCGGTGTTCGTGTATGGGTTTGAGAAGAGCGATCGGGGCAATATCGGGGTGGATGAACTGGAAACCATCCGCGACCTGGCCCGCGACGTGCTGGCGCTGGACGCCGCAGGTTTGAAACGCGCGTTGGCGGAAGGACGGCTCAAGGAGATCGATCATGTGTAACGACGAAAGACAGCGGCTGCGAGAGGCCCTCTTGGAGACCGCTCAGGATTTTCATCGCGGCGGGATCATCGACGATGAGACGTTGGCGCAGATCACGCTGCGCCATCTGCCGGAGGAGGAGCGGGAGATCCGCATCGACATTCCCTCCGGACCCGACATCCGGGCGATGCGCGAGAAGGCGCGGCTCAGCCAGGCGGTGTTCGCGCGCCGGCTCAATGTCAGCACCGGCTATGTGTCGCAGCTCGAACGCGGCGTGAAAACGCCGTCGGGACCGGCGCTGGTGCTGCTCGATCTCATCAGGCGCAAGGGGATCGAGGCGCTGAGCTAGGTTGTTGAGATCGCGTAGAAGCGTTGTGCGCGGCCCCTCATCCGGCTGCTGCCACCTTCTCCCCGCGTCTGCGGGGAGAAGGGCGATGGAGCGCCGTCCTTGCCACATCCGCCTTCGCCCCGCAGGCGCGGGAAGAAGTCCCGGCAGGGGGATGAGGGGCGGGGCACGCCGTTGCCCGTGGAAAGGCCATATTTGCCGCTGCCGTCATGCTCGGGCTTGTCCCGAGCATCTGCAACGTCTTGATTTTGTTCGATGGCTTAGATCCTCGGCACAAGGCCGAGGATGACGGCGGAGAGGGGGCGGATCCCTCCGCTCGTCGCGGGGCGAACATCCCGGCATGGGGTAGAGGGCGTTGCCCATGGACCGATCATAAGTGCCGCCGCCGTCATGCTCGGGCTTGTCC
>NZ_JAOXHE010000029.1:0-2317 GCF_025779995.1 Rhizobium sp. TRM95796 | reverse complement strand
GTCGCGCAGGCTCAGCGGGAACCGAAAATAGAGCCATACGGCATGGGCGATGATCTGAGCAGGAAAGCGGTGACGTCTGAAGTGGGCAAGCTAGGTCTCGGTCATCAAAGCCCGATATCACGTTGGTGCAAACAGGCCGTTAAGGCGACGCCACCGCTGGCCCGCATCTGAAATCGACGCCCTCATGCCGTGGAACTTCAAGACTGACGGCATCAGCTGACCGCTTACATTGGAATGCTTCCCCTGTCCGGAAAGACAGAGGAATGAATATGCCGCGGCCGGCCGCCTGCTGCTCAAGCCACCACTGACGGGCGCACGCAGCGACGCGACCGTAAGAACCGGTAAAGCCGAGAACCACCAGATCGGCATGAAGTTGCTTCGATGTTCGGCGCTGCTTGCGTGACCTTCCGGCCTCCGTCTTAAGCCAACCCGAGAGTTTATCAGCGAATGGATCAAGCTTGCTCGGTCGTTCCGGTACCGTGAACGTCGGCTCGATCGTGCCACCGCTTAAATACTTCGCGATCGTGTTGCGCGACAGACCGGTGTGCCGACTGATCTCGCGCACTGACAGCTTCTCGCGCAGCGCCATCCGGCGGATGATGTTTAAAAGTCCCATGTGGATCACTCCGTTGCCCCCGTCGCTATCCGTGTTGGGGGGAAGGTCACATGGCTCAATTCTCAATGGAAATTATGCGCCTAACCGGCTCAGTTCTGCGTGCAAACCAACACTCGCCTGTTTTGAGGTTATTTTGACATATTTTCACAACATATGCGAGTCTTGTTGTCGAAAAAACTTATGCGGGCACCGCTATGAATCTCGAGAAAAACTGTAGTTGCGCACCTACGTGAATGTTGAACTTAACGTTTAGCTCGATATTTTATTACAGATGTGTCAAATATCAATGCGCGGTCGCTTCTCGGATGAGAGTTTCTGCATCCTTAACGCTGTCGTCAATCATATAGTAACCGAGGCGGTTGCGTAGCGGGCGCACATTGTGGCCGTTGCGCTTAAGATTGGAAAGGGCTCGGCCCAACTCGTCGGTCTGAATTGCATTGTAATCCATATCAGCCTCCATCGCTCACATGGAAACGCATCGGATCCCGATCTGGTTCAATAGCGCCCTGCCACTAATGAATTCGAGTGCCTATCTGCTTTCAACCCAATCATTCGCGCGCTCGAGCGTTTCCGCAAATAGACTGACATCCGCTTCAATTGCGTCCGGTCGCTGCAATCTATCGTCCTGCCGATCGGCTCCACATAATCCAAATAGTGCCCGCATGCAGTGGCGATACGCCACTGAAGATCTAACAGCCCGATTCAGAAGTTTATTTGTAGATCCAATATCTTGCGATGCGCCGCGTGAGCATTCGTATTGAGGCGATCTGCGTCCATGCGGTTGCGCTTTCGAGTGATTTGTCCCAGTCCTTGGCGAGCCGTCGGCAGCGTCCGAGCCATGCGAACGTGCGTTCCACGACCCATCTGCGCGGCAACACGACAAAGCCCTTGGCCGCGTCGGAACGCTTGACGATGTCGATCGTCCATTGGCCATGGCGGCGCATCGCCGCCTTCAGTTTCTTGCCGGCATAGCCGCCATCGGCAAAGATATGACGAAGCCATGGAAAGCGGCGGCGGATCGCCTTGAGGACATCCGGCGCGCCGTCCCTATCCTGCACATCGGCCCCATGAATGAGGACGAAGACCAGAAATCCAAGCGTATCCGTGACGATGTGACGCTTGCGGCCCTTCACCTTCTTGCCCGCGTCATAACCGGAAATGCCGCCGCTTTCAGTGGTCTTCACGCTCTGGCTGTCGATCACCCCGGCAGTTGGCTGCGCTTCTCGCCCCTAAATCTCACGTGCCGTCATCACCAGAAGCTGATTGATCGTCTCCCACAGCCCCATCGCACGCCAGGCATAGAAATAGCCGCGCACCGTCGAGACCGGCGGAAAGTCGCCCGGCAACATGCGCCACTGGCAGCCGCTGGAAGCCATATAGAGGATCGCCTCCACCACCGAACGCATGTTCGTTGTCCGTGGCCGACCGCCATCTCGCGCCGGCGGGATCATCGGAGCAATCAGCGCCCATTCCCTGTCCGACAAATCACTTGGAAAACGAAGCGCGTCACGGTTATGCTCACGGCGAGCGATAGCAGTCCAGGTCATCGGAACCCCCATTTTGATTCAGCACCAAAAGGGAATCACAACCTACTGATATCGCTCAACTCCTTTTAAATCGGGCTCTAAGAAGCTGCCTCAAAAAGAGGTGGGTGATTTCAAGAGGTTATGATTCCTTCGGATTTGCAAGATTCGATGGAGT
>NZ_JAOXHE010000028.1:0-2329 GCF_025779995.1 Rhizobium sp. TRM95796 | reverse complement strand
GTCGCGCAGGCTCAGCGGGAACCGAAAATAGAGCCATACGGCATGGGCGATGATCTGAGCAGGAAAGCGGTGACGTCGGAAGTGGGCAAGCGAGGTCTCGGTCATCAAAGCCCGATATCACGTTGGTGCAAACAGGCCGTTAAGGCGACGCCACCCTTTCAACAACGCGTTGCGTGTTGGCTCGATGAATTCATCGAAGACCGGCGACCGTTTCCATTCCTGCCATTTCGACCGGTTCCAGGCCTTTCGTTCCGCGCTGGAGCAATCGACGTTGGTGAATACATGCCCGATGGAGCGTAATAGCGCGACGATGGCGACGTACTGGGCTTGGTAAAGACCAATCGGTTGCATGGTCGAATGGTGTCTTTCGAAGCGGGCGACGAGTTCCCTGACGAAATTAAGTTGTGCTCGTGCTACCAGCATGGTCACAAAGCCCTGAATAGCGCTTCGATGTCAGCGACGGTGTCAATGTCGTCGAAGCTGCGAAGTACGGCACCCGTCTGTGTCCGGTCTCGTATCTCGATCTCTTCCGTCTGGTGGTTATAGGCAAACACATATGTCTTGCCACGGATATTGACCCACAGCATGTTTGCCGGCGCACCCTGGCGGCTCCGGATACGGATCTTGTCGGGATCACCGCGCCAGATGAAGGCGCCAAGGAGCGCGAGTGCAACGCCCTTGACGTTGCCGGCGTGGTGATCGGCTCGCCCCATGACGCCTTCGGCGTAAGTCTGCAATGCCTCGACATCGTTTGCGGTGATGGCCATCGTTGTTTCCGGTGAGAGGAGCTGGTTGATCCGTCTATACAGGCTTATTCGAGCAACCTATCCTTGCCAATCGGAAAACCAGCCGTGTTGTCCCCACAGGATCTGCTCTCCGCTCTTTCGCTCGTAGGTGCTTTCATTGAACATACCTTGAAATTGGGCAGCGAAAAACCTATAGTCTTCGCTGAAGAGGATATGACCATGCCCAGAGCCGCCGCAGAGAATACTAACCGATTCCCCATGCAGATACCGCCAGCCGAGAAGGCCAGGCTGATGCGTGCGGCCGCGCTTGAGCGAACCAGCCTCAAGGATTTTGTGCTGCGCAATGCGCTGCTAGCGGCCGAGGCGGTGATCGAGAAAGCCGAGCGGGTCCATCTCGATGAGGAACAGACACGCTTCATGCTGGATCTGCTGGAGAACCCGCCGAAGCCGAACGCCAGACTGCAGGCGGCGGCCCGTTCGCTTGCGGCCCGCAAATGACGCTTCCAGACTGGCACGAGGAGCCGATTTCCAGGAAGCACAATCGCAAAGACTTTGATTGCGGCCAGGTGGACCTCAACGACTTCCTGACGAAATATGCCCGTCAGGCCCATGAGAGTGGCGCGTCCAAGACGTTCGTGGCGGTCGACGGCGCGGACGGCACGACGATCTACGGCTTCTATACGCTGAGCCCCGCACAGGTCGAATTCAATCTCACGCCCGAGGTCGCGCGCCCTGCGGGCGGCGGTCGACATCCGATCGGCGGGTTCCGGCTTGGCCGGCTGGCGGTGAGCAAGTCCCACCAAGGCCACGGTCTTGGAGGCGAGTTGCTGATCGCAGCCGCGCGGCGCTGCATTCAGGCATCAGCACAGGTTGGAGGATCCTTGCTGCTGATCGACGCCAAGGATGAACGGGCGGCCGAATGGTATAAATCCTACGGCGCTTTCGAAATTCCAAAGACGCCGCTCGCGCTGGTTCTACCCTATTCCGTGATCATCGATGTCATGGAACAGGCGGGTAAACCAATCCTATAGCAACGCAGGTTGCCGCTACCACGCATCTTCCCTCGTTCATTGCTGCTCGAAAGCCTCAGCGGGCAGTTCGATATGAAGTATTGGCCGCCTCGCCGACTTTGTCGGGAAACTCGCTGCCGATGCGGCTTCAGCACATCCGAGGCCTCGGATTCAATGACCGAGGTCGGCCCGCGCGGATCGTGGGTGTCATCGGCCGACTATTTCAAGGCGCTGTTCAAAGCGATAGAAGAGTACGGTGCCTCACATAACGGCTTTTTGCAAAGCGGCTGCATCAGCGGGTACACCAAGCGTTGAGAAAAACAGTGACAGACTAAATCGCGGAGCGAAACGCTTCCGAGTCCTTCTTCTTTTCTTTTTTCCACCCGACAGGCGTCGCGACGCTACGCAAATTTTTGCTTCGATGTCTTGGCAAACATCTCAAAAGGCCCCATGTAAATTGTGGCTCTTGGCAGGAGCCTGACGCCCGTCAACGTACGAAGCTGCCTCAAAAAGAGGTGGGTGATTTCAAGAGGTTATGATTCCTTCGGATTTGCAAGATTCGATGGAGTTCAC
>NZ_JAOXHE010000027.1:0-2520 GCF_025779995.1 Rhizobium sp. TRM95796 | reverse complement strand
GTAAGCGCGTAGGCCATCCCACGTATCTTTGAGCGTGCCGAGAGGGCATTTTCTGCATGAATCATGCGGGGAATCCTATGAGCGACACGGTGAATCAGCCTCGGGCGTTTGAGATTTTGACTGCCGAACCGGTCAAGAAGCGACGCAAGCCACGCGATTGGTCAGATGACGAGAAGGCCCGGCTGGTTGCCGAGACGCTTCTGCCCGGAGCCAATGTGTCTGGGATCGCTCGCTCGGCAGGGGTTGACCCATCGCAGCTCTACGGCTGGCGTCGCAAGGCGCTTTCGTCTGGCGCGGTCACGCCTCTGCAGGAAGCGACGGGCAACGAGGTCAGGTTTGCGCGTGTCGAACCGGTGGCCAATCCTGTGGTGGAGATTGTCATCGGCGATATCGTTGTTCGCGCGGGCGGCGATGTTTCCCCCGAACATCTGGCGAAGGTTCTGCGGGCGGTTCGCCTGACATGATCGGCTCGGGTGTTGTGGTCTACGTGTCCTGCCAACCGGTAGACTTCCGCAAGGGAGCCGCCTCCTTGATGGCGCTCGTGCGAGATGGTGGCCTTGACCCGTTCAACGGTGCGCTTTACGTGTTCCGATCGAAACGGGCGGATCGCGTTCGCATTGTATGGTGGGATGGTTCAGGGGTCTGCCTCTACTCGAAAAGGCTCGAAGAGCAGAGCTTCTGCTGGCCGGGCATATCGGCGGCTCGGATACGTCTGGATCACGCGCAGCTCATGGCGCTTCTGGCCGGAATGGACTGGAAGAGAATCCGCCCAGCCAAGGCGCGACGACCGTTGCTGACGGGCTGATAGCGCCTGCGGCAAGATGAATCATGTCGCTGTAACAGTTGGGAATTCGGCCGTTTTTGTGCTCTATTCCTTCTCATGGTTTTGCCCGTTTCCGACCTGCCCGACGACGTCGATGCGCTCAAGGCGATGATATCAGCGATGGCGCGTGAGCAAGCTGCCAACGAAGCCCGACTTGCCACCGCGACGGCCGAGATTGCCCGTCTGGAGGCGGTCGAGAAGAGCGCCAACGAGCGCATCGCCAATCTCACATCGATCCTGAAGGTCCTGCAGCGCACGCAACATGGCAAGCGTTCCGAACGGCTGCGCCCCGGTGTTCATGGGGGCATCGAAGACGAACAGGTCTCCTTTGCCTTCGAGGAAGTCGAGACCGGCCTCTCCGCGATCCAGAGCGAGCTCGATCGTGCGGCCAAGGAAAAGCCGAAACGAGCATCCCGGCCGCGCAAGGGATTTGCCGCCCATCTCGAACGCATCGAAGAAGTCATCGAGCCGGATATTCCCGATGATTGTGTCGGTCTGGAAAAGGTCCTGATTGGCGAGGACCGCTCCGAGCGACTGGATGTCGTGCCGCCGAAGTTCCGGGTCATCGTGACGCGCCGCCCCAAGTATGCCTTCCGAGGCCGCGATGGTGTGATCCAGGCAGCGGCGCCGGCACACATCATCGAGAGCGGTTTGCCGTCGGAGCGGCTGCTCGCCTATATCGCCGTCTCCAAATATGCCGATGGCCTGCCGCTCTATCGGCAGGAGGCGATTTATCTGCGCGACGGCGTCGAGATCAGCCGATCGCTGATGGCCCAGTGGATGGGGCATCTTGGCTTCGAACTTCAGATATGCGCCGATTACATTCTCGAGCGCGTCAAGGCGGGCGAACGGGTCTTTGCCGACGAGACGACCTTGCCCACCCTTGCACCGGGAACAGGGAAAGCGACAAAAGCCTGGCTGTGGGCCTACGCACGCGACGATCGACCCTATGGCGGAACCAGCCCGCCGATGGTTGCCTATCGCTTTGAAGACGGCCGAGGCGCCGATTGCGTGGCGCGTCATCTCTCGGGATTCAGCGGCATCCTGCAAGTCGACGGCTACTCGGCCTATACCAGCCTGGTCAAGTTACGAGCCAGGACCGGCAGCAACGAAACGGTCCAGCTTGCAGGGTGCTGGGCACACCTTCGTCGCAAGTTCTATGACCTGCATATCAGCGGCGTCTCGAAGGCCGCAACGACAACGATCGTCACCATGGCCGAGCTCTGGCGCATCGAGGACGAGGCCCGTGGCGCAAGTCCCGAGAGCCGGGCGGCGCTTCGCCAAGGGAAATCCGCAGCCATCGTCGCAGACCTCTTCGATCTGTGGGAAAGGGAACTCGGCAAGGTCTCCGGCAAGTCCAAGACCGCCGAGGCGATCCGCTACGCACTCACTCGGCGCGAAGCTCTGGAACGCTTTCTCAACGATGGTCGCATCGAGATCGATTCCAACATCGTCGAACGGGCAATCAGGCCGCAAACCATTACGAGAAAGAACAGCCTATTCGCCGGCAGCGAGGGCGGAGGACGAACCTGGGCCACACTGGCCACGCTCCTGCAGACGGCCAAGATGAACAATGTCGATCCGCTCCACTGGCTCTCTCAGACCCTGACCAGCATCGCCAAAGGCTGGCCCGCATCCGAAATCGACGCCCTCATGCCGTGGAACTTCAAGACTGACGGCATCAGCTGACCGCTTAC
>NZ_JAOXHE010000026.1:0-5326 GCF_025779995.1 Rhizobium sp. TRM95796 | reverse complement strand
CGCGCCGCCCCGAAACGGGCGGCGCGTTCGCGTTGTGGCGGGGCCCGGACGGGCGGGCGAGGATGGGGCGGCCTTCGCCCGCCACGACGCGGCCAGACGGCGCCGGGCCTATTGCCCGCCGCCGCACTCCTATATTCAAGTTCTTCAATATATTTTATTTTAGCTACAAACAATACAACGCATCTATCCCTATAATATAAAAATCTAAAATTATGAATTCCCGCCACATGCATGAGATATGCTTAGCCAAACGAAATCGTCACCAGAAATGATCAGGAGAAGTGCGATTTCTGGATGTTTCCGGAAAGGAATCCTTAAGGGCAGCGGCTTTTTATAGAAACTACATTATTGACCAGGGAGTATTTTTCGGACGGAAACGCCCATCACTTTATTTCTTTGAGGCCGCGGCGAGACGCCGGGTTTCGCCGCCCCGCCAGGGCCGCTCCAGGGCGCGGCTTGGGCTGGTCGAAATCCGCGATATGGCGACGGGACGGCGCGTTGGGCGCGAGAGTGTCCCGACTTCCGACGATGAAGGTCGGAGCCGCCGGTCGCGATCGACGATCAACGACGGCGCTTTCATCCTCTAACCGCCGCCACGGCCGCATACAGATCCAACATATCCGACCTATCCAATGTCACGCCTCAGGATGTGCGCTCCGCAACACCGGAGTCCGCCTGAAAAGCTTGTTAAATTCAGGGGCAGAATCATGTCGTCTTCCTATTACCAAACCGTTCCGCAAACCATAACCACGCCGGATCTCTCCATATTTGATATCGCCGACACCACGTTCAGCCTCGGGACGGAAACAATTGGAAACTTTAGATTACTCTATAACGGCTTCTTCTTTCAACCTGGTTACAATAATACAAATATAGGGACATTTTTTATCAGTGGAACAAATCAAGACCCAATTAATATTACGACATATTCAGTTGGAGATTATTCATACGCGGTTTATACCGTTAAAAACTATTCAACATCATATTTCTTCATTGCTGAGTCATCGGATAATATAACTTACACCCTCTTAAAGACACACACCATAGCCACGACAAATACGTTAAGCGGGATTTATCTCGACTCGGAAACCGGCGACATACTCGTCAAGCATTCGGGCGTCGTGGGCGACACTTACGACCTCATCGATTCCGGCTACTATCCGAACACCGCGCCGACATTGGCGATAAGCCCCGAGACCTCCACCAGCGCCGACACCGGCCTCACCGTCGCGATCGCCGATCTCGGTTCGGACGCCGACGGCGACGATATCAGCCTGGGCAATCTCACCGTCACCAGCGGCGACGCGATCGTCTTCACCGACGCCGACGGCGCTCTGGTGGTCATCCCCACCGGCTTGCTCGCCGAGGGCGACACCGACACGGTGACCATCGGCTATTCGCTCAATGACGGCACAGACCTTACCTCCGGCGGCGCGCTCACCGTCACGGTCACCGGCACGGGCTCCAGCACTCTCCACCTGACGCTGTCTCAGGCAAAAGGCGCCTATGCGGCCAATTATACGACGCTCTCATCGCTCGGCGACGCCTTCACATCGATCACCATCCACGCCACCGGAACGGAAATCGCCGCGCTGAGCGACACCGACCTCGCCCAGTTCAAGGATCTCGGCGTCACCCTGCTCGACGCCTCCGACGATGCGATCAGCCTCACGCTCGCCCAGCTCACCGCAATGAACACCGCCGGCATCGGCCTGAGCGCGGCCGACGCCGTCACCCTGTCGGCGACCGCCACCGATATCTCGGCGCTCGACGCCGACGATGCGGCCATGATCGCCGCCATGGGCGCGAATACGATCACCGTCTCCAGCGGCGGCGCCGGCGGCGGCGGCGACGTCGTCCTCGACGCGTCCGTGGCCGTATCGCTGGCCGACGTCTCCGGCCTGGCCATCACCGGCGCCTCGTCGGTGACGATCACCGGCGACGGCGACACGATCGCGAACGTCTACGGCGACGACATCCAGGCGCTGGCGACGCTGGGCGTCACCGCGATCGACGTCTCCGACAACGCCGTCGCAATCGACATTGCCGAAGCCGAGGCTTACGTCTCGGCCGGCATCGCCTTTGCAGCCGACGACACGGTCGCGGTCTCCCTGTGGAGCACGGACCTCGCCAGCTTCGGCACACAAAAATTCAACGAATTTAAGGACTTGGGAGTCGATATCCTCAATGTGAGCGGCAATAGAGCCACCGTGTCGCTCGCTTTTGCGCAAGCCCTGGCCGCCCGCAACATCGGCTTCTCGTCCGAAGACGCGATCACGATCACCCTGTCGGCCTCCGAACTCGCCGCGCTCGACGCCGACGATATCGACGATCTCGACGATCTCGGCGCCGATGTCCTCGACCTCAGCGACAATGCCGGATCGGTGACGCTCGCCCAGGCCGTCCTCCTGTCCGCCGCCGGCATCGCCTTCGCCGCCGAAGATACGATCACGCTCGCCGACACCGGCGCGAACCTGGCTGGCCTGACCAGCGTCGGGATCAGCGACCTGAAACTGCTCGGCGTCTCCGTGATCGACGCCTCCGACAACGCCGTCGACCTGTCGTTCGCCCAGCTTGCGGATCTCAAATCGGTCTTGATCGGCCTGACCTATTCCGACGCCGTCACCCTGTCCGACACGGCGGCCAATCTGTCGGCGCTCGACACAGACGACGCCGCCACGATCGCCGCCATGGGCGTCGATGCGATCACCGTCTCCGACAGCGGCGCGGTCAGCCTCGATGCGGCCGCAGCCCTGGCGCTGTCGGCGGTCTCCGGTCTCGCCGTTTCCGGGGCCATGTCGGTCACCGTGACCGGAACCGGCGCCACGATCGCCGCTTTCGACGCCGACGACATGACCGCGCTCGGCGCGCTCGGCGTCACCGTGATCGACGCCACGGACGACGCGGCGACGCTGACGCTCGACCAGGCCCAGGCCATAGCGGACGCCGGCATCGTCTTCGACGACGGCGACGTCGTCACCGTCGCCCTGTCGACCGCCGAACTGGCCGCGCTCGGCGCCACCGATCTCGACGCCCTCGACGCCGTCGGCGTCGACGTCCTCGACATGACCGGCAATGTCGCCACGCTGACGCTGGCCCAGGCCGCCGCGCTGACCGCTGCCGGCATCGCCTTCGCCAGCGACGACGTCGTAACGATCGGCGACACCGGCGCAAACCTGGCCGGACTGGACAGCGCGACGATCGCCGATCTCGCCACTCTCGGCGTCACGACGCTCGACGCCACCGACAACGCCGTCGCCCTGTCGCTCGCCCAGCTGAGCGCCTTGAAGACCGCCGGCATCGGCCTCACCCCATCCGACGTCGTGAGCCTGACCATCAGCGCCGCCGACATGTCCAATCTCGGCAGCGACGACGCGACCCTGATCGCCGACTTCGGCGTCGACACGATCGCGCTGTCGGACACCGGCGTCGTGATCCTGAACGCCGCCGTCGCGGCCCAGCTGCTGACCATCGCCGACCTTTCCGTCACCGGCCAGGGCTCCATGGCGATCGCCGGAACCAGCGCCGAGATCGCCGCCTTCGATATCACCGACATCAACCGGCTCGCCGAATTCGGCGTCTCCAGGATGAATGTCAGCGAAGACGCGGTGACGCTGACATTCGCCCAGTCCGCAGCCTATGCCAGCAACGAGATCGGCTTCTCCAGCGGCGATACCGTGACGATCGCCCTGACCGCCACAGAGGTGACCAGCCTCGACACAGATACGATCGACGATGTCGGCGCGTGGGGCGCGGATGTCTTCGACCTGGTCGGCGACGCCGCCACGCTGACGCTCGCCCAGGCCAAGGCGGTCGCGGACGCCGGCATCGTCTTCGACGACGGCGACGTCGTCACCGTCGCCCTGTCGACCACCGAACTGGCCGCGCTCGGCGCCACCGATCTCGACGCCCTCGACGCCATCGGCGTCGACGTCCTCGACATGACCGGCAATGTCGCCACGCTGACGCTGGCCCAGGCCGCCGCGCTGACCGCGAGCGGCATCGCCTTCGCCAGCGACGACGTCGTAACGATCGGCGACACCGGCGCAAACCTCGCCGGACTGGACAGCGCGTCGATCGCCGATCTCGCCACTCTCGGCGTCACGACGCTCGACGCCTCCGACAACGCCGTCGCCCTGTCGCTCGCCCAGCTGAGCGCCTTGAAGACCGCCGGCATCGGCCTCACCCCTTCCGACGTCGTGAGCCTGACCATCAGCGCCGCCGATCTGTCCAATCTCGGCAGCGACGACGCGACCCTGATCGCCGACTTCGGCGTCGACACGATCGCGCTGTCGGACACCGGCGTCGTGATCCTGAACGCCGCCGTCGCGGCCCAGCTGCTGACCATCGCCGACCTTTCCGTCACCGGCCAGGGCTCCATGGCGATCGCCGGAACCAGCGCCGAGATCGCCGCCTTCGATATCACCGACATCAACCGGCTCGCCGAATTCGGCGTCTCCAGGATGAATGTCAGCGAAGACGCGGTGACGCTGACATTCGCCCAGTCCGCAGCCTATGCCAGCAACGAGATCGGCTTCTCCAGCGGCGATACCGTGACGATCGCCCTGACCGCCACAGAGGTGACCAGCCTCGACACAGATACGATCGACGATGTCGGCGCGTGGGGCGCGGACGCCTTCGACGTGATCGGCGACGCGGCGACGCTGACGCTCGCCCAGGCCCAGGCCGTAGCGGAAGCCGGCATCGTCTTCGACGACGGCGACGTCGTCACCGTCGCCCTGTCGACCACCGAACTGGCCGCGCTCGGCGCCACCGATCTCGACGCCCTCGACGCCGTCGGCGTCGACGTCCTCGACATGACCGGCAATGCCGCCACGCTGACGCTGGCCCAGGCCGCCGCGCTGACCGCTGCCGGCATCGCCTTCGCCGGCGACGATACGATTACGATCGCCGACACCGGGGCCCATCTGGCCGGCCTGGACAGCGCGACGATCGCCGATCTCGCCGCTCTCGGCGTCACGACGCTCGACGCCACCGACAACACCGTCGGCCTGTCGCTCGCCCAGCTGAGCGCCTTGAAGACCGCCGGCATCGGCCTCACCCCTTCCGACGTCGTGAGCCTGACGATCAGCGCCGCCGACATGTCCAATCTCGGCAGCGACGACGTGACCCTGATCGCCGACTTCGGCGTCGACAAGATCGCGCTGTCGGACACCGGCGGCGTCGCCCTGCCCGCCGGCGTCGCAGCCCAGTTGCTGACCATCGCCGACCTCTCCGTCACCGGCCTAGGCTCGATGACCGTCGTCGGAAACGCCGCCCTGATCGGCGGCTTCAGCGCCGCCGACATCGCCGGGCTCGCCGGGCT
>NZ_JAOXHE010000025.1:2500-6059 GCF_025779995.1 Rhizobium sp. TRM95796 | reverse complement strand
TGGTTGCGGGGGCAGGATTTGAACCTGCGGCCTTCAGGTTATGAGCCTGACGAGCTACCGGGCTGCTCCACCCCGCGTTATCAGGTTTTTGCCGGGAGGCAAAATACCGACCGATTTTTGCCATAGGCAAAATATCGCTTAATCCGGAAGGCTAAACCGCGACAGGTTTTTGGCTATGCCAAAATACCGGAAGCGCCTGCGTGTTGTGAAGAGTTATGAGATGTTTGCATTTTGCAGACCTGGCGGCGACCTACTCTCCCGTGTCTTGAGACAAAGTACCATTGGCGCAGGGGCGTTTCACGGCCGTGTTCGGAATGGGAACGGGTGCGGCCGCCCCGCCATGACCACCAGGTCGGCGAAAGGCAAACAGAGAAGCTGGTCACGGCCAATAGGCAGTCGGCAATAGGCGTTAGGGGCTTATTGGGCCTGTCTGTTGGTCGAATGGTTTGTTTTCATGATCATTGGCAATGGGAACGATCAAGTCTATCGAGCTATTAGTAACGGTAAGCTTCACAAGTTGCCTTGCTTCCACACCCGTCCTATCGACGTGGTCGTCTTCCACGGCTCTCAGGGAACACTCGTTTTCAGGTGGGTTTCCCGCTTAGATGCCTTCAGCGGTTATCCCTTCCGTATATAGCTACTCTGCTATGCCGCTGGCGCGACAACAGATCCACCAGAGATACGTCCATCCCGGTCCTCTCGTACTAGGGACAGATCCTGTCAATATTCCTACACCCACGGCAGATAGGGACCGAACTGTCTCACGACGTTCTGAACCCAACTCACGTACCGCTTTAAATGGCGAACAGCCATACCCTTGGGACCTGCTCCAGCCCCAGGATGCGATGAGTCGACATCGAGGTGCCAAACAACCCCGTCGATATGGACTCTTGGGGGTCATCAGCCTGTTATCCCCGGCGTACCTTTTATCCGTTGAGCGATGGCCCTTCCACGCGGGACCACCGGATCACTATGACCGACTTTCGTCTCTGCTCGACTTGTCAGTCTCGCAGTCAGGCGGGCTTATGCCATTGCACTCGACGACCGATTTCCGACCGGTCTGAGCCCACCATCGCGCGCCTCCGTTACTCTTTCGGAGGCGACCGCCCCAGTCAAACTACCCACCATACACTGTCCCGGACCCGGATGACGGATCGCGGTTAGACATCCACGAAGATAAGGGTGGTATTTCAAGGATGGCTCCACAAAGACTGGCGTCCCTGCTTCAAAGCCTACCACCTATCCTACACATGCCTTGGCGAATGCCAGTGTAAAGCTATAGTAAAGGTGCACGGGGTCTTTCCGTCTGACCGCAGGAACCCCGCATCTTCACGGGGAATTCAATTTCACTGAGTCTGCGTTGGAGACAGCGGGGAAGTCGTTACGCCATTCGTGCAGGTCGGAACTTACCCGACAAGGAATTTCGCTACCTTAGGACCGTTATAGTTACGGCCGCCGTTTACTGGGGCTTCGATTCAAAGCTTGCACCTCTCCTCTTAACCTTCCAGCACCGGGCAGGCGTCAGACCCTATACGTCGTCTTGCGACTTCGCAGAGCCCTGTGTTTTTGATAAACAGTCGCTACCCCCTGGTCTGTGCCACCCCTCAATACTTGCGTATAAAGGGGTCACGCTTCTTCCGAAGTTACGCGTGCAATTTGCCGAGTTCCTTCAACGCAGTTCTCTCAAGCGCCTTGGTATGCTCTACCTGACCACCTGTGTCGGTTTCGGGTACGGTCTATAATGGCGGAGCTATTTCCTGGAACCGCTTCCCTGCACAATCAATCCAGTAAGACTGTACAAGTTACGCGATCCGTCACTACCGCCAGGCCCACGATTATTAACGTGGTTCCCATCGACTACGCGTTTCCGCCTCGTCTTAGGGGCCGGCTAACCCTGCTCAGATTAACTTTAAGCAGGAACCCTTGGTCTTTCGGCGAGGGAGTCTCTCACTCCCTTTATCGTTACTCATGTCAACATTCGCACTTCCGATACCTCCAGGAGCCCTCACGGGTCTCCCTTCACAGGCTTACGGAACGCTCCGCTACCACGTGCTTGCGCACATCCTCAGCTTCGGTGCATGGCTTGAGCCCCGTTACATTTTCGGCGCAAAGACCCTTGACTAGACCAGTGAGCTGTTACGCTTTCTTTAAATGATGGCTGCTTCTAAGCCAACATCCTGGTTGTTTTGGGATCCTCACATCCTTTCCCACTTAGCCATGACTTGGGGACCTTAGCTGGAGGTTAGGGTTGTTGCCCTTTTCACGACGGACGTTAGCACCCGCCGTGTGTCTGCCGATTAGTACTCCCGGGTATTCGGAGTTTGGTTAGGATCAGTAAGACGGTGAGTCCCCATAGCCCATCCAGTGCTCTACCCCCCGGGGTATTCGATCGACGCTCTACCTAAATAGATTTCGCGGAGAACCAGCTATCTCCAGGTTTGATTGGCCTTTCACCCCTAGCCACAAGTCATCCCAATCTATTGCAACAGATGCGGGTTCGGCCCTCCAGTTGGTGTTACCCAACCTTCAGCCTGCTCATGGCTAGATCACCTGGTTTCGGGTCTAATGCAACTAACTGAACGCCCTGTTCAGACTCGCTTTCGCTGCGCCTACACCTACCGGCTTAAGCTTGCTAGTTACACTAAGTCGTTGACCCATTATACAAAAGGTACGCAGTCAGCCTTGCGGCCTTCCACTGTTTGTAGGCAACCGGTTTCAGGTTCTATTTCACTCCCCTCGTCGGGGTGCTTTTCACCTTTCCCTCACGGTACTGGTTCGCTATCGGTCATGCACGAGTACTTAGGCTTGGAGAGTGGTCTCCCCATGTTCAGACAGGGTTTCACGTGCCCCGCCCTACTCAAGGACATCGAGTGTTCTACGTCTACGGGGCTATCACCCATTCTTGCCAGGCTTTCCATCCTGTTCGACTTTATTCCTCGATGCCACTGGCCTGGTCCGCGTTCGCTCGCCGCTACTGACGGAGTCTCGGTTGATGTCCTTTCCTGCAGGTACTTAGATGTTTCAGTTCCCTGCGTTCGCTTCTTACACCCTATCTTTTCAGGTGCAGATACCTCTATTCAATGCTTGGAACCAAGACCGTCCGAAGACGGGCCAGATTGCCAAGCATCAGAGGTGGGTTCCCCCATTCGGAGATCCATGGATCAAAGCCTATTCGCAGCTCCCCACGGCTTATCGCAGCGTATCACGTCCTTCTTCGCCTGTGCATGCCTAGGCATCCACCAATTGCCCTTATTTCACTTGATCGTTCTCATTGTCGATGATCATCTGAACCGCGAAAGCGGTTCAGATCGATGGTCTTGCTCCATCAGTCAAAGCTTGCGCTCCAACCGGCAGATCAAAACATCGATCTCATCAAACATTCGATTTACGTACGGATCTTTTCGATCCATACGAGACCAGCTTCTCGAGACATGCGGACGGATGTGCGGTCAGCAACATCCACCATATCGCTGGACAATCAGGCCAAAGCCCGAACATCCCGGCGACACTTGACAGGCAAAGGCCGTAAGGCCAGTCCCCGCATGTCTTCTCTTCACAA
>NZ_JAOXHE010000024.1:0-7823 GCF_025779995.1 Rhizobium sp. TRM95796 | reverse complement strand
CCCACATCCGCCTGATCACCAGACGGCTTGCAAGGTATGGATATCGTTGAAGGCTTTTCGAGTCAGACTCTAAGATACGATTGACCCTACGACCGCCGTCCCTGGTGGGCTGGGAAACTGTGTAATACTCTCCCTCACTGTTCAAAACCCATTCGCCCATTTTCTGCGTCCTATGGACATGATGCGCCAGAGTTGGCTTTCGAGCTTTCGCCAGGCATCGCAACAATGATCGATGATGTCGTCATAGGATTTGAAGATGCGGTTTGAGAGCCAGTTGTCGCGCATAAAATGCCAGAGATTCTTGACAGCGTTGAGTTCCGGCGACTTGGGCGGCAATGGCAGGATGGTGATGTTTTCAGGCACGATGAGCTTGCTGGACATATGCCAGCCTGCCTGGTCCATGACGAGGATGGCATGCGCATCCTGGTCTACATTGCGGGCGATTTCGGCGAGGTGTTGGACAATCGCATGGGTGTCGCACAAGGGCATGACCAACGCCGCCGCCTTGCCGTGCTTTAGGCAGATTGCGCCGAAGATGTAGGCCGATCTCGTGCGTTGATCGTGAGGCGCCCACGGCCGCGTTCCGCGCCTGGCCCAGCGGCGCGTGATCTTGTTTTTCTGCCCGATACGCGCCTCGTCTTGAAACCAGATCTCTATTCGCTTTCACCGTCTGCCTCCGGCGAAGGCCGTCTGCCGTCATCTGCAGATTGGCTTTAAATGCATGCCTTATGTCATGCGCTACAATCATTTCGCCCATTGATGTCTTGTCCGCCGATGACTTTGGTCGCCGTCGAGATTGGTCGGACGAAGAGAAGGTCCGGATTGTCGAGGAGAGCCTTCAGGGGTTTCGACAGGGCTCGGCGACGGCGCGACGGTATGGATTGTCGCGATCATTGTTGACGAGCTGGCGTCGTCAATATCGGAGCGGGCTCCTGAGCGTTTCCGCGTCAACAAACTTCGTGCCGCTTTCGATTTCGCCGCCGCCGCCGGCATCGTCCGAGATCGCCGCTCCGCTCCGGCCTGAAGACGATAAGATGATCGAGATCGGCCTGCCGAACGGCCGAAGGCTCACGATCCCGTCCTCGCTTGATCCGACCGTCCTTGCCCGGCTGTTGCCGGTTCTGGATGCGTCATGATCGCCTTTTCAGCCGGGGTGAAGGTGTGGATTGCAGGCGGCGTGACGGACATGCGCTGTGGCATGAACAGCCTGGCGTTGAAGGTGCAACAAGGTCTTGGTCGCGATCCTCATGGCGGCGAGGTCTTCTGCTTCCGGGGGCGCAAAGGTGACCTGATCAAAGTCCTGTGGCATGACGGCGTCGGCATGTCGCTTTATCTGAAGCGGCTGGAAGCCGGAAAGTTCATCTGGCCGGTCAGCCAGAATGGCTCCGCCGTGCCTGTATCGGCGGCTCAACTCGGCTATCTCCTGGAAGGGATCGACTGGCGCAATCCACGCTGGACGCAACGGCCTGCGGCGGCAGGATAGTCGCCATCATTCCACTGTTTTTGTTTGTCTTTCTGTGGTTCCATGGTAGCTTTCGGCCATGGATGACGCTGCTTCGGAGATATCCGGACTGCGTGCCGCGCTAGCGGCATCGGAAGCGCGCGCTGCCTCTGCCGAGGCCGATCTTGCGCAGTTGCGCGCCGTCGTGACGACGTCCGAGGCGATGATCCGGCGCCTCAAGCTCCAGATCGCCAAGCTGCGCCGCGAGCAGTATGGCCAGAGTTCCGAACGCCGCGCCCGGCTGATCGACCAGATGGAACTGCAGCTCGAAGAACTTGAGGCCGACGCCACCGAGGATGAGATCGCGGCTGAACGCGTGGCGGAGAGGATCACAAGTGTCTCCGCCTTCGAACGCCGTCGGCCCGCCCGCAAGCCGTTTCCCGAGCGCCTGCCGCGCGAGCGCTTGGTCATCGAAGCTCCCACGCAATGCGCCTGCTGTGGCTCGGCCCGTATCGTGAAGATGGGCGAAGACATCACTGAGACGTTGGATGTGATTCCGCGCCAGTGGAAGGTGATCCAGACGGTGCGCGAGAAGTTCACCTGTCGGGACTGCGAGAAGATCAGCCAGCCACCGGCACCTTTCCATGCGACACCGCGCGGATGGGCGGGACCGAACCTGCTGGCGACGATCCTGTTCGAGAAGTTCGGCCAGCATCAGCCCTTGAACCGCCAGGCCGAGCGCTATGCCAGGGAAGGCGTCGATCTCAGCCTCTCCACGCTGGCCGATCAGGTCGGGGCCTGCGCTACGGCGCTTCAGCCGATCCATGACCTGATCCGCGCCCATGTCCTGGCAGCCGTTCGGCTGCATGGCGACGACACCATCGTGCCGCTTCTGGCCAGGGGTGCAACGAAGCAGGCAAGGTTATGGACCTACGTCCGCGATGACCGTCCCTTCGCAGGCGGCGCGCCGCCTGCGGCGCTCTTCCACTTCTCTGCGGATCGCGAGAAGACCCATCCCAACACCCATCTGGCGGGGTGGCATGGCATCCTCCAAGCCGATGCATACGGCGGCTATAACGATCTCTATCGTGCCGATCGCAGCCCCGCGCCGGTCAAGAGCGCGCTCTGCTGGAGCCATGCGCGGCGCAAGTTCTTCGAACTGGCTGACATCGCCGGCAACGTGCGCAAGGGCAAACCTGCCCACGAGATATCGCCTGTCGCGCTTGAGGCCGTCGCCCGCATCGACGCGATCTTCGAGATTGAGCGCGGCATAAACGCGAAGTCCGCCGAGGAACGGTTAACTGCCCGGCAGCAGCATGCTCGTCCGCTCGTCGAAGAACTGCACGACTGGCTCACGGCCCAGCGTTCCCAGATGTCGAAGCACAATCCCGTCGCCAAGGCGATTAACTACATGTTCGAGAAGGACGGACGCTGGGAAGCCTTCACGCGGTTCCTCGACGATGGCAGGCTTTGCATCTCGAACAATGCGGCCGAGCGCGCCCTGCGCGGTATCGCTCTGGGAAGAAAAGCTTGGCTGTTCGCCGGCTCCCAGCGCGGCGGCGAGCGTGCCGCTTTCATGTATTCCCTGATCGTCACCGCGAAGATGAACGACATTGATCCGCAGGCCTGGCTGGCGGACGTGCTCGCCCGCATGCCCGGCATTCCCGTGTCGCGGCTGCCGGAACTGTTGCCGTGGAACTGGGCCGCCGTCGGCAACGCCCAGCAGAGAGCAGCCTGATGGCGCGCCCGACGCATGTCTACACGATCGACTATGTCGCCACGCTGATCGGCGAGAACATCGAACTCATCCAGCAAGTCGCCAGCAACTCAGACAACATCGATTACGGCGAGATGATCCATGTCCACGACGGCAGCGAAGAGGGCATCACCACCTTCACGGACCGGGGATCGAAAGCTTGCAGGCATTCCTCGCCGATATCCGAACCTGGGACGGAGGTGTCCAGCAGTTCCTTGTGGACGAGCAATGTGATCCAAAAAGGATCGAGCGCATCATGGCAGACGAGCCGAAATCATAAACCCCGCGGCCTACGCCGGATGGATACCTTTCACCGTGCTGCTCCAGCGGTGATCTCCGCTATTGCGGTGGGGGAGTTTTTTTTAATTTCTGCATGGCTTGAGGGTCGTGAGCGTGATTCTTGGGCCGGACTGCCAGCTTGCGGTAGCCCATGGCCCGTACTTCGCGGCTCGCCGGAGACCGTCTCTATCAAAATCGCCACGAAGAGAAATCCCTGACCGCATCCCACGCCTCCGGTTTGCTCCAGAGATTCAGATTCATCGCACTTTGGGAAGGCAAAAGAGTCGAGTTCAGAAAGAGGGCGTATTATACCGAGGACCCTCGATAGTGGTCCGCGCGCCTGGTCCGAAAGAGCGTCGCGCTTGGTGCGTCCGACGCCGCTCCCCGTCGCGGGCTCAGGTTGCGCGTCCCCTGTCGACGGCGCCGACACCATCGCGAAGATCGCGTTACGGGCGGATCGAAACGATTGCCCACCGACAGACCGCATGATCTCACGGCGGCGGCGGGCATCCCTGCCGCATGATCGCCTCGACAGCGTCCCGGACATGCCGGGGATCGAATTCGAGCGCCTGAACGCCGCTGGCCTGGGTCGACCAATCGCGAAACGCGCCGTCCTTTGGCTTGACGAAGCCGATCCGGTGATCGAAAGCCGAGGCGATCTGCTCCTGATAGCGATTGATGCGGTTGAGGCAGAGAATGCACGCGCCGGGCTGGCAGAAGACGGCGTTGTGCATAGCCGAACTATATTCGCCCACCACCAGCCGCGCCTGATGAAACAGCCGGACTTGCTGAGCGAAGCTGTACTCCTGCGGGTGAATGATTGCAAAGCCCATCTCGGCGAGGGCTATCTCGATCTCCTCCTCATTGGCGATCTTGTGCCATCCCGACGTCGTCTTGCGGCGCGAGATATAGAGCCAGTCGCCCTGGCGGCCGACGCCAGTTTGCAGCAACAGCCCCGCCCTGAGAAGTTCGAACGCCGTGCGCATTTCTGGCCGCAGCCAGCCGCCGATCGCCAGATTCGTCAGCGCGAGACATTCCGGCGCGCGCACAACCGAGGTCTTGTGATCATATTCGAACAGCGGCCGGCGCGACACCTCGCCGAGGATAGTCTTCATCCAGCCCGGACCGTTCGCCGCCACCAGAAGCGGGATGGCGGGATCGGCGATCCGGTCGAGCAGGATCAGTTTCGGCAACATTTCAAGCAGGAAATGCCCGAAAATCCAGTTCGGATGCAGTGCGACGATGGCGGGGCGATCGAGCTCCACAACCGCCGAGGCGTCGTTCAACATGCCGCCGAACCACACGGAAGATTGGCCGTTTTCGAGCGATCTGCGCGCCAGCGGCTCGATGTAATCGGGGAAGATGTCAGGGGCGACATGATAGGCGCCATCGCGGCGGAACAGACCGAGGCCGCCATAGTCGCATCCGGTCATACTCACCAGGCGCACCGGCGGAAAGCGCACGCGCTGCGCAGCCGCGACGCCATCCGGCCGGAGACCGGCCGGCTCGAGGAAGTCGATGGACACGGCCAGTTCGCGTTGCGGGAAAATCTCCATAGGGCTCCATCTCGCATGGGATGTATCGCGACGCGCGATGATAGAGAAAGATCATGCAATCGCCAGCGAATTTTACACGGACGCCGGCGGTCCTCTTTCAGCCAACCAGCCGGTGCCCCGCGCCCAAAAGCAGCGCCCTCGCCGTGGCGAGATCGGCGCGCTTGACCAGCAGATGGTCGCCGTCGGAGATGGAGACGAGGAATATTCCCAGGCCGGGATTCGAGAGCGGGGCGATGACCGAGAGGACGATTCCCGTCTCATCAAAAGCGAAGGGGCTTTGCAGCTTTAGACAGGCGCTGCAGCATAAGGTTGTCAGCGACCGAGATGATACCCGCCTATACTTCAGGGCCAACCCAGCCGGCCGCCACCGCCGCGTCTACTTTAGCGATCGCGCTCGCCTCAATCTGCTCCTCACATTCCAGAAACCGGTCGGGGTGATCCTCCGGCAGGCGCGGCGAGCTCATGAGCGGTGGGTTGGTTGTCATTGACCAAATGCTGCTTGAGAGTAACGGAAAGAGGGCCAAGACTTATGCAGTCTTGGCCCCCAGTGCCATCGGTGCGATGCAAACGGCGCGTCGAGGACACAACTTTATCAAGCCATAAAAATTTCTTCCTGCCTATGTGAAGAAGCCGGTGATGCTCAATTTATTCGTCGTCACAGTAAATTCCAGAAATGCCAAGGTTAATTGCAGTCTGTCTGGGCGCATTGAACCCCACCGGCTTTACCCCTCAAGAGCTGTTCGTGTAATGTCGACACGGCCACCATGGCGGATCCGGCCGTCTTCCCAGAAAACCACCTCGCCAAACG
The DNA here is from genome assembly GCF_025779995.1 of Rhizobium sp. TRM95796. Classification (NCBI taxonomy): domain Bacteria; kingdom Pseudomonadati; phylum Pseudomonadota; class Alphaproteobacteria; order Hyphomicrobiales; family Rhizobiaceae; genus Rhizobium; species Rhizobium sp. TRM95796. The sequence goes on along the minus strand of NZ_JAOXHE010000024.1, from coordinate 1,983 downwards.
TTCGGTGGATATCAATTCCGATAACCCGTCGCATAAGCATCTCCTGTCGTTTGAACAAGGGAGCTGCGGGCGACACGACAACTACGGATTCGCGCTCTCGGCGCAACCGGGCGAGCCGCAGAGGCGGCCAGCTACTAACACGAGCTCACAGCTCATCAAATGTATCGGCCTGCCCGCACCTTCGCGCTCCCGGTGCCTCTGTCCCGGATGCTCGCAGCATACGCCGCAGTTCTCGAAACTGCAGCAGGACGTCAGCACCAAAGGTCTTATACCGGTTACCAATCCCATCGAGCGTCTAAACGGCGAGATCAAGCGGCGCACAGAGGTCGTCGGCATCTTTCCAAATGATGACGCCATCATTCGGCCCAACGCCTGAATGCACCGTGGTTGTCAAAAGCTACACCACGCCATGGGACAAGATCAGATCGGGTGAGAGACCCAGCTAGCGGGGATGCGCTTTCGTCACTTGGAAGATCCGGTGTCCACATGGTGAACCGATCGGACAACCCGCGGTCACAGCCGTTTTCACGCCAGGCAACAAAGTCGTTAACCCGGCTAGCGAAGCTTAACACCGCTTAACTGGCTTAGCAGGCAAGGCCGCAGCATCGTCGTCCCAATCGAAGCGATGAGGACATGACGATGCAGAAGATGGTTTCGTTCATCCCGGTCCATGTGGCCGCCGACGGTTCCAAGACGTGGGGCCTTGGACCGGAAGAAAATGCACTTGAAATCTGGCGGTCTGGCGATCTCCTCGCCATCAAGGACGCTGCGGCCGAGCGTGTTGCGACGAGCACCGTTTCAGGCCTTGCGGACTGGCAGTTGAAGAAGATCGCCCGCTATGTCGATCAGAACATCGACAAGTGCCTGCGTGTCAGCGATATGGGCATGCAGGTCCGGCTCAGCACCAGCCGCTTCTCCAAGGGCTTCAAGGTGTCGGTCGGCCTTTCTCCATACGACTATGTGCTGCACCGGCGCATCGCATTGGCCAAACAACTGATCGGCTCTACGCTCGAGCCGGGCTTGTCGCAAACATTTCAGAAGGCTGAGACTACCCTGCACTCGGTAGCATTTTCACGCTTTGTTAACCTTTTGAAGTCCGAAGAGGCGCGCGAGCAGGTCATTCTGGCCGTTGACGGTCCAGGCGCCGGAAAATCCAAAGCCTTTGCGCAGCCACAACATTGCTTCGAACCCGGCGATCGTCCTGCGCGCCGTTTTGAATGATTGGAAGCCGCCGATCTTGGGCATGTTCTTCTTCACCCGGAAGTGGTCGCTCTCGATGCCTTGTTGGAGATGCTTGGTGACACAATGCACCGGATTGGGATGCAGAAGCCCATCATGGACGGCCGTCTTGATCGCAGAAGGAAATGTACTGGCGCCATCGGTACCGATCTTCCCAGGCGAGAGGAGCGGCTCCTCCTTGAGCATCTTGCGGAAAAAGCGCTTGGCAGCATCGAGATCGCGCTTTGCGGTGAGCAAAAAGTCGATTGGATTTCCGTGCTTGTCGATGGCGCGGTACAGGTAGCGCCACTTGCCCCGGATCTTGACGTAGGTCTCGTCAATCCTGATTGAGCCACAATGCGGTCGGCGAAACTGGCGTAGCCGCTTTTCGATGACAGGCGCATAGGCCAGGACCCACCTATTGATGGTGCTGTGGTCGACCTCGAACCCGCGCTCGCGGAACATTTCCTCGAGATCTCTATAGCTGAGCGGGTAACGCAGATACCAGGTCACCGCCTGCACGATCAGCCACGCCTCAAAATGCCGCCCCTTAAAATCATCCTTCGACTGGCGCTTCAACTTCTCGGCAATGGCATTTAGAATCATGGCTACGCTCCGCTACATCGAGAGCGACATTTCCACCGTTGTGGTCAACAGCACGTTAACCACCAAAATTTGCGACAGGCCCCTTCGAAGCCTTTCGCCTTGTCCGAGCGCTTGATGATCTCAATCGTCCAGCGCCCGATCTTCTTCAGCCGCCGCGTC
>NZ_JAOXHE010000023.1:0-9589 GCF_025779995.1 Rhizobium sp. TRM95796 | reverse complement strand
AAAGGCTGGCCCGCATCCGAAATCGACGCCCTCATGCCGTGGAACTTCAAGACTGACGGCATCAGCTGACCGCTTACTTTGTTTCAACGTGTCGACAATCTGAAATACCCCCATGACTCGGTCACGCACACAGCGAGACAGCTTAAAAAAACGGACATTCCTGCGACATCTTCGACGATATCGGAAGGTGCGAACGAATCCTTCATTTGAAGGATTCGATGAGACGACATGGATTCGATCTAGGATTGAATCCTTCACAATGCCACCCAAGTCTCATTTTTTGCGCATATTCAACTAATGCTGAATCCTTGAGTCACTTTCAAACGGTGAAGGATTCGATATCGACATCGACTCAATCGGCATCATCCATATGATTATAAACGATTATTTTTTTGTTGACTTTTCTTATGACTTGTGAACGATTGTTAGCCATAGGCAGAACGACTGAGGTCAACATGAAATCTGAGAGTCTTCTTAATACAACTCATAATAGCATTTTGGTGAAGCGGACCGAAATGTCCGTCGAGGTACTGAATTATATTGGAGGATGCCTCAGCGACGGCGGCAAGGTCGGCGAGACCGGCTGGCATGTGTCGGTGTCTAAGGCGGAAGGCTCCTGGCGATTTGATTTAAGTCGACACGGAACCCCGATGTTGCGGGCCTTTCTTGCAGGCACGGAGGGAGCCGCTGTCACGTTATGGCAGCAAGCCTGCCGAGAGGCGGCCGCGCGAAGTCAATTGCATCGCGGGTCCGACCGGCGAATGCTGAAAGCGCCGTGGATCGCCACGATAGTCCTCGACGGCCTGGAATTGGCATCACATCAGCTTCACGCCGAAGCCGAGGGCCTAAAGGCTTATGTCGCGTTCGCTTTGATCGAAGGAGACGCAATATGAGGGCGGTGGACTTTTTTTGCGGCGCGGGCGGAATGTCCCTGGGCCTAACGACAGCAGGAATTGAAGTCGTAGGAGCTATTGATAATTCTCCGGAAGCGCTAGCAGTCTATACCGCAAACCTCGAGCACCCAACGCATTTAATGGACATTAATGACGTGAGGTCTGTAGCCGCGTTGGTGCGCGACATTAACGCCGACGCGTTTTTCGCCGGCCCTCCGTGCCAAGATTTTTCGAACGCTGGAAAGGGCATTGAGGGCGATAATGCAGCCATGACGGTCACATTCGCAATGATTGCTGCGATCGCAAAACCGAAATGGATCGTTATCGAAAATGTAGCGCCGATGCTGAGATCAAAGTCTTGGGCCGACGCAAAAAAAATCTTGAAAGATGCGGGTTACGGTCTCAGCATTTCAACGGTCAACGCTTCCAACTTCGGCGTGCCTCAAGCGCGAAAACGCGTGTTCGTGATCGGTCGGATAGGTGAAGCCGACGGTTTTATGGAAGCCGCAGTCGAAGCAGCCGCGTCCCCGCAGCAGACGACTCTTCGCGAGGTGCTTGCGGAAGAGGCGCCCGACCACATCTATTCACACGCCCGTTACCCGAACCGGCGGTCCGTCTTTAGTCCTGACGAACCCATGCCAACAATCCGGGCAGCTTCCCGTAGACCTGTGCCACAGCGCCACTTCGATGAAGTAGCGGACCTTCTGGCCGCTGGTCACGTTTACATGCGTCCGTTCCGAGATGGCCGAGGCGTTCGCACGCTCGACGAGCCAACTGCCGCGATCATTCGGACCTCAAGAGAAGGCCCAGGGCCAAAGTATTTGCGGACACTGCATCCTCGCGATTCCGCGCATCCATCGCAGGCTAGAACTCTGACTCGAGCCCAAACTGCACTGGTACAAGGCTTCCCCCTATCGTGGGACTGGAGCGCCGGGGGAGACGCGCGCAAAATTGATCAGATGATTGCGAACGCGGTGCCGTCACCCTTGGCATGCGCTATCGCAACGCTGGTAATGCAGCGGGCACGAGGCGAGCAGTCACCGATCGATGTCGCCCTACCTGACTGGCTTCGCAAAGCCAAAAAGCTTGGCAAGAGAGCCGTCCAAAACATTATAAGCAGCCTTCGCGAGGCTTGGCAGCTTCTAAAGGGGCGAATACTCGCCGACCATCGCCATGAGCTTTATACGCTTGAGACGACGGTAGAATTCGCCGCCTTAGATCCGCGAAGCCGAGCCCGGATACGCAACGCACTAAAAGTGCACCAGGAGTGGCGATCCACAAGGGCTGGTAAAGAAGCAGCGCCGGTTCACACGATCCCCGATCGTGGCGGCTTGCGCGCCCTGTTTCGGGCGGTCGGCCAGAGAATGGAAGCACACCGCAGACGTCCCGCCAACGTGCGAAAAACCGCGACGCGTGTGAAAACAGGCAAGCGGCAAGTCGACACACGCGCCACGATCGCGGCACCCATGCGGGTTACGGAGCCGACACCTCACCCGCTCTGGTCATCGCAAGTTATAGAAATCGGCAAGACTTCTCTGACCTTTACGATGGTCGCGCGGAGCCGGATGAAGGGGCCTCCATAGGAGCCTGCGCAACAGCATTTTCAACGTAATACCGGTTGCGTCGACCATCCAGGGACGCAACCGACAGAGACTTCAAATGGGCTTGGGATCCTCTCAAGCTCACGGGCGGAGCTTGGCCCGAAAGCAGCAAGCGGAATGATCGGAGAAAAAATGAGCAGACGTAATGTGAACTATTCGCAAGTTGTTGACGGTCTTAGGTACAACACCGAGACGGCGATAGAGATTTGCACCTACTACAGCACAGCGGATGTCGGTGACTTCACGTACGAGTGCACAACGCTATTCCAGACAAAAAAAGGACGTTTTTTCATTGCTGGCCACGGCGGCCCGCGCTCACGATGGAGCAGGTCTTTGGGCAACAACACGATAGCCTCAGGCGAGGGGCTGAGGCCGATATCCGCAGAAGAAGCCCGGCGTTTCGCTGAACAAAATGCTGATCCAGACACGGTCACCAAGTATTTCGATGTCGACGATGCTTGATCGCGACCGGATCCCCCAAGGGGGCGGCTCCCACGCCCGCAAAGGCCAACTGTAATCCACCGCATAGGTGGGACCTCCGTGAGCGGAGGTGTCCTCTGCATCAGCAGAGATGAAGGGGCGGCTCTCGCCGTTCCATTCTTTTCCATTGATCAAGAAAGAAAGGCCACAGCAATGCGGACTATTGCACACCTGACTCTTTTCACGGGCCACCTCCGTACCAGCCCACGTCATGAAGTTTCCCAAAGCACGATCGATACGCTCATGCCCTATGTCATGGGCGCTGGCGGTGAGATCGAAAACACGGGCTGGACCGTCAAAATGGTTCAGGGCGTGGCGCCTGGCTCCTGCGGCTTCACACTCCATCATTCCGGCCTCTGGCTCTTCTCTTGCTACATGGCGTGGACCCAGGCTGCGAGTGCTCCGATGTGGAAGATCGTCAAGCAAATCACTAAAACATCCATCCCAAGGCCGAAGCTCACGCCATGGCTAGCAGTGCATGCAATGCCAGACATGCCGAGGATCCTGTTTAAGGCTCCCAGCGCCATTATGGAAGCGGGCGATCTTGAACGCTGCATCGCGTGGACGGTCATTGAGGCAATGACTGGGGGGAACCAAGCGCCAGCCTGACGCTGCTTCGTCATTTGCCCTCCTGCTTGACAGGAGGGCATCATGCCAAATCCGCTCCTAGCCGAAACTCCCGGATCTCTCGCAGCAAGCGTTTCGACATTGGAGTAAGAGGCCAAATGAAAAAGCCTGCCGCGGGAGGAGGTGCGGCAGGCTTTCCAAAATAACAGATCAGCGACTGGGAGGAGGAATGCCACTGTTCCCTTCGATGCTGCTGAGGAGGAGGAATGCAGCATCTGAGCCGAAGCGCTGCGGGAGGAGCAGCATTGCTTCGTTACCAGTGTAATATCGGCTCCTATCGTTAGGCGCTAGATGTTGCAGTGCAAAACAGAAGTGCGCTCAACGCATACCCGCGACTTTACATGATGACATGCTGACTTGGCCTCCAAGGCCAGCCTAAGCTAATCGGGATAATAGCGCGCTGGCATCGTTCCAACGACTGCTCAGTCTGGGTGGATCGCGCATTCACGTAGTCAACAGCCTGCTGACCATCAGCGGACAGCTTAACGTTCCAAGTGTTGAAACATGTCCAAGCTTCCAAATTTTGGCGGAAAGATGAAGAAAACGTCAAGGGATACTGCAAAGGACGGTATACCGAGCAACGCATGTTTTGGCTGAGAATTGCTCGCTCTGTTGGAAATCGAAATATGAACGGTGCGCAAAGCACTAAGTCAATTTTGCTTCAGTGCGTCCTTTCACAAACTTTGCAACACGCCGTTCCAAACAGCAACGTCCATGTAGCCATATAGCCAGTGCGGGCCATAGATCTTGTATGGCCCCAGGATTGTCTATTGTGGCGGAGGAGCGTGCTGCCAATATGAAAGCGTCTTAAAGGCGCGCATAATGGAAGATACATTTGCTCGCACTATGGAGCTGAGCCCCTCCATGTTGACCGCAAATCAAAACTGTGATTTACGATTTACGGTCATGATCATACCACGACCTCAAATTGAAACAACCCTAGAGCGCGCTCTGACGCGGGCGCCCGTCGTGGCCCTGGTCGGCGCACGTCAGGTTGGCAAGACCACGCTCGCACGCAAGCTCAAAGATCAAGTACAAGGCACGATCTATCTCGACCTCGAGCGCACAGCAGACCGCCGCAGGCTGGAAGATGCCGAAGCATTCCTCCAGGCCCAGGCCGGACATCTTACGGTGCTGGACGAGGTACAGCGTCTGCCTGAACTGTTTGCCGAATTGCGTGGAATTGTAGACGATCGACGCGCGCGAGGGGAGAGGGCGAGGCAATTTCTGTTGTTGGGATCGGCGTCTCTGGATCTGATTCAACAGGTATCAGAAACCCTGGCCGGTCGGATCGTCTATCTCGAAATGCCGCCCATCGGAGTGGAAGAGGCAATCGCGGCTTCTATCGACATCGAGCGGTTGTGGCTGCGCGGTGGTTTCCCCGATAGCCTGACCGCAGACACCGATGAGGACAGCTATCTCTGGCGCCAGGCCTTCGTCCGAAGTTACCTCGAGCGCGATGTCCCGATGTTTGCGCCACGCATGCCGGCGACAACGATCGGGCGGCTGTGGACGATGCTGGCCAACGGACAGGGCAATACGCTGAACAGCGCGCGGCTTGCTCAGGGTCTGGGCGTCTCGGCGCCGATGATCGGCCGGTATATTGATCTTCTGGTGGACCTCATGCTGGTTCGACGGCTCCAGCCATGGAGCGGGAATCTCGGCAAGCGTCTTGTAAAGTCGCCAAAGATTTATGTCCGGGACAGCGGCCTGGTGCATGCTCTCCTGGAAATCGGCACGCTCGATCAACTCCTGGGCCACCCCGTCATAGGGCCGAGCTGGGAGGGGTTTGTGATCGAGACGCTGATCACTGCTGCCGGACCTGAAGTGACGCCTCTTTTCTACAGGACGGCCGACGGCGCCGAGATCGACCTCGTATTCGAGCAAGCAGGAAAGCCGAAGGTCGCAATCGAGGTCAAACGCGCCAGCGCACCGCAAGTGGAGCGCGGCTTCTTTTTGGCTTGTGACGATCTTGAAGTTGAAAACAGAATTGTTGTTGGCGCTGGCGCCGAAGATTATTCGGCGAAGGGCGGGATCAAGGTCCGTACCTTACGATCCGCAGTCAACGAGGTCCGCGAGATCCTAAAATCGCCGTTTGCAGCATAATTAGATTTATGGAACCTTTACGCAAAACGGTCTCCCATTCGCTAATATATCTGTCAGCCGCGCCGGCACAGTGGGCGACACGACCGCTCGTATCGCCATTCGTAGAGCCAGTGCTGACGCTCAGACCGTCAGAACCTTGCAATCTCGACCGCTTCTGGCGCGACGCGCGAACCCATACTTTGCATGACCCGGTCCGCTGGAAATACAGTGCCGTCGGCCAGTATTATCTGAACGGCATAGATCCGCCGCTTCACTCCTGGATCCGACGGTCTGAAGACGAGGAACGCGCCGCGATCACAGCATGCGCGGCCTCGATGAAACCGGCGCCGCCGGGTCCTCTGGTGATCCAGCGCGGCGACGTCGGCATCTCATCGAGATAGTCGACCACCGTGCTCACGCCGACGGTGTTTGAGAAAAACGAAAACATCGGCGCGTCATTGGTCGACTCGCCGCATTAGAGAAGTGAGGACGCTTCTTTGTCGATGTCGGTTGCGAATTGCTCGCGAAGAACCCTCCGGGTCATCGCAAGCTTGTCATATCCGCCGAGCCAACCGAGAATCCAGAGGTTGTTCACCGTGACATCGGCCCCTGCCCTCTGCAAGGTCCGGAGGATGGCATCACGCTGGGCAGGATCCTCCGGCTTGTCGAAAGCAAGACTGGCCAGCCTGAAGGGCTGGTCGTCCGCCAGTGTGGCACCCGGCATCTCACGCAGCACATCGCGCCCAATGTGCTCGAGCCGCACCGAGGCTGGCCGGCGACTGTCCTCGTCGTGCCAGAAGACGCGATCGATGTCGTGCGACCCGATGCGCCTTCGAAAAAATAAGCCGCCATTCTCGCCGATTACCCCATCCACTGGCCACATCCGCGCCATCTGATCGCACCAGCCCGCAGGAGCGCCCGTGACCGGAATGACGATGACGCCCGCGGCCTGAAGCGCCTCGAGCGCCGAATAAGTCGCCGCCGACAGCCTTCCTTTATAGGTCAGCGTCTCGTCCATATCCGTGAGGACAAACTTGACGCCTCGAAGGCTCGCGTGTTCGGCTAGCTCCAATGGCCGCATTCGATAACTCCAGTTTTCGCCGTGGCTTTACATCCTGCAAGAATGATGAGGAGAAACCACGAGCGCCGCTTTCGGATGATCGTGGTTCAGCGCCCGCCTGAAAGCCTCCTGGCGTCGAAAAGGGCGGTTTGCGATACTTTTGCCGCAGCGCCCTCGCCTATCGCAATATCACTTGGCTGGCAGATACTCATTCGTGGCATAGGTGGAGAAATCGGGCTTTTCAGTCAGAACCTTTCCGTTTTCGTCCACGAGGACGCCCGCGCTCAGCAGATATTCGCCGACGATGTCGATCCTTTTTGCGTCAAATGCGCCGATCACCCGATCTTCGGAGCGCAGATAATGCTCCGACGACAGAAGCTTGGCGCAAGCATGCACCAGAGCCTTATCGGTCAGCGCGTCCGGATTTGCGGCGACAGGATGTCGGCTGCTTCTTCCGGCTTGTCGGCAGCGAAGGCATAACCCTTTTTCACCGCCGCCAAGAAGGATTTCGCCGTCTCCGGATTTGCCTTGAGATAGACATCGCTCGACACGATGATTGTCGTATATTGGTCGGGAACGCCATAGTCGCTATATTTAAATTCCTTGAGCTTGGCTCCCGAAAGTTCAGCCTGCACGCCTTCCCTGGTCAGGATCTCCAGCGTGAAATCGACCGACTTGTTGGCCAGCGCCTCATAGGCCGATGTGCAGAGCGTCACCGTCTTGAACTCGCCCTTGCCCCCCGCCTTGCGAATAATGCTCGACAGAAGAGTGTTTTCCCAGGCGCTGCCGAAGCCGCCATAGGTGAGACCGTCGAGATCCTTCGGCGTCTTGATGTCGGCGCCCGCCGCGCGTTGGCTGTAGAGGCCGACGTCGTCGATGCCGAAATCGGCGGCCCCGTTGCTGACCAGGCTCGCAACGCCGGCGTCGGTGTAGGGCAGGATCCTCACGTTGAGACCGGCGTCCTTGAAGTACCCTTTCGCCTCGGCGACAAAGAGACCGATATGATCGGTGTTGGGGGTCCAGTCGAGTGCGATCTTGACGTCTTGGTGTCGTTTGCAGCGGCGGGGCCGGAAAGTGTCAACGCAGCCAACGCAATCGCAGTCATGGAGACAAGGGCGCGGCGTGTGATGGCGTACATGGGTCTTCCTTTCAGGGAATGAATGATGAAATCTGGTTCTGCGCCTTTGCAGGTCCGGCGGCCGAGTGGCCTGCGGGATCCGGGCCAATGAGGGCATCGAGAAGTTCCGCCTCAATGCTCGCCGCCTCGGCGCCGTTGAGATCGGCGAAGCTGCGTGGGCGGGGCAACGGAACGCGTATTTCTCGAACCACGCTGGCCGTCCGGGCGACAGCACGTAAACCCGATCGCTGAGATAGATCGCCTCGCGCACGTCATTCGTGATGAGCTGCGCCGTCCAGCGATGACGCTACCACATCCCCTCGAGCCAGCGCTGCATGGAGGCGCGCGTCAGGGCGTTGAGGGCTCCGAACGATTCGTCGAGCAGAAGCATCTTGCGGTCCTGCACCACCGTGCGGAGCAAAGCCACGCGCTGGCGCATGCCTCCGGACAACTGGTGAGGATAATGCTTCTCAATTCCCTGGAGACCGCACTGGTCGAGAAGCTGCGTGACCCGCCGGCCGGCTTCGGCGCGGCTCAGTCCCTGGACTTGGAGGCCGAGCGTCGCATTGTCGAGAATATTACGCCATGGCATCAATGCGTCGCGCTGGGGCATGAAGGCGAATTTGTCGCGCGCCGATGTCAGCGACCGGTCATCGAACCGGATCTGCCCATCGTCCATCCATAGCCTGCTCCAAAAACAGCGATTATTGAAAACCGAATACGGTAGGTCAACGAGCAATTCACGTCTGAGCAAAGTCTGCCTCCGCCATTTTGCATAACCTCTCAAGGCCGCAGGTCAGTTCTGGCGGATCGAAACTGAACCGCCCTGGGTTTGCCGGAGACCCCAACTCGTGAGAAGTAGGGTCTATGACAAGCAAAACGACGAACAAATTCTCCCTTGAAGTCCATGCCCGCGCCGTTCGGATGGTGACGGAACATGAAGCCGAACACCCTTCGCGGTGGGCTGCGGTATCATCCATAGCCGCCAAGATCGGCTGCTCGGCGCATACTTTCAATGAGTGGATGAAGAAGTCCGAGGTTGACAGCGGCAAGCGAGCAGGTCTGCCGAGCGATGTGGCCGAGAAGATGAAGGCTCTGGAGCGGGAGAGCCGCGAGCTTCGTCAGGCCAACGAGTTTTGCGCAAGGCATCCGCATATTTTGTCCCCTGTCGGCGAGTGCAAGCATTCGCCTGCCGGGCAGGGAGGCGGAGCTCGACCGCCCACTGAAGCGATGATTTCTTTCATCGACGAACACCGCTCGGTGCTCGGGGTCGAGCCGATCTGCAGGCTGCTGCCGATTGCCCCATCCACCTATTATGAGGTCGTTGCCAAGCGCAGGGACGTGGATTGGCTGTCGGCCCGCGCCCGGCGCGACATGGCCACGAAGGTCGAGATACGGCGAGTTTTCAACGAGAACTTTAGGGTTTAGGGCGTTCGGAAAATCTGGCGGCAGTTGCAGCGGGAGGGCTTCGATATTGCCCGCTGCACCCTCGCACGGCTCATGAGAACGATGGGTCTTCAGGGCATCATTCGCGGCAAGCCTGCCAAAACTACCGTGTCGGACAAGGGCGGCCCGGAAGAGCGACTGACATCCTGCCACAAAAATTGCGCAGCAGGATCAATAAAGTAGGGTCGGGGGAGGGACAAACCTAAGAAGCTGCCTCAAAAAGAGGTGGGTGATTTCAAGAGGTTATGATTCCTTCGGATTTGCAAGATTCGATGGAGTT
>NZ_JAOXHE010000022.1:0-11241 GCF_025779995.1 Rhizobium sp. TRM95796 | reverse complement strand
CCTCATTCCATTATGCCGCCCCCGGGGAGACTGTCTGACATGCGTATTCTGGTCACCGGCGGCGCCGGTTTCATTGGCTCGGCCCTTGTCCGCCATCTGGTCCGCGACGTCGGCGCCGACGTTCTCAATGTCGATAAGCTCACCTATGCCGGCAACGAGACCTCGCTGAAAGTCATCGAAAACGCGCCCAACTATCGCTTCCTGAAGGCGGACATCTGTGACGGCCAGGCGATGAATGAGGCCTTTGCCTCCTTCAAGCCCGACCGGATCATGCATCTGGCTGCCGAAAGCCATGTCGATCGCTCCATCACTGGTGCGGCTGAATTTGTCCAGACCAATGTGATGGGCACCTTCATGCTGTTGGAAGCCGCGCGCCGTTACTGGGGCGGGCTTGATGGCGATGAGAGGGATGCGTTCCGCTTCCTGCATGTCTCCACCGACGAGGTTTATGGCTCTCTGGGCGACGAAGGGCTGTTCCATGAGACGACGCCCTACGATCCGTCTTCGCCCTATTCGGCCTCCAAGGCCGCCAGCGACCATCTGGCTATCGCTTGGCATCGCACCTATGGCCTGCCGGTCGTGGTGTCGAACTGCTCGAATAATTATGGCCCCTATCATTTCCCTGAAAAGCTGATCCCGCTGATCATTCTCAACGCGCTCGATGGCAAGCCGCTGCCGGTCTATGGCCAGGGTGTCAACATCCGCGACTGGCTCTATGTCGAGGATCATGCCCGCGCCCTGCATCTGATTGCCTCGAAAGGTCGGCTGGGCGAGAAATACAATGTCGGCGGACGCAACGAGCGGCGCAATATCGACGTGGTCAAGCGCATCTGTGCGCTGATGGACAAGATGCGGCCCAAGGCTGAGCCGCATGAGGCGCTGATCAAATATGTCACCGACCGGCCCGGTCACGATGCGCGCTACGCGATCGATGCGACGCGACTGGAAACCGAGCTCGGCTGGAAGGCGCTGGAAAATTTCGATACCGGCATCGAGAAGACGGTCGCTTGGTATCTCGACAATGAATGGTGGTGGCGTCCGTTGCGCGACGGCGTCTATTCCGGCGAACGCCTGGGCACGCTGGAGAAAAAGGCGTGAGCCCGCTCCGCATCGCCGTCACCGGCAAGGAGGGCCAGGTCGCCCGCTCGATGATTGCGCTCGGCCCTGACATGGGCGTCGAGATCATCGCCGTGGGCCGCCCTGACGTGGATTTGCAGAACCCTGCGTCTATTCTGCCGGCTCTCGAGGCGGCGCGGCCCGATGCGATCGTTTCGGCCGCCGCCTATACGGCTGTAGACAAAGCTGAGACAGAGAAGGACGCCGCCTTCGCCATCAACGGCGCCGGCGCCGGCGCGGTGGCTCACGCGGCCAGGGCTTTGGGCGTGCCTGTGCTACATCTCTCCACCGACTATGTCTTCGATGGTTCGAAGGCCGAGCGCTATCTGGAAACCGATCCGACCGGCCCGACCTCGGTCTATGGCGCCTCGAAGCTCGAGGGCGAGCGCCAGGTGGCGGCGGCGACCGATGACCATGCGATTTTCCGCACCGCTTGGGTCTATTCGCCCTACGGCGCCAATTTCCTGAAGACCATGTTGCGGCTCGGCGAAACGCGCGATGCGCTCTCGGTCGTCGGCGATCAGTTCGGTTGCCCGACCTCGGCCGAAGACATAGCCCGCGGCATGATCCTCGCCGCGCAGACAATGGTCGAAAGCGATGATGCACGCTATCGCGGCGTCTTCCATCTCACCGGGTCGGGCGAAGCGAACTGGGCCGATTTCGCGCGCGAGATCTTTTCCTGCGCCGAAGGTTTTGGCCGCAAGCCGGTGACGGTGACGGCGATCACCTCGGATCAATATCCGTCGCCGGTGAAGCGCCCCGCAAATTCCAGGCTGTCGAGCGAAAAACTGCAACAGATCTATGGCATTGTGCTGCCGCCGTGGCGGCAATCGACCGCCAAAGTGGTCGCAACGTTATTGGGTTGATCGGGGCGCATCAGCGTTCCGATGCATGTGAGGGGAAGACGATGAAGGGCATTATTCTGGCGGGCGGCAGCGGCACGCGTCTGCATCCGATGACACTGGCGCTCAGCAAGCAACTGATCCCGGTCTATGACAAGCCGATGATCTATTATCCGCTGACCACGCTGATGCTGGCGGGCATCCGCGAGATCCTGATCATCTCGACCCCGCATGACATGCCGCATTTCCAGAAATTGCTCGGCGACGGCTCGCAATGGGGCATTTCGCTGAGTTATGTGGTCCAGGAGAAGCCCGATGGCCTCGCCCAGGCCTTCGTGCTCGGCGCCGATTTCGTCGGCTCGTCCCCCTCCTGCCTGATCCTCGGCGACAACATCTTCTTCGGCCACGGCCTGCCGAAACTGATGGCCGACGCCCGCGCCGATCTCACCGGCGGCAATGTCTTCGCCTATCACGTCGCCGATCCCGAACGCTATGGCGTGGTGGAGTTCGACGACAGGATGAAGGCTGTCTCGATCGAGGAAAAGCCGGCGGCGCCGAAATCCAACTGGGCGGTGACCGGCCTCTATTTCTACGATTCCTCCGTCATCGACATCGCCGCCAATCTGAAACCCTCGGCGCGCGGCGAATATGAGATTACCGACGTCAACCGCATCTATCTTGAACAGGGTAAGCTGAAAGTGTCGATCATGGGTCGTGGTTATGCCTGGCTCGACACCGGCACGCCGGACAGCCTGATCGAAGCGGGCGAATTCGTGCGCACGCTCGAGAAGCGCCAGGGCTTCAAGATCGCCTGCCCGGAAGAAGTGGCGCTGCTGCAGGGCTTTGTGTCCAAGGAGACATTTGAGAAGCAGGCGGCGCGCTATGGCAAGAGCGATTATGGCAAGTATTTGATGGGTTTGCTGCGCTGACGAACAGCGAAAATAACCCGCTGCAGAACAAGAAATTTTGGGGACCGATTGTATGAAAATAGCGATTGCCGGCACCGGCTATGTAGGGCTTTCCAACGCGATGCTGCTCGCCCAGCACAATGAGGTCGTCGCGCATGATATCGTGCCGGCCAAAGTCGAGATGCTCAACGCGAAAAAGTCGCCGATCATCGATCCCGAGATCGAGCGCTTCTTGGCGGATCAGAAGCTGAACTTCCGCGCCAGTCTTGACAGGCGGGAGTCCTATGAGGGCGCTGATTTCGTGATCATCGCCACGCCCACCAACTACGACCCCGAAACCAACTATTTCGACACCCGTTCGGTCGAATCCGTGGTGCGCGATGTCATGGCGATCAATCCGAATGCTGTGATGGTGATCAAGTCGACGATCCCCGTCGGCTTCACCGCAAAACTGTCCGCCGAACTCGGCTGCAGCAATCTCATCTTCTCGCCGGAGTTCCTGCGGGAAGGCAAGGCGCTTTATGACAATCTTCACCCCTCCCGCATCGTCGTGGGCGAAGTGTCCGAGCGGGCCGAAACATTCGCAAACTTGCTGAAGCAGGGCGCGATCAAGACCGATATCCCGACGCTGTTTACCGGCTCCAGCGAAGCCGAAGCCATCAAGCTGTTCGCCAACACGTTCCTCGCCATGCGCGTGGCCTTCTTCAACGAGCTCGATACCTATGCGATGATCCATGGCCTGGATCCCCGGTCGATCATCAATGGCGTCAGCCTCGATCCGCGCGTCGGCAATCACTACAACAATCCGTCCTTCGGCTATGGCGGCTATTGCCTGCCCAAGGACACCAAGCAACTTCTCGCCAACTACAGCGAAGTGCCGCAAAATCTGATCCGCGCCATTGTTGACGCCAACACGACGCGGAAGGACTTTGTCGCCAACAGCATCGCGAAAATGAACCCGAAGGTCGTCGGCGTCTATCGCCTGACGATGAAGACGGGATCCGACAATTTTCGCGATTCCTCTGTCCAGGGCGTGATGAAACGGATCAAGGCCAAGGGGATCGAGGTCATCGTTTATGAACCGGCTTATCCTGACGCTGAGTTCTTCCGCTCGCGAGTGGAACGAGACTTCGAGGTGTTTAAGAAAACGTCGGACGTTATCTTGGCAAATCGTCTGACAGAGGATCTGGTCGACGTCGAGAGTAAGGTCTATACTCGTGATTTATTTGGGGTGGACTGACCCGCGTATTTATATTCGATGTCATAAAGTGCGATCCGGAATATAATCTTCACACAAGGTAAACGCTCAATGGAAAACGAGTTTGCTGTAGTTGGCTTTGTAGAAACGGTAGAGTTGGGCAGGGATTTCGCGGTTGTAAGTGGATGGGCGGCGACCTCCGATCGGCAGAAGTTAGAAGAGCAAATATTGCTTCGGCTTGAGGGAGCTGGAGAAATAGCGCTTGAAAATTTTGCATATCGAGAAGATTTAGAAAAAGCTGGAATTGCTAATGGCTACGGTGCTTTTTCAGTAACATTTTATTTTAATGGAATTTTAGAAGGTAGGCCTCAGGTATTCGCTGTTGGTGGAGGCAATGAAATGGTTCCATTTTCGGGGCCGGGAACTATATATTCGCCATTTATTCCAAAGGGGGCATTGGATAAAATCGACGCCGATAGTGTGTCCGGTTGGTTGTTTGATCCAGGCCTTCGGTATTCTGGCGATAAGCCTTTTCTGCTCGTCGGTGAGGCAGATAAAATAAATCTTGACCTCAACATTGATCGCGTAGACTTGATCTACGACAAGGCTCGTGGCCAGCAGAAATTTGGTTTTCAAATAACCGATGCAAAACTTGAGAGAATTGGCGCAGAAAAGAAGAAGCAAACTACGAGCGTACGGTTAATTTCGTCAACGGAGATTGTTTGCGCCTACCAGTATTCAAATTTAGGTTGGATAAGAGCAAAAGAAAATAAGCCCTCACTTACTTCCGGCGTCGAAAAAAGTAAAGAAAAAAGAAATATTACATTGTCTAAAGACGATACTGGCGGCAAAGAGATCCTGTTGCGAATAGAGGAAGTTAGCGAGCTTGCGGCTGGCATTCTTGTAAGGGGGTGGGTTTGCCAATCGGACAAGTCTGCAATCACCGATAATATCATTTTCAAAATTGATAATGCAAAGCCTGTAGTTGTGACGGAATTAGATTACCGTCAGGATCTAGAACGAAATGGAGTGGGGGCTGGCAAGGCCGGCTTTACCATTTTGTTTTATGAGGCGAATTTCTCTGAAGCTCTTAACGTCGTATGCGAAGTAGGCGAAAATTCTAAAGTTTTATCGCCGTTGAAGTCTGGAAAGTTAACGACCAAGGTTTCTGGACCCGAATTGATTTTTGTTGGGTCGTCTGAGTTGAGAATTGACTATCTGGACTGGAAAGAAGGGCCAGAGGAGCATCTCGATATTTATGTCGATGATTATTTTTGCGCCAAGGTAAAGCCGGAAGAGCCTAGGGGTGGGAAAAGGATATGGTCTCATGGGGGGCTAGCTAAGACAAGCTATAATAGTAAGATTGTTGCGTTGCTCCAATCGTTGCGACGGCAATATGCAGACTTTATAGTTGTTCCAAACCGAAAGTACACATTTTCCATTAGAAAAGATGGAGTGACCCTTACTCAAAAAGAGTTTGTTATTTCAAAGCCGCATCGCGGCCGCGTCGAGAAGGCTGATTCAAAGACGGTAAGTGGATGGCTTGCGACTCACGACGGTCAGCAAATTGCTGACTATGAAGTCCATATTAATAGTATACTTTTCAAGTATGGCAAAGCGGATAGAGGGCGATCCGATCTCATTAAAAAAGGAATTGCTAAGCAAGGTGGCGGTTTTCAAGTCGAGCTGTTTAATCCTTCGCTGGACGGTGATGTTGTTGATCTGACGATACATCCCGCCTACCAAAACGCTGCGATTCAGGGTTCGCCAATTTCAGTGTCTGGTTTGCCAAAATCGATCAGCGACATTTCGAACATTTATTCTCTTATTAGAATGAACCGAGATAAGGGGATTACCGTTGTAATTCCTATCTATAATGCCCCTAGCGATCTTGAGAAATGTGTAAAATCGCTTGAAGATTATACGACCGTGCCGTGCACAGTGCTTTTAATAGATGACAAAAGCCCAGATCCCGCGATTAGCGGTATTCTTGACCGATTTGAATCACGGGATGGCTGGCGAGTTCATAGGAACGTCGAGAATCTAGGGTTCACAAAAACGGTCAATCTTGGAATACAATTGGCAGGGGATGATGATGTTGTGTTTCTAAACTCTGATACCATCGTCTCTCCGGGGTGGTTACAAGGATTGCGCCAGGCCGCATACAGTGGTGCGCGCGTAGCAACGGCCACACCACTGTCAAACAATGCGGGTGTATATTCTGTCCCCGAAATGAATCAGGATAATTTTTTCCCCGAAGGCTATGAGGTTGAGGATTTTTCACGCCTGGTTCGTCAGAATTCTGCCTCTTGTTATCCCAAAGTGCCGACCGGGAACGGTTTTTGTATGTATGTAAGGCGTGATTGCATCAATGAAATCGGCCCGTTGGATCAAGTGGGATTTCCTGTTGGCTATGGTGAAGAAAATGATTTCTGCATGCGAGCTGTTCATGCGGGCTTCTATCACGTCATGGATGACAGAACCTTTGTTTACCACAAACGTTCGGCGAGCTTTGGAGAAAGTAAATCGGCACACTATGATAGAGGCCGTGATACACTGCGGGCCAGATACCCGGAATACAGCAAGCTCACATCGGTTTTTTCAAATTCTTCGGACATTTTGTCGGTTCGATGGAGGATACGGGCCGCTGTTAAACACCGTCAGGGTGTTGAGAAGCCCCTACCGCGTGCCCTTTTTGTTATTTCAACCAAGACCGGAGGCACGCCGCAAACGAACGAAGACCTAATGCGCGCCCTTGCAACGAACCTTGAAGGTTGGGTTCTCCATTGCGACAGTCAGGCAATTAGCTTGTATAAGACAAAAATTTTGGAAGAAAATCTTGTTTATAAAGTTGATCTTAGATCGGGTATAGACCCCCTATCTCATAGATCCGATGAATATAATTCGATTGTATTTCAGATTTTGGTAAAGTACGGATTTGAGCTAGTTCACATAAGGCATCTTGGATGGCAAGGCATAGATCTTCCTGAGATTTGCAAGCTTGCAGGTTTGCCTGTGGTATTTTCTTTTCACGATTTTTATACTGTATGCCCAAATGTAAAGCTTCTTGACGAAAATAACACGTTTTGCGGTGGGCGTTGCACAGAGAGCAAAGGCGACTGTTCTGTTGAGCTTTGGAAACAATCCTCTTTTCCGGAACTGAAGCACGGTTTTATAAATCGATGGAGGAAAAATTTCGCGGACGTGTTGGGCCATTGCAATGGCTTCGTAACCACCTCTGACTTTGCTAAGAGGTTGTTGTTGGAAAATTTCCCTGAGCTTGGCGATGCTGACTTCCGAGTGATACCTCATGGCAGAGATTTCGAATCATTTGACAATCTTGTCAGCGATCCGGAAGCCGACAAGCCCATGCGTATATTGATCCCTGGAAACATATCAGTTGCCAAGGGCGCAGGTTTGATAAAACAGATCAATGAACTGGATGGTGGGAAGTCTATAGAGTTCCACATCCTTGGAGATCACGGAAGACTGGCGGACGCGCCGGGGCTTGTTACGCATGGACGATACGCTCGCGATGAGTTTCGAGAAAGAGTGGCAAACATCAAGCCTTCTATTGGCGGAGTTCTTTCGCTATGGCCAGAGACATATTGCCACACTCTTACAGAGATGTGGTCTCTTGGTATCCCTGTTGTCGGGCTTGACATCGGTGCTGTCGGTGAGCGTATCAATGCCCATGGCGGTGGTTGGGCGTTGCCGTTGGAAATGTCGGCCAATGAAGTTTACAGCGAGTTGCTGAAAATAAAGTCCGACATGTCGGCTAGATCCAATAAAATGAATGAGGTGCTGTCATGGCAAAAAGGCTATGGAAAGGACTATGATACCTATACAATGGCAGATCAGTACAAAAAAATTTACGCTGATGTGATTCAGAGGAAAAAAGTATTGCGACATGCTGTTCGTGCCTAGAGTAGTATTAAAATTTCAATTAAGCAATTTCAGCCGAAGGCTGCTTAGTTTAGCTTTGCGCAATTGGCTTAGGTTGTCCGGTATGGTATCCGTATTGTTTTGTGAAAGGCGCGCTACAAAGTCAGAGGCAATGCACTGGGAAAGATTCACCATGAAAACCGTCTCGGGAAAACCACACTATCAATCTCATCAGTTGTATGAGTTTGATCCAACGCCCTGGCTTACTTCGTTGTTGAAACGAGCCAAAGTGGCGTAGGATCAGGGTCGCATGCCTTCGGCGACAAATTTGAACATTGCCGTGGAACGTCCCTATTGGCAGCCTGAGCGGCCCAAATCAGCTGATATTCTGATTTCTGCCCACTAGTAGCGGGCAGCATTGCGAAGTTAACGTTTCGACTGGCCAGATTCACGCCGCCAATAAATGGCAAGTTTGATGAGACCGAACGCTTGTCCTCTGTTTGCTGTGTATGGAGCTCAGGCAGAAGGACTGTGATTCCCTCCTCTCCAAAGAACTTTACTTTCAGGGAAGGAGGTCGGGTTTCCAAGAGGAAATTCGAAATGCGCGGGACATTTGGTATCGAGCCACCTCCTTCAATTTTAATTGCATTTCGAGAAACTGCAAGCTCCAAAGATTGCCAACGCCCTCCTCTCAAGGCTGCAACAAAAACACCATTTCTATTATTCGTGGTGTATTTTGTGTAGGCGATTACTGGGCCCTTCGCGGCGTCGAAAGCAATTTTCTGATTGTTGATTAGGCCCTTTCCTTGGCCCACATTTGCCACCGTTTCAGAATCGTCAGGTGTTATCGGCGTAGCAATTACCGAACCGTCTGATTTGTACCAATCGCTGAAATTACGTGTTTTTGCATAGGAAAGAAGAAAGTTGCTCGCTACGTCACTATTCCTGCGCCACACAATTGCTACATGATAATAGCCATCGCTGGAGAGTTCGACGTTTGAGAGGTACGCGCTAACGGATCGTCCGCCTCGATCGACACGAGAAAACAACGGTCCGGTAGAGACCTTTTCCCAATTCCGACCAATCTTAAGTTTGTTTGCGTACCATTCTCCGTTGCCGCTGCCCCCATCTCTGTACAGAAATAGTAAATTCCTATCTGCAAGCTTTATAAATCGAGGATAGGTAACGCTGCGCTCCTTAACACCCGTCATGCTGGCACGTTTTATTTTGTTTATTCTGCGGGGATGCGGAGCATAAAAATATTCGAGTGGCGAATTGTGCATGTTGCCAACGACATGAAGCCCGCCGCTTTGGTCGATAGCTGCCACTATTTCTTTATGGCTATCCCATCCTGAGAACACAGAATTGACTGAAATTTTTCCTTTAACTTGACAATCCGTCAAGTTAATATTGGCAACGGTAAGTTTTCTATCTTTGTCATAGTAGCCCGCGTAAGCGTCACTATCGACTACCGCGCCTCCAAATCCAACGCTGGTTCCGCTCCAGACTTGATCAATATAGACGGGGCCGCAAGCCAACGCTTTAGATGCCACCTGACAAAGTATAAGCAAAAATGCAAAGCAGAAAATTCTGAATTTCGCGCGGTTAGCATTTTGCGCTGAAGCTGCTGTTATCATATGGTCAAATTTGCTAATGAGCCTCCTTCGCAGTCTGTTGTTTAATCGTTGTTGGCAAGGGTTTGGTCGCATGGTAATGACTTCCCAGTGACAGAACATTAATGCTTTAAGGCACCCTTGAGTAGCATATCGGGAGGAAAAATGACAACCGTAACTCTTGTCGCGATTGCCAAGAACGAAGAACGATATTTGCTGGAATGGATCGCATACCATCTTGCAATTGGCTATGACAAGATTATGATTTATGACAATGAAAGCTCTGATAATTCTGTTCAAGTCATAAAGTCGTTGACAGGAGAATATCCGGTTGAGGTCATTGCGTGGCCGAGTATCCCGCGCTTTTCGCCGCAACGCAGCGCATATAGCGATGCTGTTAAGAGAGCCGATGCTGAAGGTTGGATCACATTCCTTGACATTGATGAATTTATTGTTCCTTGGGGCTTTGATGGCATCAAAGATTTCTTCGGTGCCGCCCCGGAAGATGCGGCTTCCGTTGCTATAAACTGGTTGGGGTTTGGATCGTCCCATTACACGGATGTAAATTACGCAAGCGTTGTAAAAACGTTCACGCGTTGCGCTCGACACAACTGGGTGAACAATCGGCATTTTAAGACCAGTGCACGCGTTGGTCTTATCGGAGAACCCCATATTCACGATCTAACAGTTAAATCCGGTAGGAAGCTCGCCTCGGATTTTAGCGAGCTTAAAATGAGTAGTGAAGGCAGAAGCCTTGAACCGATTTACGGTGGTATACAAATCAATCACTATCAGGTTAAGACGTGGCATGAGTTTTCAGAGCGCATGGCCCGAGGAAATGCGAATTTCCCACCGGGGCATCCGAACCATGGGCGTGATGGCAGTAGAGAACGGTTCGAGGGTCTCGACAAAAATGAATTGCACGATGACCGCATCGCTAAGTTTATGACGGCATTCGATCCCATTTTTGCTCGGATGCTTTCACTTACAAAAAAATAACACAGAGGTTAGTCCATTTTCTCCAGGAGTCGATTGGCCTTTTGCCAAATGAAGGAGAGAGTGCCTTAAGATGTGGTGCAAAGCTGCCGTGTCTAAGTAAGGCGCATTGAATGTGAAGCGTTTATTCAGCGCTTCACCCAACTGAAAATCCTATGGTCTCCCCCTCTGAAAATATAGCGCAAACCTAGCGCACTCAAATGTCATCTTATTAAAATCAATAAAATAACCGATGATCCACCCAATTGAAAATCCGCGTATCATTTTCAATTCCGCTCCACCTGTCTCAACGAAAATCCCTTGCCTACTTTCACGCTGTCCTACCGCGCACTGGGCTCTCCCCCCCCCGCTTGACATCCCGCCGGCTCCGGACAACATTGTTTGCATAAAAATAAGCGGCGTGCTCCGTTTCACCCCGCATGGGTTTCAAAAACCGACGTCTTGAGCGTCAACGCTCCAGTTTGAGTCCTGTTTGCCTCCCGTTGTCGCTGCGGGACGTGTGTCATCGAAAAATACATAGATAAAACAATCAGTTGCTCGGGATATTGCCCAAAATATCCGCTTGCAAACAAATTAAGCTTTGTTATCCTTCCCCGGTAATTCAAGCGTAAGCGCGTAGGCCATCCCACGTATCTTTGAGCGTGCCGAGAGGGCATTTTCTGCATGAATCATGCGGGGAATCC
>NZ_JAOXHE010000021.1:0-16529 GCF_025779995.1 Rhizobium sp. TRM95796 | reverse complement strand
TCGCTTTGTCGATTGAAGCCTGAAACACGCGACACACGTCTTCACCGCGCGCTAAAAACGGTTAAGGCGACGCCACCTGCGGCGCGTCTCAGGTTCGCCAAGCTTCGTCATCAGGCCACACCGGAAGATGTCGATTACCGGAGCGAACGCGGCCTCGATCGCGCGCTCTTCATGAAGCTTATGGGCGGCGACTGGATCGGCGCTCACGACAATGTCGCCATCTGCGGCCCCTCGGGCGTCGGAAAGAGCTGGCTGGCCTGCGCCCTTGGCCACAAGGCTTGCCGTGACGATCGGTCCGTTCTCTATCAGCGTGTTCCGCGACTGTTCGCCCAGCTCGCGCTCGCGCGCGGCGACGGAAGATACGCCCGGCTGCAACGCACCCTGGCCATGTTCAGCTTCTGATCCTCGACGATTGGGGGCTCGAACCGCTCAACGAACAAGCGCGGCACGATCTGCTGGAAATCCTCGAGGACCGCTACGGCCGTCGATCGACGATCGTCACCAGCCAGCTTCCCGTCTCCGCCTGGCATGGCGTCAGCGGCGACCCCACCTATGCCGACGCCATCCTGGATCGCCTCGTCCACAACGCCCACCGCATCGACCCCAGCGGAGAAAGCCTACGCCGAAATCTGCCGCGAAAAGCTTGACACGACACTCGAACAAACTGACAACAAATCCTGCCTGCAGACCCCATCGAAGCAGGGGGCGAGATCATCCCGGAATCCGGGGGCGCAATCATCTCGGAACAAAGGGGCGGCTTCATCGGAATCGGCACTTTTCAGTCGTAGTCGACGCAACGTTTTGTGGGAAACAATATGCCGACTGCCCGGTCGAAAGGGTGGGCAGTTTGAATATTGCCGACCACGAGTTCGGCCTTGCTACCTATGCGACCGGTGCGCCGATACCCCTCATGCTTACGAGAGGGTAAAGTTTACGTCTCCGTAAGTATAATATATCCTAAAACAAACGAGATAAATTTATGTAATTGTTCATAGAATGAAAACCATCAAATTTTATTTACTTTACGTCTTAATGTGATTTCAAGCTGATCACGCTTTAATCGCCCCAAAGAAACAAACAAAATACAAAACAGGGCGAAATAAATGTGTGGGCTTTGTGGAAATTATAGCCAGATCCACGCTAGTGGAACTGATGTGGTAGACGGGCTTATCTATGGAGTAAGCTGGTCTGGGGAAATAACCTACGCGTTTCCGAAGGCGGCTTCGGACTATAGCTATCAGCAAGAAGCTGGTTATAGATTTGCTGAGCTTGCGGATACGCAGAAGACAGCGTCTTTGTTCGCGCTTGAAAAAACCTTTGGGGGGGCTGCAAACGATGGCTTTTCTGTCGAAGGCTTCACGAACGCAAACTTGTCCTCAGGAGATTCAGACGCCGCAAATATTCGCATTGCGCGGTCCGGCGTGCCGACCACAGCCTATACCTATATGCCGGGCAATGTAGCTGAAGCAGGCGATGTCTGGCTTGGGCGCTACCAAAACTATGAGAACGCCAAGGCCGGCAATTACGCCTGGCACACCATAATCCATGAACTTGGTCATTCACTGGGCTTGAAGCACGGGCACGCTGCCTATGGAGACTTTGCGGCGCTGCCGAGAAACTATGATTCAGTCGAATACACTGTGATGACCTACCGGACCTATGAGGGGGGTGGCACCGGCAATTACAGCTATGCGACGTGGAGCGCTCCGCAGACCTACATGATGGCCGACATAGCGACCCTGCAGCATATGTATGGTGCGGATTTCACGACAAACGGCGGTAACACCACATATTCATGGACGCCAAAATCCGGCGACACATATGTCAATGGCAAGCTTGGTATCGACGCCGGCGGCAATAAGATATTCGCAACAATTTGGGACGGATCTGGCGTCGATACGTATGATCTCAGTGCTTACAGCGCCGATCTGAAACTGAACTTGGCTCCAGGCGAATGCTCTGTATTCAGCCAATCGCAACGGGCGGAACTTGGCCGCAACCACCTGGCTCAGGGCAGCATCTATAATGCGCTGCTTTATGAAAACGACACCCGCTCCCTGATCGAAAACGCAATCGGCGGCTCCGGCGATGATCAAGTTCTCGGCAACATTGCTAAAAACAGGATTGGCGGACGAAGTGGCGACGACGCCATTTTCGGGCTAGGCGGTGATGACTTCCTGTTCGGCAACAGCGGCGACGATCGATTGCTCGGAGGCAATGGCAACGATCGATTGAATGGCGGCTTGGGCAGCGATCTCCTGTCGGGAGGAGACGATAATGACAAATTGTTCGGTTATCGCGGAAATGACCGTTTGCTTGGAGGCGCAGGAACTGACGTTCTGAACGCAGGATTGGGAAAAGACATCTTGATTGGCGGCAATGGAAACGATCGTCTCACCGGTGGCAGCGGCCCCGACCGTTTCGTTTTCGGACGTGATGGCGGCAGAGACGTGATCACCGACTTCGATGTCGGTGAGGACACCCTCGTGTTCAAAAATTCCGGTTTCTCTAACAAAACCGATATTTTGGACGCCGTTCATAGGCAGGGCGCAGACGTCATCATCACGCTAGACGATTCATCGACGGTGCAACTAGAGAACGTTTCTGTTCATCAGCTCGAACTGTCTCACTTCATGCTGTGACGTGGTCTATCACTCGGCGTACTTGATTTCACAGAGCGAAAGGAGCGTCATAACGAATGTCCTCGATACCCCTGGCGTAAATGGTCTGAGAAACTTCGTCGCTGACCAAATGCAGCTCCAGAATGCCGTCAACGCGTTTTTGCGTATATGTTGTACCTTCAATCAGGTGCAAGACATCGAAACCAGTTCCGCCTTGGGCCGCGAATGAATCGAGGCTCTGTGCGTAGATGTGGTCATTGCCGCGTCCTCCGGCCAGCACATCATGACCACTTGTGGTGATCAGAATGTCATTGCCATAACCTCCGAAGAAAACATCGTCTTGCGACCAGCGCGGGCCATTGGCCTCGTTCGCGGTGTCCATAATCGTGTCGTTGCCTTTTCTGCCGTACACCACGTCTCGGCCGGCGCGTGGCACAATAAAGTCACTCTTGCTGGTTCCAAAGATGAACTCGTCGGATTCATCACCGAAAATTTTCATGGCTAAACTCGCTAACTTGAAACGTGTTTGTTCGGACTTCTAAAGGCAGCTACCGGCTTTCTCGCCAGATGCTTCCTTGACAGGTCTTGTGCTTGCTGCGCGTCTCCGATTGGCGCCCAATCTGTGTAAACTGTAGAGATCTCAGCATCAACGTTTACCGGTTCTTAACCTTAACGCCAGGACATGACTGGTGTCGAAATGCCATCTTTTCAAAAATATATAATTAGAACAGTTTGTTGGCTCGTCGAACATCAAGATGATCCGCGTCGAGGTTCTACGCTGGCGACGTCGTGTCAACAGCCTTAACCCTTTACTGCTTTGTCACTTGGAAAAAGAGCGGCGTGTAGATACAATGGCGCGACGTGGAAAATCCATGCGATGAAATTCAGACGCGGCGTTTCGCACTCAGGTGATTCATGAAAAATACCACTGCGGCTAGTCTGCTGCTTCCGGCTCAGCAAGCTTTTGTGCGCGGGTTTCTCATCGCTGGCGTTCTTAGTTTCTTTCTAAATCTCGCCACGCTCACCGGGTCAATATTCATGATCCAAGTCTATGGTCGGGTTCTGCCCGGCCATAGTTTCGACACTCTCTACGGCCTCATCATCATCGCGGCGTTTGCTGTCCTGATCTACGGACTGCTCGAATTTGCTCGCAGTTGGATCTACGGCTCTACTGCTTTGATCATTGCGCAGAGATTGAATCTTCCGGCTTTACAAGCGAGTGTTCTGCGCTCGATTGAAGGGGGCGTCGCCGAAGGCGGACACGCCATTCGCAACATTGTTGAAATAAGACGTTTCATCACCGGAAATGCGATTTCCATGCCTTTGGAAGCCGTATGGTCCGTCGTTTTTCTGCTCGCGCTTTATTTCATTCATCCTGTTTATCTGTACGTCACTCTCGGCTTTATCTTGGTGACGATTTTATTGAATTTCGTGACCGACCGACTGACGCGATCGGTCATTGATGACGCGAACAAAGCGCAACAACGGCATGTCGAAGAAGTTGCGGGTTCAATGCGCCATGCAGAAACGATCGAAGCAATGGGCATGCTGCCTGCACTTGTCCGCAAATGGCGCCGATCGCAGCAGGAAATGTTGAAATATTCGGAAGTTGCCGAAATGCGCAGCCGCGCCGTCCTGGCAATCTTGAAGTCCCTCACCAAGAGTCTTCAGATGGTTGTGGTGACGACGGGGGCGGTGCTGGTTCTGGACGGCTCGATCCACGCCAGCGTTCTATTCGCCTCTATGATTATGTCCAGCCAAGCCGTGCAACCATTCTCGAACATGGTGGAAAACTGGCGGAAATGGGTCGACGCCGCGGCTGCATGGAAGAATATTACGGAGCTCGTGAAGACCGAGGGTTCGCTCCGCGATACAATGCCTGCGCCTGTCGGGGACGGATTTTTGAGCGTCGAGAATCTGACATACTTGCCGGGAGGCAGAGATATTCCGGTCTTGCGGAATGTCACATTCTCCGTCTTTCCAGGGGAAGTTCTCGGCGTGATCGGGCCTTCCGGCGCGGGCAAGACAACGCTTGCTCGGTGTTTGACGGGCATCCTGAAGCCGACCGTCGGAGGCGTTTACCTCGACGGGCACTCGACCTACCTTTGGGAGCGCGGTTCTTTCGGGAAAGCGGTTGGATACCTCCCTCAAGGCCTCTCTCTTATTGATGGCACTATTCGTGAGACAATTGCGCGTATGCAGGCAAGCGATCCTCGCGATGTCATTCGAGCCGCGCGGGCCGCGGGCATTCATGATCTGATCGGCAGATTGCCGCAAGGATATGATAC
The DNA here is from genome assembly GCF_025779995.1 of Rhizobium sp. TRM95796. Taxonomy (NCBI): domain Bacteria; kingdom Pseudomonadati; phylum Pseudomonadota; class Alphaproteobacteria; order Hyphomicrobiales; family Rhizobiaceae; genus Rhizobium; species Rhizobium sp. TRM95796. The sequence goes on along the minus strand of NZ_JAOXHE010000021.1, from coordinate 11,620 downwards.
ACCTGTGCGCGAAGGCCTGCATCTTTTGTCCGGGGGACAGATGCAACGGGTTGCCCTTGCGCGCGCTCTGTTCAACGAACCGAAACTAATCATTCTGGATGAGCCAAATTCGAATTTGGACAATTTCGGCGAGCAAGCGCTTGTCGAAGCGATCGATCACGCGAAGAAGAGAGGCGCAATCGTCGTGATGATCGCCCACCGCCCTTCTGTGATGGCTATCGCGGACAAGATATTGGTTCTGGAGCATGGAGCCGTTACGAAATTCGGTCCGAGAAGCGAGATCATCGGCGGGCCGTCAGACGTAAGGGCAGCCGTCAACCAGCAAAACGGCGTCGTGAAACTATTGCGCAGCACAAAGGCAAGTGATGGCTCAGTCTATTGACATAACTCCGGCTGACTATCGGATAGTCGGGGAGCGCGGCGCGGTTCTCAGTGATTGGAATGCGGTGGTGCGGGAAGAGGCAAACTTCAATGCAAGTCTCTTTCGTCCGACACTGCTCGCTTTTTTCGTGCTCGTCTTTGGGATAGGCGGCTTCGTCGTCTGGGCGATGTTCACAGATTTGGTGCAGGCGTCCACTGCTTCCGCCAAGGTGATCGTTGAAAGCAACACGAAAACGGTGACGCATGCGGAAGGCGGCACGCTGAATTCTTTGATGGTGCAAGAGGGGCAAGCCGTCCTGGCGGGAGACACGCTCGCGACGCTTGACGCCACAAGAGTTCAAGCCGCTGTGGTGCAGTTGAAACAGCAGCTCTATGCCTATGATATACGATTTGCTCGGTTGATCGCTGAACGAGATGAGAAGCAAAGCTTTGAATTCAAAATGCAGCGTCCGGATGGTGTCGACGAAGTTGTCGCTTTGGAGTGGATGGCAACAGAACAAAAACTGTTTGCCGAACGTCAAAAGCAGTTTGCAACTGCGGTCGCCTCCAGCCAGTTGATGATCGATCAGCTCCGGAGTGAGAGAACTGCATTGGAGGCGCGGAGACAGTCATGGATCGAGCAAGCCGAAGTGCTGAAGTCAGACTATGAAACGCAACAAAAGCTGCGTAAAACTGGCTTGACGACAAAACAGCGACTGAATGACGTCAAATTGCAATATATCGATATGATGACTCGTATAACAGAATCGGATGCAGGGTTGGTGTCCAACAAGCAAAAGGTTGTTCAGGCCGAACTGGCTGTCGGCAATACGAGAAACGAATATTTCCGCACGATATCTGAGCAGCTGCAAACTGTTCAGGCGGAGCGAGCCCGCGCCGAGCAGGATCTGGTATCCGCGGAACATGCGGTGAAACAATCGACAATTCTGTCGCCACAAGATGGTGTTATCGCCAACATTCGCGTACGCACGCCTGGATCGGCTCTTCTGGCGGGCCAGCCCTTGTTGGATATTGTGCCGGCCAACCAAGCTCTCATTTTGGAAGGACAGGCCCGCGCCATCGATATCGATACATTGCGAGTGGGAGAAAAGGTAGAAATTCGGCTGGCGGCGTTCAGCGCCGCAGATGATCTCCCTCTAGAAGGCAAGGTGATCTACGTCGCGCCCGATTCAATCGTCAATACATCGACGGGGGAGGCAACCTATACCTTTCGTGCGCGTATCGATGCGTCGGAACTCAAGAAGCGGCCACAGCTGTTTCTATATCCCGGTATGACAGCAAGTGTTAACATTGTGAATGGGACGCGGACTGCGCTGGCCTACCTCATCCAGCCAATCGCAAAGAGTTTCTCGCAGGCGTTTCATGAAAAATAAGCGAGTTCCGTACGGCGCCGAAGTTTTAGCGTTATGACGCACAACACACCTATTCGGCTGTTTGCGCACGATTGCCAAGTCCTGCTTCATGCGTCGGCTCATGTGGCATCCAGAGAGCATCGGTCTTCCTCGATGCGTTGTCGACGCTCCGCAGCCAAATTGAATGTTGTGGTCGGACCCCGCGACTAAACGCACACAGCAGCTGTGTCCTACGGTAACACCTCAAACTTACGCGCAGAAGCCTGCCCCATCAGCATGGCGGACTTTGAATTGAGCCTTGTCTGACGAAAATTAGTCTGGCGATATTGGTTTTTCATGTCTTTTACGATAGTGAGCGAGCAGTGATCGAAATCACGGACAAAAAAGAAAAGAAAAATGGTATCACAGGGTGGAAACGTTAACCGATGGGTGTTCAGCCTGGATCAGCGAGCAACCGGATGGTTTCGAGATTGCCTTAAGGCAGCTGTCATCTCGGCGAAAAAATTCACCAATTTGGAGCCCATTTGTATCCTGGATGGCGATACGGGATCGGAATTCGCCAATTGGCTCAAAAACGCCGGCGTCACCGTGGTCAAACATGAGGTCTCGTTCAAAGAGGAGCTGTTCTCCGAACGGGTGATGTCCGCAAATCATGGATCACCCTACAATCCGGCCCAGGCTTCTGGGGCTTACCTTCGCGTGGAAGCCGCTCGCATATTACAAGACGAGTATTTTCTGTACACCGATTGCGATATTATGTTCGTGGCCGACCCAGCACCCGATTTCTGCAATCCGGAACTCTTCGGCGCGTGTGCAGAGATTGTGTTCGACGGCGCTCATATTGTTGAAACCCAGACGTTTAATTCGGGCGTCATGATCGTCAACCGTAGCAGATTTTTGGAAGAGGTTGATGGCTTCACCGAATTCTGTCGGGAGAGGAATTTTTATAGCCGGCAGCATTCATCCTATGATCAGACTCATCTCAACATGTATTTTGGCGGTCGGTGGGAAAAAATGTCGCCAAATCTGAACTGGCGACCATTTCAGGGGATTGGCGAAGGCGCGAGAATTGTGCACTTCCATGGACCAAAGCCGCAAAGAGTCGAAAAAATTCTTTCCGGCGAAGCATCTCCCCAAGAAATTGAAACCATGAAATATCTCATCAATAATAACCTTGAAGGTTACACCCACTATGTCGACCTTTTCAAAGAGTTTTTGAGAGAGGCTGACAGCTAATTTGGAGGTCCGGTTTTCCAACCGCGTTTATCTGGATTTCTTGACTAACCTCACAAACCCGCTTTCCGTCTTCCTCTTTTTGCAGACGATCACTTCGGTGTAGTCACCAATGATGCCCTGGTGTTGATCGTGGAATCTTGAAATTCTCACGTCAAATGGCGCCCACTGGGCAAGGCTCTTATGGATGTCGTAGCCGTAGTCGACGGTGACCAGCGACCGGCCGTCACCCATCATCGTCTCATGGTAGACAGCAGGCTCGTGCATCACGAGATTTCCCTCTTCGCCCTCACTTGCCCGCTGCCGAACGGCTTGGACGAGGCGATTTGAGATGGGCCAGGTCGCGATGAACACACCGTTATCGCTCAGCGTTCTCCAGATTTCCTTTATCGCGTCTTGCGGCCGGAACACATGCTCCATGACATCGAGCGCGACAACCAAGTCAAAGCTTTCATCGTCAAATGTTTGATCTTGCAAGTCCTCGTTTCGGAACCCGTCTATGATCTCCCCTCGGGATGCGCCCGGATAATACTGGCTGCCCATATAGTGAGGCGCCTCCGTTGCCAGCTTAAGCGATATGCCACGCCAGATCGGCGAACATTCGTGGATCCGTCTGATCCGCCAATCCGGCATAATCTCACCAAGCACCAGCGCCAACGCGCGTTCTCGCGGCAAGGAGCCATTTTCACAAGACGTGCAATTTAAGTGTTCGCGATACCACGCCTCTGTGGAGCTAAACACAGTATTTTTCTCGCAGATAGGGCAAAACCCGGAATATTCCATCGCCGATATTCTCTTCGTTGTTCGATGTATATCTTCCAACCGATCCTATGTTCAGTTCATAAGAGTAAGCTTGATGTTGTGGAAAACAATATTTTGAAAATTATTTCAAGCTCTATCGCTTCATCCCGCTGCTTCGGTGCGACGACGCGTTTAATCTAACCCGCAGCCATGCCCAAAGCGATCTGAATTCGTCTAGCGCCTTTCCTCGCTGCTGCAACTCGGATATTCCTCGCCCTGTATCGATTGCGTCTTGGAACGCAACTCTGGCGCCGATCACGACTGGGCATACCTCACCAAGTGCTTGCAAGCCTTTGGTGGCTTCTGCTGATCGGGCGGCCGACGATGCCTGATTGATGACGAACGCAAACTGCTTCTTTTCCGCTCTGATAGCGAGGAGTACGGAGGCCATCGCCTCAATATCCGCAGTGGTCGGACGTGTCGGAACCAGGCATAAATTAGAGCGCTTTATGACATCGTGTACGATTGGGGTGTTGAAGCCCGGCGTGTCAATGACTACAGTGCTGAAGTTTCGATCACTTGCTTCAGTCAAGGTTTCGGTCAATTGACGGCTGTTCAAGATCGTTTCGAAGAACGGCGTGTCTGATTGACGGCGCTCGGCCCATCTGGACAGGGTTTGCTGTTCGTCGCAATCCAGCAGGAGCACTTGTTCACCAGATTGCTCTGCCATCACCCCAATATTGATTGCCAAAGTACTCTTTCCTGATCCGCCCTTCCGAGTGACTAAAGAAATAACATTCATATCGCATCTTTCTTTTGTTTCTCAGAAGTCGCATCGGCAAATTTCGCAATGCGCCACAGCCGCCAAGTTATGTCCTCTCTGGCGTGTTGGCAACCGGACCTAAATTACGAAATTGATGAAATGGAATCGCGTCTACACGCATGACAAATCCCGGGCGATATATTCAAGCCGCTTGCCGATGATAGGAGGCTACACGTGCGGTGCAGCAAGACGTTATTCAAAGAAAATGTCAGTCGATGTGCCGAGATTGATTTTAGATAAATATGAGATTGTATATTATCGGGTATGTCTATTAAAACCGCACTGGAAAAAGTGATTAAGATTCAACAACGGTTCACTAATATGTTAAATACGCCACAATAAAAAATTTATAAAAAATAATAATCAAATTATATTACCATTATTCTCGTAAATATTTTTATGAACAAAATTATTAATAATGAACATTATATCATACTCTCGCATTGCTATCTTTCATTGGGGTTGCGTCGGTGGTTAACTTTCACTCTCCAACGTTCGAATACTGAGGGGTTATCTGCAGTACTTTCGGAAAAAAATCGGCGATGTAATAAATGTGCCAAAAAAATACAATAAAAGATCGTAATATTCCCTTGTGATCGACAATTCTGTCTGGTGGTGTAGCTTTATTGGATATTGGTCATCGCGTTCCGAGTCCTTTTTGATGTGTGGTGTTTGGCAGGCACCATTAGAGCTCATTTATTGTGCTGCCCGTGCAGCAAAATTGAGCTCATTGCACAACAATCCCTCCTTTTCTGGGTGAATGCTATGAATTTTTGCGCATGCGAAATAAATAATATTGACACCCAGATTAATGTGTTGTTTACCTAACAAACAGTTAAACACTCGTAGAGTTTGGGGGCGATTATGGCGACGAAGTTTGGTGGTAACCAAGGCACTGTAGTTTTGGGCACCGAAAACAACGATTTGCTTCGCGGCCGTGGCGGCGACGACATCGTTCGGGGCCTCGGCGGCAACGACAATCTGTACGGTGGAAACGGGAAGGACCGAGTTTTCGGTGGTGACGGCGATGACACTGTGCGGGGCGGCAGTGGTCCTGATTTTCTGTCCGGCGGCGCGGGTAGAGACAAGCTTTGGGGCAATACCGGCAATGACACCTTGAACGGCGGCTCCGGCAAGGATCGTCTCGTTGGCGGCGGCGGCGATGACACCCTGCAGGGTGACAGCACCAATGGTGGAAAGTATGCGGACGTCTTCGTCTTCCACAAAGACTCGGGTAAGGATGTTGTGGTTGACTTCGACGTAGATCGTGATGTTCTTCAGATCTCTAAGGGTCTCAACAAAATTAACAGCGCGGCCGACGTCATCAAGAAGTCCACGCAGGTTGGCGACGATGTCGTGATCAATCTTGGTGAAGGAAATAAGATTACGTTGAAAGACGTCAAGCTCTCAGACTTGAAGCAAAAGCCGGGTGACCATTTCGACGTGTTCTAAGACAGAATTTAAAGTTGAATTACGGGGCTCGTTGGTGCGGAGATCGCATCAGCGGGCTCTTTGCGTGAGGCGCGTATGATTACTGGGTTGGTCGATTTCTACGACGGCGCTAAAGTATTTGGTTGGGCGATCGATGAGGCCGATCTGTCAAGAGTGGTTTCCATTTCCGTTCTTTCGGATGGAGTTCAGATCGCAGCTGCGGCGGCGGATATTTATCGACAGGATCTTGCTGCGGCGGGATTTGGCGATGGAAAGCACTCGTTTGAGATAACTTTGCCCGTTTGGGTTCGAAGCATCCGTCAACTTGTTTTTGTCGCAAGGGTCGGCGACGAGCCGAGTGTAACTCTGAGGATTGAGACCGAGATCGACCGGCTTATAGCGGACGCCATATTGCAGACCACGCATGTGTTGGCCAAAGACATCGCAGAGATGGGGTTGCGGATGTCGGCGCAAGAGGTGTTTTTGTCAGATCTTGAGTCAAAATTAGAGAAGATTGAGCGCTCGGCATCGGACCCGATTTCTTCGCTCAAAAAAACGATCGAAGACAATGACGTCTTCATTGTCAGGCTCGATGAACGGTTGTCAAAACTGGAATCCGCCCTTTTGCAGAAAAAGAGAAAGAGAATATTTGGGATTTTTTGACGCAGTCGTGAACGGCGACGCAGGCTGCGGAGATGGAGCTTGAGCACCCGTTGCTTGCCGCTGAGCATGCTATTTTTACCTGAAACATCGATTTTAAGTCGACGACGAGCAACACGGGCGCTACAAATGCGCCGCGTATTGTTGTGTTTTTAGCTTGTATTTGGAAGGTGGCTCCGTTGAAAATTAAGCATAAATTCACTGATATTTTAAACTGGATTTCCGGTATTTGTATTTTATAGTCTGGCCTAACGACGTGCGTCAAAGGGATGAATATGGCCAGGAGATTGTCGGAACGAAATGTGGGCGAGAAGGCCAGCAGGTCGGTTGCGCGCGAAATTCAGCTTTCAGGCACAGACGATTTGATTGCTGATTTCGTTCGACTCGTTTCTTCATCTGCTGCCGCGGAAAAAAGTTTCGACCCCGTGTTCTTTTCGACGTCTTACAGGGGACTTCTCAAGCTTCCTGAGGTCGCTGATGAGGGCCAGTTGCTTGCTCTCTATGTAGGGGATGTCGTATCGAGCCAGTTGAGCCCTAATCATCACTTCAATGAAGCCGGTTATTTGCTGGATAATGCCGACGTCGCGGACGCTGTTCGTGAGGGGCAATTTGTTTGCGGTTTCCACCATTGGCTGCTTATCGGTTGTGATGAACAGCGGACAGGCTGGAACAAGCCTCATATCGTGGCGCCGCAGATCCAGACCTTGAAGACTTCTGTGCGAAGGCGTGTGCGTGTGTCTTTAGCGCGCCCCCTGTCGTCATTCGATGTCAGTGAAGGAATAGAAGGACTTTCGCAGGCGCAAATGCGTGACGTGCTTATTGAAACCGGACTTTTTGATCGTGACCTGTATTTGTCATGGTATCCGGATCTGAGCTCCGTCGATTGTGTGAGCCACTATGTCGCCTGGGGATATAAGGAAGAGCGCGTCGTCAGCCCTTTTTTCAGCGATAGTTTTTATCTCCGCAGTTATCCGGAGGTCGCCGAATTCAATGGCCCTCCGATTTTCCACTACCTGTTTGTCGGCGCCAAGAAGGGTTACGATCCACACATATTGCTCGATACTAACGCTTATTCGAGTAAGCATCGCATTGATATCAACGAAAGCAATCCTCTGATTCACTACGCTTTGGCGAAGGAAAAAAAAGGCCTTATCGATACTCCTCATTTTGATCATGATTACTATACTGGCAAACACCCGGAAGCATTAAAATTTCCTGGAGGTGCTCTTTTGCATTTTCTCTATTTCGGAGTTTATGCAGGATATAAGCCTAGTCCGACCTTTAATACTCTTTATTACTCCGATCGCTATCTTGGTCGCGATCTCAGCCGGAATGCTTATCTGCATTATCTCGAAGTGGGTCAAAGAAATGGATATGAGACCTGTATCCCTGAAACCAGGACAACAATAGCGCGGGAAGTCGCAAAATTCTCCAATCCCGGCGAGCAGTTTGAGGAACTTGACACCACCTTAGCTCAGGGAGAGAGAAAGCGGGCGCGGCTCATAGCTTTTTATCTGCCTCAATTTCACACATTTCGTGAGAATGACGAGTGGTGGGGCAAAGGGTTTACCGAATGGCGCAACTTGCCTCGCGCTATTCCACGGTTTGGGGGGCATTATCAGCCTCGCATTCCTCGAGATCTCTCTTTCTACAATCTTGAAGACCCCTTAGTCATGCGGCGTCAGGTCCAGATGGCCATCGATATGGGCCTATGGGCATTCTGCTTCTATTTTTATTGGTTTAATCGCCATCGTTTGATGGAAAAGCCCTTGGATGCATTTCGCGACGACAAGTCGCTTAAAATGCCGTTCATGATTCTCTGGGCAAACGAGAACTGGACCAGAAGATGGGACGGGGCTGATCAGGAAATCCTAATCCAGCAGGATCAATTTGCCGAAGACGACGACGCGCTTGTGGATTGCCTACAGTCATATTTCTCCGACGAACGGTATGTTCGTATCGGAGGGCGACCGCTTTTCGTGGTATACAGGGCGGATATCATTAAGGATAGCAAGTCGACGTTGGAACGGTGGAGACGTATCTTTAAGGAAAGACACGGCGAAGAGCCGCTCTTTTTCCTTGCACAAACGTTTCTTGCGGAAAACCCTTACAATTATGGCTTTGACGGCGCGATCGAGTTTCCGCCTCACAAACTTGCTAATTTTCTCCACGACACATTCAGCGAGACGCAGGTGTTGGACTGGGAATTTGAGGGTTCGGTCCTTTCCTACCCTGGCGTGATCGATGTTTCTTTGAAAGAAACGCCCCCATCTTTTCCGCTAGCCAAGACTGTTTTTCCAAGCTGGGACAACAGTTCCAGACGTAAATCCGGCGCTTTGGTGTTCAATGGCGCGACGCCGCAATTATTCGGCAAGTGGCTTGATGGAGCAATTGACTATTCTCGCGCTAATCCAGTTTTCGGCGAAAACATCGTGTTCATCAATGCCTGGAATGAATGGTGTGAATCTGCCTACCTAGAACCCGATGTTCACTTCGGCGGCGCAGTGTTGAATGAAGTGGCGAAAGCCGTATCCGCGCCGGAAAAAGCGTATTCTGGCGAAAAGCACAAGCTCTTGCTTATTGGCCATGATGCGTTTCCCGCCGGCGCGCAACGCAACCTCATCGCATTGGCTAAAACATTGCAAAATCAGTTCGGGTTTGAAATCGAGATTTTGCTGCTTGGTGAGGGGGCTTTGGTGGATATCTACCGGCAACTCGCCCCAACTATTGTATGCGATCAACAGACGATCGACGGTCATCTCCTTCGGTTGAAATCTCGTGGTTTTGACAAAGCGATCATCAACACGGTCGTGTCTGGGAGGGTTCTACCTAATCTCAAGGCTTATGAATTCGAGGTGATCAGTCTCGTTCATGAACTCCCAGATCTGATCACCGAATATGGCTTGAGGGACGTTGCATCCGATATAGCCCGAGACGCCGATGTCGTCGTATTCGCGTCGGTTACGGTAAGAGACGCGTTCGTGTCGAATTTCGGCGAATGCGAGAATCAGACCGTTGTCCGACCCCAGGGCATCTATAATGTCTTCGTGCGCGATGAGGACGCCAGGGCAAGAATTCGGGGAGAACTGGAGCTAGACCCGGATCAGAAGCTCATAATCAATGTCGGCCATGGCGATGTGCGAAAGGGGATCGACCTGTTTCTCCAGACGGCGATTTTGAGCTTCAATCGCGGCTCTGATACGCAATTCGTCTGGGTCGGGAGTTTGCACCCGAAGATCGGCGCGCAAATCCAGCGCGATATCGTGCGCAGCGGCATCACAAATCTGCATATTGTCGGTGAGAGATCGGATGTCGGCGATTTCATGAATGCTGCCGACGCTTTCCTTTTGACGTCGCGTGAAGATCCATTTCCGTCGGTGTTGCTGGAAGCAATGCAGATTGGCCTACCGATCGTCGCCTATGAGGATAATGGCGGGTATGTCGATCTGTTGCGAGCGGACAAGAAGCTCGGCGTGCTGGTCAGCCAAGGGGACACGGAAGCGACGTTGGAAGCGCTCGATCGAACCATTGCCGACACGTCTCGTCGACCGGCGCTTGTCCAGTACCGAATCGATAAGGCTCGAAGAGAGTTCGACTTCGTCGACTATGCGTTCGGTCTTGTGTCGTTGGTGAAACGTGACCTCAAAAAAGTCACCGTGATTGTCCCGTCCTACAACTACGAGACGTACATCAAGGCGCGACTGAATAGCATTTTCAAGCAGACCTATCCGATTTACGAACTCATTATCCTGGATGACGCCTCCAGCGACGGTAGCGTCGAAGAGATCAGGCGAAGCCTTGAAGCTCACGCGCGAATAGCAAGCGTGGTTGTGTCGTCTGAGAATAGCGGGGATGCTTTCGCGCAGTGGGCGCGCGGCGCTCAGATGGCCAAGGGGGAGCTGATCTGGATTGCCGAGGCGGATGATCTCGCCGAGCCGACATTCCTGGACGCTATGATTGCGGCGCACGCTTCAGCCGAGGAGTGCGCATTTTCTTTCGTGGATAGCGCTTCGATCGATTCTGAAGGCTTCCGTGTCTATGACAGTTACATACCCTATGCGGAGAGTATCGCGCAGGGGGTGTTGAGCGAGAGCCGCTGTTTCTCTGGAGCCGAATTCGCGAAAGAGGCGCTCAGCATCGCTAACCTGGTCCTCAATGTTTCGGGCGTACTCTGGAACGGTGATGCCCTGAAGAACGCGTTGCGCGAAGTCGCGGACGAGGAAAACCGCTTCCGGCTTGTCGGTGACTGGCGCCTCTATCTGGCGGCCAGTAATCTCGGTGGCCAAATCGCTTATCATGCAGCGCCGCTCAACATTCATCGCCGCCACCGCAACAGCATCACCACGAACCTCGACATCGACGCGCATATCGAGGAGATACAGGCAATCCACCAGATCGTCAGTCGCGTGGGTAGAAATAGAGCGGAATTAAAGAAGGCTCAGACCGCTTATCGGGCGAAAACACGGGCTTGGCTACAAGCTATGCGTTCGGACTGAAAATTCTTGTTCTGAAGGGATGATGTCGATCGCCAGTCGGCAGAGATGGTGTCTCAGATATCGTTTCAACCTGCCGCACCCTGCTTGAGGCATTGGGTTTGAAGCAAAGCACACTGCTGCCAGACCTACGCCGGCGTCGTTGGAAGAAAGGGATCAGCTTTCGGTCGAGATGTGATGCCGGTGCGGTGGATCGGCGCGCCGAACTTGATCTTGCCGTCGGCGGCGAACGCCGGCCGGAGCACCGCAGGACAGGCGAGCGCCAAAGCGCCCGCGCCCAACGTCTTCAACGCGCCGCGCCTGGTGACGGCGAATTTTTCGGATTGCCTTGTCATTCTGGTTCCCCTTGCTTCTGTTCTGATCATTCTCGGAAGCCTGCGCCGCCGGGCCTTTGCAGCCTCTTTGCGGTTTGAGCGTATGCGCTTGAATGTAAGCGGTCAGCTGATGCCGTCAGTCTTGAAGTTCCACGGCATGAGGGCGTCGATTTCGGATGCGGGCCAGCCTTT
>NZ_JAOXHE010000020.1:0-59062 GCF_025779995.1 Rhizobium sp. TRM95796 | reverse complement strand
TGATCGCCCACATCCGCCTGATCACCAGACGGCTTGCAAGGTATGGATATCGTTGAAGGCTTTTCGAGTCAGACTCTAAGATAGTGGATCGCGGGACCGGGCGCGCCGAGAAAGGGATAGGCATGGCTCCAGGGGCCGATCAGTCCTTTCCTCGGTCCCTTCAGGCCCTGCATCAGCCGGGGCACGGCGTTGAAATAGGTGTCGTCCCAGCCGCTGATCGCATAGACGGGAATGTCGATGGCGGAGAAATCCTCTGCGACCGAGCCGAATTTCCAATAGGCGTCGCGGCGCTGATGACGGAGCCAGATTTCCGACCAGCAGGATATGGCCTCTAACCGCTCGCGCCACATGTCCCGCCAGCGCGCGCCAACGATTTGCGGGTCCGGCGGCAGCGCATTCATGCCCAGCATGAAACTCGACCACATGCCGTCCTCGGTCAGCAGATTGCCGCCGAAATAGTGGACGTCGTCGGCATACCGGTCATCCGAACAACAGAGCGCGATCACCGCCTTCAACGCCGGCGGGCGCCGGGCCGCCACTTGAAGCGCGTTGAAGCCGCCCCAGGAAATGCCGGTCATGCCGACAGCGCCCGTGCACCAGCTTTGCGCGGCGAGCCAGGCGATGATGTCTTCTGCGTCCCGCTGTTCGCGTTCGGTATATTCGTCGGCCAGCACGCCTTCGGAATCCCCCGATCCCCTGATATCGACGCGGACGCAGGCGAAGCCGTGGCCGGCCACATAAGGATGCATCTTCATGTCGCGGAACACCGTGCCGTCGCGGCGCCGGTAGGGAATGAGTTCAAGGATGGCCGGCACGCGGTCGGCCTCGGCGTCTTCAGGCAGCCAGATGGTGGCGGCGAGCCTGACGCCGTCGGACATGGCGATGAACACCGGATCGAGCGTTGTGATTTTGCGCGGGAAGCTCTCGACGATCCGGCTCATGGCCCAGCCTTTCCGTCACTGTCGGAGGCCTGATCATGCGGCGTCCATTCATAGACCATCGGCGAAGTCTGGGGATAGGCGACGAAATGCTCGCGCTTGCGGGCGGGCGGCTGGCGGTAGAGCCGGAACAGCGCATAGCCCGCAAACAGCGCCGACAGCCCGATGCCGTACCAGAAGAACAGATCCGCCCCGAACGAGCCGACGCCTGCCGTGACGATCGCCGGACCCACCGCGCCGCCAAAGGCCCAGATCAGCAGGAGATTGGACGACAGCATGACGAAATCGGCGGGATCAGCCTTGTCATTGGCATGGGCCACGCCGAGGGGATAGAAGATCTCGGAAATGCCGCCGAACAGCGAAAACAGGATGAGATAGAGCCAGAAGGGCGAATCCGCCCGCATCAGCAGGAAGACGCCGCAGACCAGCGCGAGCGAAAGCGATAGCCACAGCATCATCGCGCGCCTGTCCACCCGGTCCGAGAGATAGCCGAGCGGGAACTGCAGGAACAGAGCGCCCAGCTGCGTCGCCGCCATCAGCAAGACGATGGTCTTCTGGCTGAAATTCATCTGCAGCCCGTAAAGCGGCCCGATCGAGGCGAAAGTCGAGGAGATGAGCCCGGTCATCAGGCAGGCCAGAGCGCCGATCGGCGAAATCGCAAAAGTGCGGAACAGCCTCACGCCGACCGGCACATGCAGTTGCGGTTCGCCGACCCAGATGGCGGTCACCGGCGCAAGCGCAATGACATAGAAGCCGGCAGCGATCATCAGCATCGGATGGCCGGCGGGATCGAGATTGGTCGCGAGCAACTGGCCCAGACCGTAGAACAGGCCGAGCACCAGCACATAGAGCGTCAGCACCCGGCCGCGATAAACATTGGAGACCATGGCGTTGATCCAGCTTTCGATCACCACCGCCTGACCGGCATTGGCAAAGCCGATCACCGCCTGGATCGCCATGAACAGCGCCAGATGCGGATCGAGACCCAGGCAGAGGATCAGTGTCGCCGAGATGGCCGAAAGCGCGGCATAGGCTCTGACTTCACCGACCGAGCGGATGAGCCTCACAGAGCCGATACAGCCCAGAATGAAGCCTGCGCCTTCCGCGCCCACCACAAGACCGACAGCGTCCGCCCCCTGCCCGTCCGCCACCAGCCGCAGGGGCAGTAGCGTGTGAAACAGGCCCGACCCCACCGCATGCAGCGCCCCGCCGGCAAGCGGCGATGCGACAGACCAGGGCGAGAGAGTGGGAGCGGTGATGGTCATCACGCCTCCGCCAGTCCGGCGCGCGAGGTGAAGGCCGGTTCGAATTCGACGATCGGCGCATCGCGGCGGAAGCCCCGGGCGCCCTGCCCCATCTCATGCGCATAGAGATGTCCGCTATGGACGGCATGCGCAATGGCGCCGGGGGCGAGCGCATCGCCGATCCGTTCGATGGTCTTGACGCCCGCGTCACGCAACATGTCTCGCCGGGCGATCAACTCATGGAAAAGTTCGTCCTTAGGCAGTCGCAGCCCGGTTATCACCAGATTGCGGCAGGGCCGCTTTTCCGTCTCGCCGGTGAAGATATGGGTGAGCGTCGCCGCTTCGCCATCGAAATCCGACACGGTGACCAGCGTGGTGACCGGCACGGCGCGGCGGCTGAGCGCGCGATGCACCAGCGGCAGTTCGTTGGTCATGATCGTCCAGGCCGAGGCCTGACCGGCCGGCGTGGCGTAGGAGACACTGACGCCTAGCCCGGCCAGATGTTCGGTGATGACGCCGCCCATGTAATAATTGTCGAAATCGAACACCAGCGTCGGGCCCTCGGGCAGTCGCCCTGCGGCGATATCGTCGGGCGTGAAGACATGGGGATGCTCGAGGCGGCCAACCGGGATTTCCATCGAGGAATAGGTGAAATTGCTCCAGCGCGCGCCGGTGGCGACAGCGACGTGATCGGGGGCGAAATCGGCGATGTCGTCGGCCCCCAGCCGGCTTTCGAGATAGAGCTCGACATTGGGCATTTCCCGCAAGCGGCCCAAGCGGTAATCCACCACCCGGTTCCAGGCCGAAAGACCGGGAAGGCTGCGTTCAAACACCAGCCGGCCGCCGAAGCTGGAGCTGGCTTCGGCAAGCGTCACCTCATGGCCGCGCCGGCCGAGCGTCAATGCCGCTTCGAGCCCGGCGGGACCGCCGCCGATCACCAGCACTTTTTCGCGCCATTCCGCCTTGCCGGGATTTTCCGGATGCCAGCCGCGCCGCCATTCCTCGCCGGCGGTCGGGTTTTGCGTACAGCGCACCGGCACGCCGTCATGCCAGCTGGAAATGCAGATATTGCAGCCGATGCATTCGCGGATCTCGTCCACCCGGCCGTCGCGGATCTTGGCGGGCAGGAAAGGGTCGGCGATCGAGGGACGCGCGCCGCCGATAAAATCGAGCACGCCGCGCCTGATCTGGCTCACCATCGTATCCGGCGAGGTGAAGCGTCCGACGCCGACGACAGGCTTTTTCGTCAGGGTCTTGACGAAATCGATCACCGGCTCATGGCTGCCCTCGCCGGTGAAGCGGGAGGCGGAACAGTCGGTCGGGCTCGAATCCATCTTGACGTCGAAGAGATCGGGCGTCTCCGCCAGCAGCGAAATCACCTCATGGGCTTCAGACGGCAGATGCCGGCCGGGACGGCTGCGCAATTCCTCGAGCGAAATCCTCAGCGCCACGCCGCAATCCTTGCCGACCGCGTCTTTGGTGACTTCGACCAGTTCGCGCACGAAGCGGACGCGGTTTTCGATCGAACCGCCATATTCGTCGATGCGGTGATTATATTCAGGCAGCAGGAATTCATAACCGAGATAGCCCATGCCGGCATAGACATAGACGATGTCGAAGCCGGCTTGCCGCGCCTTGCGGGCGCCTTCCGCCTGCCAGCGCAGCACGTCGCGGATATCTTGTCTGTCCATGGCGCGGGGGCGCAGATTGCCCATGAAACCGACATGGGTGGCCATCCAGGGAATGCCCGAGGGCGACAGCGGCGCGATGCGGCTCGACCGGTTCATCACCGAAGCGCCGCCATGCCAGAGTTCGACGCCAGCCAGCGCGCCATGGCGATGCACGGCGTCCGTCATCAGCGCATGCGCCCGGATGTCGTTGTCGTCCCACATCGTCGCCATCGGCAGGGGCGCGTCGTCGGAGGAGATGTCGATGGAGCAGGCGCCGGTGCAGATCACCCCCCAGCCGCCCTCGGCCTTCATTTCACGGAAGCCGGCGCGCACTCGAGGAAGCGCATTGGTCATGCCCGAGGCGTGCGGCACCTGATAGAAGCGATTGGGCGCGGTGACCGGGCCGATCCGGACAGGCTCGAACAGGACGTCATACCGCGACTGCGGTTTCGTCATCACATTCATGCAGTTCCCCTTTGCCGGCTTTGCCGATCTTGGGGTCAGGATAGAAGCGTCGTTTCTGATGTCAAGAAAAATTATACGATCTTATAACAAGAAGAAAAACACTAATAAAAATATAATGTTGATGGACGATCAGGAACAGGCTAGATTGACGCGCGAAGGGATTTTCAATTGTGACGACTGCCAAGACAGGACCGAAGACGCGCGCCCGCTTTCGCCGCGAGGCGCCGGAGGAGCGCCGCCGGCAATTGGGCGAAGCGGCGCTGCGCTGCATCGTCAAACATGGCAATGCCGGCGTGTCCGTACGGCAGATCGCGGCCGAGGCGGGCGTCACGCAGGGGCTGATTACCCATCACTTCGGCGAGATCAACGAACTTGTCGCCTATGCCTTCGACATCATGTCCGAAGGCATCCTGCAATCGATCGTCAAGGCGGTGGAGGAAGCTGAGCCCACGCCGAAAGCGCGGCTCGACGCCTTCATCGCCGCCTCTTTCTCGCCGATCATGATGGATCGCGACGTGCTCGGCGTCTGGGTGGTGTTCTGGAGCCTGATCCTGCATTCGCCGCGCATGAGCGCATCGCAACGGCAGGAATACGGCGACTATGTCGGCACAGTCCAAGGCTTGCTCGGCGATCTCTCCCGCGAAGAAGGGTTTGCGGTAGCTGATCTCCGCCTCGCAGCCGTATCCTTCACCGCGCTGATGGACGGGCTTTGGCTGGCATGGTGCCTCAACCCGGACGCCTTTCGCCCGGAAGAAGGCGTCCGTCTCTGCAACAATTGGATCGAAGGCCTGCGCCGCGGCGCCCATGCATGACTAGAGCGCGGGCGTCCGCGGTGGTTTCGTCCTCCGCGCGCCGGTCTTCTCGAAGGCGGCCGCCAGCGCCAGCAAATTGGTGTCGTCATAAGCGCGTCCGGCGAATGTCAGGCCGACCGGCATGCCCGTATCGGCCATCGTTCCCATCGGCACGGTGACTGTCGGGATGCCCAGATGGCGAATGGCGAGATTGCCGTTTGCGACCCAGACGCCGTTGCGCCATCCAAGATCGGCATGGACCGGATTCACATCCATGTCGGCGTGGCCGATATCGGCGACTGCGGGGAACAACACTGCGTCCAGACCGAGCCCGTCCATCCACAGCTCCAGATCCTGGCGCCTTGTCTCCTCGAGACCTCGCAGGCCTGCCTCGAGCGCAGGGATTTCCTCGAGCGAGCGATAGGGACGCGCCCGGGCGAGCGCCGGATATTGCGAGATATCATCGGAGAAGCCGGTATAGCGATCGGCAAGCGCGCCGGGCGGGCGCGGGAAGATTTTGGCGCCGTCGACATCCGCGAGACTGTTCAGCGCGGGATCGCCGTTGGCCTGCAGGAAATCCTCCCAGCCCCAGGCGGAGAGGTCATGGATTTCGTAATGCAGGAAGTCGGGGTCGACGAGGCCACGCGTGGCGATCGACGGCGCCCCCGGACGATCCGACTCATAGTTCGTCACGGCGGGAAAATCGACGAGGATGACCTCCGCGCCGGCGGCTTCGAGATCGCGCCTCGCCAGGCGCCAGAGCTCGATGATCGAGGCTCGCGTTTCGATCGGCTTGCCCGTCGAGCCGCCGATGCCGCCTTCAGGATTCGACCCGGCTTCCGGATCTTCGTTGACATACATGCGCGGCACGCCGAAACGTCTGCCTGCCAGCGCCTGCTGCGCCGCATTTTGATCCCTAGGCGCAAGCGCTGGATAGGCTGTCGGCCGTAGGGACGAGGCGGCGGGCAGGCCGATCCAGGGCTGGGCTCGCCAGAAATCGCCGCGCGTCTGCGGGTCGTCGGCGACGATGACGTCCAGCAGTTCGAGCATGTCGGCCATGGTTCGGGTATGCGGCGCGACGACGTCCATCGTCGGCACCAAAGGCCAGTTGCCGCGGACGGAAATGACGCCGCGCGAAGGCGTATAGGCGCAGAGCGCATTGTAGGAGGCCGGCGCCCGACCGCTCGACCAGGTTTCCTCGCCGAGGCCGAAGGCCGCGAACGACGCCGACGTCGCCGTGCCGGAGCCGTTGGACGATCCCGAGCCGAAGGCGCTGGTGAGCCATTCGGGATTGTAGGGGCTTTCAGCGCGTCCATAGACGCCGCGCTGCATGCCGCCATTCGCCATCGGCGGCATATTGGTGAGGCCGATGCAAATGGCGCCTGCGCCGCGCAGTCGCTCGATGGTGAACGCGTCGCGCCGGGCGATCAGATGCTCGAAAGCGGGGCTGCCGGCGGCGGCCGTCAGCCCGCGTACCAGAAAGCTGTCCTTGGCGGTATAGGGAATGCCGTCGAGCGGCGACAGAACCTCGCCCATTTTGCGACGCGCGTCAGAGGCTTGCGCTTCCTCGATCGCGTCCGGGTTCATCACCACCATTGAATTGAGCGCCGTGGCCGTTCCAGGCGCGTCATAGGCCTCGATGCGGGCCAGATAGGCCTCGACGAGTTCGACGCTCGTCACCTCCCGCGCCTCCAGGGCCGCGCGCAGTTGGGCGATCGATTTTTCGACGACGTCGAAGCGGCTCATCGTGTCACATCCCGGCTGTGACGGCGGGCTGCTGCTGGGTGATGCAGTGAATGCCGCCGCCGCGGGCGAAGATGGCGCGGGAATCGACCGTCACGATCTCTCGCCCGGGATAGGCCTGTTGCAGGACGTCTGCGGCGGCGGCGTCCGCCTTCTCGTCGCCGAAGCCGCAGGCGATCACGCCGCCATTCACGGCGAGGTGATTGACATAGCTGAAATCGACGAAACCGTCCTCGTCGCGGATTTGTGCGGGCGCATCGAGATCGAGAATGGTGAAGCGCCGACCGGCCGCGTCGGTGGCTTCGGTCAGCAGAGCGCGGAGATCGCGCATGACCTGATGGTCGGGATGCTCCGGATTGGACTGATTGTGCAGAAGCAGAACCCCGGGCGAGGCGATCGTGGCGACGATGTCGACATGGCCGCTGGTGCCAAAGTTCTCGTAGTCGCGCGTCAGGCCGCGCGGCAGCCAGATCGCCTTGGTGGCTCCGATCGTGCGGGCGAGTTCGGCCTCGACGCGGGCGCGGTCGGCATAGGGGTTGCGGCGCGGATCGAGTTGCACGGTGTCGGTGACGAGAACCGTGCCCTCGCCATCGACGTGAATGCCGCCGCCTTCGTTGACCAGCACGCTGGAGATCAGTTCCGCGCCGGTATGGGCGGCGATCAAGCGCGCTATGTCAGCCGACTTTTTCCATTCGGACCATTCATGGTCGCCCCAGCCGTTGAAGATCCAGTCGACGGCGCCGAGTGCGCCGGGCCTCTCGTCGTCGAGGACGAAAGTCGGACCGAAATCGCGCATCCAGAATTCGTCGAGCGGCGCTTCGACGATTTCGATATGGCTGCCCAGCATGCGGCGGGCGCGGTCGAGCTCGGACGGATCGACCACCATGGCGACGGGTTCGAACTCGGCGATGGCGTGAGCGACGGCGGTCCAGGCGGCGTAACCTGTCTCCCTCCATGCCTCGCCTTCGCCGAGCGTCGCGCCGGCGCGCGGAAAAGCCATCCAGGTGCGGTCGTGGCGGGCGGTCTCTGAAGGCATGCGCCAAGTCATCGTCGAAATCCCAAGTCGAAACAGGCCAATTCGTGAACGAGCCCGCCTGATCGAGGCAGCGTCTGGCAGTTCACGCGTTCCAGGCGCTTTCTCGCATTATTTGCGGAAGCTCGTCCATATGTTCCGAACGCTGCCACGACGTCAGGCCGCCAACCGCTCCACCGCCCGCATGACTCCGCGTATCTCGGCCAGGCCTTTCAGGCGACCGATGAGCGAATAACCCGGATTGACCCGCGCCTTGCCGATGTCGTCGGCAAGCAGATGGCCGTGATCGGGGCGGAGCGGAATGCGCCAATCCTGCCGCCCCTCCTCCTTGCGCCTCTTCTCCTCCTTCATCAGCGCCACGATCACGCCGACCATGTCGCCGGAACCGTCGAGATGATCGGATTCATGGAAGGAGCCGTCGGGCTCGATCCGCACATTGCGCAGATGGGTGAAGTGAATGCGGGGTCCGAATTCCTCGACCATGGCGACGAGATCGTTGTCGGCTCTGGCGCCATAGGAGCCGGTGCAGAAAGTCAGGCCGTTTTCTGGCTGATCCACGGCGTTGAGGATCGAGCGGGCGTCTTCGGCCGTCGAGACCACGCGCGGCAGGCCGAACAGAGAAAATGGCGGATCGTCGGGATGGATGCAGAGCCGCGCGCCGCATTCGGCCGCGACCGGGACGATTTCGCGCAGGAAATGATGGAGGTTGCCGCGCAGCGTCTCGGCGTCGATGCCAGCGTAATCGGCAAGGGCGGCGCGGAAGGCCGGGCGATCATAGACGCGCTCGGTGGCCGGCAGGCCGGCGATCAGGTTTTTCTCGATGCGCGCCTGGGTCGCTTCGTCCATGGTCTCGAACCGAGCCTGCGCTTCGGCGATGCGTGCGGGGGAGTAGTCTGCCTCTGCAGCCTGTCTCGCTAGGATGAACAGGTCGTAGGCGGCGAAATCGATGGCGTCGAAGCGGAGCGCATAACCTGACGAGGGCATGCGATACATCAGATCCGTACGCGTCCAGTCGACCATCGGCATGAAATTGTAGCAGATCGTGCGGATGCCGGCCTTCGCCAGCGTCCTGATCGTATCTTTGTAACGGCCGATATAGGCGCTGCGCTCGGGGCCGCCAATCTTGATCGAATTGTGGACCGGAATGCTTTCGACCACCGACCATTCGAGCCCCTCGGCCTCGATCCGCCGTTTATAGGTGAGGATCTCATCTTCAGGCCAGGTCGAGCCGTCATAGATGTGATGCAGCGCCGAGACGACGCCGGTGGCGCCGGCCTGTTTGATATGGTCGAGCGTGACGGGGTCATTGGGCCCATACCAGCGAAAACATTCCTGCATCATCATCCTCCCTTGCCGTATTGTTGGACCACAGAATGTTGGCGAGATCAATATGATGATTCTGAGGGCGCCATGTTGACGATTGGCTGATCTTGGTCCAACAATTGAGACGGGAGGACAGGATGCAGATCGAGCCAGCGGAGAGCGGCGCTCGCAAGCCCGGCGGCTCGGCCGTTTCGAGGCTGGTGGAGCGGATTCAGGAGATGATCGCCGAACGGCGACTGTCTTTCGGCGATGCCTTGCCGACCGAGCGCGACCTCGCGCAGCAATTCAGCGCGAGCCGCAACACGGTCCGCGAAGCGCTGCAATATCTGCGCGCCTATGGGATCGTGGACATCAAGCCCAAGGCTGGCGCAGTTCTTGCCAACCGCCATTCGGACGCGATGTCGTCGCTTCTTACTCTGCATCACGCGATCTCGCCGGCGTCTTTTCGTGAGGTGCAGGGCTTTCGCAAGATCGTCGAGACCGGCGCCGGAGAGGCGGCGCTGCCGACGCTGACGGAGGCGCAGCTCGCTGACCTGGACGTCGCCAATCTAAACATACTGGACAGCGCTACAGTGGCCGAAGCGGCGGAAGCCGACTATGCCTTTCACGAGAAACTGGTGGCGCTGGCCGGCAATGCGGTGTTGCTTGCGAGCTATCGCCACCAGCGGCAAACCATGCTTGAGCTCATGCGGCTCGGCAAGGAGACGCGGTTCGTCAACGAGGAGACCTGGCGGGATCATCAAGCGATCGTCGAAGCTTTGAGAGCAAAAGACCGTATCGCCTATGCCTATCTGCTGAGCCGGCATCTGGATTACGGCATGCGTTTTGTGCGCCCTACGGCGGACAGGGAGGAGTAAGCGTGGAGTTCTCGGGAAAAATCGCCGTGGTGACCGGCACGTCCGGCATCGGCAGAGCATCGGCGATCGCGCTGGCGAAACAGGGCGCCACGGTGATTGCGCTCGGCATCGACCCCAAGGCGAACGCAGAACTGGCCGAGATCGCCGCTGGCGAGGCGCTGCCCCTTGCCGTGCGGCAGGCCGATGTCGCCGATGAACATCAGGTGGCTGCGGCCTTCGAGGCGCTTGGATGCGAGCATGGTGGTCTCGACGTCATCGTCAATTCGGCGGCGGTGCACCCCTATGGCACGGTCGTCACGACCGAGCATGAGACCTTTCTGCGCGCCTATGCCGTCAATGTCGGCTCGATCCAGCTGACCGGCAAATACGGAATACCCCTGATGGAAAAGAACGGCGGCGGCGCGATCCTGAACATCGCCTCGGTGCAGGGGCATGCCTGCCAGAAGAATGTCGCCGCCTATGTCGCCACCAAAGGCGCGATTCACGCCCTCACCCGCGCCATGGCGCTCGATCACGCCAAAGCCAATGTGCGGGTGAACTCCATCAGCCCGGGCTCCGTCCGCACGCCTATTCTGGAACTCGCGGCCCGCACCTTCGATGGCGACGACGCCGATGTCGAGGATGTCTTCCGCCGCTTCGGCGCGGCGCATCCGATCGGCCGCATCGGCGAGCCGGAAGAGGTGGCGCGCATCGTCTGTTTTTTGGCGTCGGAGAAGTCCGGTTTCATCACCGGAGCGGATTATCGGATCGACGGCGGGCTGCTCGCAGGCCTCGGGGTCGCTTGATTTGAATTCAGCATTTATGCGTTTATCTGCTCATATCTCTTGACATTCGGCAGAAGAGCGCATTTCTTTCTCGACGGATTTTTGGGAGGAAACCGTGAAGAAAGACAGCCGGCAGTTGCGGGTCGGCGTGTTGGGCTGCGGCCCGATCGCCCAGTTCGCGCATTTCGAATCCGCCGTGAAGGCCGCCAATTGCCGTCTCTACGCAATCTGCGACGCCGCCGAAGACCTCGCCCGCCGCATGGGCGCGACTTACGAGCCCGACAAGATCTATCTCGATTATGACGAGATGCTCGCCGATCCCGAGCTCGAGGCGGTGATCATCGCCACATCGGACGCATTCCATGTGCCCGCCTCGATCAAGGCTCTGGAAGCCGGCAAGCATGTGCTCTGCGAAAAGCCGATCGGCCTTTCCGTTGAGGAGGTCGAGACGCTTCAGGCGGTGGTGGAGCGAACCGGTAAAGTGCTGCAGATCGGCCATATGAAGCGCTTCGACCCCGGCATCGAGGCGGCGAAGCGTTTCATCGACAGGGATATGGGCGAGCGCCTGGCGCTGAAGGCCTGGTATTGCGACAGCACGCATCGCTACACGATGACCGATGCGGTTCAGCCTCTGCCTGTTCTCAGCAAGGCGGCGCTCAAGCCGAAGGAGAATCCCAAGGCCGATCTCAAGCGCTACTACATGCTGGCGCATGGCTGCCATCTGGTCGATCTCGCCCGCTATCTCTGCGGCGAGATCACTTGGGTCCGGGCGCGACTGCTCGAACGGTTCGGCGCCTATTCCTGGTTCGTCGAGACGGAATTTGCCGATGGGTCTCTGGGGCATCTCGACCTGACGGTGGCGGTGCGAATGGATTGGCACGAGGGCTTTCAGCTCTACGGCCAGAACGGCAGCGTCACCGCCAAGACCTTCAATCCCTGGTATTACCGGTCTTCCGAAGTCGAGATCTTCGACGAGCGCGACGCGACTTATCATCGCCCGCTCGGCGCGGATGGCCACTTCTATCGCCGGCAGCTCGAAGGTTTTGCCCGCGTCATTCTCGACGGGGCGCCGATGCAGGGCGCCGATATCGCCGATGGACTGGCGAGCGTGAAGGCCATGGCGGCCATCGCCCGCTCGGCCGAGAGCGGCGACAAAGTCTTTGTCGCAGACATCAGGGGAGCCGTCTGATGAGGATCGGCATTTTCGCCAAGACATTTGCGGGCGAGCGGCCCGGCCCTGTGCTCGCGGCCGCCAAGGCTGCGGGCT
Organism: Rhizobium sp. TRM95796; assembly: GCF_025779995.1. Taxonomy (NCBI): domain Bacteria; kingdom Pseudomonadati; phylum Pseudomonadota; class Alphaproteobacteria; order Hyphomicrobiales; family Rhizobiaceae; genus Rhizobium; species Rhizobium sp. TRM95796. The sequence continues at coordinate 46,967 of NZ_JAOXHE010000020.1, read as the reverse complement.
ATGACTGCGTGCAGTTCAATTTCGCCTGTTGCGGCCTGCCCCCGATGCCGGACAGTCTCGACGAGGCCGTGCTCGAGGATATCTCGGTGGCGCGCGAAACGTCCGGCGTCGAGATTTCGGCATTGTCTGCGACCTACAACATGATCCATCCCGATAAGGCCCTTCGCGCCGAGGGTCTCGTCAGGCTCGGCGTCGCTATCCGCGCGGCAGCCGATCTCGGCATTCCCTTGGTGACTTTGTGCACCGGCACGCGCGACGCCGACGATCAATGGCGGCATCATCCGGACAATCAGACGGAAGAGGCCTGGCGGGATCTCATCAAGGAGATGGGCCGCGCCGCAACGCTTGGAGAAGCGCATGGCGTTTGCCTCGGCATCGAGCCGGAACGGGCCAATGTCATCCGCGACGCCCATGACGCCGCACGGCTTTTCGCCGCCGTGCCCTCTGACAGGCTGAAAATCGTGCTGGACCCCGCCAATCTGTTCGAAATGGCGAGCGTGGAAGAAGCCCGCGCGATCGTGGCTGCCGCGATCGACGCGCTCGGTCCCCGCATCGCCATGGCGCATGCCAAGGATCGCGACGCCGATGGCGATTTCGTCACCGCCGGTCGCGGCGTCGTGGATTTCCCGGATATGTTTCGCCGCTTGAAGGCAGCCGGCTTTGATGGTCCAGTGGTGACGCATGGATTGTCGGCTGCGGAAGCGCCTGAAGTTTCAGACTTTCTCCGGAGGCTGGCTGTATGATGGCGGAAAAACTGACGCTGGTCTCGACGCCGTCGCTCCATGTCGTGGATATCGGCTCGGGCGCGCCTATCGTCTTTCAACATGGTCTGGGCGGCGACAGAAACCAGATCGCCGACAGCTTTCCCGGCGATTTGCCGTGCCGGCGCGTCACGGTGGAATGCCGAGGCCATGGGCTCAGCCCCTTTGATCCCAAAGGGCGCTATTCCATCGCCCGCTTTGCCGATGACGTCATCGCCACGGCGGACAGTCTCGGCCTCGAACGGTTTTCGATAGGCGGCGTTTCCATGGGCGCCGCCGTCGCGCTCAACATCGCCTGCCGTTTTCCCGATCGCATCGACGCGCTCGCGCTGGTGCGCCCCGCCTGGCTGACGGCTGCCGCGCCCACCAATATGCAGCCATTCGTGGCGGTCGCCCATCATCTCCGGGCGCATGGCGCGGAGGGGCGCGACAGTTTCGCCGCCTCCCCGATCGGGCTTTATCTGGCGGAGCACGCGCCCGACAATCTCGCCTCGCTGCTCGGTTTCTTCGCCCATCCAGAACCGGATCAACTCGCCGCTCTCCTGCTGGACATCGCGCTTGATGGCCCGGGGGTGACGGAAGACGATCTTGCCGCCATTCGCGTCCCGACATTGACGGTCGGGCACGGGGTCGACGTCGTCCACCCGCTCGATTACGCGCGAAAACTCGCCTCGCTTATCCCCGGCGCGGTCTGCGCCGAAATCACGCCGAAAGCCGTGGACCGCACGGCCTATGCCGCCGAACTCAAGGGCGCGCTATCCGCTTTCTTCCGAATGACATCCAGGGATTCCCGATCATGAGCCTGAAGCCTAAGTCCGACTGGTTCGACATTTTGCCGCGCGCGCGCCTGATGGCGGAATATTCGCTGTGGTCGGCCGACCTCGCCAATCTCGAAGCCGATATACTCAGGGTCGATGAGTTCGTCGATCTCTATCACGCCGACGCTGCAGACGGCCGTTTCGCCCCGTCCTTCCTGATGTTTCCCGACCAGATCGCCCGCATCCGCAAAGTCACGGCCAAGCCGATCCATGTGCATCTGATGATCGAGGGCGACATCCTGCTCAGCCAGATCCGTCAGTTTGCCGAAGCCGGCGCCGACCTGATTTCCTTTCATCCCGAGACCGGCGACGTCACCAGCGCAGGGCTGGATCTGATCGCGGAATTGGGTGTGAAAGCGGGGCTTGTGTTACGGTTGGAAACGCCGGTGTCGGCGCTGGCGCCTTACGTGTCGAGGCTGGATTTCGTCACGCTGCTCGGCACGGCCGTCGGCGTCAAGGGCCAAGGCTTGTCGGAAACCGCCTGCCCCCGGCTCCAGGAAGCCGGCGCGCTCATCGCTGCCTCCGGCCGCGACAATGCGGTTCTGGCGGCGGACGGCGGCATTCGCGAGACGACGGTTCCGCTTCTCCGCCAGGCGGGAGCGCAGACGGTGGTGATGGGCTCGCTTGCCTTCAACGATCCTGATCTGCCGGCGCGCATGGCTTGGCTGCGGTCCCTTTGAGGTCAAGCGACAATCAGCTGGGTTCCGGCCTTCTTCATCGCCTGGGCGATCGGCTCGGGCGGCCATTCATCGGTGATCACCACGCCGATCTGCGCGAAGGTCGCGATCTTGGCGAAGGCGGTGACGCCGAATTTCGAATGGTCGATCAGCGCGATGGCGCGGCTGGCGATCTTGATCATCGCCGCCGTCTCCGACGCCTCGTCGAGCCGCCCCATGGTGACGCCGGCGACCGATAGGCCGGTGGCGCCGATCACGGCCGTGTCGGCGCTGATGCCGGAGACTTCGGGAAAGCCGACTGCGCCGATCGTCACCTGCGACACCGGCCAATAGACGCCGCCGAGAATATGCAGCGCCCTGACGGCATTGTCAGGCGCCACAGGCGGAATGCGGAGATTGTTGGTGATCAATGTGAGATCACGTCGTTCGCCGAGCGCGGCGGCGAAATAGCAGGTGGATGAGCCGCCATTGACGATGAGCGTCTCGCCATTGCGGATGAGCGAGGCCGCCTTCTTGGCGATCCGCTGCTTGGCGGCGGTATAGGCGTCCATGCGGCTGCCCAGCGTGGTGTCGACGCGCACCAGCGCATCGTTGAACACGGCGCCGCCATGGGTGCGCAGCAGAAGTCCACGTTGTTCGAGCTGATCGAGATCCCGCCGGACCGTGTCGCGAGAAACGGCAAGCTGTTCCATCAATTCGTTGACGGTCAGTTGCCCATGCTGCCTGAGAAGATCGATGAGGCGGTTCTGCCGCACCGCCGGCAGCGCGGCGCTGGCCGCCGTCTCTTTCTGCATATCTATTCCCCTTGAATACGCGGGATGCCGTCGCTCCCGCGCTTTTCGCCTCATATCAAGGGCTGGTCGCCTTTGCCAAGGCTTAAGGAGGACCCGACACTAAAGACGGAGCCTCCGATATCGAAGCGCGGGACGATCAGCCGCCGATCATCAGCTTGACGATCTCGTCATGCGTCGTATCGGCGATCTGCCTTTCGCCGGCGACGACCCCGCGGCGCAGCACCACGATACGGTCCGAGACGGCGAAAATGTCCTGCAGGTTATGCGAGATGAAGATCACGCCCTTACCTTGCGCCTTCAGCGCCTTGATCAGCGAGATCACCTTGCGCTGTTCCGGCACGCCGAGCGCTGCGGTCGGCTCGTCCATGATCAGGATCTTGGCGTTCCAGTAGACGGCGCGGCCGATGGCCACAGCCTGACGCTGACCGCCAGAGAAGTTGCTCACCGGGGCGTCCAGCCGTTTGACGTGGAAATCCAGCTTGGCCATCGTGTCGCGGGCGGCCTCGGCCATCTTCTTGCGGTCGAGCGCCGGCAGGAAGCCGAACAACTTGCGCATCGGTTCGCGGCCGAGAAAGATATTGGCGCCGATGGTGAGATTGTCGGCGAGCGCCAGATCCTGATAGATCGTCTCGATGCCGAGCGCGCGCGCCTCCTGCGGCGAGCCGAACTTCACCTCTTCGCCTTCGATCAGGATTTCACCCGATGTCGGCGGATAGACACCGGAGAGCGCCTTGATCATCGTGGTCTTGCCTGCGCCGTTGTCGCCGGCCAGCGCCACGACTTCGCCGGGGCGGACCACCATGGAGCAACCTTCGAGCGCCCGGACCGCGCCGAAATGACGGGAGAGATTGCGGACTTCGAGAAGCGGCGTTTGACTATTCATCCTGCTTGCCTCCGCTGAACCGGCGCTGGGCCTGGTCGATCAGCACGGAAATGATGATGACGACGCCGACGGCGATGAACTGCCAGAACGGTTCGACATCGATGAAGACGAGGCCGTATTGGATCACGGCGATGACGAGAGCGCCGGCAACCGTGCCGATGATCGAGCCCGAGCCGCCGAACAGCGACGCGCCGCCGATGACCACGGCGGCGACGGAATCGAGCAGCAGCGGTTCGCCGGCCTGCGCTGCGCCGGCGGTGAAGCGCGCCGCATAAAGCGCGCCGCCCAAGCCTGCGCACATGGCCGAGAGGACATAGAGCTTGAGGATATGCGCCTTGATGTCGATGCCAGCCCGGCGCGCGGCCTGAGCGTTGGCCCCGATGGCGTAATTGTGCTGGCCGAAGCGCGTCTGGCTAAGCACGTAGTGCATGGCCAAGACGAAGATCGCGGTGACGATGACCAGATAGGGCACGCCGAACAGACGGCCATTGCCCAATGCGGCGAACCAGGAATTGCTGACAGGCACGGTGGTGCCGCCGGCGAGAAGAAAGGCCGCGCCGCGGGCGACGCCGAACATGCCGAGCGTGCCGATGAAGGGCGGGATCTTGAGTCGGGAAATCAGCAAGCCGTTGACCACGCCCGGCACGGCGGCCGCGAGAATAGACGCGAGGATGCCGAACAGCATGGCGAACGGCAGCGGCATGTAGACACCGGCGATATTGGTCAAATGCGCGGCGACGACGGCCGCCAGGCCCATGATGAAGCCGGTCGACAGGTCGATGCCGCCGGAAATGATGACAAAAGTCTGCCCCACCGCAATCAGCAGCGGCGCCACGGCGAAGATCGCCACGGACTGCCAGTTGAACGAGGAAAAGGCGAAGGTGCCGCCAAACGAGACGCGGGACCAGATTTCGAAAATGATGATGAGAGCGGCCAGAAAAAGCCAGGCCCTCAGTTGGGCGATGCGCTGCAGCAGCGTCTTGCCGGCTTCGGCGTGGTCGGCCTGCGGCGCGACGTGTTTTTCGGCCTCGGTCGTCATGGTTGCAATATCCGTCATTGGTTTTCCCGGGTTCAGTCCCGGCGACCGGGCGAACAACATCGCCCCGACGCGTCAAACGAGGAAAAGCGGCGCCCAACGCAAAGCGTGGGCGCCGAGGCTCAGGGAGTAAAAGTTATTCCGAGTAGATGAACTTGGCGACGTTCGGATCGGACAGGTTGGACTTGTCGATCACGGTAAAGCCGGTGCCGATCGCGGTCGGCACGGAATTGCCGGTCAGATGCGCATAGGCGGCCATGACGCCGAAATAACCGATTTCAGCCGGATGCTGGGCGATCGCCATGTCGACGAGGCCGCCGTTGATGTTGTCGACGATGCTGCCGGGCGCGTCGAAGGCCACGACGCGGACTTTACCCATCTGGCCGGCCTGCTGAACGCCGTTGGCGGCGCCGAGGGCGGAGAACAGGTTGGCGCCGAACACGCCCGAAAGATCGGGATTGCGGGCATAGACGGCCTGCAGCTGGGACGCGGCCTTGTTGGCGTCGTTGTCGTTGAACTGGGTTTCCAGGACTGTAATGTCGGGATGCTTGGCCATTTCGGCCTTGAAGCCTTCCTCGCGCTGGTCGGTGGTCGAGATGCCCGGCTTGACGTTGGACACATAGACCTTGCCCTTGTCGCCGATCGCCGCGGCCAAAGCGCGGGCGGCGATTGCCCCGCCGAGCACGTTGTCGGACGCCACATAGGAGATCGGGAAATCGGCGTCGCCGGCGCCCGTCTGATACTGGCCGGTGCCGATGAAGGTGTCGACGGTGATCACGGGAATGCCGGCGTCGGCGGCCTTCTTGAGCGGCTGCACGAGCTGCGTCTTGTCGGTCGGCGCAATCAGGATCGCGTCAGGCTTCTTGGCGATCACGGCGTCGAGCACCGGAACCTGGGTGACCGGGTTGAAATCCGACGCGCCCTGGAACACGAGTTCGGCTCCGACCGCCTTGGCGGCGGCTTCCGCGCCCTTGCGCATGGTGATGTAGAAGGCGTCCGTGGTCAGGCCCGGAATGAGGGCGATAGTGAATTTTTTGTCCTGCGCGCCAGCGCTTCCTGCCGAAAGCGCGACCGCGCTCGCCATTGCGAGCGCACCGGCCGCCTTGAAAAATGAACGACGCTCCATAGTCTCCTCCTCGAGATGTGCGTGTTGGGATAGCCCGATCCACTCCTCCTCGGGATCGTGCATGGCCCATATTCACGCTCGTTCAGAGCTGGCGTCAAGTGAAATATTTTCCTGAAAGATATTTCTTGCGTTTTTTTGCGTTAATCTGGAGAGCGCTCTGCGCTGATGAGGTCGATGACCGCCTGCGCGGTGGTCGTGTCCGTCACCACGGCGTTGACCATGCCGGATCTCACAGCGCCGACAACGCCTGCCGCCTTCTCCGGTGAGGCGACGACGCCGATCGAGAGTGGGGTCTGGCGCAGTTGTTGCGGGCTCGCTGCGATCATCCTCTCCTCGCCATCCCAGGGCAGCAATCTGCCGTCGACCGCCACGTAATGACGGATCACATCGCCGGCGGCATTGATCAGCGCCTTCTCGCTGGCGGTGGCGGCGCTGGCCTCGGTTGGTTGCGGCGCATGCGTCAGGCCGACGCCGACTATGGCGCAATCGAGCCGGTCCCAGAGCGCGATGGTCTCTCGCACCGAGGCGTCCGATAGAAATGCGTCGCGGAGTTCGAGCGAGGAAAGATAGGGCGCGTGCAGAAATCTCGGCTGGCCGCCGATCTGCTCGGCAGCCGAGCGGACGAATTCATTGATTTGAAAATGCGGCGCCGCCTGTTGCATGCCGCCGTTCAAGGGGACGACTTGAGCATCGCCGAGCGGCGGCAGTCCCGCCAGCACCACCTCGCGCACTGCCCGTCCCCACCCCAGACCGATCACCGCGCCTTCGCCGAGACCGGCCGCCTTGAGAAGGCCGCCCAGCGGTTGGGCCAGCGCGCCGAGCACGCCGCTTTGCGGCGTATCGATCACCGCCGCCGCCTTCAGGCCCAGAGCCGCAATCAGTTCAGCGGTAATCTCTTCGGGCGAGACGAGATCGAGCACCTCGATCCTGACGATGCCGACGGCCCGGGCCTTTTGCAACATGCGGGAGACCGTGGCCGTGGACATGCCGAGTTTCCGCGCAATATCGATCTGCGACATGTCGGAGACATAATGCAGCTTGGCCACCATATGCAGCATGGCGCGGGTCGCCGCCGTTTCCTGAGCGGGTTGGGGAGGCAGCTTGCAATTCCTTTCAGAAACGTGTTACACGATTGCTGGAGGAGTTATCGCCGAAAACCATCAGTTTAGCAACGCTTGAAACGACGCTGTTATCAGCAATGAGGGCCGGAATTCAGCGCATTTCCGCCAAGGGCGTTCTGTTGCCTGTGGTTTTCCGGGGGTGTTCGATCTGAAATGCTGAAATTGCGGGCCTGGACCCGCCATGGGAGAGAAACGATGGGCATGATGACTACGGCCGAATTGCGCGGCTACCAGCAGATCTGTGACGACAATGGCGCGATGATGGTGATTGCGTGCGACCAGCGCGGCGGCATGCGACAATTGCTGGCGGATGATCCCGAAGCGCAAGCGAAAATCGCCAACGAGGTGCTCGGCGACACCAAGGCTGACATTACGCGTTACCTCGCATCGGAAGCCGGCTGCGTGCTGGTCGACCCGGTCTGCGCCGTTCCGCATCTCGTCGACAATTGGGTCCTGCCGCGCAACACCGCGCTTTTGATCGGCCTGGACGCGTCCGGTTGGGACGTGTCGCCCGAGGGTTACCGCATCTCCAAGCTCTGCGACGGCGTCAATGCCCGCAAGGTCCGCGAACTCGGCGGCACCGGCGGCAAGATCATGGTTTATCTCCGTTCTGACAAGCCCGAGGCCAACACCCGCAATCTCGAAATCCTGAAGGATTGCATCGACGATTTCGCGCGTGAAGAACTGTTCCTCGTCGTCGAATTCCTGACCTATCGGCTCGAAGACGAAAGCAAGGAAGCCTATGAGGCGATTTTCCCGCAGCTCATTCTCGACGGCTGCCGGATGAGCCTCGACCTCGGCGCCAAGGTGCTGAAGATTCCCTATCCGGGGTCGGATGACGCCTGCGCCGCCGTCTCCGAGCTCTGCGGCGACACGCCCTGGGCGGTGTTGTCGGCCGGCGTAGATCATTCGACCTTCCTGGTGCAGGTGGAAAGCGCGATGAAGCATGGCGCTTCCGGCGTGATCGCGGGCCGTTCCCTGTGGAAGGACTGCATTTCGCTGGATCGCACGGTCACCAAATCCCGCCTGCAGGAAATCGCTGTTCCGCGCCTGCGCGAGATCCAAGCGATCATCGATCGCTACGCCAAGACCCAGCGCCGCCAGGCGGCGTGACGGAGGCCGGCATGGCGGATGAGGCGATCGGCCTTGACATCGGCGGCACGCGCATGCGCGCCGCCCGGATCAGCGCGGACGGCGTGATCCTCGACAAGAAAATCGTCGAGGGGTGCCGAGAGCCGCGCCGCGCGCTCGACATGTTCTGCGAACTCATTCGCGAGTTCGACGGACCCAGTGTGCGCGCGATCGGCATCGGCGTGCCTGGCAGGGTCGACGCCCGCAGCGGCGCGGTGCTTTCCGGCGGTTTTCTCGATCTTTCCAGCGTCGATGTGAAGGGCCGGATCGAACGGGAGTTCGGCCGCCCCGTTCGCATCGAGAATGACTGCTCGATGGCGCTCATCGCCGAAGCCCGGGTCGGCGCCGCCAAAGGGCTCGCCAATGTGGTGATGCTGACGATCGGCACCGGCATCGGCGGCGCGGCGATGCTGGACGGCCGCATCGTCAATGGCAAGCAGGCGGCGGGCCAACTTGGCCATGTCGTGGTGCAGGCCGATGGCCCGATCTGCGTTTGTGGACAGGCGGGCTGCGTGGAGCTCTATTCTTCGGGCACCGCGCTCGGACGGCTGACCAACGAGGCAGGATTGCCCGGCGGTATACGTTGCGAGGAGATCCTGAAACGCGCGGCCTCCGGTGACGAGCCGCATCGCGCTTTGCTCGGGCGTTGGGCGAAACCGTTGCGGGCGGCAATCAACACGCTGTCGGCAACGTTCGATCCCGATGTGCTGCTGCTCGGCGGCGGGCTTGGGGGGTGCGCGGTCGGCGCGCTGGATTTCGCGCCTGCGATCGGCCGATGGTATCAGACGCCGGTGCGAACCGCAGCGCTCGACGATGACGCCGGCATGATCGGGGCGGGGCTGGCCGCGCTCGAGCTTGCCGGAACGCGCGGCACGGCCAAGAAAGTCGTGCTCGTCAATGGCGTGCCGGCCTCCGGCAAAAGTCGGGTGGCCTCGCAAATTGCAAATCGTCTGGGCTGGCAGATGCTGTCGCTCGACGTGGTCAAGAACCCCTTCCTGGCCGAACTCGACGATGTCGATCGCCTGTTCAACCGCAGGCTCGGCAAAGCGAGTTATCGGGCGATCTGGGACATCGTGGCCGCCGCGCCGCCCGGCGCGGGCTTCGTCATCGACGCCTGGTTTGGTTTTCAGCCGCTTGAGCAATTGGATGGGTATCTCGCGTCTTCAGGCGTGGATGGGCTGGCCGAACTCTGGTGCTCGGCGCCGCCCGAGGTGATCGGCGAACGCTATCGGGCGCGATTGACGGAGCGTCTGCCGGGACATCCCGGCGAAAGCTATGTGCCGGAACTGATTGAGCTGGCGCGCCGCGCCGCGCCCACTGGGCGGGCGCCCTCCCTGACGATCAACACCACGGCGCCGCTCGATGAGGCGGCGACGCTTGCCTGGCTGGGTGAGAAGCTGAAACTATGATCGTCGCGCCGACTTGCCGGCGGCGTGCGCAGAGGGTCATGTCGGGTCGCCGGCAGCTTGGTCATAGAGGTCGAGCACCTGATCGACGGCGGCGATGAGGATCTCTTCCATCGCCTGCGATGCAAGGCTTGAAGCCAGCGACGGAAGATATTGATGAAACAGCGTTTCCGGTATTTTCAGTCCTGACAGGGCGTGGCGCAGATCTTCGACGGCCGCATGGGCTTCCGGCCGGTTCCAGTAATAGCGGATGCGGTCGCTATAACTGTAGTGACGTTGCAGCGCGAGCGCGGTGTCGTCGCCGTGATAATGTCCGCGCCAGTCTTTGGGATCCGCAGTCAGCAGCGCCTCCATCCGGTCGCGCAGCCGCCGGCCGCCATATTCGGCAACGAGTTCTGCCGCGATCATGTCCAGCCCATAGATCGCCTCGCGATAGGCGAAGGTCAGCCAGGGGCCGACTTTCAGGATCGGGAAGCCGTCTTCCACGAGCGCCCTCAGGGCCTCACGCGACTGATAATCGGTGGAATGAGCCTCGAAGACCAGGTTTGGATGGTGCTCGAGCACGGCTGCAAGGCTTCTGGCCCTCTGACGATCATAGGCGATGACATTGTCGCTGCCGAATTCCACGCCGGGCTGGACGACGAAAGCGATGACGCGTGAGAAAGCCTCCGCCAGACCCGCCTTATCAAATATCTCGGCATGATAGGCGATCGTCGCCTCCGCAGCGTCCGGGCGGGTCGGCTCCACGGTGTCGAGCACATGGTCGGCGCCGCCTGGAACAGGCACTTCCGTGCCGAGCACATAGAGCGGTTTCGACAGGTTCAGACGGGAAGCCATTGCTTCCGCGACGCCGCAAAGGCGCGCGGCGCGTTCGGCGATCACGCTTTCGGCAAGCGCTTGGGATTCGCCCGCGCAGGCCATGGACGTATCCAGATGCAGTTTGCCGAACCCGGCGGCGACGTATGCCTCCACCATCGCCTCGGCCTTGGCCATTGCCGTCATCGGCTCCTCGCCCCGCCAGGGATTGGGGCCCAGGTGATCGCCACCCAGAATGACCTGATCAAAGGCCAGCCCCTCCTCAGCACAGATTGCTTCGACGAAGGCGCGGAAATCGGCGGGCGTCATTCCGGTGTAACCGCCGAGATGATTGACCTGATTGCAAGTGGCTTCGATCAACACGTGTCTGCCGCGTTGCTTGGCCCGTCGGATGGCGGCGCGCAGCACGGTCGGGTGGGCCGAACAGACTGAGGCGATGCCGAAAGGGCGTCCGAGACGCCGGGCCTCGGCCAATTGCAGGAGAAGCGCGCTCATGGGGTAGGCTTTCCCTCCTGGCTGGCGATGAAGCTGTCGAGTTCTGCAAAGCCGCAGGTTCCTTCCATCGGGCCGCGACGCGTCACCGTCAGCGCCCCGGCGGCATTTGCGTAGCGCAGCGCCTGCTCCATCGACATGCCCTTGCGGCGGCAGGTCAGATAGGTGGCGCCGAAGCAATCGCCGGCCCCGGTAGGATCCAGTTCCTCGACTTGAAACGCTTCGAGATCCAATCGACCCGATGCGCTGAACACCGACGCGCCGGCCTTGCCGCGCTTGACGACGATCTCGCGCGCGCCTCGCGCCAAGAGACTCTCGATCGCCTCGGCCTCATCGGCGACGCCGGCTGCGGCAAACAATTCTTCGCCCGAAGGCAGCAACAGATCGGCTTGCGCCAGAACCTCGTCCAGCGCTTCCCTCCCCTGCCCGCCCGACAGCAATTCCTTTCGGACATTGGGATCGAGCGACACCGACCCACCCTTCGCCCTCACCGTCCGCAACGCGTCGAGTACGATCGCGCCGATTGCGGGAATGGCGAAGGCCGAGCCCATCACGTGGAGATGGCCCGCGCGGTCGATCAGGGTTCGGGCCTGGTCGGTCAGACGGACATGACCGGCGGCGGAGCGGGCAATGTTGAACACGAAGTCGCGCGATCCATCCGCCCGATAGCGGACGAAGGCGGAGCCGGTCGGCTGGTCGGCAAGCACCGCGATGGCCGAGACGTCAGCGCCGTCCGCCTCGAGTCGATTGATGTTTAGCCAGCCGAAATCATCGTCGCCGACCGCGGCGATGATGCCGCAGCCGCCACCGAGCTTGGCGATCTGATCGATGAAGATCGCCGGCGCTCCGCTCGGAAACGGTCCGGTCAAGGGTTGCGACTCCCGAAACCCCTCCCCTATGGTCGTCGCCATGATCTCCACGAGGATCTCGCCGATCGTGATGGTCGGCCCAAGGGCCTCGTCCGCGATGCCGGTTGATGCGTTCAAGGCCCTGCCTCCCATGCCCAGTGACTTGAAATATAAGGCATCTAAGTCGGTGCTGGCGCTGTGGTCAACAAAAATTGACGCGCGTAAAAAATTTGCGTGCGGGGTGAAAGGGAATTGACACTTGCGGCTTCATCCTAGGGCATGAACTCGAAAGAAAAACTGGACATGCGTCAATTATGCGCTTTACCTGTCATGCTTGGAGCGGATGAGGGAGCGATTTTTTTGGCGGCGGGCATCAAGACCATGGAGGAGTTTTCGCGCTTTGTCGGCCTTTCCCGGCCGACCGTGTCGAAATATTTCCATGATCCGGCGTCCGTGCGTATGACGACGCGGGTAAAGATCGAGGCGGCGATCGCCAGATGCGGCTATAAGCCCAATCTCCTGGCGGTGAACCTCAACCGTCGACGCAGCAATATCCTCGGCGTAATAATACCCAATGCATTGGATCCATTTTTCATGGCGCTGGCGCGGCGCATAGAGCAGGTGGCGGCGGAGGCGGGATTTGTGGCGTTCATCCTGTCGTCGGATGGTCGGACCGAGAAGCAGGAAGAGGCCATCGCCACACTTTCTTCAATGAATGTCGCCGGAGCGATCGTGGCGCCCACGGGGCATGGCGCCAGCGGCAGGGCGCTGGAGAAACTGCGGCGCGCCATACCGGTCGTACATGTCGACGCGCCGCCCGACAAGGATGCGGCCTTTGTCGGCACCGACAACCGCAAGAGTTTCGCGCTCATCGTCGATTATCTCTGTCGCAGCGGCGAACCGCCGGCCTTTTTCGGTATGCCGCCGGTCAACCACAATGCCGCTGACCGTCGCGATGCTTATGTCGAAGCCATGTCGGCGCAGGGGCATAGGCCCGACATCGTCGAACTGTCCGCACATTCCACCTGGGATTTCGAGGAGTTCGGCTTTGAGCAGGCGACCGCGTTTTTCGAGCAGCAAGCCCCTCGGAGCCGCACGCTGGTCTGCGCCAATGACCGGATCGCTTTCGGTGTGCTCGCTGCTGCCTGGCGGCGCGGCCTCAAGATCGGGCATGGAGAGGGTTGCGATCTTCGTATCGCTGGTCATGACGATCATCCGTTGTCGCGCTACGCCTGTCCTCCGTTGACCACGGTGGCGCAGGATTATGCCCAGATCGGATCTTTGGCGATGGCGCTCCTCCTGCGGAAACTCGGCGAGACCGAAGGGGACGATCCAAGGCTCGCCCGCGACCGCATACTTTTGGAAGCCGCGCTGATGCTGCGAAATTCGGCTTAAACGCCCTCCCCTTCCGCCCTCCCCTCTCCCTTGCCAAGCCGACTGGAGCCTCAGCTCGCGTCCATCTCGTGGGTTTAGCTGGCGCCGGGAACAAAAAGCCGGGCGCAATCGATCGCAGCGCATTCATTTGCCGCGGCCCGATCGGCTGCACGCCGTGACTGCGCCAGCCCTGTTCCGGCGGAAACAGGCAGGCTTTTTGGCGTATGACACAAGATCCCCATCCGAGCGCAGGGTTCGGAAGACCACGCAGCCGGCGTGAGGGCCCGAGGAGGGTTTGGCCGGCATGCGTCTGAAAAATGGGAAGATATCATGACGACGAAATATGGAACGGATGCAGCGGAAACCATCATCGGCAGCAATGAGACCGACTTGCTGGTCGGCATGGGCGGCGCCGACAATCTGATCGGCCTGTTCGGCAGCGACACAATGTCTGGCGGCGATGGCCGGGATCAACTGGATGGAGGGTTCCAGTCCGACACACTGATGGGCGATGAAGACGACGACCGCTTGAACGGCGGGTCGGGCGACGACACATTCCTCGGCGGTTCCGGAGCCGACACGATGCAGGGCGGTCTCGGCGACGATACTTTCACCGACAACCAGATCGACGACTACCAGGGGGACGTCATCGACGGCGGTTTGGGCAGGGATACGGTGCGCTTCTTTCTCTCCGGCCGGGCGTCCGGCGTGAATTTCACCGCGGCGGATCCCACCGAGACCGTGACGCTGTACGGCGCCAGACTGCATGATATCGAGCAGTATTACATCGACGGCTCCAACACTGGCGCCGACACTCTGACCGGCGGACGCTGGAATGATTTCTTCCAAGGCAATGGCGGAGCCGACCGGCTCGATGGCCAGGGCGGAGCCGACTATCTCTCCGGCGGCGCCGGCGCGGACATGCTGATCGGCGGCCAGGGTGACGACTATATCAATGGCGGCGACGACAAGGATCGGCTGCTTGGCGGCTATGGCGACGATAATCTCTCGGGCGGCAATGGCGATGACGCGCTGGACGGCGGCAACGGCGTCGATGCGCTGCATGGCGAGGACGGAAACGACGAACTCGTCGCCGGCGCAGGCAATGATTATCTCTCAGGCGGTCTCGGAAACGACACCCTCGATGGTGGTGTCGGTAACGATTACATCATCACGGGTGACGGCAACGACAAGGTCCTGGCGGGCGCCGGTGACGACGAAATTCTCTTCACCGTAGATTCCGGCAAGAAGATCATCGACGGCGGCGCGGGCGTCGACCGGCTGGAACTGCGCTATATCGACGGCAATTTTACCGCCAAAGCCGAAAACCTGGTCAACAGACTCGCGGACGGAACGACCATCCAGCATGTCGAAGCCTATGATCTCCATGGCTCCAACGGCGCCAACCAATTCACGACGCTCGGCGGCAATGACGATCTCTATGGTTATGGCGGCGACGACACGTTGCGGTCGGGCGCCGGCAACGACACGCTTCAGGCCGGCGACGGTCGCGACAAGCTGTACGGCGAAGCCGGCAACGACACTCTGATCGCCCAGGGAGAGAAGGATCTTCTCGATGGAGGAACCGGTCTCGACACGGCCTATCTGTATGTCGACAGCTACAACCAGAACATGACGTTCAACGTCTCCAAGGGCAAAGGCGTGCTGTCCAACGGCACGACGGCCGCCAACACCGAAATATTCAACGTCTTCACCGGATCGGGATCCGACACTCTGAAGGCGGGCGATGCGCAGCAGGTGTGGTTCAAATCGGCAGCGGGCAATGACAAGCTCTATGGCGGCAAGGGCGACGATTTCCTCGATGCGGGCATTGGACGCGACTTCGTCGACGGCGGCGCGGGCGACGACAAAATCATGGATATGGGCGGCGACAACACGCTGATCGGCGGCGACGGCAATGACGAGGTCGACATCACCGTCATGGAACAGTCGAGCGACGGGCTCAGCAAGGTCAGTCTCGGCGCAGGCAATGACAGCGTCCAATTCAATGCCGGTCTTGGCGACATTTATGGATCGCTGGAGGCCGATGGCGGCAGCGGCGTCGACTTCGCCGAAGTCGATCGCGGCGAAACGACCAAAAATCTGAGTTTCGTGCTGAGCGCCAATGCCCGCCTCGTCAATGGCGACGCCATCCTCAAGAACTTCGAGCAGGTCCACATTTCCGGCGGCTCCGGCGATGACAAGTTCACCGGCGGCAAGCTCACCGACACGTTCGAAGGCAATGACGGGGCCGACGCGTTGAACGGCCTCGGCGGCAATGACTGGCTCTATGGCGGAGCCGGCCGCGACAACCTCAAGGGTGGAGACGGGGACGATCATCTCTATGCAGGTCATATGTCGATCGAGGCGGATCGCGACGTTCTGGACGCCGGGGCTGGCAATGACGACATTTACATCAATTCCGGCGACCAGGCCGCCGGGGGCGCGGGTTCCGACCGCCTTCACCTCGATGTCTCCGCGCTCAATGTCGGCGTCAGCTTTACCCTGACCTCGGGGACCGTGAAGGTGAATGCTTCGACCACAGTTTCGGGCATGGAAGCGCTCGACTTCTTTGGAACATCGGGGGCCGATAGTGTGACCGCAGCTGCGGGTTCAGACACCTTGCGCGGCAATGTCGGCAATGACGAACTGAAGGGCATGGCCGGCGCCGATGTCCTTTATGACGGCGCCGGCGATGACAAGCTCTATGGCGGCGATGGCGACGACCAACTCGTTCGCAACGAGTTCACCGGCAAGGATCTGTTCGATGGCGGCGCGGGCCTGGACACGCTGGCCTTCAATTTCTACGGCGATTCCTCGGTCAAACTCGATCTTGCCGACAATGCGGAAAACGACGGTTTGGCGAAGGGGCTCACCGTCAGGAATGTCGAGCGGGTGACGGGCACGGACAAGGACGACGACATCCGCGGCGCAAACGGCGGCGAACATCTCGATGGCGGCAGTGGCGACGATGTCCTCTTCGGTCGAGGCGGAAACGATACGCTGGTCGGCGGTCTCGACGGCGATCTCCTGAGCGGAGGCTCGGGCAAGGACGTGTTCGTGTTCAGCAGCGCATTCGACGCCGGCGATGAAATCACCGACTTTACCCGCGGCCAGGATCGCCTGTCGGTCAACGCCATCAACTTCGACATGACCGGAAAAAAAGCCGTCAATGTCGTGGTTTCCGATGAAGTGGAGTTCTCCGCCGCCGCTCCGACCTTCCTGTTCGAAAGCGATACGCACCGCCTCTGGTTCGATGCGGACGGCAAGGCGGGCGACGAGGAGGCCGTGCTCCTTGCAACGCTCGATGACGTGAAGACGCTGTCGCAAGGCGATTTCATGCTCGTCTAATCAGACCCTTTTTCGGGTTGACTGAGCAGCGGCCGGTTTACCGGCCGCTGCAACTTTGCGTTGGGCGCATGGTTTTTTCAACGCCGAAGAACGGCGTCAAACGTCTCCCTGTTCGGCGAGCAGGGTTTCGGCGATTTTGGAGGCCTCGGCGACATGGGCCCGGCATGCGGCGGCGGCGGCTTCGGGGTCGTTTCTTTCGATGGCGGAATAGATTTCCCGCATGCGCGCCGGCCCCGACACCGTGCGGTTGGCGGTGGACAACGTCATGACGCGGAGGCGCGAAATACGGCTGTTCAGCCGGTTGACGATCTCCCAGGCGATCGTATGGCCGCTGGTCTCGAAAATGATCTTGTAAAATTCATGGGTGGCGTCGAGGATGGCCGGCGGCGAATTTTTTTTCGATGTCCGGTCGAGCTCGCTCAGCACGGCGCCGAGCCGCGCCTTGACCTTGGCTCCCGCGCGGCGGGCGCAATCGGCGACCGCCGTGGACTCGAGCGCCGAACGGATTTCGTAGATCTGCCGGGCGTCATCCCAACTGAGCCGGGCGACGATAGGCCCCTGCTTGGCGATGCTCTCGACCAGTCCCTCGGACTCCAAATGCCGGATCACCTCGCGGATGACCGAGCGGGACACGCCCAGCTGTTCACAAAGCGCGCGCTCGACCAGCCGCTGACCCGGTTCGAACAGGCCGGCGATGATGGCGCGGCGCATGCGCTCGAGCGCGATTTCCCGCAACGTTGCGGGGGGCGTGTCGATCCGGAGATCAGCGAGATGAGCGTCCTGTGAGGTCATGGTTCCGTGTAGCCGCAAAATTTGTTTCAAGCAAGCTCTTGACACGTCGTCTTATGGTATACCAACATGCAGTCATACGAAGTGACAGGAGGCGGCCTTGGTTCCCGTGATACGCAAAACTCTTCTTCATGTGGAAAACACGCTCATCGAGGGCGGCAAGGAAGCCGTCGTTCCCCTGAAGATGATCGCGGCCATGGCGGTGATCAAAAATCCCTGGGCAGGCCGTGGCTTCGTCGAGAACCTCAAGCCTGAAATCCACGCGGCGGCTCCCGTGCTCGGCGCGCTCCTGACCAAGATGATCCTCGATGTCGCCGGCTCAGGCGAGGCGGTCGAAGGCTATGGCAAAAGCGCTGTCGTTGGCTTGGATGGTGAAATCGAACACGCCTCGGCGCTGATCCACACGCTCCGGTTCGGAAATCACTATCGCCATGCTGTCGGCGCCAAATCCTATCTCGCCTTCTGCAACACGCGCGGGCCGGCCAACGCTCCGATCATGATTCCGCTGATGGACAAGAACGACGAGGGCCGTCGTTCGCACTACCTCACCATTCAGTGCGCCATTCCGGATGCGCCGGCGGCGGATGAAATCGTCATTGCGCTCGGCGCGTCGATCGGCGGGCGTCCGCATCATCGGATCGGCAATCGCTATGAGGATCTCAAGGAGTTGGGCCACGATGTCGCCAATCCCGCAGCGGTGTAAGACGCCCTCGGGCGCGGCCTATGCCGTGGCGGGCGCCGGCGATCCGCTCGTTCTGATCCATGGCGTGGGTATGCGGCTCGAAGCCTGGACGCCGCAGATCGAGGCGTTGTCGAAGCGCTTCGAGGTGATCGCGGTGGATCTGCCGGGCCACGGCGAAAGCCGCCCCCTTCCCCTCGGCGCGTCGCTCGAGGATTTCGTAGCCTGGTTCGCAACGGTGTTGGTCGAACTCGGCAGAGGGCCGGTCAGCGTCGCCGGTCATTCGATGGGCGCGCTGATCGCAGGCGGTATCGCCGCTGTGGCGCCCGATCAGGTGGCGCGGGTCGCGCTTCTGAACGGCGTCTACATGCGGGACGACGCGGCCCGCAACGCGGTGAAGGCGCGGGCGGCGGAAATCGTCACAGGCGCCTTCGATCGTGAAGCGCCGCTCCGGCGCTGGTTTGGCGAAGGGCATGAGCATGAGGAGGCTTACGCCCTGTCCCGGCGCCTGCTGGCGCTGGTCGATCAGCAGGGTTACGCCACCGCCTATGGCGCTTTCGCCGGCGGCGATGCGACCTATGCGGATCGTTGGCCTCACGTCACCTGCCCGTCGCTGTTTCTGACCGGCGACGGCGATCTGAATTCGACGCCTGCGATGGCCGAGGCCATGGCGGCAGCCGCCCGAAACGGCCGGGCGGTGATCATCGAGGGGCACCGCCATATGGTGAACCTCACGGCGCCGGAAGCCGTCAATGCGGCGCTGACCGAGTGGATGACATGGACAAGGGAGGAGGCCCGCCATGACGCTTGAACCGAGAGCTTTGAGGGACGCCTTCGGCGCCTTCCTGACTGGCGTCACCGTGGTCACCACCCATGACGCCACTGGGGCGCCGATCGGCTTCACCGCCAATTCCTTCACCAGCGTTTCGCTCGATCCGCCCTTGCTGCTGGTCTGTCTCGCCAAGACGTCGCGCAATTTCGCCACCATGACCAACGCCGCCGGCTTCGCCGTCAATATTCTTTCCGAAGGGCAAAAAGACGTATCCAACACGTTTGCCCGCCCGGTCGAGGACCGCTTTGCCGCCGTCGACTGGCGCAAGGGGCCGCATGGCTCGCCGGTGTTCTCCGATGTCGCGGCCTGGTTCGATTGCGCCATGCATCAGGTGGTCGACGCCGGCGATCATGTCATTCTGCTCGGCCGCATCGAAGCCTTCGAGAATTCCGGCCAGGCCGGGCTCGGTTATGCGCGCGGCGGCTACTTCTCGCCGGTGCTCGCTGACAAGGCGTTGCTGGCCGGCCAGGACATGCCGCAGCATCTGAGCGCGGTCGCCGAGCGCGACGGCCAGGTGTTGCTGGTGGAGACCGCCGAAGGTTCGCTCGGCCTGCCCGGCGTCGAACTGGCGAGCGGCGAGGGTCTTGATGCGCTGACGGGTGCGGTCGCCGCTCTCTCGGGCCTCACTGTTCAGCCGGGGCTTCTCTATTCGGTCTATGAAGACACCAGGAACAAGCGCCAACATGTGGTCTATCGCGCCGGTCTCGGCGACGGGCCTGTCGCGTCGGGGTCGCTCTATCCGATCGACGCTCTGCCGATGGAGCGGATTGCCGACGCCGCGACGCGGGATGTGCTCAAGCGCTACGCCGCCGAAGCCAGCCTCGGCAATTTCGGCGTCTATGTGGGAAACCAGGAAAAGGGCCGGGTTCACGCCCAGGCCGTCAGAGGGTGACGTATGAAATTCTCGCTCTTCGTTCACATGGAGCGGCTGGACGCCAGCCAGACCCATCAGGAGCTCTATGAGGAGTTCGTCCAACTGTGCGAGATTGCCGATCGCGGCGGCATGCACGCCATCTGGACGGGCGAGCATCACGGCATGGATTTCACCATCGCCCCCAATCCCTTCATCAACATTGCCGATCTCGCCCGCCGCACCAAGAATGTCCGGCTCGGCACGGGCACGGTGATCGCGCCCTTCTGGCACCCGATCAAGCTTGCGGGCGAAGCGGCGATGACCGACATCGTGACAGGCGGACGTCTCGATGTCGGCATCGCCCGGGGCGCCTATGGCTTTGAATATGAACGTCTTCTTCCGGGACTGGACGCATGGGGCGCGGGCCAGCGCATGCGCGAACTGATCCCGGCGCTGAAAGGCGTCTGGGCCGGCGACTATGCACATGACGGAGAATTCTGGAAGTTCCCCTCCACGACCTCCGCGCCGAAGCCGGTTCAGACGCCGCATCCGCCCATCTGGGTGGCGGCCCGCGATCCCAACAGCCACGAATTCGCCGTCGCGCAAGGCTGCAATGTGCAGGTGACGCCGCTCTGGAACGGCGACGCCGAGATCGAGAGCCTGATGGGCCGCTTCAACGCCGCCTGCGAGAAGAGCCCCGATATCGCAAGGCCGAAGATCATGCTGCTTTTGCACACCTATGTCGGTTCCGACGAGGCGGATGTGCAGCAGGCGATGAAGGAAGTCAGCGTCTACTACAATTACTTCTTCGCCTGGTTCAAGAATGAGCGCCCGATCCATCAGGGCCTGATCGAACGGCTGAGCGAGGAAGATATCGCTGCCAACGCCATGCTCGGCCCGGATGTCATGCGGGCGAACATGCCGATCGGCACGTCCGACGAGGTCATCGGCCGGCTCAAGGCCTATGAAGCGCTCGGCTATGACGAATATTCCTTCTGGATCGACACCGGCATGAGCTTCGAGCGGAAGAAGGCGTCGCTCGAACGCTTCATCGCCGAGGTCATGCCGGCCTTCGGCTGAGGAGAGCCCGATGCAGCGTTTTCAGCTCTATATCAATGGGCAATTCGAGGATGGCGGCGGACGCTTTTCCAGCGTCGACCCCGCGACGGGCGAGGCCTGGGCCGATATGCCCGAGGCCCGCGAAGCCGAGGTCGACAGGGCCGTCAATGCCGCTGATCGGGCGCTCTGGTCCGGCCCCTGGGCCGGCATGACAGCGACCCAGCGCGGCAAGCTTCTCTACAAGCTCGCCGATCTCGTCGCCGCGAACGCAAGCCGCCTCGCAGAGCTGGAAACCCGCGACACCGGCAAGATCATACGCGAAACATCCTCCCAGATCGCTTATGTCGCGGAATACTATCGCTACTATGCGGGCCTTGCCGACAAGATCGAAGGCGCCTATCTCTCGATCGACAAGCCGGACATGGATGTTTGGCTGAGGCGTGAGCCCATCGGCGTGGTGGCGGCCATCGTTCCCTGGAACAGCCAGTTGTTTCTTTCCGCCGTCAAGCTCGGACCGGCGCTCGCCGCCGGCTGCACGGTCGTGGTGAAAGCCTCCGAAGACGGCCCGGCGCCGGTTCTGGAATTCGCCCGTCTCGTGCATGAGGCCGGCTTTCCGGCTGGCGTCGTCAATGTCATCACCGGCTTCGGCCCGTCCTGCGGCAGCGCGCTGACCCGGCATCCGAAAGTGGCGCATATCGCCTTCACTGGCGGTCCCGGCACGGCGGCGGCCGTGGTGCGGAACTCGGCCGAGAACCTCGCCAGCACCTCGCTCGAACTCGGCGGCAAATCGCCCTTCGTGGTGTTCGCCGACGCCGATCTCGAAAGCGCCGCCAACGCCCAGATCGCCGGCATCTTCGCCGCCACCGGCCAATCCTGCGTAGCGGGCTCACGTCTGATCATCGAAGCCTCCGTCAAGGACCGGTTCCTGGCCATTCTCAAATCCCGCGCCGAGGCGATCCGCATCGGCGAACCGCTGGATATGGCCACCGAGGTCGGCCCGCTCTGCACCGAACGCCAGCGCGCGCTGATCGAGAAGACGGTCGACGCCTCCATCGCCGCCGGCGCGCGGTTGGTCACGGGCGGCCGCAAGCTCGGCGACAAAGGCTTTTATTATGCGCCGACCGTCATCGATTGTGACGGCGTCACTTCGCCTTCGGTCGAGACGGAGCTGTTCGGGCCGGTGCTGTCCGTGTTGTCTTTTGAGACGGAAGAGGAGGCGGTCAGACTCGCCAACGACACGCCCTTCGGCCTCGCCTCGGGCGTCTTCACCCAGAACCTCACCCGCGCGCACCGGATGATCAAGCGCATCCGCGCCGGCGTGGTCTGGGTCAACACCTATCGCGCGGTCTCGCCGATCGCACCTTTCGGTGGTTTCGGCCAGTCCGGCCAGGGCCGCGAAGGCGGGCTTGCCGCAGCGCTCGATTACACCCGCACCAAGACGGTCTGGGTGCGGACCTCGGACGA
Organism: Rhizobium sp. TRM95796; assembly: GCF_025779995.1. Classification (NCBI taxonomy): domain Bacteria; kingdom Pseudomonadati; phylum Pseudomonadota; class Alphaproteobacteria; order Hyphomicrobiales; family Rhizobiaceae; genus Rhizobium; species Rhizobium sp. TRM95796. The sequence goes on along the minus strand of NZ_JAOXHE010000020.1, from coordinate 24,657 downwards.
TCCGATCCCCGATCCCTTCGTGATGCGGTGACGCCATGTACTACGAGATCCGCACCTACAGGCTGAAGAATGGCGCGATCCCCGACTATCTTAAGGTCGTGGGCGAAGAGGGCATCGCCATCCAGAAGAAATATCTGGGCCAGCTGGTCGGCTACTTCTTCTCGGAAATCGGCCCGATCAACGAGATCGTTCATATCTGGGCTTTTGACAGCCTTGATGACCGTGACGCGCGCCGCGCCCGCCTGATGGCGGATCCGGCCTGGCGCGCTTTCCTGCCCAAGATCCGTGACCTGATCGAGGTCGCGGAAAACAAGATCATGAAGCCGGCGGCGTTTTCGCCGCTCGGCGGGACTGCGCCTATCCAAACCACGTGAATGCCAATAATCAAAACAAGGAACGGGAACATGAAAAAATCATTCGCAATCGCCGCTCTAATGACTGTGGTCGGCTTCACCGGCGTAGCGCAAGCCGAGGACATGGTGTTCGCAAGCTGGGGCGGCACCACGCAGGACGCGCAGAAGGCAAATTGGGCCGATAGCTTCACCGCCAACACCAAGATCAATGTCATCCAGGACGGTCCGACCGACTACGGCAAGATCAAGGCCATGGTCGAAGCAGGCAATGTGACCTGGGACGTGGTCGATGTCGAAGGCGATTACGCCGTGCAGGCCGGCAAGGCGGGTCTGCTCGAGAAGCTCGACTTCTCGGTGATCGACAAGTCCAAGCTCGATCCGCGTTTCGTCACCGACTACTCGGTCGGCAGTTTCTATTATTCCTTCGTCATCGGCTGCAACAAGGACATCGCCGGCAATTGCCCGAAGACCTGGGCCGATCTGTTCGACACCGCCAAATTCCCCGGCAAGCGCGCCTTCTACAAGTGGTCGGCTCCGGGCGTGATCGAGGCCGCGCTGCTCGCCGACGGCGTTTCTGCCGACAAGCTCTATCCGCTCGATCTCGACCGCGCCTTCAAGAAGCTCGACACGATCAAGGCCGACATCGTCTGGTGGGACGGCGGCGCCGCGTCCCAGCAGTTGCTCGCCTCCGGCGAAGCGCCGTTCGGCTCGTTCTGGAATGGCCGCCTGACCGCGCTCGCCGCCACCGGCGTGACGGTCGAGACCTCCTGGGACCAGAACATCACCGCCGCCGACTCGCTGGTCGTGCCGAAGGGCGCCAAGAACAAGGACGCGGCGATGAAGTTCATCGCGCATGCGACCGCCGACATGCAGCAGGCTCAGTTCGCCATGACGACCGGCTATGCGCCCACCAATCTCGACTCCAACCTGTTGATGGAAGAAGCGATCCGCAAGACGCTGCCTGACATGCAGGCCGACAGCCAGGTGAACGCCGACATGGACTATTGGGCCGAACATCGTGATGAGATCGGCAAGCGCTGGTACGACTGGCAGGCGAAGTAACCTTCACACCACATAGCCGGCCGATCTCTGAGCTCGGCCGGCTCATTCTTCACCGGAATCATTGCCATGACCACGAGCGCCACAGTCGCGCTGAGACGGGGACCGGCGCGGCGCGGAAACGCCCTCGCTTATGTCGCGCCGGCGCTCATTCTCATTGTTCTCTTCTTCGTGACTCCCGTCACGGGCCTGATGTTGCGCAGCCTTACCGAGCCGCAATTCGGCCTGCAGAACTATGCCGAACTGATCGGGTCCGGGACCTATGTGCGGATTTTCGCCAATACTTTTCTCGTCGCAGGCGTGGTGACGCTTCTGTCCGTGGTGATCGGCTATCCCGTCGCTTGGGCGCTGGCGGTCATGCCAGAGCGCTGGTCGCGGCTGGTCTTCGCCATCATCATCCTGTCGATGTGGACCAATCTTCTAGCCCGCACCTATGCCTGGATGGTGTTGCTTCAGCGCACCGGCGTCATCAACAAGACGCTGAAGGCGCTCGGCCTGATCGACCAGCCCTTGGCGCTGGTCAACAATCTCGTCGGCGTTACCATCGGCATGACCTATATCATGTTGCCTTTCGTGATCCTGCCGCTGGTGGGCGTCATCCGATCGATCGATCCCGCCATTCTCAGGGCCAGCGCGTTGTGCGGCGCCAATAGCTGGCAATGTTTCACCCGCATTCTGCTGCCGCTGTCGCTGCCAGGCATCGCCGCCGGAGCGCTGATGGTGTTCGTCATGGCGCTCGGTTACTACGTCACCCCTGCCCTCTTGGGCGGCACGGCCAATATGATGCTGGCCGAAATGGTGGCCCAGTTTGTCCAGTCGCTGGTCAACTGGGGCATGGGCGGCGCTGCGGCCTTTGTGCTGCTGGTGGTGACGCTGATCCTCTATAGCGTGCAACTGCGCTTCTTCGGCGCCGGCCGAATGAGCTGAGGAGGACGCGATGCTTCTGGACTTTGAAAAACTCGGCGCGTGGAAATGGCTGCTCCTCGGCGTGACCACGCTTGTGTGCCTCTTCCTCATTCTACCGATCGTCTTCATCGCCGCGCTGTCCTTCGGCTCGTCGCAATGGCTGATCTTTCCGCCGCCGTCCTGGACGACGCGTTGGTATGCCGATCTGTTCGCCGATCCGCGCTGGCTGTCCTCGGCCTGGACCAGCCTCAAGATCGCGCTGATCGTCACGGCGCTCTCGGTGGTGATAGGTTTCCTGGCCGCGCTCGGCCTCAATCGTGGACATTTTTTCGGTAAGGAGACGCTGCGGGCGTTGTTTCTCACCCCGATGATCCTGCCGGTGGTGGTGCTCGCGGTGGCGCTTTACGCCTTCTTCCTCAAGATCGGACTGGCCGGCACGACGCTCGGCTTCATCATCGCCCATCTCCTGATCGCCCTGCCCTTCTCGATCATTTCGATCGGTAATGCTTTGGAAAGCTTCGACAAATCGATTGAGGACGCCGCCATTCTCTGCGGCGCCTCGCCCTGGGGAGCGCGGCTCAGGGTCACCGTTCCGGCCATAAGCCATGGGCTGTTCGGCGCGGCGGTGTTTTCCTTTCTCGCCTCCTGGGATGAGGTGGTGCTGGCGATCTTCATGGCGAGCCCGACGCTGCAGACGCTGCCGGTGAAGATCTGGTCGACGCTCCGGCAGGATCTGACGCCGGTGATCGCCGCAGCGTCCACGCTTCTCATCCTGTTCACTATGGTCTTGATGATCATCGCGGCGCTGGTCCGCAAGGGACGCAAATCATGAGCTTTCTCGAAATTCGCGGCATCCGCAAGGATTACGGCCCCGTCACCGCCGTCCAGAATGTCAGCCTAACCGTGCGCGAAGGCGAGTTCATGACGTTCCTCGGCCCCTCGGGTTCGGGCAAGTCGACCACGCTCTATATTCTCGCCGGTTTTCAGGATCCGACTGAAGGCGACATCCTGCTCAAGGGCGAGACGCTGCTGGCCACGCCATCGCACAAGCGCAATATCGGCATGGTGTTTCAGCGCTACACGCTGTTTCCACACCTCACGGTCGGCGAAAATGTCGCCTTTCCCTTGCGCATCCGGCGGCTGCCGAAGGCCGATGTCGATCGCCGGGTCAAGGAGGCGCTGCGTCTCGTGCGCCTGGAAGGTTTCGAAGACCGCAAGCCGGCGCTGATGTCGGGCGGCCAGCAACAGCGCGTCGCGCTCGCCCGGGCTCTGGTCTATGAGCCGCCGGTGCTTTTGATGGATGAGCCGCTGTCGGCGCTCGACAAGAAACTGCGCGAGGAAATCCAGTTCGAGATTCGCCGCATCCATCAGGAAACCGGCGTCACCATTCTCTATGTCACCCATGATCAGGAAGAAGCGTTGCGCCTGTCCGATCGCATTGCCGTGTTCAGCCACGGCAAGATTGATCAGATCGGCACGGGCCAGGAACTCTATGCCGATCCGGCGACGCGCTTTGTCGCCGGCTTCGTCGGCGATTCCAATTTCGTCGAAGCCGACATCGTCGACGTGAACGGCGGCAAGAGCACGCTTGCCTTGCCCGGCGGCGTCACGGTCTCTGGCGTGCCGCTGCACAGCCAGGGGACGGGACGGAAAGCAGCACTGTTGCTCAGGCCGGAGCGTATCGAGCTGGCGCGCGGGACGAGCGAGAATGCGCTGTCAGGGCAAGTTCGTGATCTGACCTTCCTCGGCAACAACACCCATCTCCTCGTCGATATCGGCGCAGGCGAGCCGATCTCGGTGCGGTTGCCCTTCGGCCATCCTATGCTGGAGGGCCTGGGTCACGGGGCAAGTGTTCATCTCCGCTTCAACCCGGCTTCGGCGCATGCTTTCAGGGAATGATACTGTCCGAGCCGAGCTGAAAAAGCCGCTACGGGAATTCGATCAGGCGTCCGAGAGGCGATAAAGCGCCTGGGCACGTCAAACAGCCGTTTTTGCGAGCGGCTGATCCACTCACATCGAGGAAATGTCGTTCCGGACAAGCGGTTCGGCGGCGAGCGCTGTTGCCAGCACAGCATCGTCGTCACCGGCCAATCCAGACATCATCAGCCCGACGGGCATGTCGGCCTCCCCAAAACCGCAGGGAAGCGAGACACCGCACCAATCGAAAAAATTGCCGATCAGCGTGTTTCGCAGCGTTTTGCCATTCGTGGCGAAGAACAGGTCGTCATTCCGCCGCAGCGGCTCGATCAGCGGCGCGACATGGGGCAGCGTCGGCGCCAACACCAATTCACCCGGCGCAAGGGCTGCGGCAAATGCCGCTTGCATCGCCTCGCGCCGCTCCAGGATATGGAGATAGTCCGGAAGACTGGTGGCTTCGCCCAAGCGCGCGCGGGCCACGACGCGCGGGTCCATGCGCGTCGCCTCGGAACCAGACAGCCGGTCCTTGTGCAAAGCAAACGCTTCCGCGGTGACCAGAGGCCCACGCTCGCTCATCAGGCCGAAAATTTCGGAGATGACCGGAAAAGCCTGCCGCCGAATAACGGCGCCGGCGCGGGCCAGACGCTCGACCGACGCTTCGAAGGCGTTGGCCACCCCCTCTTCCGCGCCGTCGAAAAAGACGGTTTCGGCGATGACGAAGCGTTGGCCAACCAGTGGACGTCGAGATATCTGCGGCGCCGTGAGACCACGCATGGCGGCGTCGATCCACATGGCGTCCTGAACCGTGCGGGTGAGCGGGCCCAGCGAATCCAGGCTCTTCGCCAAGGGATAAACGCCTCTCATTGAATAGCGGCCGCGCGTCGCCTTGTAGCCGACGATGCCGTTGAATGCGGCGGGTATACGGATGGAGCCGCCCGTGTCGGTGCCCATGGCTGCCGGGACGAGGCCCGCGGCGACGGCCGCGGCCGATCCCGATGACGACCCGCCCGTGATGCGATCCTCATTGGTGGACGCGGGGTTGCGCGGCGTCCCGTAATGGGGATTGAGCCCAAGCCCCGAGAACGCGAATTCGCTCATATTGGTCTTGCCGACGCTCACCATGCCGGAGGACGCCAGCGCCTTGACGACATCGGCGTCGGTGCGCGCGGGTTCCTGATCGGAAAGCACGACCGAGCCTGCGGTCGTCGTCACTCCCTCGATGTCGAAGAGATCCTTCCAGGCGAAGGGTACGCCGTCGAGAAGACCGAGGGAACGTCCCTCTTTCAGCCTGCGTGCTGCGGCGTCAGCCTCCGCCCTCGCCCGATCCTGCAGGAGGCATGTGAAGACGGCTCGATCGGAATGATTGGCGATGGCGTCGAACGTAGCTTCGATCAGGTCGCGTGGAGCGAGTGCGCCGGTCTGGAGCATGGCCGCGAGGTTCGCAATCGATTTTCCTTTGTATTCGATGCTCATAACCGATCTTCCTTTTCGTCTATAGATATCCGAACGTCCGCACTGCGTCAGGCTGACAGAGCTTGTCGGATCTGAGGTGTCAAGACGCGGCGCGCGTTTCCGGCGCAGAGGGCCCTCCCCCTCAGTGACGAATTGTCAAAGCCCGTCGGCGGCGTACATCATCCGCGCCACCGGCTTTACGTCGCGCGTAATCAAGGACGTCACGAATTTGCGCACGCCCGGCAGCCGACAGATCACATCCCTCAGAAGGCGATCGAGGCCGGGCATGTCGGCTGCGGCGATGTGCAGAGTGTAGTCTGCGTCGCCGGTGGTGGCGTGACATCGCAGAATCAGCGGCTGCTTTATGACCGCGGCCTCGAACTGTTCCGCCATCGTCAGGTCGACGGAAACATGGATGAAGGCTTCCAGTGAAAATCCCAGACGCTTGGAGTCCAGAAGAGCATGGTAGCCGGTTATGTAGCCCTCCGCCTCCAATGTCTTGACACGTGTCCAGCACGGTGTTTTCGACAATCCGACCATGTCGGCGAGATCCGCGAAGGAGGTCCGCGCATCTCGTTCGAGCGCATGGAGGATTTTGCGATCGATCTGGTCCATGGAACATCGTCCTGATGAAATGAGAGAATGAAAGACGTTGGCCTGCACTTTGTCGGATTGGGCGATGTTTTCAAGACATTGTTCGCAGGCATGCAGGATATGGTTGACGCTCGAAATGTTGAGCGGAGAAGCAGGAATGAAGACCAAGCGCGATTATTACGACATGATCGAACAGCCCCAGATGCTCGATTACGGCGTCTATCTGAATTGCGATCGCCTGCTGACATGTCAGAAGCCTCTGGACGATCTCTGTAATGCCGACGAGTTGCAGTTTCAGATCGTCCATCAGGTCGAAGAACTCTGGATGAAGCTGATCTGTTACACTCTCGTCGATGTGATCGAGTATTTGAACGCGGCCAACACACATCGCGTGGTGACGCTTATGGGGCGCGTCCACCGGCTGATGCGGCTGATGACCGATCAACTCGACGTGCTCGAAACGATGTCTCCCAAGGAATATCAGCAAATTCGCCTGCAGCTCGGCAACGGCTCAGGCCAGGAATCGCCCGGCTTCAAGCTTCTGCTGCGCATGCCCTATGATCTCTGGGACGCGTTCAAGGCGAGCTATCTGGATGGCAAGGGGCTGACGGTCAAAGATGTCTATGACAGCCGATATGATCACGGCGACAGCTATGTCGCGGCCGAGGCGCTGGTGGAATTCGACGAACTGTTCCAGAAGTTTCGCGCCAATCACGTCTACCTCATTCAGCGGTCGATCGGCCTCGGCTCCAAATCGCTCAAGGGCCGCCCGGTCGACATGCTTCAGGCGGGAGCCCGACACCGGTTCTTTCCTGAATTATGGGATGTGAGGGCGGAGATGACCGATGCCTGGGGCGCGTCGTACGGCGTGGTGCGCGACCCCATTCACGACAAGAACCGAGCTGATCGCTGAGCGTGCCGGGTCTATCCGCTTGCATTGGATCGAGAGAGGAGGGCGCGTCTGGTTCGACGGGCCCTCAACTTTTCATGTCCTTCGGCAGGTAAGCATTGGACGATGTCGAGAACTTTCGCGCCCGCCAGGCATCCAAGGCCCTTTCTGCCTCCGAGGCTGACGAATACATTTCCACGGCCAACCGCCCATGTTGGCCGATCCGTCCCCATCGACGCTCGAAGCGAAATCCCCCGAGGAGATCCGTGGTGATTTCGAGGGCATAAAAACGCGCCATGTTGCGACGGGTGTCTCGCCTCTCGCCATAGAGAGTATAATCGTTTGTGGTCATGACGGCAGTATCGACCGCCGTCGGTTTCTCGTCCAATCAGTTGTTTGAATCAGTTCGCGGCATCGATTCACGATCGTGATGAATGACTGCCGCCAAGCTCTACATACGAAAAAAGCCATGTTGGCCGCGGCCAACTTTTTGTCGTTTGGCGCCAAATCCGAATCGTGCCATAAGGGCGGTACGGTTTTTTTACCATAAACGTCTAGTTTCCGTATCAGGGCGTAAACCGTTTTACGAAGGAAATTCGACTTGACCGCAAACACCGTTTCGACGACCGATGTTCGTATCGAGCGCCAGGCCAGACAGCTTTCGCGACAGCTGAAGCTTCTGTCGGAACATCTCTTTCCGCCGCAATCGCAGAAAAACCTCCGGACGTTTTCCTCCGGCGAAGCCGCGCAGTTGATCGGCGTGTCCGACGGCTATCTTCGCCAGCTCTCGCTCGACGGAAAAGGCCCGTCGCCGGAGGTGACGAGCAGCGGCCGCCGTTCCTATACGCTGGCCCAGATCAATGAGCTTAGGCGGCATCTCGCCACGGTCAAGCCGAAAGACGCGCTGGCGCTGCTGCCGCATCGCCGCGCCGGTGAAAAGCTGCAGACGATCGCCGTGACCAATTTTAAGGGCGGTTCGGCCAAGACGACCACGACGCTCTATCTCGCGCAGTTTCTGGCGCTGAGCGGCTTTCGCGTTCTGGCGATCGATCTCGATCCCCAGGCGTCGCTGTCGTCCATGCTCGGCGTGCAGCCGGAATTCGACCTACGCGACGGCGATACTCTCTACGGCGCCATCCGCTACGACAATGAGCGGCGCAGTCTCAAGGACATTGTCCGGAAAACTTATTTCGACGGCCTACATCTCGTGCCCGGCAATCTCGAACTGATGGAGTTCGAGCATGAGACTCCGCGCGCGCTGGCCGAGCGCCGCAGCACACAGAGCGAGCCTTTTTTCCGACGCGTCGGAGCGGCCATCGCCGAAGTCGAAGCCGATTACGACATCGTCGTGATCGATTGCCCGCCGCAACTCGGTTATCTCACGCTCGGCGCGGTCTGCGCGTCGACATCCATGCTGATCACCATCCATCCGCAAATGGTCGACGTCGCGTCGATGTCGCAGTTTCTGTTGATGACCTCCGATCTGCTCGCCGTGGTTCGTAAGGCGGGCGGAGACCTCTCGCACGACTTCATCAAGTACGTTGTCACACGGCATGAGCCCTTCGATGGTCCTCAGTCGCAGATCGTCGCTCTTTTGCGCAGCCTGTTTTCCGACGATGTGCTCACGGCCACCATCCTCAAATCGACGGCGATTTCGGATGCCGGCCTTTCCAAGCAGACGCTCTATGAAATCGAGCGCGGGCAGGTCCGGAAGTCGACTTACGACCGCGCGCTCGAATCCGTCAATGCCGCCAATTCCGAAGTGTTGGCCAATGTGCTCAAGGTCTGGGGGCGCAAATGAGCAGAAGAACCACCCTCAGCGGTATCTTTCAGCAATCGGTCGAGGGGTTGGCCGCGGCCAACTTCGATGAACGAGAAGAGCCGCGCGGCCATGCAGGTCCGGTCAAATCCATGGCGCTGACCCTGGGCCGAATGGAAGACGAAGCCAAGGCGCTGCAGGAAGCGCTGAAATCCGGCCATCATGTTCAGGACCTCGACCCCGCGTCGATCGATCCATCCTTCGTGCGGGATCGTCTCGAAGACATCGAATTCAGCGAAGACGATCCGTTCGTTCGGTCGATTGCGGAGAATGGCCAGGAGGTTCCTATCCTGGTGCGTCCTCATCCGACAGAGCAGGGGCGTTACCAAGTCGCCTATGGCCACCGTCGGCTCAAGGCCGCCATGGTGCTGGGCATCAAGGTCAAGGCTGTCATTCGCGAGTTCGACGATCAATCGCTGGTGATCGCCCAAGGTATCGAAAACGGCGAGCGCAAGAATCTGTCCTATATCGAGCGCGTCGCCTTTGCTCTGGCGCTCGAGCAGAGAGGCTTTCCCCGACACGTCATCATGAAGGCCCTATCCACCGACAAGACGGAGCTGTCGAAAATGCTTTCCGTCGCCGCCAACGTGCCATCGGAACTGATCCGGCTGGTCGGGTCTGCGCCGGGTATTGGCCGCCGGAAGTGGCTGGCATTGTCGGAGGCTTTGTCGCCGAGGACGCTGGCGACGGCGACTGCGCGGCTCGGAAAAGCGGAGGCGCAAGCACTAACCTCGGATGAGCGGTTCGAATTGGCCCTGGCGTCGGTTACAGCCAAGGGCGGGCGCGAAGCCCCCGCCGTTCAATGGTCGCCCAAAGCAGGCGGCGATATCGCCGCAAGTATCAAGACCGGGAGGAAGACATTCGTACTCTCCCTCAAATCGACGGAGGCTGCGGCCTTCGGAAACTATCTCTCGAAGAGGCTCGATGAGCTCTTCGAGGACTTTGCGAAAACCAGAGGAGACTAACGCAAAAGAAAAAGGCCCCCAAAACGTCGCCGTCGTGGAAGCCTCTCTTCGATTGAGCCCCTAGAGAATCGCATCCCCACGAAAATTAGTCAAGCGTATTCGGCGCCTCTTTGGCGGAGGAATTTCTTTTGCCTTTAGAAAGGTGAAAGACGATGAGGATCGGAGACATAACGACGCCCTTTGGACGGCGGCCGGCGAAGCTTGCGCTGATCAAACGCCAGATCGACGTCAACGACGCCCCCAAGGACAGGGCGGTGGACAAGTGGAAAGTGTTTCGCGACGTCTGCGAAGCGCGCAGCCTGCTCGGTCTCAATGACCGACCGCTCGCTGTGCTCAATGCGTTGTTGAGTTTTTATCCCGATGCGGACTTGATGGAAGGGCAGGGACTTGTGGTCTTTCCATCCAACGCCCAGTTGTCTGTGCGGGCGCATGGCATTTCCGGGGCAACGCTGCGGCGCGCTTTGGCAACGCTGGTGGACGCCGGATTGATCTTCCGTCGCGACAGCCCGAACGGCAAGCGCTACGCCCGCCGGGATCAGGACGGCGATGTCGAGACGGCCTTTGGCTTCAGTCTCCTACCCCTGCTGACGCGGGCGAACGAGCTTGCACTGCTTGCCCAGCAAGTCGCCGCCGAGGCCCGCAGCCTTCGTATTTCACGAGAAAGACTGACCCTCCTTCGGCGAGATCTCCGAAAGCTGATATCAGCCGGCCTGGAAGAAGCCGCGCATGGCGATTGGGCAGGGTTCGAAGACCGCTATATCGGCATTCTCAGCCGCTTGCCGCGGTCCGCCCGCCAGAGCGATGTCGACGCTGCCGTCGAAGCGCTTGCGCGGTTGACGGACGACGTCTCCAACGCCTTGGAAAAGCATCTTAAAACGAGTATTATGATCGGCAATGACCGTCATGATGAGCGGCACATACAGAATTCAAATACCGAATCTATCACTGAATTTGAACCCGCTTCTGACAGAAAGCAGTGGGACAAATCCGCGCCAGGCCAGAAAAGCACGTCGGTGGGGCTGAAGGCGTTTCCATTGGGATTGGTGTTGCGGGCCTGCCCGCAGTTGGCCGACTACGGGCCAGGCGGGGCGATTGCGAACTGGCGCGACCTGATGAGCGCCGCCGTGGTCGTCCGATCGATGCTGGGCGTTAGTCCCTCCGCCTATCAGGACGCCTGCGAAGCCATGGGACCGGAAAACGCCGCCATCGCCATTGCCTGCATCCTCGAACGATCCGGCCATATCAACTCGGCCGGGGGCTATTTGCGAAGCCTCACGGCCAAGACCCGGCAAGGCGAATTCTCGCTTGGACCGGCGCTGATGGCCCTGCTGAAGGCGAATGGTCAGCCGTCGTCCATGAGGGCAGGGTAGGGCCGTGCCAAAACCCTTAGTCGAGCAGCCTGGAGGCGCGGCCGCTGCGGCGTTGGGCATTGTTGTAGTAGCTCGACGCCTGCTGCACCGAGCGATGCCGCGACTGCTCCATGGCTTCCGGCAACGGAATGCCGCGATTGGCGGCCTCGGTGAGATAACCGGAGCGCAGGCCATGGGCGGAAAACTCCCTCGGATCGAGCCCGGCGAGTTGCGCCCGCTGTTTGACGATGTCGTTGACGGCCTTGGGATCGAGCGCCCGCCGGGAAAGATTGCCCCAGCGATCGATGGCGCGGAAGATGCTGCCCGCGTCGATCTTCGATGCTCGGAGCCAGGCGTTCAGCGCTTCGACTGGGCGGCCGGTGAGATAGACGATTTCGTCGCTCTCCGCCGCGCTGGTCTTGGTGCGGCCGAGGTGAATGGACAGCGAGGGGAGGGAACCTCCATCCGCCTCGATCGGCTCTTCCAGCGCCAGTTGCTCCACCCGCAGTCCCGCGATCTCGCTCCGGCGCCGTCCACCGGAGGCGAAGGCGACCATCAGGAGGGCGCGGTCGCGGAGATCGCGCAGACTATCGGTCCTGCAGGTGGCCAAGAGTTTCGCGAGCACATCGCCGGTCACCGCCTTGGCGCTCTTGCGACGCCGCGGTCGAACACTGGCCCGGACGGCGAGCTTGATTGCAGACCTGAGGGCAGGGGAGGCAAAGGCGCCATTGAGCCCGCGCCATTTGGTCAGCGTCGACCAGGTGGCGAGCCGCCGCCGCACCGTGTCCGGCGCATGCGGACCGACCGTACGCAGAAAACCCTGCAGCCGTAGTTTCTCTTCCACATCAGCCGGCATGCCGTGCAGGGGGTCTATAACGCGACGTTCGGGGTCCCAAAGATGATGGGCCACGAACTTCAACAGCAGCGCCTCCGGCGCCGGCCATGGCAGAGCGTTGCCGGTCGAGGCCCGAGACCAGGCCTGCAGATAAGCGAGATCGGAGGTCAGCGCTCTCAGCGTGTTGGCGCCCATGCCCTCATTGACGAGATGACGAAGCGTTTCGACATCCTGATCCGTCAGTAGTTCCGCCAGCTCATCGCGCCGTTCATTGGGCAGCACTGCGGCGATAGTGTCGAGCGTGGCGGCGCGGAGATCGACGGGGTCTTTCATGGATCTGTGAACCTCAGAATTGAAATGTATGGACTGGAATATGATATGCGAGCGATTTGCAAAAGTTCCGTAATCCCCGTATAGTCCGGAACAAAGGAGATCTTCCATGACATCGATTGTGACAGCCGCCGCAGTCTCGAAGAATTTTGGCGCCTATCAGGACGCCGCAGTCCGCGAGCCGGTGATCATCACCAAAAATGGTCGGCCGCGCACAGTGCTGATGGCCTATGAGGATTACATCCGGCTGGCGAAGCGTGATCGGCGTGTCGAGCTCACTACTTCTCTCGATGACGATGAGTTGGCAGCGGTAGAGGCGTCGACGATGGAGCCTGGCCTGGATCATCTCAACGCCGAACTGCTGATGGACAAGAATGCTGCCGACTGACCCGAAAGTCGGCTGGGTCTTTCGCTATTCCTACCTTTGGCGCTGGCAGCATCTGCAAGGGCGGGAAGAGGGTGACAAGGATCGCCCTGCTCTCGTGCTGGCGATTGTCGCCACACTTGAGGATGGAACGCCTGTGGTTCGCGTCCTGCCGATCACGCATTCCCCGCCGTCCGATCTGAGCGAAGCCATCGAAATTCCAGCGGCCACCAAACGCCGCCTGGGCCTCGGTGACGAGCGGTCGTGGATCGTGCTCACCGAGAGCAACCGCTTCGTCTGGCCAGGACCCGATATTCGACCTGTAGACAGCGTAACCGGCTATCACGGCCCTTTGCCGCCGGCTTTGTTCGAAGAGGTGAAGCGACGCTTTGTCGAACTGGCGCGGACCCTGGGCCACAAGGCGACTGCGCGCGCCGATTAAGCGGCATTTCATCCTCTTGTCTGTCATTGAAATCCGCGCGTCCAGCAGTTGATTTGACATGACTCTAAGCCTTGAGAGCCGTCAAATCAATCACTATCGATAAGGGTTACTTATCGATGGTTAGACGCCCAACCACAAATCATACGATGTGAGGAACCATAATATTCAGATAGAGTTCTTATAAGAATTCATTTACTATGATTTCAATGGCTTACGATCTCGCGAAAATCAGCATGACAGCCCTGATGCGGCCGGCTTTCGACGCCGGTTTAGCGCTCACGCGTCTGGACGAGCGGATTGCGCGTTCGCCCGTCGGCGCGGGTTGGATCGAACGCACCCAATTCACCGATGCCTGCGCCTCGCTGTGGATCGACGGCGAGCTCGTCCATCTGGAAGACCTCGTCCTCCACGACGCCACGCGGGATATTCGCACCCCCACCCACGAGCTGACAATCGCCCGTGACGTGCTGCGCACCCGCCGGCGGATTGCTGCGCAGTCGCCGGATTGGGCGTTATCGGCCGAAGGCATCCGAATCTTGCGACAGACTGCGGACATCGGCGCTGAGGTAGTGGAGCCTGCCCGCATTATTCGTCCCGCGGTCGCCATCGATCCGGAAGGGGAGGGGGACGATGTACACGATATCGAAAATCTACCCGGCGTCGACTACGCAGCCATCGATGCAGTGCTTGCCCGCTCCGAATTGGCGATCGAGAACGCAAGCCGGGCCGGCCGCGGCGGCGGTCAAGACAAGGATCCGATGATCTATGATCTCGACTGGGACGAGGATGCCCGGCTCGACGAATGGCGCGGCGTGCTGCGCCAGTCCGAAAGCCTGCCGGCGGTGCTGCAGGCGATCGTCGCCCTCGATGCCTGGAACGAGCTTTCTGTGCTGCAGCACGCGCCCTGGCTCGGACGGCTCCTTGCCGCGTCGATCCTGCGCCAGGCCGGTGTGACGTCGCGCGCGCATCTCGGCGCCGTCAATCTCGGCCTAAAAACCATTCCGGTCGATCGGCGCCGGCATCGCGACCGGGAGACCCGGCTGCTCGCCATCGCACACGGCCTAATCGCGGCCGCCGAGATTGGACTGAAGGAGCATGATCGGCTGGCGCTGGCGAAAACGATGATGGACCGAAAGCTGGAAGGACGGCGGACGTCTTCGAAGCTGCCGGAGTTGGTCGAGCTGGTGATGGCGAAGCCGCTCGTGTCGGCCGGGATGGTGGCGAAGACGCTCGAGGTGACGCCACAGGCGGCGCGGCGGATCGTGTCGGAGCTCGGGCTCCGCGAGATGACGGGGAGGGGGAGGTTTCGGGCGTGGGGCATCTTGTGATGCTTTTTCCCTGTTCTACCGCAATCGCAGATATTGCGACATCAGGGCTGTATAGGATGGCACCGAACAGGATTGCCGAGCAAGTGCCTCTGCGTGCCTTCGACGATATGAATCTTCGTGTCGCCGCACTGCTGCCGGCGGAGCCCGGCACAAGCTGGAATTTGCAGTCGACGGACAAAGGCATTATGTTAGCGGCGGAATAGGAGTTCGACGATGCTCTTGCAGAAATACCGCGAGAACAAGGAAGCCCTCATGCAGATTGGCAAGGAAGCTCTTGCCGAGAGTCGTCGGCTGGGCTTGCCACTCTCCGCCAAGGACCTCGAGAACGAGCGCAAGGATCGCGCCGAGCGCGAGCATGAAGAGCGCGTTCCCGCCGCCATGAGGCAGTAATCGCTTCATGCCGGAACTGTCCTTTGTAATCCTTGGAGGCCCGAACGGCTCCGGCAAATCATCCGCATTCGCAAAGCTGAAGCTCGAAGGTGTCTGGATCAACGCCGACGAGATCGCGAAGACATTGCCCGAGTCCGACGACGGCAAGTCGAAGGAACGGCGAGCCTCCGAAGCAGCTCTCCGCAAGATCGCGGAGATGATCGAAACCCGGCAATCCTTCATCTTCGAAAGCACGCTGAGCAGCCAGCAATCCATCCGGCTGATGCGCGAGGCGAAAGCGGCCGGGTTCAAGGTCGGCCTCTATTATGTCGCCCTGGATTCCGTCGAGACGAACATCGAGCGCGTTAAGCGCCGGGTTGAGAAGGGCGGTCACGACATACCGGAAGCGGATATCCGCAGGCGACACAAAGGCTCGCTGGAAAAGCTGACCGAAGCCCTGAGGCTCGCAGACGAAGTGATTCTTATGGACAACAGCGGCCTGACACCGCACGAGGTGTTCGAGATCCGCTCCGGCGTGGTCCAGTCCTTCAACATCGACGATCGGCAGGAGCTGCATCGCCTGTTTTCGGCCAAGGTCTGTGAGGCCTATGGATTGGTGCGCTACGGCCGCGGATTCCGGAAGGTACCGAAGCTGGCTGCTCGTCGCGGCGACGACGTGACATCCGACACTCCGAAACCGTCTCCTGGACATCGGCCGAAGACTGCAGGCGTGAAGTGAGAATGGCATGTTCGAACTGATCAATCTTCTCGAAACCGTGTACCGGACCATCTCGGCCGATCTCGAAGCATGGTTCAGGCAGTTTCCCGAGGGTTTAGCGTGGAACGTCTTTTCCGATTACTGCATCGGAGATTCAAACAAGGCGAATGACACCTTTGCCTTCGCGATAGTTCTCAATCACGACACCCAGTCGAACATCGAGGAATACATCGCGGCGGTAGCGCCTAGCGACATCAAAGGATCTCGGTCGTCGTCGCAGGGCCTCATCGAATATCTGAGCTGCCCTGTCGTCTTCAGCGTCAGCTACCTAATCGAGAAGAAGTCGAAGCTGCTTCGCGACTACATGACCGACGACAACATCCGCGGCGCTCTTCAGGACATGCGGGATGTCGTTTCTCAAATGGTGGTAATGATGCCCGAGAAGGCTGATCATTACCGCGCGGTGGACAGGCGGCTGGCGAGCTTCCAGACCGAGATGAAAAAGCGCTCTCCAAATTCCAATCTGGCTCGACAGATTCTTCTCTGTTCGGCTTTTGCCTCGATCGTTTGTCGGCATCTGGCAGTCAAAAAGAAGCCCAAATTCATCCGCTGGATCAGCGACCGGGACGCCATGTTCGACAAGCATGATAAAGTGGCCTTCGATCTGTCCTTCCTATATTTCCATCTTCACCGGATGATGAATGGTCAGGTTGCTCTCGAGCCAGAGTTCTATTTCGGTCTGCCCGGATGGGACGGAGAGAACGAGTACGCTGAGTTCATTCGGATTGCTGATTACCTTGCTGGCACGCTGGCTGACATCAAGCTGCCTGAGATGACGTTCTCGCATGCGAAGTTTGAACCAGTCTTCCGGAACCTCTTCGTCAACGGGCCGAACGCTGCCCTCGTCGAAGTTCTCGCTCGAGACGGCGGAGGTGTTACCGCACGTCGCCTGGTCCCGACTGCGCCGATCATCCTGTAAGGGAAAAGACTGTCTCCGGTTGGCAGACTTTTGATGTCGCGCCACGGCGACCACGAACTTGAGGGCTTGCCGTAAGGGAAATCTATCCGGCGTGGGGTCCGTCTGCACCCTGACATGATTGTCGCCGGTGGCGAACGACGCAAGAGCCTCTTGAGGGCCCTCCCCTTTTGAAATCATGATGCTATGGTTGTGGAAGCGAGGGGTGTCCGTCGTCGAATGATTTGAGACTTTTTGGGCTCTGGAAGATTGGAGTTTCCTGCTCGGTTTGCGGGTTGATTTAAGCTGCTTTGGCCTGGTGGTTCAAGCGGCGCAGTTTGATCGTGTCTTGTTTGATCCTTTCGCGTTCGAGCAGGATGGTCTGGCCGCGCCCGAAGTAGACGTCGGCTGGGGTAAGATTGTCGAGGCTCTCGTGGTATCGGCGATGGTTGTAGTGCTCAACGAAGGCGGCGATCTGGGCTTCGAGGTCTTCCTTGAAGAAGTAGTTTTCCAGCAGGATGCGGTTCTTCAACGTCTGATGCCAGCGTTCGATTTTCCCTTGTGTCTGCGGATGGCCGGGAGCGCCGTGGACCTGGTCGATCTTGTATTTGTCCAGCCATTCGCCGAGATCGGAAGCGACGTAACACGGTCCGTTGTCGGACAGCAGGCGCGGTCGATGTTCGACCTTGACCTTGTCGCAGCCTGAGGCGGCCAGCGCCAGGTCGAGCGTGGCTGTGACATCGTCTACCTTCATGCTGGTGCACAGCTTCCAGGCGATGATGTAGCGCGAGAAGTCGTCAAGAATGGTCGACAGATAAAACCATCCCCAGCCGATGACCTTCAAGTAGGTGAAGTCGGTTTGCCACATCTCGTTCGGCCGCGTGGTCTTGTCCTTGAACTCGTCATTGGCCTTGATGACGATATAGGCTGGCGACGTGATCAGATCATGGGCCTTGAGCAGGCGGTAGACAGAAGCCTCTGATACGAAATAGCTTTCCGTGTCGGTGAACTTCACCGCCAGCTCGCGTGGCGACAGATCGGCGTGGTCCAGCGCCATCTCAATGATCCTGCCCCTGATATCGTCGGGGATGCGGTTCCACACCCGTGGCGGCGCGGACGTCCGGTCTTCCAGTCCCTCGACACCGTGGGTCTGGAACCGGTCATACCATCTGTAAAATGTTGGCCTGGGAATGCCGAGCTTGTCGAGGGTTTGCCGGACCGACAAATGTGACTTCTCGACCAGCCGGATGATCTCAAGTTTCTCCGTGGCGGGATATCTCATTCCTCGTCGCCCCCATGCCCGATCATGCTTTTTTTGAGCAGGCGGTTCTCCAGGGTGAGGTCGGCCAGCGCCTCCTTCAGGTCGCGGCTCTCCTTGCGAAGGGCTTTAACCTCGTCACTCGTTGCCGAACGGGCAGTGTCGCCTGCAAGCCGCTTCTTGCCAGCTTCGAGGAATTCCTTCGACCAGCTATAATACAGGCTCTCCGCGATCCCCTCACGGCGGCAGATCGCGGCAATGCTGTCTTCGCCACGCAGGCCCTCCAGCACGATGCGGATTTTGTCTTCCGCAGAATGGTGCTTGCGCGTGGCGCGGCGGATGTCCTTGATCGTCTTCTCAGCCGCTGATGTCTGCGGCCCGGATTTCTGTCTCATCTTCGCTTCCTTTGAATGAGCTACGATGAGCCGAAAATCCTCTCTTCTCAATTAAGCCAGTTCTGTCTCATGGGCGCTGATGGCGGACAGCGAGGGGTATGCATGTTTTGGAAGAAGAAGCAGGATCGGGTGGTAGCTGAGCCAGTTGTTACGGCGATGAAGCCAGGGCCGAAATCGAAACAGGACGAGCTTGAGGAGGCAGCGAAGAAGCTGGCCTCATCGCTCCGAACCTATGCCGATGCCTCGTATGCAGCCCAGCAGGTTGCTCCGGATGAGGAGCTGAAGGCGGCTTATCGCAAGGTCGAGATTGCGCGCAAGATCGTTAGAGAGGGCCGGATAGCGCATGCGCTCGGGTGCTGCCTGCCAGAACACATGAGCCATTGGCACGCATGGAGCCAGCGAGATGACTTCATGAGATGGGTGAAGTTCGACGCCAGCAACATCGTCTCCACCCGAGCCACCGAAGAGATCGGTGCGCGCCGTATCGAGGTGACGACGAACGACTTCATCTTCAATGATCGGCCATATCGCCTCGTCTTCCGCAACGGCGGACTGTCGTCGGCTCCGGGAGATGACACCTACCGCGGAGAGGTCCATTTCTACGCAGGCGAGATCTGCGTTGCCAAGTTCGATATCTGCAAGGATCTGATGGACGAATATGCCCAGTGGGAGTTCGTTGACGTGACAGGATTCCGCGTTGGTGCGTGGATGCAGGATGTCCTTGACATGACGGCCCAGATCGAAGCGAGCCAGCAGAGGGTCATTAGTGATTTTATCGACGAGCGTGCCCGCAAGGCCGCCGACGAGATCGACCTCGGCTGATCTCGATGTTGAAGTTCCTTGCGAGCGTGCTGGACCAAAT
Source organism: Rhizobium sp. TRM95796 (assembly GCF_025779995.1). NCBI lineage: Bacteria > Pseudomonadati > Pseudomonadota > Alphaproteobacteria > Hyphomicrobiales > Rhizobiaceae > Rhizobium > Rhizobium sp. TRM95796. The sequence goes on along the minus strand of NZ_JAOXHE010000020.1, from coordinate 5,498 downwards.
GGATCTCGCCCTTGAGCATATCCAAAAGGGCGGCGTTCACGATGCCCGGTTCGGGCTCATGTTGACCGACAATGCTATCGAACTCGCCATGCACGAGCTTGCGAAGAACAAGCACAGTGAGCTGAAGGCGTCATGGATCCAGAGAGAGAGGTATCAGCACACGAAGGAGCTCGACGAAGCGATGGGCCGCGTCTTCGAGGCGAAGCTAAAGTTTGCTAAGCTCGAAGGTCTCCTGACGGAGGAGCAGGCGCGAACGGTTGCGATCATGCACAACTTTCGGAATGAGCTTTACCACGTCGGCCTGCAGCACGAAGCGATCCTGCCAGCCCTCTCCCGCTTCTATTTCTCCACGGCTTGCACTGTTCTTGGGGCCTATCGGATCCGGTATTTCAGCTATTGGCATGGTCTCGAGCTTCCGGAGAGATCGAAGAAGTATTTTACCAGCCGCGGCGACTACTCCCCCGCCCAGCAGGATGATTTCGCGAAGGCCTGCCGCACGATGGACGCGCAGTGCAACCATAAGAAGTCCGACACGATCCGGGCGCTTGCTGACAACATGGAGCAGATCATCGATGACCAAGACACCAATCTCGATATTGTGGCCGAGGGTGTCTATGTCAGTCAGCGACGAACTCGAGATCAGGCAACAGTCGAGTGCCAGACGTGGCCGCTAGCCTTCTCGGACGAGGGCCGGAACTATGCGAAGGAGAGAGGCTTCTCGGGCGAGACCCTCGAGCTGCTGGAGTGGCTCGGAGCCAACTATCCGCTGCGCTTCAAGAAAGATCCGATCCCAGGATGGCGAAGACAGGTCGCTCGGCTCCGTTCCAAGGCAAGCCCGCATGTGGCTCTGGAAAACTACGCCGCTTTCATTGAGCATACAGCGCAGCTCCGCGAAGCATTAGACGAAAGCGCGATGGCCGCCGAGGCCGAGATCGATCGTCTTGTCGACGAGAGGCGGGGGAAGTGAGCATATTCGCGCATGAGAAGCCGCAATGGCCATCTTGCCCGTCGTTCAGAGTACCATCTCTTAGCTGAACGTAATCGGCTGCGCGGGGGAAGCGTTAGAGCCAGTGGCGTGCCGAAGGAACGCAATTTTGCCGTGACTCGACCCATGCAAGATGAAACTCGCTCAAACTGCCATCCGGCGGTGACACTAGGCCGACGAGAGCGGGTCGTGCACCGTATCAGGATGATAATGGCCCACGATATGATCCGGAGATAGATCGGTTGATAGGCTGAACCCACTTCCCGCTCCGGGGCTAAGTGCGTAAGGTTGCAATTCGTCCACCAGTTCGCAGAACAGATATTCAAGAAGCAAACCTGCAAACTCTTCCAGAGTATAATCTGGAATCTGAGACATCGGGATGTCACAAACGAACATTGTCGGACGCCCGATCTCTTTCAGAATTCGCTTTATTTCCCAACTGCTACCGAGACCTATACCGAGGCAGTAGAGATATTCACTCCCATAGACGAGATAGTGGCCCGAGCAGCCAGAGCGGGTTATTAGGTTTCGCTCGTCGGCGCAAAAATAGAGCCGGCCCTCCCGGCCGCCCGTCGTCTTGCGAGCGTCGATCTCCTGGATGGCGCGCTGCAGTCGTTCCTCATTGGTGAACTGGAGTCTACCGTTGAGAAAAAGCAATCTTGCTCGATCTTCAATATCGTCAGAACGGAGAAAGCGCAGACCGTTGTTATAAAACGGCGCCAAATCATTCGTTCGGGTACCGTGAGCGGCGCGAAAAAAGCGATACTTCTGCCGGAGGCGCTGCGCGGTCAGCTCTTTTATGTTCACGAGCTCTCCCGTCACCTCAAAAATCAGCTCGTCCAGCCAGCTCAGGTCATCGGATACGACGAACTCCGGGGACGCTTCTTTAAACGCGAGTTTGGCATCGTCGGTGATCACATCGCCGAGGAGGGACCAGATTGTCTTCCGCCAGGAATCTACAAGCGGATAACAGAAAACGTCTCCGGAGACTTTGCCACGGAGTAAGGGATCTTCGGCTATTTCGCGATCCTCGTTGCCGGGTAACATCAACCCGGTCAGCTCGCATGTAGACCATCGGTAGTTCATGCATCCCTCGCCAGTTCTGTAACCTCGACGCTACAGCCGTGCTTTTCGAGTAAAGCTTTTAAACGCACGACACGGCTATGAGGAATGGCGACCACGAGAAGCCGTTCAGCGCGAGAGGCCGCAACGTAAATTTTTCGAGCATCTTCTTCCCATTTGACGGCCGGGCTTCCCTCAAGGAAGTCGAGGATTCCACCACTGGTCTGGGTGGTCATGACCACGCAGACCGCAGGAAATTCCATGCCCTTTACCGAATGGATTGTCCTGGCTGGTGATGATTGGAGTGGCGGCCGGGAAAGAACGGAGCCGAGGTCATTATGCCTCCTCAATCTTTGGCCAATTTTCCGCGTGCCGACGAGGCCAGGGCTGAGTATAGATCGTGCACGAGCCAGCCAATCGTCTGCCGTCTCGCCATCCCGGACACCTAGATCATTTGCTATCGCGATGACGGCAGGACGCCACCGACCATCGTCAAGGCTCGTCTCAGCGACGTGGGCATGATAACTTCCGAGCGATGGGATCCGATCTTGCACGTAGAGTATCGTGCGATGCAAATTGACAAGCGCCTCCTTGCGGTTTCCTGAAGCAAAGGCAAAGTGATATTGCATCGCCGCCTCCGCGAGAAGCAACGTCATTTCCTTGGTTCGGCTAACGGTCGGTTGGCCGATGGCGTTACTTCCGCTTGGTCGTGTCGAGGCGATTACCGGCGCGGCGTCCAAGGGGATTTTGTATCGCTCGGCGATCTTCTGATAGGCGGCGCCAATCGCCGCCGTTACTTTCGTACCCGGATAGGACAGGATATGAACCGGCGTAAGGTCATGCTTGTGCTGGCCGAGCGGTTTGTCGATTGTTGCCGCGCCACCAGGTGGCTTCAGTGCCACGACTGCCGAGCAGATCGCAGGTGATGATCGAAAATTGCCGGTCATCGATAGCTGCTGATCGTTAGGGAACGTCTTCGCAAATTTCATCAACTCATCGGTGACCCCGCCCCGAAACTGGTAGATCGACTGGTGCGGATCGCAAATTACTTTGATCGCGATGCCGGCCGTTCTCAGCCAGGCGACGATGTCAAGATCCGCCGGATTGCAGTCTTGAGCTTCATCGACGATTACCTCGCAAAAGCGAGCGGCCAGCGCCTTTCCTACTCGATCTCGAAAATTGCTATCACCCAATCGCTGTGACACGATCCACCGCACATCGTCGAAGTCGATCATCCCCTTGGCCAGGGCATTTTTCTGCGTGCGGACTGCTGCGGTTTCCCACGCGGTTATGTTACGAGTCTCAACATCGAAACCCGCTTCTTTCAACAAGTTTTCATCGGCATCCCCGGTCTCTCTATCGAAAACGCGGAAGGGCAGCGCCTGAGCGTTGGGGAACGGCACTATTTCCCACTCGGATTTGTCAGGGACGAGCCGGGGTAGAGCGGCACTGCCTGGGATTCCGAATGGTTGAATCAGGAACTGCCAGAGGAACCTGTCAAATGTTCCGATGAAACTCGGGAAGAGCGGCGTTGGCAGGACACGTAATACTCTCAGGCGAGCTTCGAGCTCTTCGACCGCTGCGTTTGTGAAAGAGAGAAAGGCAATGCCGCTCCGGAGTTTCCGGTCTTGCAGCACCGTCCTCGCTCGCTCGACGAGGGTTCGTGTTTTCCCGGCCCCAGGGCAGGCGGTAATGAAAGCGGACCCCGTATGGTTGATGATCGTCCTCTGTTCATCAGTCGGTTTGAAAGACTTCTGGGTCACGAGACCACCGCCTCGATCGCGTCGCCAATGTAGCCAGGAACGTTGAAGGCTTCGCCGTCCTCGATTCGCTTGGCCAGTATCTGGGCGAAGTCACCTTTTCGGGTCGTCTTGAAGATTTTGTGGATCGCTTTCGCTCGGGCGTCGCCCGACAAACCAACAGCGTTATCCCACTTCCGTCGAGACCTCGGATGAAGATCGAGGTACACTTTGCGGAGAATGTCGACGTTCCCAGCCTCGATTAGTTCGGTTTCCAAGGAGTAGGTGCTGGCTATCGCCTTGAAGTGATCAATCCCCCCAAGCTCCGTCGCCAGATCGTCAAATTCTTTCTTGCGCCGCTCTCCGGGGATTACGGGATCGACAGTTTGCGCCTGCGTGACAGCTTCATCCATTTCCCGATCGAGCGCTTGCGCAACCTCTTCCTGCACTAAGGCGCTCTCAGCGCTGTCTTTCGATCTAAGTGTTGCGCCGGCACCAGCGCTCTCGTTCATCTCGTCCTGAGCATCGTCGTCGTCTTCATCATCGTCGGCCGCTCTGTCGCCATCGGTCATAACAACAAGTCGATCGGCAATGCGGGCGTCGTTTATCGACGTCAGCAGCAACTTTATATACGGCGCGAAGTCGACACCGTCGATGGGCACGAAGACAGTCGACATGAATAGCCGCAGCTTTTCCGGGTGACCCTTCAAAGTGTGGTATTTCGCAATAATGGGAAGCAACAAAGCCTCCGCGATACCCTCGACGAGGAGCACGCGACCACCGAACAGGAGTGCAGCTTTGGTAACGTCGAGATAACGATCGATTTTCCGGCGCTCGCCGTCGTCAAGGGGGAGTTTGCAAAGCGGAATGACGCGCGTCGATCTGCGCATCGCTGCGGCTGTCATCGTCGCGACCACAACACCGTCCTTCAATTCCTCTGGGGAGTAGGTCTCGGACGTTGCGCTGCTCTCGATTACAGCCGCGTCGGCCAGCTGTGGCTCGGGTTCCGCTTTGTCGCTCTCCGAGAGAGGGGCTGGCACTGCTACCGACTTGAACAAGACCAGTCTTTCGTTAGCCACCCACGCCGATAAGTTTGGTGAGTGTGTCGCGACGACAACTTGAAGCTCCCCGGCCAAGGATCCATCGTCAGGCGGTGTCGACCGAGAGAGGGCGGCCTGATCGCGAAGAAACGACAGGACGGCGGCCTGTAGCTGAGGGTGCAGGTGTGCTTCCGGCTCCTCCACCAGAAAAAGGGTTAGATCGGCCGTCCGAACCTTTTCGAGTTCCACCGCAATGGTCGCCATGAACAACAGGTTGGCATAACCATGTCCTGAATATCGCAGATCTTCTGGATCCACGCCATGATCGGCGAGTTTGAAGCGAAGGTCGCGAGCGATGTCGACCAGGGCTTCATCCGATGCAAAGCCCAGAGACGCAGTTTGCCGCCGCACGCCGGAAGTAAGCGCTTGCAATCCTTTGTCGACGGCGCCGTCGACCTTTTGAAGTATGTCGTGTGAGTGAGTGCGTGCCAGATCCTTGGCCAGTTGCGCTGGCGACGATCCGTCGAGGAAATGCGTGAGGAGAGCCATGATCCGGGTCGGGTTTCCCGACGCGAGCGATCGCTTCGCATCTCTCAGAGTCTGACTCGAAAAGCCTTCAACGATATCCATACCTTGCAAGCCGTCTGGTGATCAGGCGGATGTGGGCGATCA
>NZ_JAOXHE010000019.1:0-62249 GCF_025779995.1 Rhizobium sp. TRM95796 | reverse complement strand
CGTATCCGTCATGATCTCGTCGGCCTGAAGATGCCACGTGCACTCGAAGCTCTCGACCATGTCGTTCGACGCCTGGAACACGGTGAGCTTTCTGCGCTGGAAGCCATTGATATCCTCCTGTCCGAAGAATTGACCCTGCGTGAGAACAGCCGGATCAAGACGGCCCTGCGAATGGGCAGGCTCGGCACGATCAAGACACTCGCTGGCTTCGACTTCACCTTCCAGCCTTCACTCGACCGCGATCGAATCTTCACCCTGGCGCAGCTTGGCTTCGTCGATCGCCATGAGGCCGTTCATTTCCTCGGCCCACCTGGAACTGGAAAGAGCCATCTCGCCACGGCGCTCGGCGTCGAAGCCGTCAAAGCCGGAAAGAGCGTATACTTTACAACACTTGCCGATCTCATCGGCTCGCTTGCCCGCTCCGAACGCGAAGGTCGGCTCCAGGAGCGCATTCGCTTCTTCTGTAGGCCGAGCTTGCTGATTGTCGACGAGATCGGCTACCTGCCGGTCGTCCAAGGCGGCGGCAATCTCTTCTTTCAGCTCGTCAATGCCCGATATGAACGTGGCGCCATGATCCTGACGTCAAACCGCGGCTTCGCAGAATGGGGCGATGTGTTCGGAGACCCCGTCGTCGCAACCGCGCTGCTCGACAGACTGCTTCACCATGCCGTCGTCGTGCAGATCGAAGGTTCCAGCTATCGGCTGCGGCAGCACGCCGAGCTGATGCCAGAGCATGTCCGGTCCAAAGCCTTGATCGCACCCCCGGCGTTCCCGACACCTCAAAAGCCACGCGGTCGACCGCCGAAAAATCCCAAAATCCCCTTGGCGTCCACGTCGGCATAACTGGGGAATTTTACTTCGGCGCTTCTGGGGAAAATTCAACCGGCATTGACACGAGTGAAGAAGAACATGCCCAAGATCGGCGGTTTCCAGTCATTCAAAACGGCGCTCCGGACGATCGCCGGGTTCGAAGCAATGTTGTGGCTGCACAAAGGCTTCGGATTTTCCGGCGAGTGAACCGTCAACGATCAAAACGATCTGCTCGGGCGCCTCTTCGGACTTCAAAAGGTTAACAAAGCGTGAAAGCTGGGGTGATTATCGGCTCAACGCGTCCTATCGCCAGCTTTGCGACACGCCCCTCTCGGCTTAGTACGCAACTGGCCAGACCCCAGATGTATAGCCGCTCCGGCAGAGGTCGTTGCAATCTGGAAGTTAGGCATTATGGTGCTTAGGCTTTATAAGGCAGGGGCACCGCAGACGAACATGAAGCTGTCACGGCGATTGCTGATCTTGTCGATGACGGCTGTGCTTCCACTGACCGTCGTACTTTTTTACAATCTCAATAGCCTCTATGATAGCCGCAGAAAAGAAGTTCACGCTCAGGCTTTCCGCCAGAGCCAACTGATCGCTCTGGAAATCGCCAGGGTTGTCAGCGGTATGGAGAGCGTTCTGCTGACGGTCGCATCTGCGCCTGCCGTCAAGGGCCTTGAGATCGACCGGTGCAACGCGTTTCTTTCGCAGACGGCTGAACGTCTGGCCGGGGTGGCGACGATTGGGGTGCTGGATATGTCCGGAACTGTTCGCTGCCGAAACGCGGCGGCCGGGCTGGGCATTTCTCTGGCTGACCGCCCATATTTTCAGGAGACACTGAAAACCGGCCAACTGGTGGTGGGCGGCTATACGAAAAGCCGCATCAATGGAAAAACCGTGCTGCCGATGGCCATGCCCCTAATAGATGCCCAGGGAATGGCGTCAGGCGTGGTGGCGCTGTCCGTCGACCTTGATTGGCTCCAGGGACTCCTGACTCAACGGCAATTCGAAGCAGGTTCGGCAATCACCATCGCGGATAGGCATGGCGTGATCCTGGCGCGCTACCCTGATCCGAAACGGTTTGTCGGCACCACAATTCCGGACCAGTATCAGTATCTGGTCAATGCGGCGGCGGCGGGAACGATCGAGCTCACGAGCCAGGATGGAACCCGGCGTGTACTGGCTTATTTCCCGGTCGATTCGATCGCGAAAGGGCTCTATGTCAGCAGCGGGAAGTCGGTCCAAACCAGCTTCTACTCCATCGAACGCGCTGCTATTTTCGGCTTTCTGGCCACGATCGTCATCATGGCTTTTACGCTTTCTCTGGCCTGGCAGACAAGCCGCTATGCAATCGAGGCTCCAGTGCGTCGTATTTTGGCGGCGCTGTCCGCCTGGCGCAATGGCGAGAGCGAGGTGCGGACCTCGATGCGGTCCGGCAGGGACGAATTTAGCGAAATTGGTTCCGCCATCGACACTTTCATGGACGAACTGACAGAAAGTCGCCGCCAGAAACAATTGCTCGAAGATGAGATGGGGCATAGGATCAAGAATCTGATGGCGATGATCCAGTCCGTCGCATCACGCACCTTTACGGACCAACGTCCACGCGCCGAAGCCTTGCAGATTTTCAGCCTCCGGCTTCGCTCCATGATCGACGCCTTCGCTGTGCTTGGCAGCGGAAAACAAACGGCGGCGGATCTCAGGTCGCTAGTTGTTTCCGCCATTCAACCTTTCGACAATCCCGAAAAAACGCCTTTCTCAGTTGCTGGGCCTGCGCTGGAGGTGAATTCCAAGGCGGCGCTTTCCATCAGTATGGCGCTCCACGAGCTCTCTACGAACGCCGTCAAATATGGCTCTCTAAGCAAAGACGGCGGCACCGTCGCGATTTCATGGGACGTACGGGCTGAAGACAACGTGCTTGTCTTTTCCTGGGAGGAGAGCGGCGGTCCAGAGGTGCAAGCACCCGCCAAATCCGGCTTCGGCTCGCTGATGATCCAGACAGCCTTGGCCTCCCAGACAGAGGGCGAAGTCGAAACTCAGTTTGCCCCCGCAGGCCTCAGGTTCCGCCTGATTGCGCCCTTATCCAGATTAGCATCAACATGATCTTCAAGCGCCGTTGCAAAATTGGAGCGAGCGTTGGCTTTGCCTCTTATTCGGATCGGCCCAATTTCTGATGATTCAAGATAACCTCCATTTACAGAAAATAATGCAGAACTCGAGGAACCATTTCTGCATGCAGTCACTTGATCGGTCGAGCTTTGTCAGGAGGTGCGAGCATGGCCGGTCATCGGGCGAATTGGAAAGGGCACATCAAGTTCGGGGACGTGACCTGCCTGCCGCGCTTTATACGGCGGCGTCTACATCCGAACGCATTGCCTTCCACACGCTCAATCGCAAGACCGGCAATCGGGTCAAGCGCGAGTTCATCGACAGCGAAATCGGCGCGCCGGTGGAGCGGGAGGATCAGGTCAAGGGTTATGAACTCGATAGCGGCAAATATGTCGTGCTCGAACCGGATGAGGTTGCCGCCGCCGTGCCGGACAGCGACAAGACGCTTGCGATCGAAGCCTTCATCCCCTGCTCGCAGATCGACACATCCTATTTCGACAACCCTATTATCTCGCCCCCGACAAGATCGGGCTCGACGCTTTCGTTCTGCTGCGCGACGCCATGAAGAAGGAAAGCGTGGTCGCGATCGCCCACACCGTCCTGTTTCGCCGTATGCGCACCGTGCTCATCCGCCCGCATGGCAAGGGCCTGATCGCATCCACGCTGAATTTCGACTACGAGGTGCGCTCCTCCGAGACGGCGTTCGAAGACCTGCCGGATCTCAAGATCGGCGGCGAAATGATGGATCTCGCCAAGCACATTATCGGGGCCAAGAAAGGCAAGTTCGATGCGCGCGCTTTCGACGACCGATACGAAGCGGCCGTCGTTGAACTGGTGAAAGCCAAGATAGAGGGACGCGCCCCGCCGAAGAGAGCGGCTCCTGTCGCCTCCAAACCCGGCGATCTCCTGCAGGCCTTGCGCGAGAGCGCCGGTCTCGGCGCTAAGAAGACCAAGCCGAAACGCGCCGCCAACGCCAACAAGAGCACAAGACCGAAAAAGACAGAGACGAAAATGCAAGCCGCTGCCCAGCCGGCGCGGCGCGCCAACTGACCGGAGGAAGCGAGCATGGCGCCACGTCCTTATTGGAAAGGTTATCTCAAACTCTCGCTGGTGACCTGCGCCGTTCGGATGACGCCGGCCACCTCCGGGGAGGAGAAGGTGCGTTTTCATACGCTCAACCGTAAGACCGAGAACCGCGTCGTCAGCCGCTATATCGACAGCGTCACCGGCAAGGAGGTTAAGGACGAAGACGAGGTGAAAGGTTACGAGCAGTCCGAGGACAACTATGTGCTGCTCGAGGATGAGGAATTAGAGAATGTCGCGCTTGAAAGCGCTCGGACCATGGACATCTCGATTTTTGCCCCGCGCGACAGCATCGAATGGATCTGGCTGGACACCCCCTATTACCTCTCCCCGGACGAACCCATCGGCGAAGAGGCCTTTTCCGTGATCCGCGACGCCATGGCGGCCGAAAAAATGGTGGGCATTTCCCAGTTGGTGATCGCCCGGCGCGAACGCGCCGTCATGCTCGAGCCGCGCTGCAAGGGGATCGTCGTCTGGACCCTGCGCTATGGAGACGAGGTCCGCGATGAAGCCAGCTATTTCCAGGACATCGGCGAGACCAAGGCCGACGCCAAGATGATGCCGCTGATGCGCAAGTTGATCAAGACGCAGATGAAGGAATGGAGCCCGAAACTGGTCGCCGATCCCGTCCAGGAGCGGCTGCTGGATCTGATCGAGACAAAGAAGAAAGCGCAAAAGAAACCGGCCAGGAGCAAGGCCAAGCCCGAGCCTGCGTCAAAGCCCAGCAATGTCATCGACATCATGGACGCCCTCAAGAAATCGGTCGCGGCGGAAAGGCGGAGCAGCCGCTGACGTCAGCGCACTGTCTCGCGCCTTCTGCAATCAGTCTCAGGGCCCCTCGACACGCTCCAGTTCGAAGAAATAGATCAAATCTTCGCCCGCGACCGTCATCGCGCCCATGATCTTGCCATCATCGATCCGCCTGAAATGATCGATGATCGGCTGCCGGTCATAAACCATCGCGGCGCTCATGACGCCGCCGAAAGCCACGGTGCGAAGCTCCGCGACCGGTCCCATCGCGCGCATCTGCCCTTGAAGATAGGAAAAGAGATTCTGCGCCGCTTGGGTGCGCCCGAATGCATGCCATCGCAGCGCCAGACGCAACGGAATCCATTTTGGATCGACGGCGACCAGACGTCGGTCGCCACCGTGGAACAGAAGCGCGTCTGCCTTCATATCCTGTCTGAACCGTTTGCCGAACCAGCCAAGATTTTCCAGCACGCCATCGAATTGATGCCCCGAGGGGACGCCTCGACCGGCCCACAGGCCCGCGAGTTCGCGCAGCTCGATCGGCGCCAGGCGCTTGAACGCCTCAATGCGCGTCTTCTGATTAGTCATTCACCGTCGCCTTTCTATGGCTGTCGAGTCCTTTCGCGTCCGGCTCAAGGAACGAAACGATCACCGGCTTATGTTCTTTTTTGGAGGCGCTTGATCGCCTGCGCAAGCGAGCGCTCTCCCTGGCCGTAATCCTGCCAGGCCGAGCTTTTCTCCATCAGACCGGGCGCGGTTCTGATTGTGTAGCGCTTGGGATCGAGATCCGGCTTCACGTCGCTCCAGGATAGCGGCATCGACACTGTCGCGCCTGGCCTTGCGCGCGGCGACAGAGGAGCGACCGCCGTCGCCATACGATCGTTGCGAAGATAATCCAAAAAGATCCTGCCCTCGCGCAGGCTCTTGGTCATCTTGATGAGGTATAGATCCGGATTGTCGCGCGCCATCCGCTCCGAAACATCATGCGCAAAGGCCTTCGCCTCGGCCCAGGTCGGCGGTTCACCTTTCTCCTTAGCGAGCGCAACGACGACGTGCAGCCCCTTGCCTCCGGTCGTCTTGCAGAAGCCGACCAGACCGAGGTCTTCGAGACGATCGCGCATCTCCCGGGCGGCGGCCACCACCGTCGAGAACGCCACACCGGGCCCCGGATCGAGGTCGAACACCAGACGTCCGGGAACTTCCGGCTCGCCGGGCCGACAATTCCAGGGATGGAGTTCAAGACCGCCGATCTGGGCGATCGCCGCCAGCCCCTCGATCTGATCGATCTCCAGATAGGGCTTCTTGTCGCCAGCAACCTTGACGAGTTCGACGAGATTGGACGTTCCTAGCATGGCGTGACGCTGGAAGAACGTCTCGCCATCGATGCCGTCAGGAGCGCGAATGATGGAGCAGGGGCGCCCGCGGATATGCTCGATGAGCCAGGAGCCGACGGCTTCATGATAGCGGGCCAGCTCTTCTTTCGTGACGGGCTCGCCATCCCCGGCATCCGGCCACAAAGCTTTGTCGGGATTGGAGATCAAGACGCCCATGACCTCGGCCTTGGCGCCTTTGCGACGGACGGGCTTGGTTTTTGCTGGCTCGGCCGTTTCCGTATCCGCCGGCGGCGCCGGTTCGTCCGCTCGCACATCATGGGCCGGCTTGTCCTCACGGAGACCCTTGAAGGCCGCCTGGCGCACCAGCCCATCGGTCGTCCAGCCCTCGAACTCGATCTCAGCCACCAGTTCGGGCTTCAGCCACACCACCTCCGCCTGCTTCTTTGGCGCGCCGATGCCGGTGAACGGAGACTTGCCGGTTTCGAGCGCTTTCAGTTTCGGCAACAGCATCTCGATCTTGCGCGCGCCATAGCCCGTTCCCACGCGACCGACATAGATGAACTGGTCGCCGCGCGGCAGACCCACCAGAAGAGACCGGAACTTGCCATTCGTCTTCGCATAGGCGCCGATCACCACCTCGTGGCCCGCGCGGCATTTAGATTTCACCCAGAGATCGCTGCGGCCCGATTGATAGGGCGCGTCCATCTGCTTGGAGATGACGCCTTCGAGATTGAGCTTGCAGGCCGACCGCAGCACAGCGTCCCCGCCTGTTTCGAAATGCTCGACATAGCGGATGCGGGGATTGTCGACCGTGTCGGCGATGTGCTTTTCCAGCCTCTCCTTGCGCTCGACAAGAGGCAGGGACCGGAGATCCTCTTCCCCATCGAAGAGAAAATCGAAGGCGAAATAGACGAGGTCGCTCGTGTCGCCGTCAGACAGCGCCGCCTGGAGCGCGCCAAAATCCGGCGCGCCGTTGTCATCGAGCGCGCAGATCTCCCCGTCGATGATGCAATCGGGGAACGCTCCAGCCAGACGCGCGATCTCTGAAAATTTCGCCGTCCAGTCGAGACCCTTGCGGGTCTTCAGGGTCACTTCGCCATTCGCTGCCCGTATCTGGACCCGATAGCCGTCGAATTTGATCTCATGCAGCCAGTTGCTGGCGGCGGGAGGACGGGTGAGCTTGCCGCAGAGCTGCGGTTCGATGAAATCCGGCATGGCCGCGGCGTCTGTCGTCTTACGGCTCTTGCCCGACGCGCGCTTGCGTTGTTCGGCGGCGAGCCCATGTTTGCTGTCCCATGTCGCATCCGCCTCGACAGCGGCTTTGGCCGCCATAAAGGGACGAGGCTTGCGGCCCCTGCCCTCCGCGATCTCCTCCATGCTGCGGCCGGAGGCGACGGAGGTCATGTTGTCGTCCAGAATGGTCGCGCCGTCGCTGTCGACCGAATGCTCGTCGCGATGCTTGATCAAAAGCCAATTGATCCTTTTGCTGCGCTCTCGCCCCTCGCGCATCCGCACCAGCACGAAACTCCCGTGCAGCCGCTTGCCCTCCAGCGTGAATTTGAGATCCCCTTTCTTCAGCGCGTCTTCCGGCGATTGGTTGCCCTCCGGCTCCCAATAGCCGCGATCCCACAGCATCACCGTTCCGCCGCCATATTGCCCCTTGCCGATCGTGCCTTCGAAATCGCCGTAATCCAAAGGGTGGTCCTCGACCCCGACGGCCAGGCGCTTGTCATGGGGATCGAGAGAGGGGCCGCGGGTGACCGCCCAACTCTTGAACACGCCATCGAGCTCCAGCCTCAAATCGTAATGGAGGCGCGTCGCGTCGTGTTTCTGAATGACGAAGCGCAGCCGCTTCGATGGTTTGACCTCGGCCCCGCCGCTCGGTTCGCTGGTCTTCTCGAAGTCGCGCTTGGCGCGGTAAGGCGACAGGGCGTCGGTCATGGTCAGACGCCCGAAATGCCCATGGCGCCCACATCCTCGAAGCTGCGCCTAACGGCGGAAAGTCGGTCTTGCGCGATATCGACCGACACTTCGAGCCCGCCCCCGAGCGGCGCGTCACGGCGGGCGCCATCGTCATGAGACGCGTCTCCGCCAGACGGCGCCGCGCCCGCGCTGTTCTGCTCGGACACCGGTAGGATGAAAACATTCGGCCGCGACACCCCATATTGCTGCACCAGATGCTCGACCGCGATATCGGCCGCTTCACGGGTTCTGAATGCGGCTCGGATCGTCCTCGTGCTGTCGTCGGCCATGGGCTCGCTCCTGATTATGATGGATACAGACGGTAAACGCCTTCGACGGCTGGCGGTTTCGAGTCCATCATTCAGAGAACCTTGGTGAAGCTCGAGGACCATTCGGACGAGCACAGGAACACCTGTTTAAGAAGCAAGTTTCCTCCTGCGAACAAAGAGGGATAATAAATGGCGACGCAACTGGGCAAAGTGCGGGGGCTCGGCTCCGCGAAATCGGGCACGACGCCCTATCTGATCAAGCAATTCACCGGCTTCCTGCTGGCTGTGCTGACGCCCTTCATGATCTGGATCGTGATCTCCATGGTCGGGAAATCCTATGCAGAAACGCGCCTCGCTTTGCAGAGCTTTTGGGTGGCGCCGGTCGTCTTCGCCTTTCTCGCGCTGACGTTCGAACATATGCGGCTCGGCATGAATGAGATCATCGTCGACTATGTGCATGCCTCGCGTCTCAAGACCGCGCTGGTCATTCTGAACGCCGTCTTCGCCTGGGGCGTGGGGCTCGCCTGTCTCTTCGCGCTGATCCGCCTGTTCGTGTCCGCACCCGCCGTCTGATCGAGGCTCGGGGAACGTTCTTCAGGTCTTCTGGTTCTAGGCTGTCTTTGAAACGCGACGGCTGAGATCGTCGCGGCAACCGGAAGGAACTCCCATGGCCAATGACAGCGAAACACGCTCCATCTTCATCACCGGCCTGCGCAATGCGCATGCGATGGAGAACCAGGCTTTGTCGATCATGAAGCCGCAGATCTCCAGGATCGAGCACTATCCCCAGCTGGCGCGCCGGCTCGAACAGCACTATACCGAGACCGAAAACCAGATGCGCCGGCTCGAAGAGATCCTTGGCACGCTCGACGAGTCGCACTCCTCGCTGAAGGATGCCGCCCTGTCCTTCACCGGTGCCATGGCGGCCATGGGCCATTCCATGGCTGGAGACGAGATCCTCAAGAACTCCATGGCCAATTTCGCCTTCGAGAATTTCGAGATCGCCGCCTATAAGTCGCTGATCACCATCGCCGAGCTCGGCGGCTTCCAGGCGGCCGTCATGCCGTTGCAGGCCAATCTCAAGGAAGAATACGATATGGCGGCCTGGCTGGACGACAATCTCCGCGCCGTCACCATCCAGTTCGCTTCGCTGAAGGAAGCCGGCGAAACCGCCAAAGTGTAATGGAAGCGTCTGCCGATCGGCAGACTTAAATGTCGAACGGGCGCTTATGGGCGCCCGTTTTCGTTTATCGCCGGGTCAGGATCGAGGGTGGCGGCTCGACCGCGTAGTGCCTCTGCCCGCGCTTGCAGAGAAACACCTCGCGCTCCGGCTGGGCGGTGATTTCGAAACCCGCGCTTCGCAACATGGCCTGCATCGCAGCCCCATTGGGGATGAACCAGTTGGTGGGATCATCCGCATAGCGTTCCTCGACGAAGAACAACTTGGGATAATCGGGCCGGTCGAACATCGCCCATTCGGAAAACGGCGTATTTTCCTCGGGCCGGAACGGCCGCTCATCGCCGCGCTGTAGGCATTGAAACAGCATCTCCCGGCCCAGCACATGCTCGTAGATTAGATCGAGCGCCAGAAGCGGATGGCGGAGATGATAGAGCACGCCCATGAAGATCACGAGATCGAAACGCTCGCCCAGGGCGGCGACGTCATAGACCGACATCTGCCGGAATTCGATGTTGAGGTCTTCCTGCTCGGCTGCAAACTGCGCCTGGCGGAGGTAATGCGGGTCGGCGTCGAGCCCGAGCACGCGGGTCGCGCCCCGCCGCTTCATCTCCAGCGAATAGAAGCCGGCATTGCAGCCGATATCGAGCACCGACATGCCCGACATGTCCTCGGGCAGCACATGCTTGAAGCCCTGCCATTTAAAGGCGGGGTAATCGCCGAGGAAATGGTCGGGCGCCGTCTGGATCCCGCCGATGCGGAGATTGTGAAACCAGGGTCCGAGCGCCGCGATCTCGCCCGCGAGGTCCTGCCCTGTCCGCTGCGCCGCTTTCATGCGCCCAGCTCCAAAGCCAGCCGCGCTGCTTCCGCCGGCGTCTTCGCACGGCGCGGGGCGGTCGAGGGACGTTCCGACAGCGTCCGGGCGAAATAGTCGATCATCTCGGCGAGACCCTCCGACAGCGGCACGGTCGGCTCCCAGCCGAGCAATTCCTTGGCGCGGCTGATATCGGGCCGGCGGCGCTGCGGATCGTCCTTCGGCAGCGGGCGATGAACGATCTGCGAACGGGTCGGCGTCATCGACAGCACCATGTCCGCCAGCTCCAGAATGGTGAATTCGCCGGGATTGCCGATATTGACGGGAACGCCGGGATTGGGATCGACGGTCATCAGCGCGATCAGGCCGCGCACGAGGTCGGAGACGAAGCAGAAGGAGCGGGTCTGTTCGCCATTGCCGTAAATGGTCAGCGGCTGGTGACGCAGCGCCTGCACGACCAGATTTGAAATGATGCGCCCGTCATTGGGCTGCATGCGCGGCCCATAGGTGTTGAAGATGCGCACGATGCGGGCGTCGACGCGGCCGAGCCGCAGCATGTCGAAGCACATGGCTTCGGCGGCCCGCTTGCCCTCGTCATAACAGGCGCGGGGGCCGGTGCAATTGACGTGACCCCAATAATCCTCGCGCTGCGGATGCTGCTCTGGATCGCCATAGACTTCCGAGGTCGACGCCTGCAGGAAGCTCGCGCCGTGCTTTTCCGCAAGCGCCAGCAGGTTCGCCGTGCCGACGACGCTCGTCATCATCGTATGCATGGGATCGGCCCGATATTGCGGCGGCGAGGCCGGGCAGGCGAGGTTGTAGATCTGGTCTATAGGCGTCTCAATGTCGAGCGCGCCGCAGATGTCATGCTCAATCAGCTGGAAGTCGGGATGATTTTCGAGCGGCTGCACATTGACGCGGGAGCTGGTGAGAAAGCTGTCCACCGCGATCACCCGATGGCCGGCGGCGAGCAGGGTGTCGCAGAGATGCGATCCCACGAAGCCCGCGCCGCCCGCCACGAGAATGGTCTTCTTTCCGTCGCGTCGTTCCAGCATGTTGCCGTCTCCTCTGAACATCAGGCAGAAATCTTGCGAAGGACGCTTTCGCGTCCGTCACTGTCGGCGGCGAGCGCCGCAGCGAGCTCGCGGGCGCGGGCCAAACCCGTATGGCCCGACAGCACCCGGCCATAGGCTTCGTCGGCGAGATGCCGGCGCGCCTCCTCGTCCATCTCGGTCAAGGTGCGAACCACCGTCAGCGCATGCAGAGCGATCACCACCGCTTCGCCATGCGGCAGGAGTTCGTCGAGACCGCGCCAGTGATCGCTGATGATGGGCGTGCGGCAGGCCGCCGCCTCGAACAGCCGCACGCTCGGCGACCAGCCGGCGGCGATCATGTCGGCGCGGGTGACATTGAGCGTGAAGCGCTGGCGGCTATAGAAGGCGGCATGCTCCGCCGGTGGCAAATGCTCGATCCGCTCGACATTGGCGGGCCAGTCGATGTCATCGGGATATTGCGGCCCCGCCACCACGAAGCGCATCTCGGGCAGTCGGCGGGCCGGCTCGATCAGAAGCTTTTCAAGCGTCGGCTGGCGATCGGGACTGTAGGTGCCGAGATAGCCGAGATCCCAGCGCGGCGCCTCGCCTGTGTGCGCATAGCGACCTTCATCCACCGAGCAATACAGCGCTTCGGCCCGGCGCGCGCCATATTTGCGCTCCAGCCGGGTCAGCACCTCGCCGCCGGAAAAGGAGAAATAGATGTCGAACACCGGGATCTGGCGCTTGGCGAGATATTCCTCGTCGCCTCTGTCCAGCTTGGCCAGCGTCACGGGCGTGTCGATATCATAGAAGCAGAGCTTCCTGAGCTGGAGTTCCGCCAGCCGGTCGATTACCTCGACGCCTTCAGGCACATAGGAGCCGACAATGACGGCGTCGGCCGCCGACAGTCGTTCGCGATGGGTCTCGATCAGTTCGTCAACCGTGTCGTAATAAAGAAGCTCGCAAAAATCGGGGTCGGGCAAGTCGCGATGCAGCGAATACCAGGGCGTTTCGCGCTCCAGGAAGGTGACGCGATGTCCCTCTGCCTTCAGCCCGCGCAACAGGGCGCGGAAGGTAGTGGCGTGGCCGTTGCCCCAGGAAGAGGAGAGCGTGAGGCCGACTATAACGATATCGAGCGGCTGGGTCATTCGGCGGCCTCCCGGACGAGCAGCGAGCGAAAGACGCGGTCGGCTTCCTCGGCGCGGCGGTCATAAGTGTGCTCGGCGAGCACGCGGATCAGCGCGCGCCGACCGATCTCTGCTGCCTGTTCCGACGTCAGCGACGCCATGATGTCGGCGACCTCCTGTCCGTCGCGCGCGACGAGGATCTCCTCTCCCGGCTTGAAGAATAGGTCGATCCCCTGCCAATAATCGGTGATCAGGCAGGCTCCGGCGCCGGCCGCTTCGAACACGCGCGTGGCGGGAGAAAAGCCGTATTCCGCCATGCTGGCGCGCGATATGTTGAGAACCGCCCGCGGGCTGACATTGAAGGCATTGTGATCGGCGGTCGGCACATGGCCGATCCTGACGACATTGTCCGACATCGGCTTGTCGCCCCATCCGGACCCGCCGAGCAGGAAGCGTTTCTCAGGCAATCGCGCGGCGGCGCTGAGGAAGAAATCTTCCACCCTCGCCTCGCGATCCGGCAGGCGATTGCCGAGGAAGCCGAGATCGCCGCAAAAACGCGGCTCGGCTGGGACCGGAAAATGCGTCTCCGGGTCGAGACCGTTATAGATCGGGATACTGCGGGACGCGCCGAGCGCGCGATAGGCGGAGACGACGGGATCGCCGCCGCCATAGGTCAGCACCGCGTCAAGCTTGGGCAGCATGCGCCGCAACGGATGGTCGGGCGCGGCCTGCAGTTCCGCCAGCGTCGCCGGCGCATCGACATCCCAGAAGATCCTGAGCGCGCCGGGCCGGACGGCGGCCATGACTTCGGTGAGCAGGAGTTCATCCTCGAAGCCCACGCCGCTCGCCTTCACCACGATATCGGCCTTGGCGGCCTCGGCGGCGACGCGCTTCAGCGCCTCGATCGTGCCGTCATAGACCACGACCTCGCACCAGTCCGGCGGATCGATGTCGCGGTTCTTCTGCCGGTCGTAGACATCGGGCTCGTAGAAGGTCACGGAATAGCCCCGCGCCGACAGCGCCCGGATCAGGCCGCGGTAATAGGTGGCGGCGCCGTTCCAATAGGCGGAGACGAGGCTGGAGCCGTAAAAGGCGATGTTCATTCGGCGGCCTCCTTGTTGCCGGTCTCTGTGCGTCCAAGCTTGCCGAGCACGTTCAGGAGTTCATCCACCCGATGCGCGCAGGTGTGGCGGCTCTCGATCGTCTCGAGGCCGGAGCGGATCAGCGAGGTCCGGAGATCTTCGTCCGACAGCACGTCGCGCAGGCGTTCGGTCATCTCCTCGCCGTCGCGGACAAACAGGAAATCCTGACCCAGGCGGAACAGTCCCTCGGCGTCGTCCCAGGGCGCGGAGATCAAGGGTATGCCTGAAGCCAGCGCCTCGAACATGCGGATGGTGGGAATGCCCGGCAGCGCCTCGACATAGGGACGGCGGGGAATATGCATGGTGACGCGATGTTCGGCGAAGGCGCGCGGCGCCTCGGCATTGGCGATCCAGCCGCCATAGGCGATCCCGGCCTCGCGGAGCGCCTGAAGGGCATGGTCTGGGTAACGCACCCCGCGCACCATGGCCTTCAGCCCGAGTTTTCTCACAGGTTCGACCAGGAAGGAGGCGATCTCGGCGCTGCGCTCGTCATCGCCCCAATTGCCGATCCAGATCAGGTCGCCGGTTTTCTCGACCTCGGGCATGGGGTGGAAGAGGCTCGTATCCGCCGCCTCGTGCCAGGTGAAGACGTTGCGGCCCCAGCCGGCGGAGAGATAGCGTTCCCGCAGCGTCTCTCCAAACGCCAGCACGCCGTCGTAATCGGAAAGATCGAGACCGGCGATATCCCCCTCCGCCGAGACGGCGCGGTGATGGGTGTCGTGGAAGATCAGCGTGAAGCGACCGCCGGCGCGTTTTGCGCGGCCGATGCGGGCGATTAGCACTGGGTCGGTCCATTCATGCACGATGACCACGTCGGCGGCGTCGAGCGCAGCCGCGTGATCGAAATCCTCTCCGTAAGCCGTAGATTTCAGATCGTGAAAACGGACATCGAAGGCGGCGATCGCCGCCAGACCCTGATCGCGCACCAGATTGTCTCGGCTCCAGGCGCCCTCCGGCTCCAGCGCGCGGGCGTCATGGCCGCGCTTGACCAGTTCGCGCATCACGCCGCGCAGGAAATGCGCATTGCCATGGTTCCAGTCCGAAACGAGGGAATGGGTGTAGAACAGAAAACGCATCGCTTACTCCGCAGCTTGTCTCCGGCCGGCGCGCGCCAGCGCCTGGCCGTAAATCACCATCATCGCCGCCGCCTGCCGTTCCACGGTGAAGGCGCGCGACCGTTCGAGCGCTTCTGCGCCCAGCGTCTCGCGCAGCGCCGGATCCACCGTCAGTCGGTTGATCGCCCGCGCCAGCGCCTCCGGATCGCGCGGATCGAAAAACAGCGCCGCATCGTTCCAGAGCTCGCGATAGGTCGGAATGTCCGAGAGAATCATCGCCGCGCCCGAACGGGCCGCTTCCAGCGCAACCAGGCCGAAAGGTTCGTAGAGCGAGGGCGAGACGAAGACGCCTGCTTCCTGCATCAGCGCCATCGTCTCCTGATGCGAGAGCGAGCCGCGCGTCTCGGCATGCGCAAAGGCGACGCTTTCACCGTTCGGACCCTCGGTCGGGCCAACCATGGTCACGGGCCAAAGCGAGGCGGCGGCGGCGGCGTCGAGCACGGCGCCGTTTTTGCCGTCGTCCCACCAGCGCCCGGCGGCGAAGACCATGTCGCGCTTGCCATAGCGCCGGGGCGGCAGGGCGGAGGCGTTTGGAACCACCGAAATCTTCCGCTCTCCGTAAGCTGAAATCAACGCATTGGCATGGGAAGCGCTCGGCGAGACCACGGCGTCGGATTGCTGGAGACCGGCGCGGTTTATCTCCTCATGCCAGCGCCAGTCATCAGGGATCTCGCCGCGCACAGCCTTGAACCAGGTCACCGGGCAGGAATGCGAGACGGTGACAACAGGCAGGTCGATGCGCAGCCCTGCTGCCTGCGACGGCAGGTTGAGATGCAGGAGATCCGCCTTTTCCTCCTCGATGAGACGACCGAGCTCATCCGGAAGGCGGGAGAGATCGTCGGGGCCTGTCGCCATCCAGTCGAGCGGCGTATCCAGCCAATGCAGCGTTCCGATGGATGCGGCCTCTTCGAGCAGCGCCAGCGACGGCTTGGGCCCTAGCCCGGCAAAGGCGATAGAGAAGCCCGCGCGGGTCAATTCACGCGTCAGGTCCATCGCGTAACGCCAGACGCCGCCGACGGCGTCGACGGTCATGATCAGCCGGGCCGTTGAGGCGGGGCCTGTCATGCCCGCGCCCTTTCGACCTGCGGCGCGAGCCCGGCGTAACGGTTGTCGATGAGCCAGTCCCGGAGATCGCGAATGCCGTCCCGCCAGGAGATCGCCGGCTTCCAGCCCACGTCACGGCGCAAGCGGCCTGTGTCGGCGACGAAATAGAGCTGGTCGCCCGAGCGCCAGTCGCCATGGGTTATCTCCAGGGTCGTCCCGGTCAGTCGCTCGATTTCGCGCAGCGCGATCTGCACGCTGACCGAATTGTGCGGCCCGCCGCCGAGATTGAAGGCGCGTCCCTTGACGGCGTCGATATTGGTCAGCAGCGCCCTGTAGGCCGCGACCGCGTCCTGCACATGCAGGATGTCGCGCACCTGCTTGCCGTCGCCATAGACCGAGATCGGTTTGCCTTCGAGCGCGCTGATGAGGAAATGCGCGACCCAGCCCTGATCCTCGGTGCCGAATTGGCGCGGGCCATAGATGCAGCTCATCCTGAGCACCGCGGTCGGCAGACCATAGGATTTGGCGTAATCCAGCACATATTGATCCGCCACGCCCTTGGAGCAGCCATAGGGCGTGCAGAAATCGAGCGGCCGCGCCTCGTCGATGCCGAGCGCGCGGATCTTTTCGTCACCGGGGATATATTTCTCGGCCAGTTCGACCATCTCGAGATCGGCGAGATTGCCATAAACCTTGTTGGTGCTGGCGAAGATCACGGCCGCGTTGCGGCCGGCCTTGCGCACCGCTTCGAGCACGTTCAGCGCGCCGCGCGCATTCACGTCGAAATCCTCGATGGGATGGACCAGGCTGGTCGTCACCGCCGTCTGCGCCGCAAAATGAAACACCGCCGAGGCGTCAGCGAAAACAGCCTCTATGCCGTGGGGATCGCGGATGTCGGCCAGCGCCGGGTGCACGCGGTCGCCATGCCGCTCCTTGAGCCAGCGCAGGTTTTCATCCACGCCCGGCCGGCTGAGATTGTCGATAACGATCACGTCGCGGCCTTCCGACAGGAAGGAATCGGCGAGATTGGAGCCGATAAAGCCCGCGCCGCCGGCCACCACAATCGGCTCGGCGCGCGGCGCGACAAAAGGCGTCGCGAGCGACGCGACTTCCCGAACCCGCTCCGCCCCGCCTTCGCTTAAGAGACGGGCGAGAAGCTTCGGCCGGTTGTCGGCGTCGACGGCGCCCAAATGGTAATGGCGGGGGTCAAACCACAATCCCTCCTGTACCGGCACATCGGCCGGCACGTCGCGCCAGCCGTACCAGTAGATCCGCTCCGCAGGCGCATCCAGCGCCTCGAGAAAGCGGCGCGCCTGCTGCATTTCGTCCTGCCGCCAGGTCGAATAGCCGGTTTCGGTGATCCAGATTTCCGCCGTGGGATTATACCGGTCGAGGATCTCGCGCATTTCGCCGAGATGGGCGCTCCAGCCGTTCCAGGTCTCTTCTTCACTGTCCCAGGTGCCGGGAAAGCCGTGGAAGCCGACGGCGGAGACCACCAGCAGCAAGCCGCGTTTGCCCATCAGGTCGAGCCAATAGGGGTCGAAGGGGCAGGGGCCGCCGAGCACGGCCTTCCAGCCGCGATGCTCGGCCCAATAGGCCGCGCCGCCGGCCATTTCGCAGAATTTCAGGAAATCAGAATCCTGCCGCCAATCCCAGTCGAGGAGATTGTTGGGCTCGTTCCACAGTTCGACATGCGTGAAATGCCGGCCGTAGCGCGTCAGAACGTGATCGACAAAATCGGCATAGGCCTTGAGATCGACAGGCGGTCCCGACGACTTGCCGGTCGACGACAGTGATGGCGGGGTATAGTGAATGCAGGGCAGGAGATCGATGCTCTGGCCCAGCCGCGGCATCAGCCAGTCGAACCATTCCTCGCCGCCGGGGGCGAGATATTCCGCCCAGGACAAATGGGTCCGAAGATAGCGCGCGCCGGCGCGGCGCATATCTTCGATCGCGGCTTCCGTTCTTTCATGCTCGCCCGGCCGGAACCATTCGACGAAGCCGTAGTTCTTGGCCGGCGCGATCATGCGACGAGCCCCCGTTCTTCGAGCTGTCGCTTCATTTCGGCGCCGCGATCCACCGCCTGGCTGTTCCGGACCCAGGCGACGAAAGGATCGAGCGAATGTTCGAGCTTGAGCTGCGGCTCGAAGCCCAGGAGTTCGCGGGCCTTGGAAATATCGGAGAAGCAGTTGCGGATGTCGCCGAGCCGCGCTTTCTGCAGGATCTCAGGCGCGAGATCCGGCCGGTCCATGGCCTCGGCCAAAAGACGCGCCACCTCGGCGATGCTGTAGCTCTGGCCGCTGCCGATGTTGAACACGTGGCCGGCGGCGCGCGGCTGCTCCATGGCGAGCCCGAAAGCGCGGGCGACATCGCCGACATGCACGAAGTCGCGACGCTGTTCTCCGTCCTCGAAGATCATCGGTCGCTGGCCATTGGCGATGCGGGCGGCGAAATTGGCGAGCACGCCGGTATAGGGATTGGAAAGCGCCTGGCCGGCGCCGAACACGTTGAACAGCCGGAGTGCGGCGGCTTCGACGCCATAGGCTTCGCCGAAGATCAGCACCTGCTTTTCCTGGGCGTATTTGGTGAGCGCATAAATCGAGGCGAGATCGACAGGCTTCTGCTCGTCGGTCGCCACCGGCATCAACCTTTCGCCGTCTGGACCGCGCGGATCCCATTCGCCGGCCTTGATGCGGTCCATCCTGCGGCGGATGAAGCCCATGCGCTTACCGGCTTCGTTTTCGTAGAGACCTTCGCCATAGACGCTCATGGAGGAGGCGACGACGATGCGGCGGACCGGCTTTTCGATGATCGATTCCAGGAGCACCGCCGTGCCGAGATCGTTGACGCCGACATAGCGGGCGATTTCATACATGGATTGGCCGACGCCGACTTCGGCCGCGAGATGAATGACATAGTCGACGCCATGAAGCGCCTTGACCACACTCGTCTTGTCGCGGATGTCGCCTCGATGGATTTCCGCCGCTTCCGGCGGGGCCGCCTCGGCGTCGCCATGCACCTGGTCGATCAGGGCGTCGAGAATTCGGACATCATACCCGTGAGAAAGCAACTCCTCGGCGACGTGACGCCCAATGAAGCCTGCGCCGCCGGTAACAAGAACTTTCGCCATAGCCTATCCACATCCGATCGAGGGAACCACATGGCCCCCCGAACCATGGCGTCCGGCAAATGTTCCTTCATCTTCTATGACAATGTCATCTTTGTCTTCTTATATGACTTCCCTCGCGCGCGAGTGCCGGACGCCCTCTGTGGAACGGCTTTCCGCCCAAGGCGTTGTGCGAGCGCAACCAACCGGAAAACCCGCTTATGACCCAGGACGCCGCTCAGACTGGCCCTGCGCCGCGCGAGGACATGTCCACGATCCTCGCCCGCAACATCGAAGCGCTGACGCAGAAGAAGGCGGAGGACGACCGCAAACAGTCGCGCCAGACCCGCATCGCCGCGGGCATCAGCGCCTTCGCCGGCAGCATGACCTTCGTCTATCTGCACATCATGATTTTCGTTCTGTGGATCGTGATCAATCTCGGCTGGCTGCCCTTCATACCCGCCTTCGATCCCACTTTCGTGGCGCTGGCCATGGTTGCCTCGGTGGAAGCGATCTTCATTTCCACCTTCGTGATGATCAACCAGAACCGCATGGCGGCGCTGGAGGACAAGCGCGCCGAGCTCAGCCTGCAGATCTCGCTGCTCGCCGAGCATGAAACGACGCGGCTGATCAGCATGGTCGAAGCGATTTCAAAGCATCTGCAGGCGCCGGTGACGGTGGAGGACCGCGAACTCCAGGATCTCAAGAAGAATGTTCCGCCGGAGCAGGTCCTGTCCGAAATCGAGAAGACGCAGGGCTGAAGCTTCTTCTTCAACATCTTCATCTTCTTCCGGAACATGCCGGCTCCTCTCCGGTTCGGCGCGAAAAGACATGGTCTGACGGAAGGGATTTTGAGCATGGATCAACGGACGGACGCCCTCAGCGAGGCGGTCATCATCACGGGACCGGGAGCAATCGAGGTCGCGACGCGGCCGAAGCCGAAGCCGGGGCCCGGAGAGGCGCTGATTTGCCTCGAAGGCTCGGGCGTCTGCGCCTCCAATCTCACGCCCTGGTCGGGGCCCGACTGGATGCAGTTCCCCACGGAGCCGGGCGGTCTCGGCCATGAAGGCTGGGGCGTCATCGAGGAACTGGGCGCCGATGTCCAAGGCTTCTCGGTCGGCGACAGGGTGGCTGCGCTCTCTTTCCACGCCTATGCCAGCCATGATGTCGCCCCCGTCGCCAATCTGGTCAAACTGCCTGAAGCGCTCGCCGATCAGCCTTTTCCCGGCGAGCCGCTCGGCTGCGCCATGAACATCTTCCGCCGCGCCGAGATCAAGCCTGGCCAGACGGTGGCGATCATCGGCATCGGCTTTCTCGGCGCGCTCCTGACCGAGCTCGCCGCCGGGGCCGGCGCGCGCGTCATCGCCATCGCCAGGCGTCCCTTTGCGCTCGATATCGCCCGCAACATGGGCGCGGCAGAGACGCTGGTGATGGACGATCACTGGCGGCTGATCGAGGAGGTCAAGCGGCTGACGGACGGCGTGTTCTGTGACGTGGTCATCGAGGCGGTGGGCAAGTCCTGGCCGCTCGATCTCGCCGCCGAATTGACGCGCGAGCGCGGCCGCCTGGTCATCGCCGGCTATCATCAGGACGGGCCGCGCCAGATCAATATGCAGCTGTGGAACTGGCGCGGGCTCGACGTGATCAACGCCCATGAGCGCGACACCGCCGTCTATATCGACGGCATCCGCGAAGCCGTTCAGGCGGTCGTCGAGGGACACCTGACGCCGGCCTCGCTCTACACCCATGTCTTTCCGCTCGACAAACTCGACCAGGCGCTCGACATGACCCGCGACCGTCCCGATGGTTTCATGAAAGCGCTGGTGACCCCATGAACGAACGCCTCCTCTCCGTTCAGGGCGCTGCCCGCCTGCCGCGCCTCGGCTTTCTCGGAACCGGCTGGATCGGTCGCCACCGTTTGGACGCGATCTTGAAGACCGGCTTGGTTCAGCCGGTCGCCCTGGCCGATCCCTCCGAGGATATGATGGATGCGGCGCTGGCGCTGGCCCCCGAGGCGAAGCGCTGCGCCAGTGTCGAGGATCTGCTCGATCAGGATCTCGACGGCCTGGTGATCGCCACGCCGAGCGCGCTGCATGCGGAGCAGTCCATCCGCGCGCTCGACCGCGGGCTTGCGGTGTTCTGCCAGAAGCCGCTCGGTCGCGATGCGCATGAGGTTGCCGACGTCGTCGCCGCCGCACGCCGCGCCGACCGCCTTCTCCGCGTCGATCTCTCTTACCGTCAGACCAGGGGCATGCAGGCGATCCGTGATCTCATACGATCGGGATCGCTCGGTGAGATCTTCGCCGGCGACCTCGTCTTCCACAATGCCTACGGCCCTGACAAGCCGTGGTTCTACGACAAGCGCCAGTCCGGCGGCGGCGCGCTGATCGATCTCGGGGTCCACCTCGTCGATCTCGCGCTCTGGACGCTCGATTTCCCCAAAACCGTGTCGACCTCGGGCCGCCTTTACGCCAAGGGGCGGCCGATCACCGGCGCAAGCCCCGAGGTCGAGGACTATGCCGAGGCCCGGATCGAGCTCTCGACCGGCGCAACCGTCCGCATCGCCTGCTCCTGGGGCCTGCATGCCGGACAGGACGCGGAGATCCGCGCCGCCTTCCATGGCGTGAACGGCGGCGCCGAGATGCGAAATGTCGGCGGCTCCTTCTATGATTTCGTCACCGAGGAATTTCACGGCACGACGCGGCATGAGCGTCACGCGCCACCAGAGGAATGGGGCGGGCTCGCAGCGGCGGCCTGGGCCCGCGATCTCGCCGCGGAAAAACGCTTCGATCCCGAGGCGGAAAAGCTCATCGCCGTCGCTGAGGTTCTCGACCGCATCTACCTGCCTGATTTCGGCGGCTGATCCTCTTTCGGGAACGGTGGGGTCCTTGGCCGGTTGTCGAACCGAAAGGCGACACCATGGACAATCAGGATCTCTACCACCCCACCACCAATCCCGCGCTGACAGGCGCGCTCGGCCGTTGTCCTCGTTGTCAGCTCGGACATCTTTTTCGGGGATTCCTCACGCTTCAGCCGCGCTGCGAGATCTGCGAGCTGGATTATGGCTTCGCAGATCCCGCCGATGGGCCGGCTTTCTTCGCCATGTCGATCGCCGCCGTTCCCGCCATGGCCTTCGCGCTCTGGCTGCAGACGGCGTATGACCCGCCGCTCTATATTCATCTTGTGGTCACGCTGCCTTTGACGCTGCTTCTGTGTCTCGTCCTGCTGCGGCCCCTCAAGGGCTGGCTGGTTTGTTCGCAGTATTTCCACAAGGCTGAAATGGGCCGGATCGATCGCGATTGGCGCGAACCGCCGGATAACCGGAGTTGATCGGCCAACATTCCGGGAACCTCTGGGCGAAACCCTTGTTGGGCGGCCTCCAACCAAGGAGAGCCCTATGTTCTACACCGACAACCAGCTCCAGTTTCCCGTTCGCGTCGAAACGCCGGATCCGCAATTCGCCCGCGCGCTTCAGCAGGCGATCGGCGGCGTCGAAGGCGAGATCCGCGTGGCAATGCAGTATTTCTTCCAGGCCTGCGGCGCCCGCGGCAATCCCAAATTCCGCGATCTCCTGATGAACACCGCCGCCGAGGAGCTTGGCCATATCGAGATGTTGGCCACCGCAGTCGCGCTCAATCTCGAAGGCGCTTCCGTCGGGATGAAGGAAGAAGTGTCCGCCGATCCCGTGGGCGGCGCGTTCCTCAACGGCATCAATCTAAAGAACTTCCT
This sequence comes from Rhizobium sp. TRM95796, assembly GCF_025779995.1. NCBI lineage: Bacteria > Pseudomonadati > Pseudomonadota > Alphaproteobacteria > Hyphomicrobiales > Rhizobiaceae > Rhizobium > Rhizobium sp. TRM95796. The sequence continues at coordinate 39,644 of NZ_JAOXHE010000019.1, read as the reverse complement.
GTCTGCAGGCCTCTCGGCCATGCCTGTCGACAGCGACGGCGTGTCCTTCGACATGTCGCATATCTATGCCAGCGGCAATATCGCCGCCGACATGACCGCCAATGTGACGGCCGAATCCACCGGTCGCGTCCTGGCCGTCCGCCTCTATAACCTGACCAATGATCCCGGTATGAAGGAAATGCTGTCCTTCCTCATCGCCCGCGACACCATGCACCAGAACCAGTGGATGGCCGCGCTCGAGGAACTCGGCGGCGCCAGCGCCTTCCCGATTCCCAACAGCCACCCGCAGGATCAGGAACTGCGCGAATTCAGCTATGCCTATCTCGGCTTCCAACAGGATGGCTCCGAGCCTGCGCCGGGCCGCTGGAGCGAAGGCCAGTCCATGGACGGCAAGGGCGAATTCACCACCAAGGTCATGAAGCCGCTCGGCGGCATTCCGAGCCTTGGTCCGGCGAAGCCGAATAGCGGCGCCCAGGCCGAACAGATCTGAGGCCCATAGACCCCATGCTGCAGACCTCCGCTCCCGACGCCCGCCTCGCCTCCGACCACTCCGATCTGACGACCCCGTCGGCGGATGGCCGGCGGGTGGTGATCGTCGGGGGCGGCTTCGGCGGCCTCGCCTGCGCCCGCGCCATGGGCCGGGCGGCGCTCGACGTGGTGATGATCGATCGCCGCAATCACAATCTCTTCCAGCCGCTGCTCTATCAGGTGGCGACGGCGGCGCTGTCGCCCGCCGACATCGCCGAACCGATCCGCAAATCCCTCGGCAAATGCAGGAATGTGCGGGTTCTGATGGCCGAGGTCGTCGGCGTCGACACCACTGCGAAGCGGGTGCTGCTGGCTGACGGCCAGACGGTCGCCTATGATTGCCTCGTGCTCGCCACCGGGTCGAAATACAATTATTTCGGCCATGACGAGTGGCAGGAGGCGGCGCCCGGCCTCAAGACCATCCGCGAGGCCCGGCAGATCCGTCAGCGCCTGCTTTCGGCGTTCGAACGCGCCGAAGCGACGTCTGATCCGGAAGAGGCGCGGGCGCTGCTCACCAGCGTCGTCATTGGCGGCGGCCCGACCGGCGTGGAGATGGCCGGCGCGATTTCCGAACTCGGCCGTTTCATGGTCGGCCGCGACTTCCGCAATATCCGCCCCGAGGATCTCCGGGTTCTGCTGGTGGAGGCGGGACCGCGCATCCTGGCTGCTTTCCCGGAAGAATTGACCGATTACGCCGCCGATTATCTGCGAAAGATGGGCGTTGATATCCTGCTGGGCCAGCGCGTCACCGATGTCGGTCCCGGACGCATCGCCATAAACGGGGCGGAAATGGCGGTCGGCGCGATCATCTGGGGCGCCGGCGTCAAGCCCTCGGCGGCTGCCCGCTGGCTGGGGCTATCAGGCGATGGCCGCGTGCCGGTCGATTCCAGGCTCGCCGTCGAAGGCTTCCAAGACATCTACGCCCTCGGCGACACCGCGCTCGCGCTTGGCGCGGATGGCAAGCCCTATCCCGCTCTGGCGCAGGTCGCCAAACAGCAGGGTCACTATCTCGGCAAGGCCTTGAATAAAAGGATCCTCGACGGTGCCGTTGCAGCGCCCTTCATATTCCGCAACAGGGGCAACACGGCTGTGATCGGCCGCAATGCGGCGATCTTCGATTTCGGCAGCTGGAGGCTGAAGGGTCGACTGGCCTGGCTGCTCTGGGCAATCGTCCATGTCTTCCTGCTGATCAGCTTCGAAAAGCGGCTGCTCGTGTCGATACAGTGGATCTGGCGCTACATCACCCGCCAGCGCGGCGCCCGCATCATCGATGAAGACCCGCATCTTTGACCGAGACATTGCAAGCTGCCCCCCTATCTCAGATCACGAGCCGGAGGAGATGTGACCTAGCTTGACAATATACTCCCGGACACTATCACACCTAAGAGGTACTTCCGCCGCAACCGTGAGCGTTGACTACCGTTTAGCGACAGACGCTAGGCTTCTTCAGGATTAAGACGCCATTTTTCTCTATGCTTTCCAACTGGAGCAGGGGTGCCATGCGCCGGCAACACTGCAGCTATTTTGCCTATATTGATACCTAAAATTGAAATCGTCATGGATCGGCTCTTCTTCCTTCAATGAGCGATCATCATACTCGATGTCCTCGGAAGGGCGGGCCATCCCATAATCAACAATCCGGACCCTTTGCAAAGGTCACTCGTTGCGCGTTATCTGCGGGACTGCGGCTATCGCGTCATCGAGGCCACAGATGAGAATGAAGCTTTGACCGCCATGACAACTGTAGACGTTGATGTGCTGATTAGCGACCTATAGCTGCATGGCAAATCGGGCTTCGAGCTGTCCTCAGAAGCCAAAGGCCTCAAACCTTCGTTGAAGGTTGTCTTAACCCACTCCCCCGAGCGGACGGCGAAAGCTGCTGATGAACTGTGTGAAGGAGGGCCGGTCGATCATCTGAACTGATGGGGTGGATGCCCCCTCCGGCCGGCATCGGAGTATGATGCCTGTCCAGCGCCATGGTGGCGCTAACGGAGGAAAGGCAGATGACACAGGTGCATATCCTTGCGATCGACCTTGCAAAGCGGAGCTTCCAGGTTTGTGGGACGGATCGCGGCGGGGCATGGGTGGATGCCCCCCGGTTTGGCAAGAAAAATTTTCTAACGACTGTCTGCGGACGAGGAATTCTATCGGTCGTGTGTCAGGCCTCATAATGTGGCCTGAAGTAGCCACGGGCCGGGATGCAGTTCGAAGAACAGGGTCCACATCGGTTCAGAGAGCTTGGTTGGCTCGAGCCCCGGGACTGGCTTACCCCGTCCTGAACATTGAAGTCCTTTCCGCATCGTTCCGTCAGTCGATCTTCTCACCGGAGCTCATCACCCCAGGCATTCCGCATTGCCGCCCAAGGGAGGCAGCGGATCATGCCATCCTGTATTTCTGCTCCCTTGTCATCATCGCCCATATAATGCGCGCCATCTTGTTGGCGAGTGCGACGGCGGCGACCATTCTCGGTTTCCGGCCGAGAATGTGGCCGAGCCAATTATCTGGAAGCACGCCCTTGCGGACGATCCATCGAATAAGACTCATGGCCTCAACGATCAGTAATCTGCGAATATCGGTTTGTCCCATTTTGCTGACACCGCCCAGACGGGTCTTTCCACCCGTCGAGTGCTGTCTTGGAACGAGGCCGAGCCAGGCGGCAAAGTTTCGACCGCTCTTGAAAGCACGAAGATCGGGTGCGAAAGTAAGGATCGCGCCGGCGGTCACAGGGCCCACGCCAGGAACAGTGCAGAGACGTCGCATGTCTTCATTCGACTTCGTGGTCTCGCGAAGCTTCAGGCTCAGTTCGTCGATCTTTTCGCTGAGCAGCTCGATCTGATCCAGGTAGAGCTGGCCGATCACGCGAACGCTATCCGGCAGATCAGCAGCCTCATCAGCCAGTATGCCTGGGACCGCACCGAGATTGGCAGGGCCTTGGGCAACGACTATTCCGAACTCTGCCAGATGGCCGCGCAGGGCATTGATGAGCTGGGTGCGCTGGCGCACAAAGCACTGGTGGGTGCGGAATGCTACTGCGCGCGCCTGATGCTCGGCACTCTTGACCGCGACGTAGTGCATGTTCGGACGTAGCGCGGCCTCCGCAATCGCGGCTGCATCGGCGGCGTCATTCTTCTGGCGTTTGACGAACGGCTTCACATAGATTGGTGGTATCAGCCGTACGTCGTGGCCGTGACTACGCGCGAACCGTCCCCAGAAGTGACTTGTGGCACACGCTTCCATTGCCACGATGCACGGCGCCTGCTCACTTAGAAACTGCTGCAATCGAGCCCGGGACAGTAGCCGGTTGAATAGAACCGCCCCGCCGCGATCCGTCCCACAGACCTGGAAGCTCCGCTTTGCAAGGTCGATCGCAAGGATATGCACCTGTGTCATCTGCCTTTCCTCCGTGAGCGCCACCATGGCGCTGGACAGGCATCATACTCCCATGCCGGCCGGAGGGGGCATCCACCCCATCAATTCAGTCAGCCTGATCATTTTTTCATCAAAGGCGCGGACCAGAACTTCAAAGCCCCCATAGTACTACGAGATCATAGCACCCTATCGTCAACCTCCAATTTGGGAGGATAGCCCTCATCAAAGAGGCTGTAGCAATGCGTACCCGTTTTGTGGCACTTCCTACATAATGCAGGGGTTGTAGAACAATCCAGCGATCTTCCCTGCAGTCGCCGTTAGTGACGAAAAGATAGCGGAGCATATACTCAGCTCCCCGACGCAGAAGGCGGCCAAGACTTTCGCCGTCGGCCGCTTTGATACGCATGACTTCTGTGGATGTCAGAGGCCCAGCGCGCTGATATCATTTTCGACACGCTCGCGGGCCTTTTTCGGCAGTTTTGCGGATTTGACTGCGTCGAGATTGGCCGGCGCATCGCCTACGACCACGACGGCGGCCATGCCCATGCCGAAATGCGGCGCGCATTTTACGAGATAGGCACCTGGCACGGTGAAGGTGATCTTGATCGCCTCGTTCATCTTGCCCTTGAAGGCTTCGGCGCCGGCCGGGATGAGATCCTTGACGCTTTCAGCGTTGTGGCTTTTGTCGGTTGGAACGAAGGTGACCGTGTCGCCAGGGGCGACCTTCAGGCCACCGGGTTCGAACACCATCGCACCGTCTTTGCCCTTGTTGAGCATGTGGATTTCATGGTCGGCCGCCTGAGCGCCAAGGGGCAACGCCAAAGAAATTACGGCTGTAGCAGCGAGGGAGAGGAGGGTCTTGGTAATCGGTCTAGCTCCGGTTTGAGAGCGCATTCGGCTCTGTTGAGAAGACCATAATCGTTTCGCCGAGGCGCTCTTTGCGGTTCGTCAAAGATCTGGAGGAAAGACAGACTTAGCGGTTTGAGGCGTCGGCGAGGGCCTGCAGCCCCTTGACGTCGCGCACCAGAAGTTTCTGCCGTCCGCCCTCGACCAGCCCCTTGGATTCCCAGGCGCTGAGAATGCGCGAAACAGTGTGAAGCGTGGTGCCGGTCATCTCGGCGATGTCCTGGCGGGTGATCGGGAAATCGATGCGCACGCCGTTTTCGGCCGGCTTGCCCGCCTGCTGGCTGAGCCGCAGGACCGTATGGGCGACCCGGCGCTCCACCTCTTCGGTGGACATTTCCCGAATGCGCGTATGCGCCTCTTCCAGCCTTTGGCCGATCGTATTGAGCGCGCTGACGGCCAGATGCGGGCTGCGGTCGATGAATTGCGGCCAGGCATCGGTCGGCCAGGACATGGCCAAGCTTTCCGTCACCGTCAGCGCGGTGCCGGGATAGTCGTTGCGCCGCAGCGCCCGCGCGAAGCCGAAAAGGTCGCCGGGATGGACGACGCGAACGATGATCTGCTGGCCGTCCTGGGTGACCTGCGTCACCTTCAGCCGGCCATTGATGAGGAGAAAAAAATGCGTCGCCGGCGCGCCTTGCTCGAAAAAGGCTTCGCCGGCATCCGCCCGCTTGGGAATGGCCTGCGCGATCAGCGCGTCGAGATCGCCGTCCGGCATGCGTTCGAACATGGAAAAACGGCGCAGGACGGTTCTATCGATCTTCACGGAATTCTCCCCGGTCTTTGGCGCTACGATAACCGATGGAGAACCTCCGCAATTGACATAGAGCAAGCGTCACGAAATAAGCCCGCTCTCCCTAAGCCGCATCAAAGCCCTGGCGTACCAGCGATCGTCGTGGATCAGGCGAAATCCGAGATTGGCGGGCGGCGCGCCGACTGAGCAGCCGCCGGTTTTTGGATCGCGAACAAAATCGCTCATCGGCGACCGGTGTTGGCCCACGGTGACATAGACGCCGCAGGCCGAGACGGCGGACGCGGTCCGGTCAGTTGCGAGATCGACGCGGCGATGGCAGGTGGTGGTCCACTCCCAGACATTGCCGGCGAAATCGGCGAGGCCATAGGCGTTCTCGCCGAAATGGCCGCGTTCCCGTGGCTCGGGATCGCTGGCCGCCTTGCGCGCGGTCTCGCGATCGTAATCCGCCAGCCAACGCAGAGCGGGATTGTCGCTATCCTCATCGACGCCGAGCGCATCGTCGGGAAAGCGGTCGGCAGCCGCATAGGCGATTTCCTCATGGCTCGGCAGCCGCCAGACCTCGCCGGTCATGCGGCTCAACCAGCGGGCATAGGCGCTGGCGTCGTCGAAGCTGACGCCGGTTACGGGACGATCGTCTCCATGGCGGTCAGCCTGCGAAGTCGCGGCGCAGGCATGGGCGTCGACGCAACGGCGATAGTCGGCTTCCGAGACCTGGTACTTCATGACCGTCAGCCCGCCCAGCCCCTCTTTCTGAACCATCGGCGCGTCGACGGCGAACCCATTCCGATAAAATTCGCCGTCCGCCCGATAGCGGAAGGCGTGATCGGGAATGATCACCGTCTCGGGCGCGAGCGCCGGATCGGCGCCCGTCTGGCCCTGGCCGACGCCCAGTTGATGGGCGACGCCGAGCGAGAAGGCGAGGAGAAGCGCAGCCGGCGCGGCGACCGAGAAGAACGAGACGGTCTTGGGTATGAAAGTCTGGCCCGTCATGGCGATCTCCTCGGTTTCTCCGCCCGGTTAGTGGCTGTTCGGCGACACGATCGCCGTCATCAGGTCGTTGTCCCAATCGCCCTCGACCTTGAAATGGGCGGCTGCGCCCTTCTCGAAGGCCTCGATCAGATTGTGGTTCACATAGGCGTAGATGCCGGGCTGGTGGAATGTGTAGAACGCAGCCCCTGCCGCGCCGCCGGGAATGAACCAGGTCTCCTGGTCGAGTTCCGGCGGATTGGCGAATTTGCCGGTCGCCCAGACATAATCGCCGTGACCGCCGATCAGATGCGGGCGGGTGTCGCGGTTGGCTTGCGAATGCAGGATCAGCACGTTTTCGCCGACCTTGGCCTTGAGCGCATTGGCACCGGTGAGCGCGCCGACGGCGCCGTTGAACACGATATGGCTGGGAGTGAGCGTTTTCATCACCTCCAGCGTGTCGGCATAAGCGTCGCCATGGCTTTCATATTTCTTGTAGGCGCCGGTCTCGTCGCGCGGCACGTAGAAATCCTGCTCGCCGACATAATAAACGCGGTCGTAAACGAGATCATGGCCCTTGTGATCCTTGAGACCATCACGCGGCAGCACCATGATCGCGCCATTCATGCCCGAGGCGACATGCCAGGGCACCATTCCGGGAGGGGCGCAGTGATAGACGAACACGCCCGCCTTCGTGGCCTTGAAGCGCATCACGGCCTTTTCGCCGGGATTGACGATCGTGAGAGCGCCGCCGCCCAGCGCCCCGGTGGCCGAATGGAAATCGATATTGTGCTGCAACTCATTGGTTTCGGGGTTGATCAGCGTCAACTCGACATAATCGTCCTGATGAACAACGATCATCGGTCCGGGAACGGAGCCGTCGAAGGTCATCGCGTGGACTTCCGTCCCTTCGTCGTCGACGACGATCTTCTTTTCCTGGATGGTCAGCGTCACCTCATAGATTTTCGGGGCACCTTCAGCCTTCTGGCTATGGGCATGGACGAAGGGCGGCTTGACCAGCTCGAGCTTTACCCGTTCGAGGGTCGAGAGGTCGACCGGAGCCGGCTTCGCAGCGAGCTTGTCGTTGGCCTGGGCGACGCTGGCGGCCACGAGCGGCGCCATGGCGCCTGCGAAAGCAGCGCCTGCGAGGATCGAGCGTCTTGTGATCTGGAATTCATTGCTCATCGGACATCTCCTTGGTCTGAACGGTTGTCTTTCCGTCCTGTCGAAGAAGAACCTAATCGATGAGCGCTCTTGTCTCTTTGCGCCAGCACAATATCCTCAGGCTTTGCGCGCTTTCTCTGAACTTGTGTTTTCGCAAAGAGCGCAGGTTTGGCCGTCTTTACTATCGCCTGATCAAACAGGAGATTGTTATGACGCTGACACGAGACGCAATTGATAAAAGACAGACCCCGCGCGGTTTTTCGGCGCTGGGCCCAACATTGTTTTCATACGGGTTCAGGCCTTTCTTCTTGGGCGGAGCGATTTGGGCCTGCCTGACCATGCTCCTCTGGATAGCCTCGCTGTCAACAGGCCTGGAAATCGGCGGCGACTATGGCGCGCGCGCCTGGCATGCACATGAAATGCTGTTCGGCTTTGGTTCGGCCATCGTCGCTGGCTTTCTCTTGACGGCAACGCCCAATTGGACGGGCAGATTGCCGATTTCGGGTCCACCCTTGATTCTGCTCTTTCTTCTCTGGGCGATAGGCCGGCTCGCGCTTCTGTTTCCCGATGCGCTCGGCGTCATTCCATCCGTTGCGATCGAAGCCGCCTTCCTGCCGGTCATGACCATCGTCTGCGTCCGCGAAATCATCGCCGGCCGCAAATGGGCGGATCTCAAGGTCATGGCCGGTCTCGGGGCTTTGCCGCTCGCCAATCTCTGCTTCCAATACGAAGTCATTGCCGAAGGCGGTCCTGATCATGCCGCCCGCCTAGGGGTCTCGGCCTATCTGATGATGATCATCGTGGTGGGCGGCCGCATGTTGCCGAGCTTCACCCGCAACTGGCTGGCCAAAGCCGGCAGGACGAATTTCCCTGTTCCCTATAATCGCTATGACACGACCGTAATCCTCGCCTCGCTGCCTGCTCTGGCGCTCTGGATCGCGCAGCCGGACGAGAGGATCACCGGCACGGCGACGCTGGCGGCAGCGGCGCTTCATGCGGTAAGGCTCATTCGCTGGAAGGGCTGGACGACAAGCCGGGAGACGCTGGTTAGCGTTCTGCATATGGCCTACGCCTTTATCCCGCTGGGTTTCCTTGCCATCGCCGCTGCGGCCTTCGATGTTCTTGATCCCGTATCGAGCCTGCATGTCCTGACGGTCGGCGGCGTGGCGACGATGATGCTGGCGGTGATGACCCGCGCCACGCGCGGCCATACCGGCCGGGCGCTGACCGCCTCACGGATGACCTGCCTGAGCTACGCCGCCCTCCTCGCCTGCGCGCTCATCCGCCCGCTCGCCGGCCTTTTCCCGGATCAGTTGGCGCTGATCTATGCGGCAGCGGGACTGCTGTGGATCGGCGGTTTCGGTCTCTACATTCTGGAATATGGCCCGATGCTGGTTACCCGCCGCCGGCAGCCGATCGGCGGCTGACGGGAGATGCAAAAAAGCCGGGAGGGGTCGATCTGGCCCCTCCCGGCTTTCCTTTCTTCACAGTTCAGGTGCGCATGCGGTCGGGCTTCCAGGGCGAATCATAGGTCAGTTCGACCTCGACGGAGGCCGCGAGATCCGACGCCAGCGCCCTCTCCCTGACAGCTTCGACCAGAAGGCCCGTCGCAGGACAGCCGCGCGTCGTCGTGGTCATGACGATGCGGAGCCCGCCCTGCGGCGTGAGTTCGGCTCCATAGATCAAGCCGATGTCGACGACGCTCAGGCCGAGCTCGGGATCGATGACTTTTGAGAGCGCTGCGGCCAGTTCGGGGGCGAGATCGGCGGTCATGCCGCCTTCTCCCCGCGCCGGATCATGACCCGGAAGGTTTCGCCCGACTTGTCGTAATTGCCGACCCATTGATGGCCGCGCTTGACCAGTTCGGGGTAGAGCAGGATCGGCTCGCGGCCGAGCGCTGCGAACAAAACTGCGCCCTTGGGCAGCGTTTCCAGAGTCTGGAGAATGCGCAGCATCGGCTGCGGCGGATCGAGGTCGGTCAGGTCGAGCTCAACGGCCGGATCCGGCCAGGCATCGGCGCCGTCGGCGTCGTCGGAAGCGCGCACGGCGATGATCTCGGGCAGAAAGCGAACTTCGAAATCGCCATCCTCCAGTTCCAGCACCTCGTGGCGGAAGCCCTTGCGCGCCATCACCGAAAACAGCGGCTGCGGCTTGAACGGGGCGATCAGCCTCAGCCCCTGGTCGGGGCCGAGCGCATTGACGCTCGCCATGATCTCGGCGAAGGGCTCGACGCCCGCCTTCAGGATCGGCCTCACATCGAGGTCCTTGTACTCCACGGCCATGATGATCTCCTTCAATTCGGATTGGCGGTGACGAGATGCGGGCGCACTGCGCCCGAGGGAAGCCGCAGGCGCTCGGGCGCGTAGCTCAGCCGCCGGGCGCGGATGATTTCCAGCCCAAGCCCCGCCACCGTCGCAAACTGCGCCCAGGCGGCGAGCCGGAACCAGAAATCGAGCCCCAAGAGCAGGCATAGACCGCCGGCGATGACTGCGACATGATACAGCGCAAAGTGCATCCGCGCCTTCGGCTCCCGGACGAGATCCTGCACGCGCGGCACGGCGCTGCGGCCCATCACCGGCCCATAGGCTTCGAGCCAGGTCAGGAATGGAACGATCTTGTAGACTTGCGCAAGACCGAGGCCGGAAAGCCAACCCATGGCCAGACAATAGACGCCGGTTTCGAGAAGCGGCGCAGACGTCGCAACGGTTTGCGACAGAAAGATAAGCACGAGACCGGTCGGCAGATGCAGCACGGAGGCCAGGCCTGCAGACGTGTTGAGCTCAAGCGCCTTGCGGCGGCGGGCGAGAAACATGGCGACGAGATCGGCCAGATAGCAGACAATCGAGAGCGCGAAGGAGGCGCTGGCGGGCCAAAATGCGACGTCGCGAAACTCCGGGAGCACCCAAGCCGTCATCGACCCCGCCCAAAGCGACATAAGACCGATAAAAGCCGCAACCCCGAGCCAGCGTCCGAAGCGGCTCTCTTCCGGGGCCAGCATGAACATCGAAAACAGACGGTAGCTCACTCCGATGGCGGTGAGCGTCATCCAGCCCACCAGGCCCGAAAAAGCGTGAGCGGGAAGGCCATGGGCAAGAAGATCGCCCGCCCAATCGGGTATGACCACGCCGGCGAGTAGACAGGAAAATGCGAGGCCGAGGCCGGCCGTGACGGCAAGCGCCAAGAGGCCGAGCAGCACCAAAAACCCCGGCGGATCATGCTGCTTTCGCGCCATCAGCGTGGCCGCGATCGACAGAACATGGACGCCAAATCCGATGAGGAGCAGAATGCCGCCGATCGGTAGAACGAGAATGTCGAATTCGAGCCGACCGCCAAGGGACAGAAAACCCAAAAGCAGCAGAAGCAGCCCGAAAGAAAGCGCTACGAGCGCGGGCGCGGCAATCCAGGGCAATCGCGGCGAGGCTGCCGCCAGCACTGGCGCAAATTGCAGGAGCGCGCCCAGAAACAGCAATCCCAGCCAGCCGATCGCGATGAGATGCACAATAACAAGCGTGTCCGGAGCCCCCTCATCGGCGGACGGAAAGCCGAAGCCGAATCCCATCAGCGTAAGCCCTGACAACAGGCAGGCGAGAGCGACGGCGAAATAGCTCATGGTCCAGCGTGACAAGGGGGCTCCCGGCATGATCGGCCCTCAGTGACCGCCGCAGCAGCAGTCGCAGCCGCCGCCTTCGGCGCGGGTGATCAGTACTTTCCAGACGTCGGGACCCTCCTCGACATAATCCCAGCCGAATTCGTCGGGAAAGCGCGTCATGATCTGGTGATGCAGCGGCCGCGGATCATGGTCGCTGGTTACCTGCATGGCGCGTCCCGGCTCGAGCTGGGCGAGCATGCCGAAAATGGAGGGGTGGCGTTGGCTGGGCGGGATCACCCGCACGTCGATTTCTGGAATGGCGCTCGACATATCGTCTCCGCTTCAATGTTGCTGTCGCGCCGGGTTTTTCGCCCGGCAACGATTGGATAGGTTGAAGCAGCCTCGCACACCTTGTTCCGGAACAAACTGCTTGCATTTCGTCAGGCCGGCTTGCGTTGGGGCAAAGAAGGCCGGGCAGGAAACGCGTAGGCCTTGACAGATAAATCAGAGGAAACGCCATGTCCGACGCCGTCATCGCCCGCTATGGAGAGGCGCGCCTGCCGCGCTACACCAGTTATCCCACCGCGCCGAAATTCGCCGATGCGATCGGCCCTGCAGACTATGCCGAATGGCTGAGGGGCGCGCGGGGCGGCCAGACATCGCTCTATCTGCACATCCCTTTCTGTCGGTCGATGTGCTGGTATTGCGGCTGCCACACCACCATCACCGAGCGCGACCAGCCGATCATCGATTATCTCGATGCGTTGACGCGGGAAATAGAGATGGTGTCCCGGCTGACGGAGAGCGATCTCGATGTCAGCGAGATCCATTTCGGCGGCGGCACGCCCACCATCATCAAGCCCGACGAATTCATCGGCTTGATGGCGCGGCTGCGCGGCAGCTTTGGCGTTCACAGCCGCGCCAATGTGTCGGTGGAGATCGACCCGCGCCGGCTGACCCCGGAGATGACGCAAGCGCTCGGGGAAGCCGGCGTAACCCGTGCGAGCCTGGGCGTGCAGAGCTTCGACCCCCGCGTCCAGAGAGCCATAAACCGCATCCAGTCGGAGGAGGAAACGGCGCAAGCGACCGAGGGCTTGCGGGCAAATGGAATCGGCAGCATTAACTTCGACCTGATCTATGGCCTGCCTCACCAGACCCTCCGCTCCTGCGAGGAAACCGCCCGCGCCTGCGTGGCGATGCGGCCGGAGCGGCTCGCGGTATTCGGCTACGCGCATGTCCCGAGCTTCAAGAAGCACCAGCGGCTGATCGATGAAGCTGCGCTCCCGGACGCCGCCGCCCGCCACGAACAGGCTGAAGCCATCGCCAAGACGCTGGAAGCCGGCGGCTATCGCCGCATCGGCCTCGACCATTTCGCCCTGCCCGAAGACAACTTGGCGAAAGCTGCGGACGCCGGCCTGCTGCGCCGCAATTTCCAGGGCTATACGACGGACCATTGCGACGCTCTGATCGGTTTCGGCGCCTCATCCATCGGCCGTCTCGCCGAGGGCTATGCGCAGAACGCCACGCCGCCCGGCGTCTATGCCCGAGAAGTCATGTCCGGTCGCCTGCCCACGGCGAAAGGCTATCGCCTGACACAGGAAGACCGGCTGCGGGCGCATGTGATCGAACGGCTGATGTGCGATTTCGCCGCCGATGTCGCTGCAATCTCCGTCTTTCACGGTTTTGAGCCCGACATGCTGTTGAGCGGCAATGCCGCGCTGACTGCTCTGGCCGAAGACGGGATCGCGACGATCGCCAATGGCGTCGTTCGGGTCGATGCGTCCAGGCGGTTTCTGATCCGCGCCGTGGCCGCCGCTTTCGACGCCTATCTCAACGATGTCGGGCGCAGCTTCAGCAAGGCGGCGTAAGGGCGGGAAGAACATTTGCTACGCGCGCGAAAAAACCCGGCGGGCGCATATCCGCCGGGTCTTTTTCGTCCTCGTTGTTGTCAGCGGGTCAAACCGCGATAGATCGCCGGCAGCGCCCTCGGCAGTTTACCGATATCGCCGACCACAGTGAAACCATGACGGCCGAACATCACCGGCAGATAGGATTGCGCCTCTTTATCGATGGTGACGGCGAAGACGGCCGCGCCGCTGCGGCGCGCCTCCGCCACCGCCTTGCGCGAGTCCTCCAGCGCGAAACGGCCTTCATAGTGATCGATATCGTTGGGCTTGCCGTCGGTCAGCACCAGCAGCAGCTTGCGGCGGTTGGACTGCTTTGCGAGTTCCGCCGCCGCATGCCGGATCGCTGCGCCCATGCGGGTGTAATAGCCGGGCCTGAGGCCTGCGATGCGGCGCTCCACCCGTTCGCTCATCGGCTCGCCGAAGGCCTTCACCGTCTCGATGCGCACCCAGGCGCGCCGGCGCGAGGTGAAGGTGAGGACGGAATGGTTGACCCCGCAGGCCGACAAGCCATGGGCCAGCACGGCGAGCGCCTCCTTTTCGACATCCAGCACGCGGTGATCGTCATGCCAGGCGTCGGTCGAGAGGGACACATCGACGAGAATGGTCACCGCCAGATCCTGGCCTTGCGGGCGCGAAAGAAGATGGATGCGGTCGCTGCCCTCGCCGCCGGCGGCGAGGTCCGTCTGCCGACGCACCAGCGCGTCGAGATCGAGTTCGGCTCCATCGAGCTGCGCCTTGAGCGTCTCGTTTTTGGGCCGGAGCATTTCGAACTGCCGCCGCACCTTACGGGTATGGGCGCGCGTCTCCTCGGTGGACAAGACGCTCGTCTCCGCTTCGCTCGCGGCAGCGGTGACGACCCGGCAATAAGAGGGCATATAGGCGCCGGTCCGGTAGTTCCATTCGGGATAGCTGATATCCGCCTCGATGGCTGCGGGATCGACCGCTTCAGGCGGCAGGTCGAGATCGAAGCGGAATTTGGAGGACGGCCGTTCCTTGCGCCGGCCCAGTGTAATCTCGTCGAGGTCGTGGGCCGCATCGCGATCGGCCTCGTCATTGTCGTCGGTGGGACGGTCGACATTGACCATCTCGGCCATCGCCAGGATCTTCTCAAAACGGTTGAGGATGAAGGGCGAGCGGTCGCTGGCGCCGCGCTCGGTTTCGCGATCGGCGCGGTAGCGGCCGGCGGAGCCCAGACCGTCGCCAATCGTCGCCGTGTCCTCGTCGGCCTCGGAGTCGCTAGACGCCTCGGCGCGTGGCTCATAGCGCGGCCAGAGCGGTATCGGCATCAGCGGCTGATAGCCTGCCGGCGCGCTGCATGGAAAGATCGACGGCGGACAATCGATCGGCAGACCCGCGCCGGCCTTGAGCATGGCGAGCGCCTCGTTCTCCACCAATTGCTCCACCGGCGGCAGCACGCCGCGCCGGCGGCCAGCGAGCATGCCGCGGCAGAGCGCGGCGTAGCGCGACGCCAGTCCCGGAAAGGCCTGCAGCGTCCGCCGCGTCGCGCGCTTGGACGCGTCCAGCGCAGCGACATCAGCGTTCAGCGCGTCTTTCGCATCGGTGGCGGTCAGCTCCATCTGCGCCATATAGGCAGCAAGCCAGATATAGAGATCACGATTGAGCGCTGCTTCTGGGAAGAGATCGATCACCGGCGGCAGTTGCACAGCGCCGCGATCGCGCGCCGCCGGCGCGGTCTTTTCCTCCCCTAGCCCCACCAGTTGGCGGAGGCGCAGCCGGTGGCCGCTGGCTCTGACATGGGCGGGCCCGAGCTGGGCTGCAGGCTCGCCGCCGAAGCCGCGAAAGCAGGTCGTCAATACCGGCTTGACGTCATCGAAGCTGACGGCGGCCTGCGAATAGCGCGGCATGCTGGAGGTAGAGCCCACCAGCCGGTGCCAGACTTTGCCGACGCTCTCCTCGAGTTCCAGGAATTCGAACATGGCGGCCTCAGGCGATGATGGCAGCGGCGACTTCGGAAAGCGCCGCCTTGACGTCGGCGTCGTCGCTCAGGGGCTCGATGATGGCGGCGCGGATCGCATCCTTCCGGTCCATGCCGCTGTCGATGAGGGCGGCGCAATAGACGAGCAGCCGGGTCGAGACGCCCTCTTCGATATCGGCGCCTTTCAGCTTGCGCAGCCGGCCCGCCAGCTCCACCAGAGGCGCAACGCGGGCTTCATCAAGGCCGCTTTCGATCGCGACGACGGCGATCTCCTGCTTCTTGGGCAGGAAGTCGAACTCGATCGACACGAAACGCTGCTTGGTCGAGGGCTTCAGCGCCTTCAGCATCGTCTGATAGCCGGGATTGTAGGAGACGACCAGCATGAAGCCCGCCGGCGCCGCGAGCGTTTCGCCGGTCCGTTCGAGCGGCAGGATGCGGCGGTCGTCGGTCAGGGGATGCAGCACCACCGCGACATCCTTCCGCGCCTCGACGATCTCGTCGAGATAGCAGATCCCGCCGTCGCGCACGGCGCGGGTCAGGGGCCCGTCGACCCAGATTGTATCGCCGCCCTTGAGCAGATAACGGCCGGTCAGATCGGCGGCGGCGAGATCGTCGTGGCAGGACACGGTGGAGAGCGGCAGGCCCAGCCGCGCCGCCATATGGCTCACGAACCGGGTCTTGCCGCAGCCGGTCGGGCCCTTGAGAAGCAGCGGCAATTGACGAGCCCAGGCGGCTTCGAAGAGTTCGCATTCGCGACCGCTCGGGATGTAGGGTGGAATATCGATGGGTGCGCGTTCGCGCGCGGTGGAGAGCATATTCATGACGTCACTCCGAGATGGGGAAAGGAGATGGCCCCGCCCGAGGCGAGGCCGAAGGACGGTCATTCAGCCGCCTGGAGGCTCGCTACGGGGGTCTCGCGTTCGCGGCCCGGCACGAACAAAGCCCAGAGGAACATGACGGCCGAGAACAGCACGAAGACGCCCGAGCCAAGCCGGATCCAGTAAAACAGCGCCAGCTGGTCCTGCACATCCATGTAACTTTCGCCGAGAACCCGTTGCAGATGCACTTGCAACACGCCCGCGAAGGTGAGCGCGAAGGTCATCACCGACATGGCCGAGCACATGATCCAGAAGCTGATCATCGACAGCATCTGGTTATAGGGCGCCCGTCCCCTGAGTTCCGGCACGGCATAGGCCATCATCGCGAGGTTGAGCATCACATAGGCGCCGAAGAAGGCGAGATGACCATGCGCGGCGGTGACCTGTGTGCCGTGGGTGTAATAGTTGACCGAGGACAGCGTATGAAGGAAGCCCCAGACGCCGGCGCCGAAAAAGGCCATGACCGAGCAGCCGAGCGACCAGAGAATGGCGGCGCGGTTGGGATGCTTGCGGCCGGCCTTCCAGGTCATCACGAAGGTGAAGACGACCATGGTGAAGAAAGGCGCGACTTCGAGCGTCGAGAAGATCGAGCCGATCCACTGCCAATAGCCCGGTGCGCCGATCCAATAGAAGTGATGGCCGGTGCCGAGAATGCCCGAGAATAGCGCCAGCCCGACGATGACATAGAGCCACTTCTCCACTACTTCGCGGTCGATGCCGTTGAGCTTGATCATCAGGAAGGCCAGGACAGAGGCCATGATCAGCTCCCAGACGCCTTCCACCCAGAGATGGACGACGAACCACCAATACATCTTGTCGAGCGCGAGATTGGCGGGATTGAAGAAGGCGAACAGGAAGAAGATCGCCACGCCCCAAAGCCCGAAGATCAGGATGTTGGTGACCACCGTCTTGCGGCCCTTGAGCACCGTCAGGGTGACGTTGAACAGGAACATCAGCGCCACGACGACAATGCCGACCTTGATGGCGAAGGGCTGTTCGAGGAATTCGCGGCCTTCATGGATGTGCAAGAGATAGCCGACGACGGCGACTGCCGCCGCAACCAAGAACAGCCAGAACTGCGCCACTGCGATGCGGGTGCTGTAAAGCTCCGTCTCCGCCTCTTCAGGCAGCAGGAAATAGGTGGAACCCATGAAGCCCATCAACAGCCAGACGATCAGCGCATTGGTGTGGATCATGCGCACGATGTTGAAGGGCAGAAACTCCGACAGCGTGTTGGGCAGGACATAGATCGTGCCGGCGAGGACGCCGAACAGGATCTGGGCGAGGAAGAGGCCGAGCGCGCCGTAAAAATACAGCATGGCGACCTTCTGGGTCTGATATTTCATAATGATGCTCCTTCCCGTCTCTCAACCGGCCTCGTTGGGCGGCCATTTCTGGGTCTTGATCTTGCTGGTCCAGCGCAGGAATTCGGAGAGATCGTTGAGTTCCTGATCGTTGAGGTGGAACTGCGGCATCTGACGGCGACCCTGGATGCCTGAGGGCTGCGCCGCCATCCAGGCCTTGAAGGTCTCGCGCGTTGTCTCGACATCGTCGTCGCCGCCCATGCGGGTCCAGACATTGCCGAGCTCGGGGGCGAAATAGGCGCCTTCGCCGAGCAGCGTGTGGCAATTGATGCAGGCGTTCTTCTCCCAGACGCGCTTGCCGCGTTCGACTGCGGGGGTGAGCGTGCTCTCGTCGGTGGAGGTCGTGCGCATGTAGTAGTGGCTGTGCGCAGTCAGCCCGATGAAGATGGCGAAGAAGAAGGCCGAGCCGCCATAGAAGACGTTCCGCGCTCCTGTTTTGGTCAAATAGTCCGACATGTCTGTCCCTCTCGCTTCCCGCGGACAAGGCGCGGGATCGGATGATGCGGAGGCCGGCGCGCCAGCCCCTCTGGTCAGGGATGCCGGAAGAGGCGCGCGCCTTCTTTGTCGGAAGGCAAATAAATCTGACGCTAAAAATGAGAGGCCCCGAAGGGCCTCCGCGTCAGCTGAATAAAAAGGGAATGGCGGCTTTCGCGGCCGCGAGCGCCGTGAACAGCGCGGGCCACGCGATCAGCGCCGCAGCAAGTCGCGGCCGCTCCCCGCGCAGTCCCATGAAATCGAGAATGACGATCCGCGCCTTGATGATCGTCAGACCTATGATCGCGGCGAGCGCCCAGAGCGGCAGCGCTTGGTGTTTCCATTGCGAGACGATGAGCGAGGCGGTGATGGCGATGAGGAAAAGCCAGATGGCGCAGCCGAACAGCCAGCGCGTTTGCATGGTGCGCATGAGATCACCCGAGATAGACGATGGGAAAAATGACGAGCCAGACGAGATCGACCGCATGCCAGAGTGTCGCGACAAGGGCGACATTGCCAGGCTGAGGCCGCCGCGCCACCAGCAACATGATCAAGCTCAGAAAGACGACATGGGCGAGATGGAAGCCGGTGATCAGGAAATAGAGTTCGAAGAAAGCGTTGAAGCTCGCTTCGCCTGCGAAATGCAGATCGCCCCGATATTCCCAAGCCTTGATCGCGGCGAAGACGACGCCGAGACACGCTGCCGACCACAGACCGATCTTGCGGCCCAGCTCGGAATTGGCTCGCACGGCCGCCGCCGCCCACCAGCCGCTTGCGAGTAAGACCAACGTGTTGAGACTGGCGAGCCGCGTGTCGAGATGGAGCTTGGCGACGCCGAAATCCTCCGGATGAAGGAACGACATCACCAGGAAACCGCCGAGCAGCACGCCGAAGGCCGCCAACTCGCTCCATACCAGGATCCAGAGAATGAGGTCTCCGCCTTCGTCCTCCACTGCAGTGCTGTCTGTGATCGCCGCCATCGCCGTCGCTCCATTTCGTTAAATTGGAGTAGCACGGCGATATTTTCCCTTCTTTGCTCTTTGACAAAGAGCACGAGGCTTGGAGAGCGGATAGATCGGGAAAAGGAGATTTGGCCATGACGGATGCGCAGACAGGGCTTGCGGTGGCGACGCCGGTGATCATCGGCTTTTCGATCGCGCTCTACAGAATGGGCGTGCTGCAGCGCTACAGCGCGGCGGTCGCGGTGACGGCGTCGATTGTGATCGCCGGCGGGCTGTTCTTCCAGCAATAGGGCGGAGGCTACCATGTCGCGCCTCATCCTCGCGCTCGCCGTCTTCATCGCGCTGCATTCTGTTCCGGCGATCCCGGCATTGCGCGGTCGGCTGATCGAAAGGATGGGCCGCCGGACCTATCTCGTCGCCTATTCCATCGTCTCGACGCTGGTGCTCGGCTGGCTGTTCTATGAAGCGCTGCAAACGGACTATATCGAGCTTTGGGAGCCTGCGCCCTGGCAGGCGTGGATTACCTTCCTGCTGGCGCCGATCGGCCTCTTCCTAGTTTTTTCGGGGTTGATCAGCCCGAACCCGTTTTCTGTTACGTTGAGGCGACAAACGGACAGGATGGGCGTGATCGTCAGGCTCACCCGTCACCCGGTGCTCTGGGGCTTCTTCCTCTGGGCGACAGGCCATATCGCGCCCAATGGCGATCTACGGTCGCTTCTGCTGTTCGGCGGTTTTGCGCTGTTTTCGCTGGGCGGCGTGGCGATGCAGGAGCGCCGCAGCCGCAAGCGTCTCGGCGCACGCTGGGCGGCTTTTTCCGAGGGGACATCGCTGGGCTTTCGCAATCCGCTTGGCATTGGCTGGGATGCGCCGGTCTGGCTGGCGTTGGGGCTTACCGCGTTTGCGGTCGCGCTTCTGCTGGGAGGCGGCCATCTGGAGGCCTTCGGTGTCGATCCAATGGCGATGGCAACGGGTTGAGTTTGAAGTGATCGGGCGACGTAGGAACTTCATGCATGACGCCGAAACCAAAGAGATCGTCGACATCGCCCGCGATCTGAGACCCAGTTTCATGGCGCGACGGTGGCAATGGATGTCAGCCGCGCCGGCGGCAATTTCGAGAATAAGAAAGCCCACCACACCTATCCAATCGACCTCCCCTCCCCATCAATGACGCCTCCCTCTTTGTGAGTTGATCGTCGCTCAGCCGACCAAAGTCCTCAAATTTGTTGTCGGCGCGGCGGTTTTTTTAGTGGACATGCGGCTTGCTGCGGCGGCTCCGAACACTTGGCCGACACCGATCAAGACCGGTTCGTCAACGCCAATCCTGTCCATGGCTGCGCCGAGATCCTCGAGCCGGCCAACCCAGCGCCGCTCTGTCGTCCTGCTCACCGAAGACAGGATCACAACCGGCATATCTGACGGCGTCCCCGCCTCACGCAGGCGTTTTTCGATATGCCCGGCCATGCGTCCGCCCATATAGAAGATGCTCGTCTGATGCGGCTGAGCCAGCGACGCCCAGTCGATCGTCCGGGGCAGGTCGTGGTCCCTGGAGTGGCCTGTCACGAAACGCACTTGCTGGGCGTGGTCGCGATGCGTGAGAGAGGTTTTCAACGAAGCGGCCATGGCCGAGGCGGCTGTAATGCCGGGGACGATGTCAACGGCAATGCCCTCGCTCTCCAGCCGGGCAATTTCTTCCCCCGCGCGACCGAAGATCATCGGATCGCCGGATTTCAGCCGAACGACGCGTTTGCCTGCCTTGGCGAAGCGAACCATCATGTCGTTGATGTCGTCCTGTTTGCAGCTTTCGCGGCCGCCGCGCTTGCCGACCAGAAATCGCTTTGCCTCCCGCCGCGCCAGTTCCAGAACCTCCGGTGAAACGAGGTCGTCGAACAGAATGACGTCAGCGGATTGCAAGGCGCGCATGGCCTTGAGCGTCAGGAGTTCCGCGTCGCCGGGACCGGCGCCGACCAGGGTCACAGAGCCAGTTTGCCCGGAGATCTCGTCAGTCAACGCAAGCAACGCTTCGCCCGCGTCGTCCGGCGGTGGCTCATTGGTCGTCAGGCTTCGGAGAGCGAAGCGCTCCCAGAACGCCCGTCTCGCGAGACCCGGGGCTAGCCGGCGATTGATGCTTTCCCGGAGCGACTGGGCAAGTTGGGCCCATTGCTTCAGCGCCGGCGGCAGCAATGTTTCGATCCGCTGGCGGATGGCCTGGGCGAGGATAGGCGCCGCTCCATCCGTCGAGATGGAAACGATGACCGGCGAGCGGTTGACGATCGAGCCGAACTGGAACTGACAATATTCAGGCTTGTCGATCACATTGACCGGAACGCCCGCCGCGCGAGCGGCGCAGAAGAACGCCTGCGCTTCGGCCTCGTCGTCGCAATCCGCGAGCGCCATCGCAGCACCTGTGAAGATCGAGCAAGACCAGGGTCGCGCATGATGTCGTAACGAGGCCCGGTCGAGCAAGGCGATCATGGCGTCGCCGAGTTGGGTCGTCTCGCAATAGAGATCGACCTCGGCGCCGCAGGCGAGGAGCAGCTCGGTTTTCCACGCCGCGGCGTCCGAGCCGCCGGCCATGACCACGCGTTTTCCCGCGAGATCCCAGAAGACAGGCAGTTTAGCCAGGGGCGCGATGCGGGACTCAGTCTCATTCGGCGGCAAGGATATGGGTCGCATCGAGAATCCTCTTGATGTCGGAGCGGCAGGAGCCGCAATTGGTTCCGGCGTTCAACGCCGCGCCAATGGCGTCGACGGAGCGGCAACCGCCTTGCGCCGCAGCCAAGATGTCGTTGACGCCGACCGAAAAACAGGAACAGACGATCGCGCCTTTGTCCGAGCCGGCCGCGGCGGGGCGCCCCGCGATCAGCGCAGTCCGGGCGCGAAAATCTGCATGACGGACCTGCAACTGTTCCGCCGCCCATTGGCGCGACACTTCGACGGGACCGCTTGAAACGAACAAGGCGGCGAGGAGCCTCTCACCGTCGAAGGCGAGAAACCGGTGATCGCCACTATTCGCATCGTGATAGCCTGTGAGTTCTCCTAGACCTTCGGCCTGCAGATTGCGACTGAGCCAGGCTTCCCAGCCATCGGCTGGCGGATCGCCTGCAAATTCCAAACGATAGCCTGCATCCGCCTTGGCGATCGCCCAGTAGGAAAACGGCAAATCGGTGGGGCGGCCGGCGGACACCAGAAAGCCATGGGTCGGCGCCGTATAGCGGCTCACGGAGACGCGGCCCATCTTGAGGGCGGGTTGACCCGACACCGGATCGACGCGGGACGGGACGAGAGTATCGACCCGGGCGCTTGGCGCGGTTTCTGCCGTCCAATGCATGGGCACGAAGACCGAGCCGCGCATCTGGCGATCGGTGATCAGCGCCCGCACGACGATCGAGGCGCCCTCGGGGCTTCGAAGGCGAACGAGATCGGCGTCCCCGATGCGATGATGACGCGCGTCGTGCGGATGTATTTCACAGAAGGGTTCAGCGATATGGGCCGACAGTCGCGCGCTCTTTCCGGTTCGCGTCATCGTATGCCAGTGATCGCGGATGCGGCCGGTGTTCAGGGTGAAGGCGTATAGCTCGTCCGTTTCAGACCGCGCCGGGGCGTGAACCGGAACGAACCTCGCCTTGCGGTCTTCCGTGAAGAAGCGACCATCCTCGAAGAAGCGCTTGCGCGACGATCCATCCTTGAAGCGAGGCCACTGGAAAGGCGTCAATTGCTCATAGGTTTGTTCATCGATATCCGCATAGGCCCCGATATCGAAGTCGCGCGCGCCGTCATTTTCGAAGGCCGACAAGGCCGCATGTTCGGCGAAGATTTTTGCCGGAGAAGCATAATCGAACGCCGCGGCTAACCCCATCCGCTTGCCGACTTCCGCCATTTGTCGCCAATCCGGCAGCGCTTCGCCGGGCGATGCCAGGAATGCGCGCTGTCTGGAGATCCGTCGCTCCGAATTGGTCACGGAGCCCGATTTTTCGCCCCATCCCGCTGCGGGCAAGAGCACATGAGCAAGCCTGGCAGTATCTGTATTCTTCTGGATGTCGGACACGACGACAAATGGACAGGCTCGAAGCGCATCCCGTACGAGATCGGCTTCGGGCATGGACACGACAGGATTGGTGGACATGATCCAGATCGCCTTGATCCGGCCGTCGGCGACCGCCTTGAACATGTCGACGGCCTTCAGTCCGGGCCTGTGGGCGGGCGCCGGGGCTTTCCAGAAGCGCGTGACGAGATCCCGATGCGCGGGATTCTCGATGGCCATATGCGCCGCGAGCATATTGGCGAGCCCGCCGACTTCGCGCCCGCCCATGGCGTTGGGCTGGCCGGTCAAGGAAAAGGGACCCATGCCGGGGCGGCCTATGCGGCCGGACGCCAGGTGGCAGTTGATGATGGCGTTGACCTTGTCCGTCCCGGACGCCGACTGGTTGACGCCCTGGCTGTAGCAGGTGACCACCCGTTCGGTGGCGCAGAAAAGCCGGTAGAATTGACGCAGCGCCGGCATGGAAAGCCCGGTCGCCTCGGCGATTTCCGCCATGTCCAAACGGGCGGCGGCCACCAGCGCTTCGCCGATCCCCGACGTGTGCTTGCCGACAAAGGTTTCGTCGATCCCGCCGTTCTCAGCGAGAAAGGCAAGGAGACCATTGAACAAGGCGACGTCGCCGTCCGGGCGCATCTGGAGATGCATGTCGGCAATGTCGGAAGTGGCGGTCCGGCGCGGGTCGATGACGATGACTTTCATCGTGGGTCGGCTGGCTTTCGCCGCCGCCAGGCGCTGGTAGAGCACCGGATGGCACCAGGCCATGTTGGAGCCGACGAGCACCACCAGATCCGCGAGTTCCAGATCTTCATAGCAACCGGGCACGGTGTCCGAGCCGAAAGCGCGACGATGGCCGGCGACGGAAGACGCCATGCAGAGCCGTGAATTGGTGTCGATATTCGCCGAGCCGATGAAGCCTTTCATCAGCTTGTTGGCGACGTAATAGTCTTCGGTAAGCATCTGACCCGAGATGTAGAAGGCGACCGCGTCCGGGCCATGCTCGGCGATGGTCTGGCGGAAGCGGCTGGCGACGACATCGAGAGCCTCATCCCAGCTCTTTCTCACACGTCCGACTTCCGGATAGAGCGCCCGCCCGTCGAGATCGAGCGTTTCGGCCAGAGCGGATCCCTTCGAACACAGCCGGCCATAATTGGCGGGATGTTCGGGATCGCCCTTGACGCTGACGTGGCCATCATTGTCTACCCGGGCGATGACGCCGCAGCCGACGCCGCAATAGGGACAGGTGGTGCGAGTTTCAGTGGGCATTGTCGCTCCCAATCCGGGAGGCTGTACCCCCCTCTGCCTTGCCAGGCATCTCCCCCTCAAGGGGGGAGATTGATCCGGAGTGAGGGCATCGCTTGGTCACGACGGTCCGAGCAAAATGCAATAACGCTGGATAGGCAATCGGTAGCCGGCGCCATCCGATCTCCTGCCTTGAGGGGGAGATGTCCGGCAGGACAGAGGGGGGTATCCCAACAGCCGCCATCGTCATCATTCCGCCGCCATCATCACGGGCGTAAGTCGGATCGACAGACGTCCGTCGATGTTGCGCACCGGCATGGTCCTGACTGCGCCGTCATCCGCGCCGAGCGCTTCGCCGCTTTCGAGCGAGATCACCCAGTTGTGCAGCGGGCAGGTCACGGATTTGCCGTGCACGATGCCCTGGCTGAGCGGCCCGCCTTTGTGCGGGCATTGATCCTCGATGGCGAAAACCTCGTTTTCGGCCGTGCGGAAGACGGCGATCTTGCCTTGCGGCGTCTTCACGCAGCGGGCGCCGCGCAGCGGAATGTCGTCGATATGGCCGATGGCGATCCAATTGCTGTCCATGATCTCACTCCGCCGCATGATGGAAGCCGATGGTCGCCATCGGCTTGAACTCGTGTTTGTCCTTGCCGGAGACGCGCTCCGACCAGGGATCGACCTGGGCGAACTTCTGGCTGAAGACGAAGCGGTCGAAATAGGCGCGCCGCTTGTCGTGATCCTCCGTGATCTGCCGGCGGATCTCGTCATGGCCGATGCGCTTGGCCCATTTGTAGATGCGTTCGAGATAGCGCGCCTGTTCGCGATACATCTGCGTCAGCGCCACGATATGCTCCAGCGCCTCGTCTTCCGTCTTCACGAGGCCGAGAATATCGGTGCCCTTGATGTCGAGCCCGGCGGCGCCGGCGAAATGGATCTCGAAGCCGGAGTCCACGCAGATGACGCCGATATCCTTGCAAGTCGCCTCGGCGCAATTGCGCGGACAGCCCGAGACGGCGAGCTTGAGCTTTGCCGGCGTCCAGGAACCCCACATGAACTTTTCGATGCGGATGCCGAGCCCGGTTGAATCCTGCGTGCCGAAACGGCACCAGTCGGAGCCGACACAGGTCTTCACCGTGCGCAAGCCCTTGGCGTAGGCCTGACCCGAGACGAAGCCGACCTTGCCGAGATCGGCCCAGACGGCGGGCAGATCCTCCTTCTCGATGCCCAGGAGATCGATGCGCTGGCCGCCGGTGACCTTCACCATGGGTATCTCGAATTTATCGACCACGTCGGCGATGGCGCGCAATTCGGCGGCGTTGGTCACGCCGCCCCACATCCGCGGCACCACCGAATAGGTGCCGTCCTTCTGGATATTGGCGTGAACGCGCTCATTGACGAAACGCGACTGGTAGTCGTCGGCATATTCATCAGGCCAATCGCAGACGAGATAGTAGTTGAGCGCCGGCCGGCATTTGGCGCAACCGCAGGAGGTTTTCCACTCCAGTTCCTGCATGACGGCCGGAATGGTCTTCAGACCCTTGGTCTTGATCAGGCGGCGGACGTCGTCATGACCCAGTTCTGTGCAGCCGCACATCGGCGTCACAGCGGCGGGATTATAGGCGTCTCCCATCGTCAGCGACATCAGCTGTTCGACAAGGCCGGTGCAATTGCCGCAGGAGGCGGAGGCCTTGGTGTGGGCGCGGACGCCGTCGAGCGTCGTCAGGCCCTTGGCTGTGATCGCCGAGGTGATCTTGCCCTTGCAGACGCCGTTGCAGCCGCAGATTTCCGCATCATCCGGCAAGGCTGCAACGGCCGCCATAGGGTCCAGCGGAGCGCCCCCCTGAAACGATTGGCCGAAGATCAGGGTTTCGCGCATGGCCGAAACATCGGTTCCGCGCTTCATCAGGTCGAAGAACCAGGAGCCATCCGCAGTATCGCCATAGAGCACGGCACCGAGGATCTTGTTGTCCTTGAGCACGAGGCGCTTGTAGACGCCGGCCGAGGCATCGCGCAGCACGATCTCTTCCCGATCCGGCGCCTCCGCGAAGTCGCCGGCGGAGAACAGGTTGATGCCGGTGACCTTGAGTTTCGTATTGACCACCGAGCCATGATATTCGGCTGCGCCGCCGGTCAGCCGATCGGCCAGAACCCGGGCTGCCTCATAAAGCGGCGCAACCAGGCCATAGCACGTCCCGCGATGTTCCGCGCATTCGCCGAGCGCAAAGATATTGGGGTCCGAGGTCATCATGCCGTCATCGACGACGATGCCGCGGTTAACGGCGAGACCTGCCTCCTTGGCGAGGCTCGACGCCGGACGAATGCCGACGGCCATCACCACCATGTCGCCGGAGATGACACGGCCATCCTCCAGCTCGATGCCCTCGACCTTTTCCGCGCCGAGGATCTGCTTGGTGTTGGCCTTGGTGATGATCTCGATGCCGCGCTCGGTGAGCGCCTTTTCGAGCAGATAGGCCGCCGCCGGGTCGAGCTGCCGCTCCATGATCGTCGGCATCAGATGGATGACAGTGACTTCCATGCCCTGGCGCTTCAGGCCGTAGGCGGCCTCAAGCCCGAGAAGCCCCGCGCCGATGACGATGGCGCGCCCCTTGCCCTTGGCGATCTCCAGCATCTTCTCGACGTCGTCGAGATCGCGATAAGCGAGAACGCCGGGCAGTTGATGACCGGGAACCGGGATAATGAAGGGCAGGGAGCCCGTGGCGATAACGAGCCTGTCATAAGACGCCGTCACGCCATTGGCGGCGGTGACCGTTTTGGCATGGCGGTCGATTTCGGTGACTTTCGCGCCCTTATGGAGGGTCACGCCATGGGCGGCGTACCAGACGTCGTCATGGATGACGATGTCCTCATACGCCTTTTCGCCGGAGAGAACCGGCGAAAGCATGATACGGTCGTAATTGACCCTCGGCTCTGCGTTGAAAATGGTCACGTCGTAAAGGCCGCGCGCCCTTTCGAACAGCTCTTCCAGCATGCGGCCGGGGGCCATGCCATTGCCGATGATCACAAGTTTTTGCGCCATGGTGATTACTCCGCAGCTTCGACGAAGCGGTGGCGTTCGTAGAGGAACTTCAGCACGGCTTCGCGGGATTTGAGATAGGTTCGGTCGGCGGCGAGCGCGATGCGGTCGCGCGGGCGCGGGATCGGAACGTCCAGAACCTCGCCAATGCGGGCGGCCGGGCCATTGGTCATCATCACGATGCGGTCGGAGAGCAACACGGCCTCGTCGACGTCATGGGTGATCATGATCATCGTATTGCCGAGCCGGGAGTGGATCTCCATCACCGCATCCTGCAGATGGGCGCGGGTGAGCGCGTCCAGCGCGCCGAAGGGCTCGTCGAGCAACAGGATTTTTGGCTCCATGGCCAGCGCCCGGGCAATGCCGACGCGCTGCTTCATGCCGCCGGAGATTTCGGCGGGCCGCTTGTCTTTCGCATGCGCCATCTGCACGAGGTCGAGATTGCGCATCACCCAGTCATGCCTTTCGGCCTTGCTCTTCTTGCCGGCGAAGACCTTGGACACCGCGAGATTGACGTTCTCATAGACCGTCAGCCAGGGCAGCAGCGAATGGTTCTGGAAGACGACGGCGCGTTCGGGACCGGGCGCGTTGACCTCCTGGTTTTCCAAGAGCACCGCTCCCGCCGTGACCCGCGTCAGTCCGGCGATCAGATTGAGAAGGGTCGACTTTCCGCAGCCGGAATGGCCGATGATCGAGACGAACTCTCCCTTCTCGATGGTCAGCGTCACGTCCTTGAGCACCTCGGTGCGGGCGCCGCCGCGTTCGAAGCTTTTGTCGATATGGTCGATCTTGAGATAGGCGGTCATAATCTCGTCTCCTCAGTTCTTGGCGGTGCCGCGGGTGACGACGCTGCCGACGAGGGCGACGAGCTTGTCGAGGACGAAGCCGGTCACGCCGATATAAGCGAGCGCCACGATGATGTCGGAGAGGCGGGATGAATTCCACGCATCCCAGATGAAGAAGCCGATTCCGACGCCGCCGGTCAGCATTTCGGCTGCGACGATGGCGAGCCAGGACAGGCCGACGCCGATCCGCAAGCCGGTGAAGATGTAGGGGGCTGCGGCCGGAATCATGATCTTGTAGAAGAACTCGAGCGGATTGAGCCGGAGCACACGTGCGATGTTGCGATAGTCGTCGGGAATGTTCCGGACGCCGACGGCGGTGTTGATGATGACGGGCCAGATCGAGGTGATGAAGATCACGAAGATCGCCGAGGGATTGCTGTCCTGAAAGGCGGCGAGCGACAGAGGCAGCCAGGCGAGCGGCGGCACGGTGCGCAGGATCTGGAAGATTGGATCGAGGCCGCGCATGGCCCAGACCGACTGGCCCACCACCGCGCCGAGCAAGACGCCGGCGATGGCCGCGAGCCCGAAACCGACTGCAACCCTCTGCAGCGAGACGAGAACTCGCCAGGCCAAGCCGATATCCTGCGATCCATAATCGAAGAACGGATAGGCGATCAGATCATAGCTGTCGATCCAGACCTGCGATGGCGGCGGAAGCGTCGCGCCGGGGCCGGAACAGAGGATCTGCCAGAGTCCGAGAAGGGCGATCAGCACCAGTATCGGCGGCAGGACGGAGCGCATCACGCTTCCGATGGGGCCGTGTAGTTTCAGGCGCGGCGCGGGACGCCGGGTCATCTGGACGACGGCTCCTCCGCCTTGCGCGGCGGCGATGGCCGCTATTGGCTCGGAAATGCTTTTTCGGGCGGTTGCAGTCATGAAATGGTCCTCTTTCGAGCAATGTCGGTCGGCGCGATGGCGCCCCCGCTGGCATAGGGCGAGGGACAAGAGCGCATCAGGCGCTGGCCTTGATGGTCAGGCTGTCGAGATAGGCTGCTGGATTTTCAGGATCGAAAACCTTGCCGTCGAAGAATGTCTCCGGCCCGCGCGACGTGGAGGCTGGAATGTCGGCTGCGGCTACGCCGAGGTCTTTGGCGGCGGCGCGCCAGATGTCCTCGCGGTTCACCTTGTCGACCAAAGCCTTGATATCGGTGTCGGGCGCGAATTTGCCCCAGCGGACATTTTCGGTCAGGAACCAGGCGTCATGGCTCTTGAAAGGATAGGACGCGTGATCCTTCCAGAATTTCATCTCGAGGCCGGTGTTTTCAATCTTGCGGCCATTGCCGTAATTGATCGTGCCCTTCAGGCGTCCGGCGACATCCTTTGGCGGCACATTGAACCACTGACGTTTGCCGAGGATGGTCGAGAGTTCTTCCTTGTTGTCCATGCTGTCGGCCCAGATCTGGGCTTCCATCACGGCCATCATCAGCGCCTTGGTCGCGTTCGGGTGCTTCTCGATCCAGTCGGAGCGGAGCGCCAGCGCCTTTTCCGGATGGCCCTTCCAGAGTTCGCCTGTGGTGCAGGCGGTAAAGCCGATGCCCTGATTGACGAGCTGCTCGTTCCAGGGCTCGCCGACGCAGAAGGCGTCCATGTTGCCGACCTTCATATTGGCGACCATCTGCGGCGGCGGCACGACGATGGTGGAGACATCCTTGTCCGGATCGATGCCGCCGGCGGCGAGCCAGTAACGGATCCAGAGGTCGTGCGTGCCGCCGGGGAAGGTCATGGCGACCTTGATCTCGTCGCCGGCAGCCTTCTTGGCGGCGAAAGCCTCCTTCAATTTGGACGCGTCGAGCTGGACGCCGGTGTCAGCATATTGTTTTGCGACGGAGATGCCCTGGCTGTCGAGATTGAGGCGGGCGATGATCGACATCGGCACCGGCACCTTGTTCTGCGTCACCTTGCCGGTCGAGATCAGGTAGGGCATCGGCGTCAGGATATGCGCGCCGTCGATGCCGTTGGCTTCGCCGCCGAGCACGAGATTGTCGCGGGTGGCGCCCCAGGACGCCTGTTTCAACACCTCGACATCGGGCAGGCCGTGCTTTTCGAACAGGCCCTTCTCCTTGGCGATGATCAGCGGGGCTGCGTCGGTGAGCGCGATGAACCCGAGCTTGACGCCCGTGACCTCAGGTCCGGACGTGGCGGCAAAAGCGCCAGACGGGAAGGCGAGGCGGATTGCGCCTGCGAGCGCCGCCGCAGAGCCGGCCTTGAGGATCTGACGGCGGCTGATGGTCATTCCTGTGGTCTTCGTCATGGTTCTTCGGTCCCTCTGGAGTGCGACGGAAATCGGAAAACAAAAAAACGCCGCGTGCTGATCTGCCAGGTCCGGGCGGGAGGAGCCGGACGACAAAAAAGCCTGCGACGTCGATGTCTGATGGTTATCTGCGCCACACAGGCGCTCATCCGTCCTTGGTCGCCGTTGACCGCGGACGAATATTTGCAAGCAAGCGCCGTGCCAAATCAGACGCGTGCTCATCAAGCCATTCCAGATATAGGTGTTTTCGAGGATGGCGCCCTTCGCATCAATCGCTGCGAGAGGCAGGACATTGCACGTTCAACGGCCTCGCATTCCATGCAAATGCCCTCGGATTGTGCATTGCACTCCATCAGTCCTCATGGGTTCCAGTCTTGGCCGGCGCGTTCGAGCGCACTGAAAAGCGCTGCACATAGTCCTCGATGTCGTTCGGGTCGAAGCGCTGGCCATCCATGAAGCCGTCATAGCCATGGGCCTCGCCTTCATCGACATCATGCGGCTTGAGGGCGTCGGCGCCGAGCGCCAACGTGTAGAGATCGGGGCGGAAGGCGCTTTGCGCCCGCATCAGGCCTTCGGCGCTGAACTCCGTCTGCCCCCAGCGGATCATCTGGCTGTAGATCCAGCTTGCCTGATCTAGGCGCGGATGGTTCGCCTCGCCGCGATGAAACAGAAAATAATCGGGGATGACGCGGGTCGTGCCCTGAGCATCCAGACTGAATTCGCCGCTGAGAACGCGGCGGATAATTGTTTTCGGCGCAGCGATATAGGCGGGAGCCGCAAGAATTTCCGCCAGTTCGTCATGATGGGCGGTGTCGTCGCACCAGCGCGCCGCCCGGTCAAGCGCGACGATCAACCGGCATACGGTGTCGATGTTGGCCTTGGCCCAATCGGGGCGCATGCCAAGCACTTTTTCGGGCGCAAGCGGCCAGATGTCCTGCTTGGCGGCGACGATACGCCCTGCTCCGCGTTCGGATGCGACCATATTCCAGGGCGCGCCGACGCAGAAACCGTCGATTTCGCCTGCCGCCAGCGCATCCGAGGTCAGAGGCGGAGGAACCACGACCAGCTTGACGTCGCGATCGGGATGAATGCCGCCAGCCGCCAGCCAGTAGCGGAATTCGTAATTGTGGGACGAGAACGGATAGGTCATGCCCAGCGTGGGGGCGGGTTCCCCCCGAGACCGCATGTGGGCGAGAAGCGATGCGAGCGCCCGGGCGTTGGCCAGCGCGCCGGCGTCGTCGGTCAGGCCCGTTACGGCTTTCATGCGTTCAAAGATGCGCGCGGAGAGAGTGATCGCATTGCCGCCCTGGCCGAAGGAGAAGGGCGCGATGGTCGGCGAGGGGTTCGATCCCAGCCCCAACATGGAGGCGACGGGCATCGGCGAGAGCATATGGGCGACGTCGAACTGGCGAAACGCCAGCCGGTCCCGCACATTGGCCCAGGAGACGTCACGCGCCAGATCGATGCGGAGACCTTCTTTCTCGGCGAAACCGAGTTCTGCGGCGACGATGAGAATTGAAGCGTCCATCAAGGGGATGAAGCCCGCCCTGACGACCTTCCTGTCGCTGCCGCCAATTCGCGCTGGAGATTTCACGGCGTCGCCGTTTCCTGTCGTGGCCATCATGGTTCTCCCCAGCCTGTGTCGTCCGGCGCTCCCATCACAGCAGCAGTCCCGCTGCCGTGACGACGCTCTGGGCGATGTCCGCCAGTTTTTTCTTTTCGTTCATGGCGGTCTGTCTCAACAGCGCGAAAGCCTGTTCTTCGCTCAGTCCGCGCATCTTCATCAGAATGCCTTTGGCGCGTTCGATAACCTTGCGCTCCTCCAGCGCATTGCGCGCTTCGGTGAGTTCCCGCTGCAGCCGGCTGAAGGCGTTGAAACGGCTGACGGCCATGTCGAGGATCGGCTTGATGCGCTCCTTCTTCAGGCCGTCGACCACGTAGGCGGATACGCCCGCATCGACCGCAGCCTCGATCGCGGCCGTGTCGGACCGGTCTACGAACATGGCGATGGGGCGCGAGACTGTCCGGCTGAGCTGGAACATATGCTCCATCATGTCGCGGTTCGGGTTTTCGATGTCGATGATGATGACGTCGGGATCGAGCGTCTCGATCAGCCGCGCCACCCCTCGCATCTCGTGGATCACCTTCACATGGAGGTGGCCCGCCTCGTTCAACCCTTCCTCGATGATCGACGCGCGGATTGCGTTCTCGTCGATCACGAGAATGGTGAGGTCGGCCGTGTTTTTCGGTTCATTCAAGGCGTTACACCGCAGAAATAGAGCGCGAAGCCGACACCCGCGACGCTCAACGCCGAATTCGAACTCAGACTGCGGCTCGCCAGGAGGGCCGCGGCCGCAATTGCCAGCAAAAGCGCTAGACTCAACACCGAATCCGCCTCGGAAAACACCAACGCCAGTGAGGTCAGCAGCAGACTGGAGGCAATCGTCATCCGGATCAAATGTCCGCGCGAAGCGCCGGCTTGCGCCGAGAACATTGCAACGAAGTCGGTCCAGCACAATCCGATGACGATGCTGAGGATAGGCGGATAGGCAAGCAATGAGATCTCCTGAACCATCTGGGTCAGAAGCAAGCAATTTTTACGCCATATGCACTCCCATAACACCCCGAAGGCTGTGCTGGCTTGAATGACGCGTAGCGGCGCGTCCCAGTGCCCCTCAGTCGTATTGAGGCTCATTGTCGGTATTCCCCATCAGTTGGGAACTGCCCCAGCGGGATAGTGACGGCCGAGGACGGCCGGTTTCGACAGCTGCTCTGAAATTTTCTGTTTTTGGTGCGCCGCCAAGACCTCAGGTCTTTCGGTGTAATTCCGACAGCGGACGCATCAATGCCATAAACCCGCAGAGAATGCGGCTTCGCAATTCATCTCGGAGTTATCTATTGAGATCCTGCCTTATTGCCGCTTCCACCCTTGCTCTCGCTTTCGGTTCGTCCGCCGCTCACGCGCTGACGGATGCTGAGTTCCAAGCCATCGCCACAAAGGTCTTCATCCCGGTCATGAAGGAGTACCGCATCCCAGGTGTCGCTGTCGGTCTGACGCTAGACGGTCATGAGTACTATTTCACGCATGGCGAAGCCGTACGCGCCACGCATCAGCCGGTCGCCAAAGACACGATTTTCGAGCTTGGCTCCGTGAGCAAGCTTTTCAACGTCACATTGGCGGAGCTTGCGGAGCAGCGAGGCCTCCTGTCTATGAGCGACAGCGTCTCGGCCCATATTCCCGCCTTAAGAGGAACTGCTTTTGACGGCATCACCCTTCTCAACCTTGCGACCCATACAACAGCTGGCTTGCCGCTCCAGGCGCCGGAGAGCGTTACCGATGCCGGAGACGAACTTACCGACTATTTGAGAGCGTTCAAGGCTCAGGGCGATCCGAGCACGTTTCGCTCCTACTCGAATGTCAGCATAGGTCTCCTGGGCAAGATCACTGCTGAGAAATTCAAGAAACCATATGGTCAAGTTCTTGAGACCCAGGTGTTTCGCCGACTGGGACTTTCCAGCACCTACGTGTCGGTGCCTGATGCAGCCGCTGGCCGCTATGCCTATGGCTACTCCAAGAAGGACGACCGGCCAGTCCGGCTAAACCCCGGCGTACTCGATGCAGAAGCCTATGGCGTGAAATCGACCGTGGTGGATATGACCCGGTTCCTGGGCGCAAATCTCGGCGCGGTGCAAGCGCCAAAGGAGATCGCTGATGCGCTCGCAGGCACGCACGTCGGCTTTTTCGAGACCCGCTATTACACCCAGGATCTCATCTGGGAGCAGTATCCCTGGCCGGTCGACGCCCATCGTTTGCAGGCGGGCAACTCGAGTGACATGGCCTTGAAGACGCAGCCTGTGAAGCGTTTGTCCCCGCCTGCGGCGCCTGCATCCGAAGCCGTATTCCTCAACAAGACCGGCTCAACTAACGGCTTTGGCTCCTATGTCGCCCTTTTGCCGTCAGAAAAACTTGGAATCGTCGTGCTGGCGAACCGCAACTATCCAAACGAGGTCAGGGTCCAAGCAACTCAGCACTTGATCAAGATGCTCGAAGAGATCTCACGGAAATGAACGGGCACGCCTGAGCAGCGGCACGGTGGGCCGCAGAGATACCCGTGGTCGTCTCAGGAATCTGATCGGCAGACACAGTGAAGGCTCTTGAACCGGTTCGAACCAATGGCCCGTTATTCCGTCCAAAATATCATTGAAAAATTTGAGCCTTCTCGTCCTAGATGTATTGAGATCGAATGTGGACATGCCCCGGAGGGATCCTATCCGGCTTAAGTACGCTTTGTCCCGACGGGCTGGCGCACGTGGCATGATCAATTGTGTGTTCGCCTTTGAATTGCATTGAACGCTTCTTGCTGCCTCTCTTGACTTGAAACCGGCGGACGGACAGAAACAGGTGGGTTTAGCTTTCAGTTTGGATCACGAAAAAGATGACGCTCGACATCAGGGGAAGCATCAAGAACACCAAGCTGAGCTTAAACCAATACGTGGTTTTCGAAGAGCTTATCGCCAATGCGATCGACGCGTATCTCATCCGGCGAGCGAGCGATCTATCTGCCCCGGATATGAATATCGCGATCGAAGTCGACTTCTTGCGTGCTGACCTGCTCGACGATCGCGAACTGATGAACGTTTCATGCGGCGACAATGGATGCGGCCTTGGCGACGATCAACTCAAAGCCTTTCTTACCAAGGATACGTCCTACAAGGACGATCTCTCCATCTCCGGCATCGGAAGGTGCAAGGGTGCAGGGCGCATTCAATTCTTTCACCATTTCGCAGCGATGAGGATCACCAGTACCTACCGGGTCGGTGAGACTTTCTTGAAACGCGAGTTGCAGTATTCCGAGCCGCAAAAGCAGATTGAGGCCGATGATTTCAACGCTGCGCCGGGCTCCGAGACCGACATCGGGACTGTCATCCGGCTTGAGCAATTCAAAGAGGCGGTTCGCACGCGCATATCCCATGGCGACGCCTTAAGCACCCTCTTCTCGGCGCCGGCGCTAAAAAAGCAGATGCTCGTCGCTTTCCTGCAGCGACTCGTCGGACTGGGTGAACAGCTCGGCAATTTCAAGATCCAATTCACGACACGGCACTGGAAGGACGATCAGGCGAAGATCGAAGTGCTGCGGCTCGGCGACCTGCCGGCAGTCACCGCCGAGCGGGCTGTCGATGTCGAAGAACGCGATCCCGCGTCGGGGGACCGGCTCGGCACTTGGCAAACATTCAACCTCTCTCACTACCAGCTCGACGCTGAGCAGTATGATCTTCCGCGCAATGCTATTGCCTTCTGCGCCAAGTCGACCCCGGTGAAGGACATCACTGGTCACTACCTGCGGACGCGCACCGAGCAAAACAACCCGGTGGGCGGTTTCCATCATCTTGTGCTGATCGAGGCCGACTATCTGGATGCCCGCGTCAACGAGCAGCGCGACGATTTCGACAATATACCCGATGAGATTCCGAGCGGCGATATGTTTTCGTCGGAAAAACTGTCCTACGCCGACATTCATGAGGCGCTTGACCCGGTTATTGATGAGATGGTCACTCCGGCTGACTGGAAGAAGGAGGAGGTGCTCAAGGAGGCCACCCACCAGTTCGGCATCAGCGAAGCGATGCTCCAGGACACCAAGACTAGGATTGTCTACGGCGAATCCGCACAGTCAGTCGCCGAACGTGTTTTGAGCAAATACCAGAAGGCCGTCATCGACGAGACAGCCGCGATCTTCAACCTCAAGGAGGAGATCATGGCGGCGGAGCCGGACTCCGACGAGTTCCGCCAAAAAATCCATGAGCTTTCCTGGAAATATACGTCATCGCTCAAGAATTTTGATATGGCCAACCTGTCGCAACTCATCGTGCGCCGCGCCGCCATTGTCGATATCCTCAATCTCGCCTGTGAACAACGGCTTGCGATGCAGGCGGCAACCGACGGCGTCAGACGCAAGGATGAGCAAATCATCCACAGCATCTTTTTCCCGATGCGTAAGGACAGCACTGAAACGACGGATCACGATATCTGGCTGCTGAGCGAGGAGTACCAGTATTATGACTATATCGCCTCGGACTTGCCGCTCGCAAACATCAAATGGAACGACGACACCAACGTATTCGAAAGTGACATCGACGATGCACTTCGAAAGGTTCTTGCAAAACGCACAAGCGACAATGGTGGCAAGCGCCCCGATGTCGCGGTTTTCAGCAAGGAGGGCTCGGCGATCATCGTCGAATTCAAGGCGCCCGGTGTTTCCACCGACGAGCATATCGGTGATCTTTCTGAATATGCCCAGCTGCTTGCCGCGAAATCCGGCGGTAAATTGAGGAAATTCTACGGCTATCTTATCGGCGACAGCGTCAACACGCTGCGTCTGAGCGGGAACTGGACGCCGTTCCCAACGGGCAAGGGCTGGTTCCAATCAAGCGAGTTGAAGGATCCAGAGACGCGGCAATCGCTTGGCGAGACCTATTTTGAGATACTGCATTTCAGTGACGTGATCGACCGCGCCAAAAAACGCATTGGCGTGTACCAGGATAAGCTCAAACTGGACTTTCGTCGCGACAGCAATTGATCAGCGCTCATCGCCGCAGGAAAAGGAGCTGGCGATTGTGCTGATCGCAAGGTATCAATCCGAGGGGTGGCATGGGAATAGGGTCTTGGATTCTGCAGTGCGCGATGAAGCGCGTGATCTCCCTCGCATTGAGAAGAAAGGCTCCCTCGCTAATCCCGACGTCTGGAGACCGCGCCAAGGCTAACGATTGTTACGTGGTCTATCTTCTCGATGAAACTGGCGAAGCAAGGTTTCTCGTAGAGAAGTTGGAAGGGGCTGAGGTTCAGGGGAAGTGGTCGCACGACGGCAAGAGCTTCACCGAAGAGAAAGTGCTGCCCACTTCGCGACTGCCCGAATTCACCGTCTACATTCAGCATTACTACCAAACATGGACCTTCTACAGCGTAGGTGTCTGGAAGTTCCTTCGGTATCGCTGGTCGCGCTGGCCCTGGATTCGCGTAAGCTTCGACCGCTTTCTGCAGTCGAGGTTCAACAAGAAGGAACTGGCCAGACAGGCTCGCATGGAGGTGCTGGAATATGTTCTGACCGAAACCATGAAGGATCGGAAATTTCAGACCCATCCCACGAACCTGCTAACCCACCTCTATTCGGTGCGTTGGGTGCATCGTCCAGACAAGGACGAGCTGATGAACTACTACACGTTCATGTTGGATGCTCTGAAAGAGTCGGGCGACCTGGAGGCGGCCGACCACCACGGCTACAAGCTGACACCCAGAGCGCTGAATACGGTGAGCGCATTCGTCCAGGAGGAGCGTCGCCATGGTGACAACTACAAGATCCAGCGCGGCATCTTCTGGCTGACAATCGCCTTGATGTTCTTCGGCCTTGTTCAAGCCGGAGCCGCTGCATACGAACAATGGTTGAAGCCACCCGATACATTCACCGGAACCCTCGGGGGTCAGCCTATCGATCTCACCCGACATTGATGCGGAGACGAGAGCTACTGAGAGGGTTTCGGGTCTACCGTCCGCGCTAGTCGAATTATCGCCGCACGGCTCTATCGTCTACACATCGCGCGCGTGCCATGGCGCGACGCTGATCATATGCGGTTCGGCTGCCACTGACATCACCTCCGCTCCCACGAGCACCTGCAAGGTCGCGGCCCATCGCTCTCCGATCTCGTTCAAATCGATGGCGAGCCGATGTTCGATCATCTCGCCTCCGCCCATGTCACCGTAGGAATACCTTTCGTTGCCAAGATCAAGCAGGCACTCTCCATCGAACTCTTCGTCATCGAGCTCGTCGCCGGTGGAGGTGTCGGTGACGGAGAAACTCTCGTGCCACACTTCGAAAGGGGTTCCGTCGAAGTATTCGTCCGTTTCTGACCACCGGACGGGCATTGCCTCGAGGGCCGGCGTGAAGTCCAAGTAGGGGAAAGTCGAAGATAAATCGCCCATAGAGAATTGCCAGTGGGTGCGGAATGATTCCCATTCTCCCTCAGGAGTCTTGCTCTGGAAATACACCTCGGTCCGCATCTTCGACATCCATTTGATCACCATCAGACGGGCATCCCGTCCTCCCTCTCGGCAGTTGTGCAGCCATTGCACCACGGAGGAGTCGCGAAGGAATCGGGCGATGCCCGTATCGTCCTCCTGTCGCAATGTGCTCCTGAGAACGGGGATCAGGTTGCGGTCCAACACAATTCGGAAAAAATGGCCGTCGAGAACATTCCTCTTGTCGACTTTCACGCGCACCGTTTTCTGATCAAGACGAAGAATCTCCTCTCCATAGTTTCGCTGCACCCATTTCTGCAGATCGACTGCGAGGAACTGGTCGGCGCTTTCCACATAGACGGCAAGATAGGTCGGCTGGATATTTAGGAACCAGAACCTCAAATGGGCGACCTCAAGGTCAAGGACGACCTCTTCCGACTTCTGGTAGTCGGCGAAAGCCAGTGTAGCTGCCATGATTCCTTTCATCTGGAACCAGATCAAGGCAGGGGTGACGATTTTGCCGTCGCCAGCTTGGTTCGTCCGCGTCAGTTGCAGGCCGATGTCTCTGCCGGCGCGGTCGCGTTCATACTCGACAAATAATCCGTGTGGCGCCGCGAGAGCACGGAATTTGCCCATATAGTCGTTTTCGAATCATCGCGAGCGCCAACCTTCACGCTGGTCCCCCTCCCGTTTACCCGCAGCTATCGCCAGAATAGCAGTAGCGTACGCTCCCGATCATCGTGCGCCAAGCGTCAACTTTGTTGCCGGCGTGATCGATGAACTAGTTGAGACCCCGCCAAAGCCGCTATCATCAGCAAGCGCAACCTGAAGGCAAAGCGTTGTCAATGAAAATTCGTTCGTGGATTGCGAGCGTCTGACGTCGAGCAACGGTTTTTGATCGAGTATAGTCCTCGTACTGGGGGATTCGATGTATTTAAGAAAAATCAAACTCGCGAATTTTCGCTCGTTTCATGACGCCGAAATTGAGCTTCAAAAGGACCTTACGGTTTTCGTCGGAGAAAATAACGGCGGTAAAAGTAACGCAATCGATGCGTTGCGGCTTTTGACGGTTCCTCTTAGTGGCCGTCGCGAGATCTACTGCGAGGGAACCGATGTCCGCTTTCAAAGTACGCGGCCGGACTTCGAGATTATCGGAGATTTCGAGGAACTGTCCACCGGCCAGCAAGGCCGGCTAATTTCAGCGGCTACGGACAGCTCCCTTACCCGCGCCGCGTTCGGTTTGCGCTTCGACGCAAGCCGTGTGGGCGCCAGGCCGACATTGTGGGCAGGAAAAGATGGCAACACGCCGG
Organism: Rhizobium sp. TRM95796; assembly: GCF_025779995.1. NCBI lineage: Bacteria > Pseudomonadati > Pseudomonadota > Alphaproteobacteria > Hyphomicrobiales > Rhizobiaceae > Rhizobium > Rhizobium sp. TRM95796. The sequence goes on along the minus strand of NZ_JAOXHE010000019.1, from coordinate 124 downwards.
AGCCAGGTTGCCATGACATGATACGCCACGTCTATCTTCCCACCTTGAGAAGCTGCCTCAAAAAGAGGTGGGTGATTTCAAGAGGTTATGATTCCTTCGGATTTGCAAGATTCGATGGAGTTCA
>NZ_JAOXHE010000018.1:0-62732 GCF_025779995.1 Rhizobium sp. TRM95796 | reverse complement strand
CCGTGATGGAAGACGATCGGCTGCGCGTCCTTCGGACCCCAATCCTTGTAGAAAATGTCAACGCCGTCCTTGGTGGTTACATAAGCCATCGTTCTGTTTCCTTTGGTGGAGGTTGTATTGGACGCAGCGTCGGCTGCGAATGTGAATACGGGTGAAAATGCGACGGTTGCGGCGGCGCCGGTGGCCAGCAACATGGTGCGCCGTGTCATGGAACTGTAGTGGTCGGTCATCTTGCTCACCGCGATCTCGAAGGGCGTAACGTCAGGCAATGCTGTGTTCGTCTGACAGCTTGATACTGCGGCAAGAGAAGCCCACGCACAATTGTGGCAATAGTTTCGAGTTTATTGCGATAGTCGCAATGATAGTGCGTGATCGAAAAGAGGACCATGGATGCGCCGGGCCAACCTTCCATGATCGGGCGCGCGCGCTCCGGCTCAATAGCCAGCTGTCTCCAGCCATCGTCGAGAAGCAAGTCCTGGCGATCAGAATATGATCAGGGCGAAGACGTAAGATAGCACCGTCGCCATCATGCCCAGGAAGGCGAATTTCACGAAACGGAACTTTGTCCGGGCGATTGTCGACAACACGTCCGCGTTCGCAAGATATTGCTCGAACAGGTAACCTACGTTTCGCTCCTGAGCGGCCCGCCGGAAATCCTCCCGCTGCGAGGTCCAATTGCCCCAGAAGAGCGAGGTCGATTTCGGGACGTGACGCGGCGCCACCGCGAAGACGGCGAACAACATCGTCAGCGTCGAGGATATCGCGAGACACGCCGAAGCGATGATGGTGACGACATCGCTATCGATATAATGAGCTGCGGTAAAGGCCGCCTTCACGTCCTTCGACGTGACCAGAAGCGCCATCATGAACGTGAAGATATAGGCCGCCTTTTGATCGGATAGCTTGATCTGATCATAAAACACGTCATTTATCTTCTTTATATGGTCGAAATACTCGAGATCACCGATCGTCTGGGAGTTTCCGGCGCTTCGCGTGATCTGCATTTCGGAATGATGACTCGCCACGTCCTGCGTCTCCGATATTTGCCGTCTCTTCTACCAAAATGACAGGCGTTTCAAGAACTGAAGCCGGCGACTACCAGCTTCTCGGCGATCGCGGCGCGTGGACCCGTATGAACGCGACATGTCAACAGGAGACCCTCCCACACTCTGGCAAGTTCGACGATGCAGTCGACCGTCCACTGTCGGGTTCTCACATGCAGATCGCGCTTCGCGCAATCGCCGAGATTGTTCTGACAAGCCGGGGATTTGGGGATGATGCGAAAATGCGCGCTTGCGAAGCAGAAGCGCTTCGCCATGCGTCATCGACAGGCGGGGTGATGGCCCTTAATGGCTTTTGTTCACCCGGAACCTTTCCGCGCGCTCGGCTATTCAGTCGCTATATGACTGAAAGGCAATCGCATGTGGCTGGAGGCGGCATATTGGGGCCTGGTCGGAGGATCGGCTCGTCTTCTTCTCGGCCCAGCCATCCCTTTTCTTACCCCTCTTCCCCGAGGTCTGGGGGGTGATCGCATCGGGCGTTGCGGCTCTCGCGGGCAATATCGCCCTTGCCGGCGCAGGCTTCGACCTGATTGGCGCCGTCACCGCGCTCGCGGCGGGCGCGATCCCGGCGATGATCCCGGAAGCCTCCGAGCCCGCCAACGAATATGCCGGCCTCATCACCGTAATCGGTTTCCTCGCCACATTCGCACCCCCCAGGTCGGCAGGCGGGTGATGACTACCGCCTCCAAGCTTGCCGACGACCATGGCCGCCGCCCGTACGGATATAGCAAAGGAATTTGAATATGATCGCTGCTGAAACGGCTGCAACACGAGATTTTCTCGGCCTGCGAGGCCAGGTCGCCATCGTCACGGGCGCGAGTTCGGGCATAGGGCACGCTTGTGCGCTTGCGCTTGGTGAGGCCGGGGCGCATGTCGCCATAAATTGCCTGCAAAGCTCGCAGGATGTCGCCGCGTCCATCGCCGCGGAGATCGACGCGACCGGAGGCTCGGCGATGGTCGTGGCCGCCGATGTCTCGGATGAGGCGGATGTCGAGCGAATGTTCGCAAGCGTCGTCGAACGGTATGGAACCATGCACATCCTCATCAACAATGCGGGGATCCAATCCGGCGCGCCCTTCAGGGACATGACGCTGTCGCAATGGCGAAAGGTCATGGACGTCAATCTCGATGGCCAGTTCCTGTGCGCGAGGTCGGCTGTCCGCGAGTTTCGCAGGCGCGGCCTTCAACCGGAAATATCCGCAGCCTTGGGAAAGATCATCTGCATGAGTTCGGTCCACCAACGTATCCCTTGGGCGTTCGAAACCAATTACGCCGCATCCAAAGGCGGAATTTCTCTCCTGATGAAGTCGCTCGCCCAGGAAGTGGCGGGAGATCGCATCCGGGTGAACGCCGTCGCGCCGGGCGCCATCCGGACGCCGATCAATCGGGAGGCTTGGGAGACGCCCGAGGCGGAAAAAAAGTTGCTCGACCTCATCCCCTATGGCCGTATCGGAGAACCCGCCGATATCGCCAACGCCGTCCTATTTCTCGCCTCTGACTTTTCCGACTACATGACGGGCTCGACGATGTTCGTCGATGGCGGAATGACGCTCTATCCCGGCTTTCGAGGCGAGGGGTGACCATGAGCAAGCCGATTGAAGACTATGGCCTGATCGGCAACATGCTGTCCTGCGCCCTGGTGGCCAGGGACGGCTCGATCGACTGGCTGTGCCTGCCGCGTTTTGATTCCGACGCCTGTTTCGCCGCCCTGCTCGGCACGGCCGAAAACGGGGCTTGGCGCATCGCGCCGGTAGATCAAACCGCCGTGGTCACGCGCGCCTACCGCCCCGGCACGCCGATTCTCGAAACGACCTTCGAGACGGAAGAGGGATCGGTCACGATCATCGATTTCATGCCGCTGTCGCGGGACGAGGAACATGTCAATCTCGTGCGCATCGTCCGCGGCAATCGCGGACGACTGACGATGCGCTGCGATTTCACCCTGCGCTTCGGTTACGGCAGCACCGTACCCTGGGTTCAGAAGACCGACTTCGGCCTGCGGGCGGTGGCGGGACCGGATGCGGTGGAGTTGCATTCGCCCGTCAAACTCGTCGGCGAAGACATGAGTTCGGTGGCCGAATTTCCGGTCGAAGCGGGCGATTCGCTCGCCTTCGTCCTCGCCTGGCATCCATCTCACCGAATAGGCGAACGCGACCTCGATCCACAGCAACGCCTGCAGGAGACCGAAGCCTGGTGGCGTGAGTGGTCCGGTCGATACGATCCCGGCATCGCCGAACCGACAAAGTGGCACGAGGCCGTACAGCGATCGCTCATCACGCTCAAAGCGCTGACCTTCGCGCCGACCGGCGGCATCGTCGCGGCGGCCACCACGTCGCTTCCCGAGGAGATCGGCGGCGAACGCAATTGGGACTATCGTTATTGCTGGATCCGCGATGCGACGCTGACGCTCTACGCCTTTCTCAATTCCGGCTATCTCGAGGAAGCCGAGGCGTGGCGCGAATGGATGCTGAGAGCCACCGCCGGCCACCCTGCCCAAGTGCAGATCATGTATGGTCTGGCCGGTGAACGCCGGCTGACCGAGATAGAGCTCGCCTGGTTGCCCGGCTATGAAGGATCCCGACCGGTGCGCATCGGCAACGGCGCTCATGGACAGCTCCAGATCGACGTCTATGGTGAGCTGATCGATGCTCTGCATGCCGGACGCAAATACCGCTTGCGGCCATCCAGCGAAGCCTGGGCGTTTCAGCGCGCGCTGCTCAACGACCTCAGGAATAAATGGCGACTTCCCGATCAGGGCATCTGGGAAGTCAGGGGCCCGGCGCGTCACTTCACCCATTCCAAGCTGATGGCCTGGGTCGCGTTCGATCGCGGCATAAGAGGCGTCGAAGACTTCGGCCTCGACGGCCCCGCTCACGACTGGAAAGTCGAGCGGGATGCTCTCAGAACGGAAATCCTCTCCAACGGCTGGAGTGAAGCGAAGAAGGCGTTCGTGCAGAGCTTCGGCTCCGATGTGCTCGACGCCTCGCTGCTGCTGATGCCTCTGACCGGCTTCCTGCCTCCGGATGACCCGCGGATCGTGTCGACGGTGGACGCCATTCAGACGGAACTGATCGAGGACGGCCTTGTTCTGCGCTACCGCACCGAGCATGCCGAAGACGGGTTGCGCGGCAGGGAGGGCACGTTCCTAGTCTGCAGCTTCTGGCTCGCGGACGCCTTGACGATGATGGGGCGCATCGAGGAAGCGTCGGCCATATTCGAGAAACTGCTCGGCCTTCGCAACGATCTGGGATTGCTGGCGGAGCAATATGACCCGCGGAGCCGAAGACAGCTCGGCAATTTTCCGCAGGCCTTTTCGCATCTCGGCATCGTCAACACCGCGCATAATCTCATGTCCACCCGTGGGCCGGCCGAACAGCGCGCCGATCGCGCTCAATCAACCAAGCAAGGCGTGGAATGAGATCATGGCTCATGCAGGCCGGAACAAGCCGAAAAACATGAGAGGGATGCCAGTTGCGGCGGCAGAACCGAAAGCCAGCAAGCCTCCTTCGACATCGGCGCCCACATGGGGCGCGCCGCTGCCGCTCGCATGTTCCGCGACGGACGAGACCGGCGCGTCTCCGAAGAGTCTCGCGACCGACGTCGCTGGTCCGGTCCGGCGCCGGAACCCCTAAGCCTGGCTTTGCGCCTGCATCTGGATATCCTCGAAGATCCGGATCCAGCTTCTGGCGCCCCGACGAAGCCGCTCGCTGTCGTAGCGCTCGTCGGGCGCATGGATGGCGTCGCTCGGCAGAATGAACCCGATGACCACGCATTCCGTCTGCAAGGCGTCGCCTAACTGTTCGACCAGAGGGATGGCGCCGCCCGTGCCGCGAAGAATGACGGGTGTTCGCCATTCTTTTTCGAGCCCCCGGGCCGCCGCCTTCAGATAGGGGCTCTCCTGAGACAGCACGACCGCGGAACTGCCGCCATGTCCTTCGAATTCGACGCGGCACCCTTTCGGAAGCAAGCGTTCGACGTGACTGCGAAAGCGCCGGCGGATCGTCTCCGGCGCTTGTCCGGCCACCAGGCGGAAGGACAGCCGCGCGGTCGCCGAGCCCGGCAGGACCGACCGTTCGCCCGGCCCCTGATTGCCCCCGGTAACCCCGTTGATGTCCACCGTCGGACGGGCCCACATCGCTTCGATCGCCGAAAATCCCTCTTCCGTGACGCCGCCCGAAAGATCGACATCGCCGAACAATTCGGTTTGCCCCGAGAGCTCACGCCACTGCCGGCGCACCGCGTCCGGAATCTCGCGCACCCCGTCATAGAATCCGTCGATGGCGACCCGCCCCGCGTCGTCATGCAGGCTTGCCAGAATGCCGCTCAGGATCCGGATCGGATTGGCCGCGACGGCGCCGAAATGTCCCGAATGAAGATCCGGATTCGGCGCGGAAATGGTGATGCGCTCGTGGACCAGACCCTTGAGCTGGGTCGTGATGGCAGGTTGCGTCGCCGACCACATCTCGGCGTCGCAGATGAAGGCGACATCACAGGCCAGGTCGTTCCGGTGCGCCTCGATGAAGTCCGGCAGGCTCGGCGATCCGCATTCCTCCTCGCCCTCGAGCAGGACGATGACCTCGGCTGGAAATTCGCCATGCACGGTTTTCCACGCCCGCAAGGCTTCGATGAAGGTCCAGAGCTGGCTCTTGCTGTCGGAGGCGCCGCGTCCATAAAATCTATGGACGCCATCCTCCTCGATGACAGCCGGCTCGAAGGGAGGGTGTTTCCACTGGCCGATATCGCCTATGGGCTGGACGTCGTAATGTCCGTAGAACAGCAGGCGCGGTTTTCTGTCGTTCGGCGCCATGGCCGAGCGGCCGAGAACGACCGGGTGCCCCTTCGTGCTGACGACATCCGCCATGAGCTCCATGGACGAGAGCTCGCGTTTCAGCCATTCCGCAGCCTGAGCGATGCCCTCCGCGCCCGAAGAGTCGCTGGAGATCGACGGAATTGAAATCAACTCGAGCAGCTTGCCGAGAGCGATGTCGAACGTGTCGTCGATATGCTTCAGCACGTCTTCCGTCTTTGGCGTGGTCTTCACGTGCATGTTCCCTGAATTTACGCTTGCAAAGTCATCCATGGCGCGTCGTCCTCTGCGAAGCATCGCTTGCGGCGGCGTTTGCCCTGGTCTCGAGGAAGCCGAGGAAACGCTCCACGTCTTCCCAGAGCTCCTTTTCATCCTCCAGCCCGATGCTCAGGCGCAGGATGACATCTGGGCCATTCCAAGCGGTGGCGCTGCGAAATCCCTTGATCGACATCGGCGCCGCGAGACTCCGCGTGCCGCCCCAGGAGGCGCCGATGGCGAAGATCTTCAGCGCGTCGAGTGACGCGGCGACCTGAGTGGACGCTTCCTCCGTGAAAACAATGCTGAACACGCCGCTCGAACCCAGAAAATCCCGCCGCCACAGCGCGTGATCGGAAAACGAGGCCAAAGCGGGATGAAGGACCGCCTTCACCAGAGGATGACCTTCGATCCTGCGCGCGAAATCGAGGGCAACCCGCTCGGAATGGCGAAGGCGTACGCCGAGCGTTTCGAAGCCGCGCAGCACGAGCGAGGCGTCATCCGGCGAAACGCCGATGCCCATTCGACCGATCAACGAACGGATCGGCTTGATCAGGGACTCGTCCCGCACGGTGATGGAGCCCATCAGCACATCGGAATGCCCCGATACGAACTTGGTGAGCGCTTCCGTGACGATATCGGCGCCGTGATCGAGCGGCTTGAAATTGAGGGGTGTCGCCCAGGTGTTGTCGACGCCGACCAGCGCGCCCTCCGCATGGGCGATCGCGGCGATGCGCGGCAAATCGCTGATTTCCATCGTGGTCGATCCGGGACTTTCGCACCAGACGATCCGCGTCGATTTCCGCATCTTGGATGCGACGTCGTCTGGAGACCGCGGATCGAAGAAGTCGACCTCCACACCGAGACGATGCAGATCGGTTTCAGCCAGGTCGCGCATCGGCGGATAGGCGGTGTCGGCGATCAGAATGTGATCGCCGGCCGCCAGGAAAGGAAGAACCGCCAGTGCGTTGGCCGCCTGACCCGATGGCGTAAGAAATGTCCATGCGCCACCCTCGAGGCGCGTCAGCTTGGCCTCCAGCGTGCGCGTCGTCGGCGTGCCGTAGAGGCCATAGGAATAGCCTTCACGACCACGCTCGCCCCGGGACGCATAGGCGGCGGCGTCTTTGAAGACGATCGTCGAGGCGCGATGAACGCCCGCGCCGAGCGGCGCGAATCCCTCCGTCGGCACTTCGGGCGTGAGGACGCATTGGGTGAGATCGCTCATGGAAAGGCCTTTCGAAACAAACGCGACGCACTCACGGAAATTAATTCCGAAAATGCAAGTTTCGCGCTACTGCTATTCATTGAAGTTATTGATGTGAGAGGAGCCCGCCCGTGAACCTGAGGCAGGTGGAAGTCTTCAGAGTAGTGATGACGAATGGTACCACAGCGCGCGCCGCCGAAGTGCTGCATGTCTCCCAACCCGCCATCAGCAAGATGATCCAGGAGTTGGAGCGCTCTCTGGGTTTCGACCTGTTCAAGCGGATCAAGGGACGGCTGCAACCGACCCAAGAGGGCCAATTGTTTTTTCGGGAGGTCGAGCAGGCCTTTCTCGGCCTGTCCCACCTTCGCGGCGCGGCGGCCCGAATTCGCGACTACGGTTCCGGGGAAATCAGGATCGCCTGCCTGTCCGCCTTGTCGACGAATGTCCTGCCGCGCGCGCTTCATGACTTCATGGCCGCCAACCCGAACGTCGCCGTCACATTCCAGGCGCGCATGTCTTCGAACGTGCGCGACCTCGTGGCGTCCGGCCAGTTCGATCTCGGAATCGTTGCCGACGAGATCGACAGAACCGGCGTCGAAGTCGAAGAATTCGCCCGGTTTCGCGTGGCGATCGCGCTGCCCAAGGGACATCCGCTCGAAGCCCTCGATGTCGTTCGTCCTGCCGATCTCGCCGGACAGCCCTTCATCGCGCTCGCGCCCGAGGACACGACCCGTCGCGAAGCCGAGATCGCCTTCGCAAAGGAAGGCGTCGCCGTTCGCACGGTGATGGAGACGCCCTATTCGACGACGATCTGCGCGATGGTGGCGGCTGGCATCGGCGTCGGCCTCGTCAACCCGCTGACGGCCGAACCGTATGACGGACACGGATTGTCGCTTCGGCCCTTCGAGCCGGCGCTTCATTTCCGGACGCTTCTCATCACGCCGCCCAATCGCCTTCCATCCACAATTCTGGAAGACTTCATCCGGGTGCTGCGTCGCGCGATCTGAGCGCTTTGCCGTGTTCATGCGCATGCCCGCCTCAAAGCACCTTGGACAGAAACGCGGCCGTGCGCGGATTTTGTGGATTGGCGAGCATGGTGCGCGGATGTCCTTCCTCGACGATCTGGCCCTGATCCATGAAGACGAGATGGTTTCCCACTTCCCGGGCGAAGCCGATTTCATGCGTGACGACGACCATCGTGATGCCGCTCAACGCCAGATCCTTGATGACATCGAGGACCTCGCCGACAAGCTCGGGATCGAGCGCCGAGGTCGGTTCGTCGAACAACATCACCTCCGGCTCCATCGCCAGCGCGCGGGCGATGGCGACGCGTTGCTGCTGGCCGCCGGACAGCTGCGCCGGATAGCGGTTTCCAAAGCCGTCGAGCCCGACGCGCCGAAGCAGGTCGTCGGCCTTTCGGCGCGATTGCTCCCTCGACCAGCCCTTGACGTGCCGGGGGCCCTCCATGACGTTTTCCCGCGCGGTCATGTGCGGAAACAGGTGGAAGCGCTGGAACACCATGCCTGTCAGCCGCCGTTGCGCCGCGATCTGTCCCGGCGCAAGCGGATGAAAACGACCCTCCCGCTCGGTGAAACCCTGCAATTGACCCTTGAGGAAGACGCGGCCGGCCGAAATGCTCTCCAACTGATTGATGCATCGAAGCAGCGTCGATTTTCCGGAGCCGGACGGGCCGATGGCCACGCAGACCTCGCCGCGTCGCACGCGCAGATCCACCCCCTGCAGGGCGTGAACGGGGCCGTAGAATTTGTGAATGTTCTGCATCTCGACGCAAAACTCGGAAACTTGTGCGTTCATGGCCTACTCCGCCCGTGTCGGGTGAACGGAAACGCCCTTGCCGAAATGGCGTTCGAGGAAATGCTGGCCGACCATCAGCAGGCTGGTGATGGCGAGATACCAGGTGCCGGCGACCAGCAGCAGCGGGATCGGCAGATAGAGGCGATTTGAAATCGCATTGGTCGCGAAGGTCAGGTCCAGGGTGAAGGGCACGGCGAGGACCAGAGAGGTCATCTTCAGCATGCCGATGGTTTCGTTTCCCGTCGGCGGAATGATCACCCGCATCGCTTGAGGCATGAGGATCCGCCACCAGATCTTGGCGGGTTTCATGCCGAGCGCTTGCGCCGCTTCGGCCTGGCCGCGATCGAGAGAATTGAATCCGGCCCGAAAAATTTCGGTCAGATACGCCGACTCGTTGAATCCGAGGCCGAGGATCGCGGCCATGGCCGGCGTGACGATATATTTGGTCTCGACGCTGACGATGTCGGGCCCGAAAGGGATCGCGAGGCTCAAACTGGGAAAAAGCACCGCGAACAACCCCCAGAACAGCAACTGCGTATAGATGGGAGTGCCCCGGAAGAACCATACCCAGGCATAGGCGATGCCGCGTAGAATGGGATTGTCGCCGTCCCGCATGATGACGAGCAGAGCTGCGACCAAGATGGCCACCGTCATTGCGACGACCGTCAGAAGCAGCGTCCAGCCGACCCCGCGAATGACTTGCGGGGCAAAAAGATAGGTCAGGTAGACGTCCCAGTGGAAATTGGGATTGGCTGAGACGGCCTGAACGATCTGCAGCGCCAGAATTGCCAGAATGGCGACGGCGAGCCAACGGCCCGGATGGCGGCGCGGGACGACGACGTTGCGCATGATCGCCGCCTTTGGGGATGGAACCGGCTGAAAGCCGGTCCCGGTAGTGTCCACGGTGGAGCCCATTGGTTCAGATCTTGACTTCTGGGTTGACGAGAGCCTTGTCGACGATCACAGAACCGACGCCCCAGGTGTCGAGCAGCGCCTTGTAGGTGCCGTCGGCGATGAGAGAATTGATCGTGTCGGCAATCAGTTCGGTCAGCGCCATGTCCGACTTGGCGACGGCGATGCCGTTCGGACCATGTTTGCTCAATGCGCCGCCGTTCGGCTTCATGGTCTCGAAGGCGCCGTTCGACTGCTTCGCGGCGTAACCGATGCCGGCTTCGCCCGAAACGGTCGCGTCAGCGCCCCCGGCGGCGACGCGGGTCAGTGCTTCGGGCTGCTTCGAGAAGGGCAGGATCTCGATTTCGGCCTTGCCGGCCGACTTGCAGAGATCGCTTTCGGAGATCACCGCTTTTTCGTGATAGCTGCCCGACTGAACTGCGATCTTGCGGCCGCAGAGGTCGCCCGGATCGAACTTGGCCGGATTGCCCGCTTTGACGGCCCACATGCTGCCCGTATCGGCGTAACTGACGAAATTGACGGCTTTCATGCGTTCGGTGGTGATCGAAAACGCCGAAACGCCAAGATCGAATTTGGAGCCGAGTGCCGGCAGGATGGCTTCAAAAGCGGATGTCTGAAACTCGATCTTGACGCCGAGCTTCTTTCCGATGGCGTTCGCGATATCGACATCGATGCCCTCGGGCGTCTGGCCGTCCTTCTCGCTCAGGAACTCCCATGGCGCATAGGCGGTGTCGGAGCCGATCGTCAGGACGCCGGCGGCCTTGATCTTCTCCGGCAACCGGGCCGCCAGAGAATCCTCCACCTCGATCGTGGAGGTATCGAAACTTTGCGCGGCGCTCTGGCCGCCCATGGACATCACGGCGAGCGCGGCAAACATCGGCAGGCAAGTCAGTGTTTTGAACATTGTTGTTCCCCATTTTTGTTCGGCGACGGATTGAGGGGGCGCTTGGGAGGAGCGACATCTTGACCCGACGCCGACACTATGAAACCCGAGGAACAGTCCGTCCAATAATAAGATCCGGCTATTCTATTCTCACAGGTTATCGATGGGAGGATACAGTATCGCCGCTGACGTAGCGGTTTTCGTTTCGTCGGATGACAGGACCTCGTAGGCGCCGAAAATCCGATGAAGCGTTTCTCCGCCAGCGGAAGCGTCTCTCAGTTGAGACAGATTACCGGATCGCCGGATAGAGACGCGGAAGCCATCGCTCTATGATGTCGACCGGGAAACCGAGACGGACTTTCCCCTTGGGACTGGGCGACGTCAGCACACCACGCTCCAGGAGACCGGAAAGGACCGTGCGGGCTTGCCGTTCTTGATATCCCGTCAAAGACGGCGCCTGCGAACGCGGGAACTCCCCGGCGAGAACGGCTTCCCGCAGCAAAGGCCAGCTGCCTTTCGGGAGCCGCTGCATCTGAACCTCTTCGGCGCACCACACCTCGATGCGATTCAACAACTCGTCCGGCCTCAGAAGGCTCTCCATGAAGGTGACCTGATCCAGGCAACACCTCAGAAAGAAGGTGGTGAATTCAGCCAGGCCGGCTTGCGTCAGGTTTCCCCGTCCATCGAGATCTCCCCGTCGCGGTTGATCGGCCTGGGCAAGCAGACGCTTGTAATCCGAGACATTCCTTGCAAGGCCCCGAGACACCGACCAGAGCTCCGAACCGATCCCGAGATCTCGAAGGAGCGCATGCGAAACCAGCCGCGTGACACGGCCGTTGCCGTCGAAAAACGGATGAATCCAGGCAAGGCGATGATGAGACGCCCCAACCCCGATGATTTTCTGCAACTTTGACAGCATCTTGGATGAATAAGCGTCGACGAACCTGTCGATCAGCGGCCGGATCATATCCGGCTCCGGCGCAATATGCTCTCCGACCTTCACGTAAAGCGTTCTCAGCTGGCCGGGAAGCATTCTGATTGTTTCACCGCTGTCCGGATTGCGCATGATGAGCAGTTCATCGGGCAGCCGCCGGCAGAATTCCCCATGTATCCAGCAGATGCCGTCGAGCGACAAAACAGGGAAAGGCATTTCACCGTTGTCTATCAGCTGCTGGACTTCGATATGGGCGCGCGCCTCGAGCTGAAGGTTCCGCTTCTCCGGTTCCTGGGCATAGTCGCCGGCCATCGCACGGTCGATGTCGATGGGAAGCGTATTGTGTCCCTCGATGAGATTCGAGTAGTAACAGTTCATCGACCGCACGAGATCGCCGACCGACGCCCGCATAATCGGCTGCAGCCGCGCCGCGAATCGACTGGCCGCCGAGGTGAGTTCGATGGCGACGTCTTCCAACTCTTTGCTGCTGTCCGGAAGCAGCGGTTCCATGCTCGCAGATGTAATCATGTTTCGCCGATTTCTACGCCGTAAAATTCCTCTTTGAGAACATATCGATAGGTTGTTTCACAAGCAAACGTTTTGCCGGTATTTTCGCCGGTCTTCCAGCCTGATCTGTGCATTCGGCTCTGCTCTAGCCGCCGCTGTGGAGCGCAGCGCTCAGGTCTCGTCCGTCTCACCGGCAGCCGCCGCGACTACAGCGCCCGAGAGGCGATTCAGATTGACGATCAGCCGGTCGAGAAGCTCTACCAACCGTCGCTCATCTTCGTCCGAAAAGCCTTCCATGGCGTCTCGGTTGCCCTGGAAGAGCGTCGCGGAGGCTTGCGGCAGCCGCTCCCGAGCCGCAGGCGTCAGATCGATCCGGCTGCTGCGCCCGTCTCGGGGATCGCGGGTCCTCGTGATCAGTCCGTCGCGCTCCATCCGCGCCAGCATCTGCGCCATCGGCGGCTGCTCTACTCTAGCGAAACGAGCGAGGTCGCGCTGCGTATTCGCGACGCCGTTTCCGAGCGCGACGAGGACAGGGAGATGACCCACCCCGAAACCCAGAGGCCCGAGCCGCTCCTCGCTGAGGCGGGCGAAAGCGCGGGCCGCAAGGCTGACGAGATGGCCGGGCGTCCGGAGTACTTTTTCATCCATATCTGGTCCCCAATGCTGCTTGACCAAATTTACATATGCACATATGCATTTTGATGTCGAGCCGCTGTGCGCCTGACATCATCCATCGCTGTCTAGCGGAGACCAAGACATGAACGAAGACGACAACAGGATCATCGACGAGATTTACATCCGCTTCAACGCTCGCGACATCGATGGCGTGCTGGAAGCCCTCGACGAGGACGTGGCGTGGGCGAATGCGATGGAGGGCGGCCACGAACAGGGACACGAGGCGGTGAGAGCCGATCCGCATGGCGAGTTGGTCGTGGAGGATGGACTGGCGCAGATCGTGCTGAAGGATGCCGGATCCGTCCGCTCCGCCTTTGCCTACCGGACGTTCTGGATCATCGTGCATGGCGTCAATTGCTGGCTTGTCCGCCGTCGGCTGCCGATCCGCTGGGTGGATTTTCGTTGCGGCGCGCCGGCCGTCGGCGCCGACTTTGCGCCGCAGATTGCAGCTCGAAGGCCAGACCTATTGCTCGATCAAGGACGATATCCGGCGGTCATTGGCGACGGAGGCTCTTATGGACGGGAACACCGGCATCGCCGATCTCGCAACCGCCCTCGGATTTTCCGAACCAAGCGCCTTTCACAGCGCGTTCCGAAAGTGGACGGGTCTGACCCCGGCGCGCTTTCGCAGGGATGCGAGCAACCGTTGAGCGGTGCGACTGAAGACCATGTCACTCCGTATCGCATCCAGATAACCAGGAGCGTCGACCCTCGTCACATCGACCGTTTCATGCCGCGACGTGAACCTTGCCGAAACTCTGCCGCACATCCCGTGCGGGTGATGTCCCGAACAAGCGACCATATTCGCGCGTGAACTGGGGAATGCTCTCGTAGCCAACCGCATAAGCCGCGTTGCTGATCGGCGCTCCTTCGGACATCATGATCCGTCTCGCCTCGATCAGGCGCAACTGCTTCTGAAACTGCAGGGGGGACAGCGATGTGACCGCGCGAAAATGGTGGTGGAAGGAAGAAAGGCTCATACCGGCGACTTCGGCCAACCTATCCACCGACAGGCTCTGAGAATAGTCGCGTCTGATGAGCGCGACGGCGCGCCCGATCCGGCTGGCATGGCTGTCGGTTAGGCCCAGCGCCCGAATGCCGGCGCCGTGGCGCCCCGTCAGCAGCCAATAATGCAGTTCGCGGATCAGCTGGCGTTGCAGGACCGGGATCGACGCCGGGCGATCAACAAGGCGCATCAGCCGCAATGCGGTATCGGCGACTTCCGCTTCGGTCGGATCGACACGGATGGGAACGCCGGCTTCCGCCTGGGCGATGCCGATGTCCACCACGAGCGATTGCGTCACCGCCGGATCGATATCGAAAACCAGCGAATAATAGGGAACGCCGACGGTGGCCTGCGTGATCTGGCTGACATTGGGGACGTCGGCGGCAATCAACAGGGAGTCTCCGGCGCCGAAATCGAAGGTCGCGTTGCCTGCCGTCACGCGCTTGCCGCCCTGAAGCACGAGCGCCACGAGAGGCTTGGAGATCGCATACTGCATTTCGCTCGGCGACGTCGCCCGCATGGCGAAAAGCCCGGCGATCGGCGTGCGCGCAACGCCATATGCGTCGGCCTGGGCGTCAGCGAAACGGCGCACGCAATCTAGCAGAGTGCTGTTCATTGTGGTGCGCTCCAATCATGGCAGGCGCACATCTTAAAGCCGGTCGGCGTCTGACAGCAACCCCACTCGGCGAATTAGGCAAAGAAGCACGGTCCAAGGCAGTGATGATCGGGCTCGGCTGCAGCCTCGGCGGCGGCGGCGATCGGTCTTGCGGATGTGACCCGGCGCACCGATCCCGCCTGCGTTCATCGACGGCCCAGCTTATCATGTCGGCTCTGCCTTGCGGATCGACGCGTTCATCCAGCAGGCTCATGGATCGAATTGGAGAATCAGGCAAAAACCGCCGAGGATCCGGCAACCGTCGCGCCGAGCGCCATGTCATGACATCCCAGTCACCAACAAACGGATTGAAGGACACCAGACATGAATACAGTTTCCATCGTCACCGGCGGAAGCCGTGGCCTCGGCCGCAACACCGCGGTCAGCATCGCCCGTCATGGCGGCGACGTGATCCTGACCTACCGTAGCGGCGCTGCGGACGCGCAAGCCGTCGTGGCCGAGATCGAAGCTCTCGGGCGCAAGGCCGTCGCGCTTCAGCTGGACGTCGCCGACGTCGCCTCGTTCAGGGCGTTTAAGGACAATGTTCGCCAGGCTCTGTCGTCCACCTGGGGCCGCGACACGTTCGACCATCTGATCAACAATGCAGGCCAGGGCGAAATGGCGAGCTTTGCCGAGACCACCGAGGCTCAGTTCGACGCTCTTTTCGACACTCATGTGAAGGGCGTTTTCTTCCTCACCCAGGCGCTGTTGCCGCTGTTGGCCGACGGCGGCAGGATCGTCAATTTCTCCTCGGGCCTCACGCGGGTCTCGGCCGCGGGTTTCTCCGCTTACTCCGCCGCCAAGGGAGCTGTCGAAATCCTGACCATATACATGGCCAAGGAACTCGCGGCCCGCGGCATTACCGCCAACACGGTGGCGCCGGGCGCGATCGAAACAGATTTTCTCGGCGGGGCCGTTCGCGACATGCCCGATCTCAACACACAGTTCGCCGGAATGACCGCACTCGGTCGCGTGGGCGTTCCCGATGATATCGGCCCCATGGTCGCGAGCCTTCTGGGTCCCGACAACCGCTGGATCACCGCGCAGCGGATCGAAGTCTCCGGCGGACAGACCATCTAAATTACGGCGCCGGGACGCCGCTGCGCGATATGCGGCGGCGTTTCGGGTTACGCTCACGGTAAGGCCAATGTCTTGCCGCCTCTTGATAATTCAATCGGTCGCCATGACATTCACGGCGGCTGGTTGACGTTTCGTCACGGCCAGAACGCGAACTTGGATTGATCGATGTCGAGAACGGGTCGGCTGTTCGAATTGATAAGCCTGCTCAGGGGACGCAGAACGCCGGTCACGGCGACGTTTCTCGCCGGTGAATTGGGGATCTCGGAACGGAGCTTGTACCGGGACATCGATACGCTTCGTTTGCTGGGAGCGCCGATCGATGGCCAGGCCGGCGTCGGCTACTGTTTGAGGCAGGGCTTCTTCCTCCCCGAATTCGCCTTTTCGCCGGATGAACTGGACGCGATCGCGCTCGGTTTGGGATGGGTGCAACAGCGCGCGGACCCAGCTCTCGCCCGAAGTAGCGAAAGCGCTTTGGCAAAAATTCAGTCCGCCCGAAAAGATGGTCTCGTGACAGGCCAGGAGCCGCCCGCGCTCCTGACCGCCGCTCCCTTGTCCGGAACCAGCGATCCCGCTGACGCGGCGCAATTGCGAGACGCCATCCGTCGGCAGAGAAAGGTGGCGATCATCTATGAAGACGCGCAGGGCGCGTTTTCGGACCGAACAATCTGGCCGGTTGCGATCGTTTATTTCGACGGTGCCCGCGTGTGCTGGCGGCCTGGTGCGAACAGCGATCGGCCTTTCGTCACTTTCGGCTGGATCGATTTCACGCTTGCACGGTCTTGGAGGAGCGATATCCCGGACGACGCCACGTCATCGTGGAGCGTTGGCGACAACAGGATCGGGATTGGCGTTCCTGACAGTTTCTGACAGGCGACGATGCTATCGACCGGCTGTCGCACGCAACTCACGCGTCAAGCCAAGGGATAATCAGATGGTTTCATTGTCGCCCGCCGCCCTCGATCATTTTTTTGCCGAACCAGACGATTCCGCAGTCGTCATGCTGAATCTCATGCAGTTCCATCCCGACGGCGGGCGGGAAAGGCATCTGGAATATTTGAAGTTGGCCGAGCCGATCCTCGCACGATTCGGGGCGAGGATCCTCTTCCGCGGCAAGGGTCTGCCGGCCCTCACGGCGGGAGACCTGGAAGGATGGGACGCCGTCATGCTGGTGCAATATCCGCGTCGGTCGGCGTTTCAGGATATGATCGCGGATCCGGACTATCAGAAAGTCTTTCAAGTCGGGATCTCCGCGATCTCCGATATCGTCCTGCAGCCGCTGAAGCAGCTTCACAGCCTGGATTGAATTGCGATGACGACCAGCGCGACGCCCGAGGGCATGAAGGTGATCGAGTCTGGTCGTCAATCACGCTCTCAGCGCGGCGATCAGCGCCTTGAGCGCCGGCGGAGATTGACGCCTGCCCGGATGGTAGAGGTGAAAACCCGCGAATGGCTGACACCAGTCGGCCAGCACCTGAATCAGCCGCCCGGCCGCGATATCCGCTGAAACGTCCTGCTCCATCAGGTATCCCAACCCCACGCCGGCGCGCACAGCCGCCGCTGCAAGCCTGCCGTCATTGGCGACGAAAACACATCTGGGCCGAATGATGACCTGCTTGCCGTCTTTTTCGAACTCCCATGGCAGAAGGCCTCCGGACTTGCTCAGGCGGTAGCCTATGCAGTCATGCGCGCTGAGGTCTTCAGGCGCGTGCGGCGCCGGTCGGCGTTCGAAATAATCGGGTGTTCCGACGATCGCCGACCTCAAGGGCGGCCCCAGGCGCACAGCCACCATGTCCTTTTCGACAGTGTCGCCGAGCCGTATGCCGGCATGGAAACCTGCCGCGACGATATCGGTCAGCCCGTCATCCACATTGACCTCGACGCGCACCTGCGGGTGGGACAGCAAAAAGGCCGGAAGCCTAGGCGCCAACACCAGCTCGGCGGCATAGGCGAACGTGGTGATGCGCAGCGCGCCTGCCGGTTCGCCGCGCCATT
The DNA here is from genome assembly GCF_025779995.1 of Rhizobium sp. TRM95796. Lineage (NCBI taxonomy): Bacteria > Pseudomonadati > Pseudomonadota > Alphaproteobacteria > Hyphomicrobiales > Rhizobiaceae > Rhizobium > Rhizobium sp. TRM95796. Next base: position 44,946 of record NZ_JAOXHE010000018.1, on the reverse strand, counting down.
CGGCAAGAGCATCCAAGCCTTCGCGTATCTCGGCCATGGCGGGGTTCAACGATCGGAGCAGCCTTTCTCCAGCCTCCGTGGGCGATACGCTGCGGGTCGTCCTGGCAAGAAGTCGTACGTCCAGGCGCTCTTCGAGGCTTTTCATCGCATGGCTGAGCGCTGACGGGGAGATGCCGAGCACGGCTGCGGCGCGCGTGAAGCTGCGTTCCCGCGCGACCGCGGCGAAAGCCAGGAGATCATTGAATTCACCGCGTGTCATTGCTGCAAATAATTCACAAACCCACGCGATCGGCAAGATCTAATCGGAGATGCGGCGACAGGATAGATACGGGATATCGCAGCAGGATCGGAGAATGATCATGGATCTCACCCATTACAGAACGCTCGGAAGATCAGGGCTGATCGTCAGCCCGCTCGCCCTCGGAACGATGACCTTCGGCGCCGGTCGCTGGGGCGCCGATCAGAAGACCGCGCATGCGCTCTTCGATGCTTACATTTCCGGTGGCGGCAACTTCATCGACACCGCGGACATCTATTCCGGCGGCGCCAGCGAGGAGATGATCGGAGAATTCATGGCCGACGCCGGCAACCGCGATCGCCTTGTCGTGGCTACGAAAAGCGGGTTCTCGCGGGGCGGGCCAACCCCGCTCTGGAGCGGAAATGGAGCCAAGAATTTCCGCCTGGCGCTCGAAACGTCACTTCGTCGGCTGAGGACCGAATATATCGATATGTATTGGGTGCATGTCTGGGATCGGACGACGCCTTGCGAGGAAGTGCTCCAAACGCTGGTCGACGCCGTCCGTGCCGGCAAGATCCTCCATTACGGCTTCTCCAACACGCCATCCTGGTATGTGGCGAAAATCGCCACTTTGGCCGATGCGCATGGACTGCCGAAGCCGATCGGTCTGCAATACGCCTATTCCCTGATCGATCGCGGGGTGGAGCTGGAAATCCTGCCGCTCGGCGAAGAATTCGGCCTGGGCATGGCCCCGTGGAGCCCGCTTGCCGCCGGCCTGCTCACGGGAAAATACAGTCGCGAAAAACTGAATGACGCGGGTCTCGCGCCGGCGCTTCCCGATAAGGCGAGCGATGGGCGAGGTGGAGGCGGCGACGGTCGGTTGAACGGCGACAATCCCTTTGGCGGCATGCTGTTCACGGAACGAAATTTCGGCGTGGTCGATGTGCTGAAAGAGGTCGCATCCGAGATTGGTCGGAGCCCCGCCGAAGTCGCGCTGAAGTGGGTCGTGGAACGCAAAGGCGTATCCTCCGTTCTGGTCGGCGCAAGCCGCGTCGAGCAGTTGCAACACAATATCGGGGCGCTGGATGTCGCGATCTCGGCTGAGCAAACGCGCCGCCTGAACGATGCGACGGCCCTGCCGCCCATCAATCCCTACTTCATCTTCCAAATGCCGATAGACAGCCTGTTCGGCCGTCGGGTCAACTGACGGCAACAGCAGATCGGCGCTGCGGCTCATGCGTCAACGTCCGGAAAAGCAAGGGCCTGGCTTTCCGATCTCGTCATCGGAATGATCTGGATCGAAGACGGGCATTTCAGACGGCAACCACTGTCCGCCGGATACGTTTACCGCCTGTATCTCTCATGATCAGGAGCGTTCCGATGGCCGACGACAGCACGACGACAATCCGAGCCACTTTCAAAACGCGCGAGGCGGCCGAACTCGCCGTCGAACGCCTCGTGCAACAATATGGCATATCGCGGCCGGATGTGTTCATCCAACCCGTGAGCGATCGGAACAGCGCGGGATCAGCGCCCTCGGGAGGGGACGCATCCCATGCGGACGGGGCAAGGCGCGATGCGCCGCTCCGCGGCGACATCGAGGTGTCGGCGGACATCGCGCCGGACCAACTCGCCGCCGTGCGGCGTAGCTTCGAGGAAGCGGGCGCGGTCGAACTGTCGGATCAATGACGATGGCCGATACGCTTTCGACCTATCGAAGCAAGCGCGATTTCGAAAAGACGCGCGAGCCCAAGGGCGAGGCATCCGTCAAGCCATCCAAACGGCTGCGCTTCGTGATCCAGAAACATGACGCCACCAGACTTCACTACGACCTGCGGCTAGAGCTCGACGGCGTCTTCAAGAGCTGGGCCGTAACCCGCGGCCCCTCGCTTGACCCGCACGACAAGCGTCTTGCGGTGGAGGTCGAGGATCACCCGCTCGATTACGGCGATTTCGAAGGAACGATCGCCAAGGGCCAGTATGGCGGCGGCACGGTGATGCTGTGGGATCGCGGTTACTGGCGGCCCGAGGGCGGCCTGTCGCCCGAAGAAGCCTTGGCGAAAGGCGATTTCAAGTTCACGCTTCAGGGCAAGCGGCTGCGCGGCGGCTTCGTCCTGGCGCGGATGCGCCGGGATCGCGAACATGGCAAGAGAACCAACTGGCTCCTGATCAAGCATCGCGACGACCATGCGGTTACAACAGACGGCGCCAGGATCCTGGATGAAAACGCCACATCCGTCGCCTCTGGCCGTAGCATGGAGGAGATCGCCGAAGGCCAGGGCCGCAGGCCGCGCCTCTTCATGACCGCCAAGGCCGATGTCGCCGCGGATGCGATGTGGGACAGCGCACAAGGCCTGGCGGCGGAAAAACGAAGGAAAAAAGTTCGTAAGAATGGAACGCCGACGTCGAAGACCGTTCCACAGTTCATCGCGCCGCAGCTATGCGGACGTCTCACACGCCCGCCGACGGGAAAGAACTGGCTGCATGAAATCAAGTTCGACGGTTACCGAATTCAGATGCGGGTCAAAGCCGGCGCCGTCACGCTCAAGACGCGCAAAGGCCTCGACTGGACCTCGAAGTTCGCGGACATCGCCCGCCTCGCCGCGGATCTTCCGGATTGCATCATCGACGGCGAGATCTGTGCGCTCGACGAGCGCGGCGCCCCTGATTTCGGAGCCTTGCAAGCGGCGTTGTCGGACGGCGACAGCGGCGGCCTGGTCTATTTCGCCTTCGATTTTCTTTTCGACGGAGCGGAAGATTTGCGAGCTTTGCCTCTGATGGAGCGAAAGGAGCGCCTGCAAAAACGGCTCGCCGATGCAGTCGATACTCCCGCGATCCGCTATGTCGAGCATTTCGAAACGGGCGGAGACGCCGTGCTTCGATCCGCCTGCAAGCTCAATCTGGAGGGGGTCATTTCCAAGCAGAACGACGCGCCCTATCACTCCGGACGCAGCGACGCTTGGGTGAAATCGAAGTGTCGGTCGGGGCATGAGGTGGTGATCGGCGGCTACGCCAAGACCAATGGCAAATTCCGATCCCTCCTCGTCGGGTTGCATCGCGGAGAGCAGTTCATCTATGTCGGCCGCGTCGGAACCGGCTACGGCGCTCGCATGGTCGAGATGCTCATGCCGAGACTGAAGGCTATGGAGGCGGACAGATCGCCATTCACCGGAGTGGGCGCGCCGAAGCAGCAGGCCGAGGTGGTGTGGTTGAAGCCCGAACTCGTCGCCGAAATCGAATTCGAAGGATGGACAACCGACGGGCTCGTCCGGCAGGCGGCGTTCAAGGGCCTCCGCGACGACAAACCTGCGCGGGAGGCGCAGGCCGATGAGCCGGCGTCGCCGGCGCAGGTGAAAACCCCCGAACTGGAGACGACAGCCGATACCAGACCCGCCCGACGCAAGGGCGCGAAAGCGGAGGTCATGGGCGTCTTGATCTCCAATCCGGACAAAGCCCTGTGGCCGGACGCGGGGGATGGCGAGCCCGTCGCCAAGGAAGATCTGGCGCGCTATCTCGAAAGCGTCGGCGCCTGGCTCCTCGACCATATCCGGGGGCGGCCCTGTTCCATCATTCGCGCGCCCGACGGCATCGGCGGTGAGCAGTTCTTTCAGCGCCATGCGATGTCCGGGACCTCCAACCTCGTCGAATTGATAAAGGTCGCGGGCGACAGTAAACCATATCTGCAAGTCGACCGGATCGAAGGCCTGGCGGCGATCGCGCAGATCGGCGGGCTGGAACTGCATCCCTGGAATTGCCGACCGGGCAAACCGGAGATACCCGGTCGTCTGGTGTTCGATCTGGACCCGGGCCCGGATGTCCCTTTCAGCAAGGTGGTCGAGGCCGCCCGCGAATTGCGCGATCGTCTGGACGATCTCGGCCTGATCGGCTTCTGCAAGACGACAGGCGGCAAGGGGCTGCATGTGGTCGTTCCCCTCGCCGCGGAAAGGCGCCAGTCCCTGACATGGGATGTCGCCAAGGCTTTCGCCCATGACCTTTCAAAGAGAATGGCGCGCGACAACCCCGATCGCTACCTGATCAAGATCACCAAGAGTCTGCGCCAAGGCAGGATCTTTCTCGATTATCTCCGCAATGACCGTATGGCCACGGCGGTTGCGCCTCTGTCCCCACGAGCAAGGCCGGGCGCCACCGTATCCATGCCCCTTTCCTGGACGCAGGTCACATCAGCCCTTGATCCGAAGCGTTTCACCATCCGCACCGTCCCCAAGTTGATGGAAAAAACATCAGCATGGCAGGATTATCCGGACGCTGAACGCTCGCTCGAACAGGCGATCAGGCGTCTCGCCAAGATGAAAGATGCCGGGTGACGCTTTACAGGAAATGCCGGCAATGAGTTGTGACGACATTGCGGGGGATGTTTACATGCCAGACCAGCAAAGGCGGTTGGAGGAATTTCGGAAGTTGGACGCTGTCGCGTGCCGAGATCTCATCGGTCTCTGGGCCGGTCGCGGCATCGCCGCCGGTCATCCGCTGGATGGGGTGCTTGAAAATCTCAGTTGGTTCGGCAAGCGGTTCCGACCGGATATTCGGGCCGACGCCCTTTTGTTTCGCGCCGGCGATCAGCGTCTGGTCGCCGTCGATCCCAAATGGATCCCGCTGCATCTGGCTATGCGCTTGCAGGCTTTGGGCCGGACACGCATGGCATATAACCTGTTTTCCTATCTGCAGGGTCGGCTTCGGGCGAGAGGGCCGGTCGCTGAGATCGGTATCCGGACGTTTCACGGCGTCGAAAGTGCCGCGATGATTTATGACCGTCAGCCGATCACGGATCACTTCAGACGCATCGACGACCGCAGGATCATGGGAGCGATGATGGTGGCCGGCGAAAATCTCTTCTATTTCTTCGAATTGGAGCGTGTCGAGGGAAGCTGACGCGGCAGCCGGCAAGCCGCCGCTCATCGCCTGCTCCGCGTCTCGGCGGCAATCGATTTTTTCAGCGCGTCCATAATGTTGACGACATTGGTCGGCTCGGCGGCCGGCTGCGTCCTGGCGTTGCCCCTGGCGGGTTTCTTTTGGGCTTTCTTCTTCGCGTCGATGATGTCCAGCAGCCGCTCCTGGACCGGATCGGCGACCATGACGGGGCTCCATTCCTTCGTCTGCTTCTTGATGAGCTTGCGCATCAGCGGCATCGTCTTGGGATCGGCCCTGGCGTCGCCGATGTCCTCGAAATACTCGCCCTCCCCACGGACCTCGTCGCCATAGCGCAGGGTCCAGACGACGATGCCCTTGCCGCGCGGCTCGAGCATGACGGCCCGTTCGCGCCGGGCGATCACCAATTGCGATATGCCGACCATGTTTTCCGCAGCCATGGCGTCTCGAATGACGGAAAACGCCTCTTCCCCGATGGATGCGTCGGGGGACAGGTAGTAAGGTTTGTCGAGCCAGATCCATCCGATGCTGTCGCGCGGCGTAAACAGGGAAATGTCCAGCGTTCTCGCGCTTTCGAGCGCGACATTTTCCAGTTCCTCGTCTTCGAGGACGACATATTCGTTCTCGGCCTGCTCATAGCCTCTGACTTCGTCTTCCTGCTTGACGGCCTTGCCGGTGACGCTGTCGATATAACGACTGAGGACGCGGTTGCCGGTCTTGCGATTGAGTGTGTGGAACCGGACTTTCTCCTCTTCGGAGGTGGCCGGCGTCATCTGCACCGCACAAGTCACCAGCGACAGCTTGAGATAGCCTTTCCAATAGGGGCGTTGCGCCATAGTCGGCTCCTTCGGTCAACGAGCGCGCCGTGCAGGCGTCGCGGCCTTCTTGTCCTCGCCCTGCTTCTTCCGGGCCGCCTTCTTGTTGGCGTTTGCAGCGCGCTTGGGCTTCAGCTTTTTGACGCCGGAGCCTGCGCTGTCCCGCAGCACCTGAAGCAGATCGCCGGGCTTGGAAGCGACCGGCGCGGCTCTTTTCGGCAAAGCGCGACCCTCGATCTTGGCCTTGACCAAATCCGCCACCGCTGCCTCATAACGATCGTCGAATGCGCTGGCGTCGAAGCGCCCTCTCTTGGCCCCGATGATATGCTTGGCCAGTTCCATCATCTCGCCTTCGATCTTGAGATCGGGCAAATCCTCGAACGCCGTTTCGGCCGAGCGCACCTCATAGTCGAAATTGAGCGTCGAGGCGACCAGCCCCCGCCCATGCGCCCTGATGAGCACGGTGCGCATTCGACGAAAGAGCACCGTATGGGCGATCGCCACGACGCCCTCCTTCTGCATGGCGTCGCGCAGCAACACATAGGCGTCGCGACCAACGTCGTCGGGCGCGAGGTAATAGGGCTTGTCGACATAGGCGGTGTCGATTTGCGAGCAGGGAATGAAGGCCTCGATCGCCAACGTCTTGTCGCTTTCCGGCACGGCCGCCACAACGTCCTCCGGCTCGAGGACGACATAGTCTCCGCTGTCGAGTTCATAGCCCTTGACCTGCTCTTCACGGTCGACGATCGCGCTCGTTTCGCTGTCGACGAATTCGCGTTTAACTCGATTACCGGTCTTGCGGTTGAGCGTGTGAAAGGCGATCCGTTCGGCAGTCGACGCAGCCGTATACAGCGCGACCGGAAAACTCACGTCGCCAAACCTGATATGTCCTTTCCAATTCGCTCGGTGACCCGGCATGCGACAACCCTCCAGACTGAACTCGTCAATCAAGTAGGCACAAGCGAGATCGTTCCCGAACGAGAGTGAGTTTGTTGCCCCTCCTGCGCCGCCGGGGATCGTGTCCCAGCACGTGGCGTCTAGATCCAGTTTCCAGTCGAGAAGGAGCAGTTGATTTTGCTCCTACCGCCACAAGTTCATGGGTGGACATCGAACTGGCGTGTTCTGAGCGGCAATTTGCCCGTGTGTCACGGCTCCAGGCCTGCGCAACGCGCAGTATTGCGGATATGCGCCTCCATCTCGTACTTCGCCTGCGCGCTGTCATTGGCGCGGAGCGCGCGGATGATCTTGCGGTGTTCGGCGATCGAATCCCGCATGCGCTCCGGATCGGTGATCGGTATTGGCTGACGCTGGGTTTCCGTCACCTGATCGCGCACCGTCTGGTAGAGCGCCTTGAGCATGGCGTTGGAGCAGGCGGATACGATGGCGGCGTGAAATTCGAGATCGGCCTCGACATTGGCCAAGAGGTCTTGGCTTGCCCAGCACTCCTCCATCGTCCGTGTCGCCTGTTCCATCTTGTCGAGCTGCATCTGCGTCAGGCGCCCGGCCGCCAGCCGTGCGATCTCGCCTTCGAGCAGGATGCGGGTCTGGAAGACGTCGAAGACGGAATAGCTGTCGGAGTAGCGCCAGGGCGCCATATGGCCCGGGGCGCCGGAGGATGGCGCGGCGGGACCGGAGACGAAAGTGCCCCGCCCTGCCTCGGTTTTCAGAAGGCCCAGCGTTTCCAGGGTCAGCAGCGCCTCGCGCAAGGAAGCGCGGCTGATGCCGAATTTCTGGGAAAATTCCCGTTGCGACGGGATCTTTTCTCCCGGCTTCAACTGACCGGATTGGATCATGGTCTGGATCTCGCGCGCAACAGATTGCGGAACAAGCGTCTTATTGAACATGCGGTCCCTTCTCTAGCGGCGTGCTTCGATGCGTAATCTATTTTTTCCACCAGCCCCTTGCCAAGTGCAAAGCAGCATGCTTGTTTGGCCTGACTGGTCTGACCAGTTAGACCAATGTAGATTGAGTCACGTTCAAAAAACAAGGGGAACTCTCATGACACGCCTGTCCATGCTCAAGACGACGCTATTCGCCGGCCTGTTCGGCGCATTCGCCACAACTGCGGCCCATGCCGCCGATCTCACGGTCGGCGCCAATATCGGCAACGTCCCCTGGGAATTCGAAGACGCCAGCGGCAAAGTCACGGGCTTCGAGGTCGATCTCGTCAACGAGATCGCTAAGCGTCTCGGCAAAAGCGTCGAGTTCGTCAACACGCCCTTCAACGGCCTCTTCCCAGCCGTTCAGTCCGGCCGCATCAACATGGCTGTCTCCTCGATCACCATCACGGAGAAGCGCCTTCAATCCGTGTCCTTCGCCCAGCCCTATTACGACAGCGACCAGTCGCTGACGGTAACTGCGGCCTCCGGCATCACCGGACTGAAGGACATGGGCGACAAGGTCGTTGGCGTGGACACCGGCTCGACCGGCGACATGTGGGCGGACGGCCACAAGGAGGACCACAAGTTCGGCGAGATCCGTCGTTTCGAAGGCCTGCAGCCGGCCATGCTCGATCTCGTCGCCGGCCGCGTCGACGGTTATATCTCCGATATTCCGGCGCTTCTCTACTATGTGAAGGACAAGCCCGAGCTGAAGGTGGTCGAACGTATTCCGACCGGCGAGAAATACTCCATCATGTTCAACAAGGATGATCCGCTCGCCGCCGAAGTCAACACGGTCATCACAACACTCAAGAAGGAAGGTTTCATCGCCAAGCTGCATGAGACCTGGTTCGGCGCCAAGGCCGAGGACACGACCTCGACCGTCACCGTGCTAGATATGCCTAAGGGAAAGTAACCGTCAAAACGCGACCGGCGGAACGATCTGGTTCCGCTGGCCTGTCCCGGGAGCCGCCGCGGCATGACACTCATCAACACCTTCTTCAACCTCGATGTCCTGGCGACGAGCCTGCCTGCCTTGCTCTGGGGCTTGATCGTAACCCTCGAGATCGGAGTGACCAGCATTCTTGTCGGTCTCGCCAGCGGACTGTTCCTTGCGGTGACGCGGCTTTATGCGCCGTCCGCGGTCAAGGTTCTTCTCAAGATCTATATAGACATCTTCCGCTCGATCCCGCTTCTGGTGCTGCTGATCGTCGTCTACTACGCCCTGCCCTTCATCGGCATCCGGCTGTCGCCGTTTCTTTCGGCGGTCACGGCCTTGTCGCTGGTGTCGGCGGCCTACACTGCGGAAATCTTCAGAGCCGGCATCGAGGCCATCCCGCATGGGCAGTTCGAGGCCTCGGCGGCTCTCGGTCTCTCCAACCGCGACACGATGGTGGACGTGATCCTGCCGCAGGCGATCCGCATCGTCATCCCGCCGCTGACCAACAACTGCATCAACGTGCTCAAGGACACGGCGCTCGCTTCCGTCGTCGCCATGCCGGATCTGCTCAAACAGGCGACCCAGGCCCAGGCGCTCGCAGCCAATCCGACGCCTTTGATCGGGGCTGCGCTGATCTATATCGCCTTGCTCTGGCCGATGGTCGGCGTCGTCTCGCGCCTCGAAAAACACTACAGCCGAGGAAAGCGCTGATGTCACAGCCGAGCACGCCATTTATTTCCATTCGCGGCCTCACCAAGGCCTACGGGACTTTCACCGTGCTGCACGGCATCGATCTCGATATCGCCGAAGGCGAAGTCGTCTGCGTCATCGGCCCCTCAGGTTCCGGCAAGTCGACGCTGATCCGCTGCATCAACCATCTGGAAGCCTTTGCGGCGGAAAGCCGGATCATCGTCGACGGCATCCGCGTCGAACCCGGCCCGGCGCTCGCCAAGGTCCGCGCCGAAGTCGGCATGGTCTTCCAGTCTTTCAATCTCTTTCCCCATATGACCGTGCTCAAAAATGTCATGCTCGCCCCCATGCGGGTGCGCGCCGTGGCGGAAGCTGACGCCGAACGCAAGGCGCGCGAGCTTCTGGCCCGCGTCGGCATCGCCGAACAGGCGGAGAAATTCCCTGGTCATCTCTCGGGCGGCCAGGAGCAGCGGGTCGCGATCGCCCGCGCGCTCGCCATGGAGCCGCGCGTGTTGCTGTTCGACGAGCCGACATCTTCACTCGATCCGGAAATGGTGGGCGAGGTACTAGATGTCATGCGCAGGCTCGCCGGCTCCGGCGTCACCATGGTCGTCGTCACCCACGAGATGGGTTTCGCCCGCCAGGTGGCCGATCGCGTGATCTTCATGGATGGCGGGCGGCTGGTCGAAAGCGGCGCGCCGGCGGAGATCTTCGACGCCCCGAAACATGAGCGGACGCGCGGATTTCTGCGCGCGGTCCTCAATCATTGAACAAAAACAAGAGCCGGAGGACACACCGCAATGCCAACCCCCAAGACGCTCGACCTCGATTTCGTGCGCAGCCAGTTTCCAGGCCTCTCCCGCGGCTGGACCTTCTTCGACAACGCCGGCGGCTCCCAGATCCTCAAAGGCGCCGTCGACAAGATCAACACTTTTCTGTTTGAAAAAAACGTCCAGATCGGCGGTTCCTACGAAATCTCGCAGGCGGCTGCAGCCGCGCTCCATGAGGCCCGCACGGCCGCCATGCATCTCGTCAACGCGACGCGGCCCGAAGAGATCGTCTTCGGCAATTCCACCACCGCACTTCTGCAAAACCTCGCCCGCGCCATGCAGAGCCAACTCTCGCCGGGCGATGAGATCGTCATCACCGTCTCTGACCACGAATCCAATATCGGCCCATGGGATCGCCTGCAGGAACGGGGCGTAAAGCTCAAGATCTGGCCGTTGAACAAGGAGACGCTGACGCTTGATCTCGCCGATCTCGCGCCGCTGATGACCGAGCGGACGAAACTCGTCTGCGTCACACACTGCTCGAACATATTGGGCTCGATCAATCCGATCCGCGAGATCGCCGATTTCGTCCATGCCCACAGCGCCAAAATTTGCGTCGACGCGGTCGCCTATGCGCCGCACCGCGCCGTCGACGTGCAAGCCTTCGACGTCGACTACTATGTCTTCAGCCTCTACAAGACCTACGGCCCGCACTATGCGCTGATGTATGGCCGCTATGACCTGTTGTTGGGGCTTGATACGCTCTACCATTATTTCTATGGCAAAGACAAAGTGCCGGGCAAGCTGGAGCCGGGCAATCCCAACTACGAACTCGCTTATTCCACCTGCGGGATCGTCGACTACCTGATGCGCCTCGGCGAACAGGCCGGCGAAACGGGCGAGGCGCGCCAGAAGATCGAAGCCGCGTTCGCCGCCATCACGATCCAGGAAAATGCGCTCACCGAGCGGCTCCTCGTCTATCTCCGCTCGCGTAACGACTGCCGGATCGTCGGCCAGCCCGTTAACCGCGACGGAAGCCGCGTGCCGACCATCGCCTTCCGCTTCGACGGGCGCGAAGCGGCCGATCTCTGCAAGGGGATGGACCAGGAAAAAATCGCCATGCGCTTCGGCGATTTCCACTCGCGCCGGCTCGCCGAATATCTCGGCCTGACTGACCATGGCGGCATGCTGCGGGTGTCCATGGTCCATTACAACACGATCGAGGAAGTCGATCGCTTCACCGCGGCGCTCGACCGGATCCTCGCCGGGGACGCCGGCCTCGCCAAGGCGAGCTGAACACAACGAAAAGGATGGGCTGATGCGCTTCGATACGGTGATCCGCAATGGAACGGTGGCGACGGCGAGCGATACGTTCCAGAGCGATGTCGGCATCAAGGATGGCCGGATCGCAGCGCTGGCAGCCGGGCTCGACGACGCAGACGAGGTGATCGACGCAACCGGCCTCTTCGTCCTGCCCGGCGGCATCGACAGCCATGTGCATCTCGACCAACCCTCCGGTGACGGCATCGTGATGGCCGATGATTTCGACAGCGGCACGCGTTCGGCGGCCATCGGCGGCAACAGCACGATTTTGGCCTTCTGCATGCAGGAGAAAGGCCAGTCCCTGCGCGAGGCGCTGAAGGTCTATCACGCCAAGGCCGACGGAAAATGCCATGTCGACGTGTCCTTCCATCTCGTAATCACCGATCCCACCGCCGAGGTTCTGGGCCAGGAATTGCCGGCGCTTGTCGAGGATGGCTACACCTCGCTCAAGGTGTTCATGACCTATGAGGGCCTGCGCCTCCGAGACGACGAGATCCTGGCGACGCTGGATACGGCGCGGCGCACCGGCGCGCTGGTGATGGTTCATTGCGAGAATGAAGACGCGATCCGCTACCTGATCGGCCGGCATGAGGAAGAGGGCAAGTTCGCGCCCAAATACCACGCGTCGACCAGACCCGCGGCCGCCGAGCGTGAAGCGACCCACCGCGCCCTGTCGCTCGCCGAAATCGTCGACGTGCCCATCGTCATCGTCCATGTGTCCAACCGCGAGGCGATGGAGGAAATCCGGCGCGCGCGCCAACGCGGTCAGAAGATCGCCGGCGAGACCTGCCCGCAATATCTGATGCTCACCGCAGACGACCTCGATCTGGAAGGCCTGGAGGGAGCCAAATATGTCTGCTCGCCGCCGCCGCGCGACAAGGCCAGCCAGGACGCCTGCTGGGAAGGCATCGAACAGGGCGTGTTCGACCTGTTCTCCTCAGACCACTGCCCGTTCCGTTTCGACGATCCCGAAGGCAAACTGAACGAGAAGGGCAAGCGGCATTTCCGCTGGATCCCGAACGGCATTCCCGGCGTAGGCACCCGGCTGCCGATCCTTTTCTCCGAAGGCGTGACGAGAGGCCGGATCGACATCAACCACTTCGTCGCTGTCACATCGACCAACCACGCCAAGCTTTACGGCCTCTATCCGCAAAAGGGGACGATCGCCATCGGCTCGGACGCCGATATTGCTCTTTGGGATCCGACCGCGCAGATGACTCTGACCAACGACATACTGCAGCATGGGGCCGATTACACCCCCTATGAGGGGCTGGACATAACAGGTTGGCCGGTGCGCCTTCTGGTTCGCGGCAAGACCGTCATGGAGCGCGGCGTGCTGGTGGAGCCGGCGACAGGCCGCTACCAGAGCCGCGAGCGGTCGAACCTGACCAGGAACGGCGCTGGTGGCCGCAAAACGACTTAGGCGCTCGCCAAGAGAAAACACCGCGCAAGCGCCGCCGGGAAGCTCCGTCATTCAGGACCCAGATCGGACAGCGCCCCCTTATCTGGCGATGTATGCGGCCAATTCATCGGGCGTTCCGCCGGGGAATGCGTGCTTGAGGAAATTCAAAAAGGCAGAGACGCGCGGGCTCAACAGGCGCCGTGACGGATAAAGCGCCCATAAAGCGATCTCCGACCCCTCTACATCGCCCCAGTGAACCAGCGCGCCGTCGGCTAGGTCGTGGCTCACCAACGAGATCGGCAGGCTGGCTGCGCCGACGCCCGCCCTGGCGGCATCCCGAACCATGATCAGCGACGACAAAACGAGGACGGGCTCGATCCTTATTATGGCGGTTTGTTCGGCCTTTGTGACCTTCCACGTCTGCGAACCGCCGCCTCCCCGCACGACGCCTGGCGCCGGCAGGTCGCCGACTGGCCGAGGCAGATCGGGGCTCGCTGCGACGACCAGTCGATCATGCAAAAATGCTCGACCCACCAGGGTCTCGTCCGGTTCCGGATTGACGCGAATGACCAGATCGTAGCCTTCCTCGATCATGTCTACCGCCCTGTCTTCGGTGGTTATTTCCAACCGCACTTCGGGATATTTGAGCGCGAAGCCGGCGGCGATTTTTCCCATGGCGGTCTGTGACAGGAGAAGCGGCGCACTGATCCGCAGACGGCCACGCGGTTTTTCAGCACCGGAGGCGATGGCTGCGGCCGTCTCGTCGATCTCCGTGAGCAGCGCCGTCGTCCGCTCATGAAGGGCGCGCCCCTCCTCTGTGAGCTTGAGGTCGCGCGCGCCACGCTCGAACAATCGGAGCTGGAGCGCAGCCTCCAATTCCGTAACGCGTCTGGACAGCGTCGCCTTTGGCCGCCCGGTCGCGCGCGCCGCTTTACCGAAGCCGCCATGTCGGGCGACGAGGTTGAAATCTGCAAGTGCGACGAGATCCATGTCGTTCCACCAGTGAGACGAAGCGTCTAGATTTGCGGACTATTGGATCGATACTGGGCCGTCCATAGTGAGGGTGTCAAGCAATTCCAACCTTGGAGAAAACCCATGACGATCCTTGTTACCGGCGCCACAGGCAATATCGGCAGCCAAGTCATCCAGCATCTCGTCGAGCGCGGCGCAGACGTTCGCGCGCTCGTCCGAGATCCTTCCAAAGCACGCCTTCCGGCAGGCGTAAACGTCGCAAAAGGTGACTTCCTTGACGTCGACTCGCTACGCGTCGCCTTCGAAGGAGTGTCCACGCTGTTCCTGCTGAATGCCGTCGTATCCGACGAATTCACTCAGGCGCTCATCGCGCTGAACGTCGCTCGCGCGGCCGGCGTTGAACGCATCGTCTATCTGTCGGTGATCCATCCTGATGTTTATGTGAACGTTCCGCACTTCGCCGGCAAGTTCGGCGTCGAGCGAATGATCGAACATATGGGCATGAACGCCACTATCCTCTGCCCAGCCTATTTCATCCAGAACGATCTGTCGATCAAGGACGTCGTCACCGGTCATGGCGTCTATCCGATGCCGGTCGGTGAAAAAGGTTTGGCGATGATCGACGTGCGCGATATCGCGGAGATCGCCGCCCTTGAACTGCTGCGCCGTGAGCAGGCCGCACGGCCACTCGCGCCGACCCGCCTCAACCTGGTCGGTTCAGACACGCTCACGGGCGCCGACATTGCGGCCATCTGGTCGGATGTGCTCGTTCGCCCGGTCAGCTATGGCGGCGGTGACACAGCCGCGTTCGAGCAGAATCTGAAGCAGTTCATGCCGCCCTGGATGGCTTACGACATGCGTATGATGGGCGATCGGTTCCTGACCGACGGCATGCTGCCCGAAGGCGGTGATGTCGAGCGTTTGACCACGCTTCTCGGTCGGCCGCTTCACTCCTACCGCGATTTCGCCGCGCAGATTGCCGCCTCCGCCTGAGACGCTGCACATTTCAAAGAAGGAAAAACAACATGATCTATTCGACCGCGACAGTCTTGGTCAACCCGGAAGGCGAAACGAAGCTCACTCGGGATCAGGTCTGGAAGGGCCTTGAGCTGAAGGCGCGCGATGCACGCCTTTTTCTCCCGCCCGGTCTCTGCACCCGATGCGATGTCGTGGAAGAGACCGCGACCCACTTCCTGCGCGAAGCCACGATCGCCGGTTCCGCCATCAGGGAGATCATCACGCTCGAGCCGCAGAGCAAGGTCACCTTCTTCCAGGCAACGGGGCTCCGCGAAGGCGCTATCATCAACGAGCTGTTCGAGGATGAAGACGGAGCCCTGAAGCTGAAATTCTATTGCTATCTCGGCCTCCGCGGCAAGCAGCCGAATGGTCCCGAGGAGCAGGCCGAACAGATGCAGTTCGACAGTGACAAAGGCTACAGATCGGCCCTCCTGTCCACTTTGGAACGGACTCGCGAGCTGCTCGCACAGGGCCGGCTCTGATCCCCACAATCAATCCATGGCAGGGCGACCTGTTGGGCTCGATCGACGCGATCCGACCCAGCAGCCGGCCTGTTCGAAGGATGATGAAACGATGGAGATCGATTTGTCCCCTCCGGCGGCCGGCCTGCTGGCCGACGTCATCAGCCGGGTCAATATTCCTTCGCTGGCGCGTCCAGGAGCTGCGCTGACGCGCCATTCGGCAATCTCTCCGTCAAGCAGGCGTCAACGATCTGGGGCGAATCCTGTCGCGAAGATCGAGCACCCTCTCTCAGCTCCGTTCCAGCGGTCCCTCAGCAATCTCGCCGCGGTCGCCCGCAAACGCCTGCGGCAAGCCTGGACTGTTTCATTTTCCGAAACAGTGAACTGTGAAGGTCGCGCGTTCTCAGAAACGCTGATTTTGATCATTCTCAATCGCGGATCGGGGCTCAACCCGACTGACACACAGGAGCGCATCATGAAACTCTATCATCATCCCTTGTCCGGGCACGCGCATAGAGCGCGTCTGTTTCTGTCCCTGCTGGAGCTGCCGCATGACCTGATCGAGGTGGATCTGGCGTCCGGGGCCCACAAGAGGCCTGAATTCCTGAGCCTCAACCCGTTCGGTCAGGTGCCGGTTCTCGATGATGACGGCGTCGTCGTCACCGATTCCAACGCCATCCTCGTCTATCTCGCCAAAAAGGCCGGACGAACGGATTGGCTGCCGGAAGAGCCGGCCGCCGCCGCCGCTGTCCAGCGTTGGCTTTCGGTTGCCGCGGGCGAAATTGCCTATGGTCCGGCCGCGGCTCGCCTTATCACCGTCTTCGGCGCGAAGTTCAATCCGGAGGAAGTCATCGGCCGGGCGCATACGCTTCTCGGCCGGCTCGAAAGCCGTCTCGGCGACCATGACTGGCTCGCTGGCGAGGGTCCGACGATCGCCGACGTCGCCATCTACAGCTATATCGCCCGCGCTCCGGAAGGAAATGTCGATCTTGGCGCCTATCCAGCCGTCAACAGGTTCCTCCGCCGCATCGAGGCGTTGCCCGGCTTCGCGCCCTTCGCCGAGACTCGCGCGGGGCTTGCAGCAGCATGAGCCATCAGGCGGAGAGCGCTTTCGCGCTCCCGACCCCGTCGAAACCCAGGAGTCGGACATGCGCGAAGACCTCCAAGAAATGCAGACATGGCATGAAGGCGAACGTCGCCTGCAGGAACGTGCGGGCGCCGTGGAGCGCATGGCGTCGGTCGGCGCGCGCGTGGTGCGCGATTTCATGCCGGATCAGCACCGGGCGTTTTACGCCCAATTGCCCGTCATCGTGGTCGGCAGCGTCGACGACGCGGGCGACGCATGGGCGACGCTGCTGGAAGGTGGACCCGGCTTCATAAATTCGCCATCCGCAACCCTCCTGGATATCGGCACAGTCGCCGACCCGCGGGACCCGGCGGCGGTCGGGATCTCCCCGGGCAAGTCGATCGGCCTCCTGGGAATCGAACTTCACACCCGTCGGCGCAATCGCATGAACGGTGTCGTGACGCGCGCGGATGGCGGTATACGCGTCGAAGTCGACCAGAGCTTCGGCAATTGTCCGCGCTACATCCAACTGCGCGATTTCACATTCTCGCGCACTCCGGGTCAGAGGTCCGACGGCGCATTGGAAACCCTCGAAGTCCTTGACGCCGAGGCGCGAGCCCTGATCAGCGACGCCGACGCCTTCTTCGTCGCATCCTATGCCGATCGGGAGGCGCGGCGGCAGGTCGATGTCTCGCATCGCGGCGGCAAGGCCGGTTTCGTGCGCGTCGGACAGGACGGCGTGCTGACAGTGCCGGATTTCGACGGCAATCTGTTCTTTTCGACGCTCGGCAATATCCTCCTCAACGGCAAGGCCGGGCTCGTCTTCGTCGATTTCGCAACCGGCGACCTGTTGCAGATGACGGGGGACGCCGAGATTATTCTCGATTCCCCTGATATCGCGGCTTTCCAAGGCGCCGAACGTCTCTGGACATTCACGCCGCGACGGATCCTGCGACGGCGCAACGCGCTCACGCTCCGCTGGACTTTCCAGACGGACGGCTGGTCGCCCAGCTCGCTGATGACCGGCGACTGGGATCAGGCGGCGGAACGCCTGAAAGCGGCGGCGCGTTCAAACGACTGGCGCACCTTCGCAGTCACAAGGATCGTGAATGAGACTGCGGCGATCCGCTCTTTTTATCTCAAACCCGCAGATGGCGCCGGCCTCGTTCCGCATCTTGCCGGCCAGCACCTGCCGATCCTCCTGAACATTCCCGGGATGGACAAGCCGATCCTCAGAACCTACACCCTTTCGGCCGCCCCCTCCGATGGCCTCTACCGGATCAGTGTCCGACGCGACGGGCTAGCATCGACTTATCTTCACGATGCAGTGCGTGTCGGCGACGTCATCGACGCGCGCGCGCCGGCCGGCGCCTTCACCATGGATGCGCACGCCACCCGGCCGGCCGTGCTTCTGGCGGGCGGCATCGGCATTACCCCCTTGCTCGCCATGCTGCGCCATGTCGTCTATGAGGGGCTGCGTCGGCAGCGCATGCGTCCGGTCATTCTCCTTCAGGCGGCGCGATCTCGGGACGATCGCGCATTCGACGCCGAAATCGCCGAGCTCGTGGACGCAGGCCGTGGGGCGATCCGGCTCGTCCGGGTGCTGAGCGACACGCAGGGCGCCGAAGAGGGCGCCGATTACGATGCGGCGGGTCGCATCGATATGCCGCTTCTCACCCGCTCTCTGCCGTTCGGCGATTACGACTTCTACCTCTGCGGGCCCCCGTCTTTCACGCAGTCGCTCTATGACGGGCTCCGCAGCTATGCGGTCGCCGATCATCGCATCCACGCCGAGGCCTTCGGTCCCTCTTCACTCTCGCGGCGCGCCGATCCGGGCCCCGCACCATCGATGCAGCCCGCTGCTTCGACACAGCCGGTGCCGGTTCTGTTCACCGCGTCGCTCAAGGAGGCCCGCTGGACGCCCGGTTCCGGGAGCCTTCTGGAGCTGGCCGAGGCCCGCGGTCTCGACCCAGCCTTCAGCTGCCGCGCCGGCTCTTGCGGATCATGCCGCACGACATTGCTGGCCGGCGCGGTAACCTATCCCACTGCGCCGACCGCCAGCATCGGCGCCGGCGAGGTTCTGCTCTGCTCGGCCGTGCCCGCGGCCATGGACGGCCAGGCGGCCAACCGCATCGAACTGGCGCTCTGACGGCGACGACATCGTGATTGATGCGGTCCGAGCAATGGTGACTTCCGGATTTGAGCCATTCACGGTCCAGCGGGAACAGTACATCTTGAGGGCGCCGCGGAAACGGTTCCGCCGCTGAAAAACAAGGAGAAAGACATGTCACGCATCCCAACCCCTGTCCGTATCGAGGACGCGCCTGAAGCCTCTCGCCCTGTGTTGGAAGCCATTCGGAAGCAGATCGGCTCGCTTCCCAACATTTTTCGCCTGGTGTCGAACAGCCCGGCCGCTCTCAATGGTCTGACTGCGCTGCAGGGAGCGCTCGGCAAGGGCAAGCTTCCGCCCGCGACGCGCGAACGGATCGCGCTGGCCATGGCCGAAGCCAATGGTTGCGATTACTGCCTCTCGGCCCATACCTATACTGGCGCGAAATTCGCCAAGCTGGACGACGGCGAGATCCTCGCCAATCGCCGCGGCACATCGCTTGACGCAAAGGCTGCGGCGGCCGTTGAATTCGCCCGCTCGCTGACGCTTTCGCGCGGAGCGGTTTCCGCAAGCACAATCGAAGCGGTGCGCGCCGCCGGCTACAGCGACGGAGAAATCCTCGAGATCATCGCCCATGTCGCGCTGAACACTTTCACCAACTACGTCAACGAAGCGCTGGGCACGGAGATCGATTTCCCCCGGATCTCCGCTCTCGCCGCCTGAGCACAACGAGTGGCTACGCCCACCGCAGCCACTCTTGCTTTTTCGTCTTCAAAGGATGACATTGATGTCCCGCCCGCCTCTTCCTCCCTTCAACGAACAATCCGCCATCGAAAAGGTGCGCCTCGCCGAGGATGGCTGGAACAGCCGCGACGCGGTCAAGGTCGCGCTCGCTTATACGCTCGACACGCGCTGGCGCAATCGCGCGGAGTTTCTCGTCGGCCGCGCCGAAGCGCAGGCCTTCCTGACACGCAAGTGGAACAAAGAGCTGGACTATCGCCTGATCAAGGAACTGTGGGCGTTTCAGGACAACCGCATCGCTGTGCGCTACGCTTACGAATATCGCGACGACAGCGGCCACTGGTTTCGCGCCTACGGCAACGAAAACTGGGAATTTGCCGAGGATGGGCTGATGCGCGCGCGCCACGCCAGCATCAACGAGCAACCGATCGCCGAGGCCGACCGCAAGTTCCTCTGGCCGCTCGGGCGGCGCCCCGATGACCATCCGGGCCTCAGCCATTTCGGCTTCTAAGGCGCGAGATTCCACCATGGGCCAATTCAGGCTTGATGATCGGGCAAAGCTCTCCATCGACATCGCTCTCGCCGCCGCAGGTGGCGACGGCGAGCGCTTGCGTCGCGGAGAGCAGGCCGCCCGTCTGCTCGGCCTGACCGGAGCGGAGCTCGATGCGCTCCACAACGGGTCGAGCTTCGACTTCCGCCTCTCGCGGGCGATCGGGCTGGCGATTTCCCCGGGCGCCGAAAGCCGGGGCCGCGCCCGACGCGCCGGCCTTGATGAACAAGACTGCCGGGCCATCGAAGATTATGCAGCGGGTTCATCGGGCGACCGCTCCTGAGACGGCCCGAAGCGCCACCCGGCAGCGCCGCTTTACGGCTGGCGCGAAGGGTCGATCGGTGCAAATGTGCCTTGGGGGTTTCAAAGGGAACGGATCATGGATCGATGGCAAGCGATGCGGATCTTCGTCAAGGTGGCGGAGACCGAGAGTTTCGCCGAGGCGGCGCGACACATGAATATGAGCGCGCCTGTGGTGACCCGAACGATTGCGTCGCTGGAGGACCTGATCGGCGCCCGCCTGTTCGTGCGCACAACCCGCTCGGTCAAGATGACTGAGGCGGGAAGTCGCTACCTCGGCGACTGTCGGAGGATCCTCGCCGACATCGCCGAGGCGGAGGCGACCGCCGGCGGCGCCTATGCCACGCCGACCGGCACGCTGTCCGTAACCGCGCCCGCACTGTTCGGCCAAATGTATGTGCTGCCGATCGTGATCGGTTATCTCGACGCCTATTCCGACGCGCGCGCCCGAACGCTCTTCGTCGATCGCCCGATCAACATGATCGAAGACGGGATGGACGTGGCCGTGCGTATCGGCCATCTGCCGGATTCCGGCTTTACCGCCGTCAAGGTGGGAGCGGTCCGGCATGTGATCTGCGGCGCTCCCGATTATTTCGACCGGCATGGCGTTCCTGCGACGCCCGCAGACCTGCGGGATCACCGCATCGCCGCTGCGACCAGCGCCTGGGCGTCGCCGGAATGGCGTTTCGCCGGCGACCACAAGGTGACGACCACGCCCACGCTCCAGTGCAATACGAACGAGGCGGCGATCACTGCGGCGCGTCGAGGTTGGGGCCTCACCCGTGTGCTGCACTACCAGATCGGCCCGGCTCTGGTCGCAGGCGAGCTGCAGGTCGTGCTCGGCGATTTCGAGGAGCCGCCGCTACCCATCCATCTTCTGTATCCCGAAGGCCGAAGCGCCCCCGCCAAGGTCCGGGCCTTCATCGACATGGCCGTGCCGATCCTCAGAGACAACAGATTACTGAATTGAACGGCGGATCTTGCTACGCTGCGGCCGAGAATATGGAGCGCGGTCCGGGCGACAGCAGATCATGGGCGTCGGCGGCACGGCAAAACTGGCGCCGAGCAGCACTTGAGGGATAATGATGGCGGCGCCATCTCATGCGCCGCCTTTTTCCGCAAACTTCGCTCTCAGCGGCCGCGCCGAATATCGATGAACCGGTTGAGCAGAATGGCGGCGACGATGATGAAGCCCGTCACCGTCATTTGGTAGAACGAGCCGAGACCGAGCAAATTGAAGATGTTGCGCAACACCTGCAACAGCATCACCGCGAAGAAGGTGCCCAGCACCCCGCCGCGCCCCCCGAACAGGGACGTTCCGCCGAGCACCACTGCTGCGATGGCGTCGAGCTCCAGTCCCTGCGCCGCCGTCGGCTGGCCGATGCGCAGGCGCGAGGTCAGGAGAATGCCGGCCAGCGCGCTCATGATGCCGGAAACGGTGAAGACGAGCACGAGGATGCGGGTGGTCGGCAGGCCCGACAGACGGGCGGCCTCCGCATTGCCGCCCGTGGCGTAAACCGATTCCCCGAAGACGGTGAGCCTCAGCAGGGCGCCGGCCAGAATGCAGAGCGCGACGAAGATCAGACCCATAGAGCTGACGGCGACGCCGGGAAAAACCGGCACCATGGTCGAGGCGATCGCCCCGAAGCTCGGCGGCAGGCCCGACACCGGCACACCGTCGGTCAGAAGATAGGTGACGCCGCGAAACGACACCAGTCCCGCCAGCGACACGATGAAGCTCGGCACCTCGGCGAGAGCCGTGATCACGCCGATCGTCGCGCCGGCGGCGGCACCCGCCAGGATGGTGATCAGGATCGCAGGCGCGACGGGCATGCCCGCCGCCATCATCACCGCCGCCAGCATGCCCGACAGCGCCGTGACCGAACCCACCGACAGGTCGATATTGCCGGTCAGGATGACGAAGGTCATGCCGACGGCGACCACACCGACGACGGCCGCCTGCTGGAAGAGATTGGCGATGTTGGTCACCGTCAAAAAGCTCGGCGACAACAGCGCGGCGATGGCGACAACCACGAGAAAGATAAGGATGAAGTTGTATTCGATCGCCAGATCGATCGCGCGGCGTGCTGAAATCTGCATGGGCGGCGTTCCCGTCACTGTGTCAGTCATGATGTTGTGTCCCGAGGATCTGCTGCTTCAGAATCTCGTCCTGGTCGGTTTTGGACGGATCGAAGCGGGCGATGTTGCGCCCTTCGTGAAAGACCCAGATCGTGTCGCAGGCGGCATAGAGCTCTTCCAATTCCGATGAGGCGACGATCACCGCCGCGCCGTCCGCCGCGAGTTGCTCCACCAGGCGGTAGAGATCGGCCTTGGCCCCGATGTCGAGGCCGCGCGAGGGCTCGTCGAGCAACAGCAGCCGCGCGCCCTTGATGATCCATTTCGCCAGCACGACCTTTTGCTGATTGCCGCCCGAAAGCTGGATGACCTTCTGCTCCGGTGCGCCATATTTGGTCGACAACTGCTTGAGCACCGGCACGGTGCGGGCCTTCAGCTCCGCATGGCGGGCGAGGAACCGTCCCTGCATGGCCGGAAGCGTCGCATTGCGATAGATCGGCGCGTCGAGGATGAGGCCTTCGGTCTTGCGGCTTTCCGGCACGAGGCCGAGCCCGGCGGCGATCGCATCGCGCGGCGATCTCGGCGAGAACGATTTGCCGTAGAGCCGCATCGACGCCGCGCAGGGATCTGCCCCGAACAGCGCTTTCAGGAAGGACGTGCGGCCCGAGCCGTTGAGGCCGGTCAGACCGGCGATCTCACCGCGCCGCAGCTGGAAATCGCGTATGTCGAGCCCGTGCGGCCCCGTCAGTCTGTCGATATCGAGCACGACCTCTCCGGTGACGGGCGGACGGTCCCGGCGCTCGACCAGCGTCCTGTTATTGCCGAGAATGGCCTCGACCAGCGCCGTATCGGGCGTGTCGCGCACGCCGAAGGTTTCGATCGTGCGCCCACCGCGCAGCACGGTGACTCGGTCGCCGATCTCGCGCAATTCGCCCAGGCGATGGCTGACATAGAGGATGGCGACGCCCTGGGCGGTCAGTTCGCGGATGATCCGGAAGACAGCTTCGAGCTCGGTCTCGTTGAGCGCCGCCGAGGGTTCATCCATGATGATGACCTTGGCCTCGCGCGTCAGCGAGCGGGCGATCGCGGTCAGCTGCTGGTTGGCCACCGACAGGCTGCCGACGCGGTCGTCGGGCGAAAAGCCCGCGCCGACGCGCGCCAGCGCTTCAGCCGCGCGCGCCCGGCGACTGCGCTTGTGAAGGAATCCGTAACGGGCCGGAGGGTGGCCGAGGAACAGGTTTTCGGCGACCGTCAGCTGTGGCACCAGATCGAGTTCCTGATAGATCATGGAAATCCCGGCCGCCGCCGCTTCCGACGGCTTGCGGAAATTCACCGGGCGGCCATCGATGCAGATATCGCCGCCGGTCGGCGCGAGCGCGCCGGCTATCAGCTTCAGAAAGGTCGACTTGCCCGCGCCATTTGCGCCGAGCAGGCAATGGACTTCGCCCTTGCGCACATTGAGATCGGCTTGTTCGAGGGCGATCACATTGGGCGGGAAGCGTTTGGAAAGCCCCGAAATCTCCAGAACATGGTCGGTCATGCCGCCTCCTCCAGAATACGCCGCGCCGTGCCCTCGTCGGTCACGAGGTCGGTCATGTAGCGCGCCTTGAGACAGGCGGCGGCGATAAAATGCTTGTCTTCCCCGGCGGCGACCGCGATGACCCGCTCCTTGCGCGCCAGCGCGTTCAGCCGCAAGCCGATCGTGCGGTCGTCGAGTTGGCGGTCGACGATGCGGCCCTTGGCGTCGACGAAGCGCCCCATGATGTCGCCGACCGAGTTGAGATCCTTGAGGCGGGCGATGTCGCTCTCGTCGAGATAGCCGGAGCCGAGCAGCACGGACTGATGCGTCATGCCGCCGAGACCGAAACAGATCACCGGCGCTTCCTCCGCCATAGTGAGGACGCGCTCGATGATCGGGTCCTGTTCGAGGGCGATCCGCGTCGATTTCGAACCGAGAATCGCCGGCACGGGCAGAAGCGTCGCCTGGCCGCCGGCCGATTGCGCGAATTCCTCCGCGACGGCGGAATTGCGCGTGGTCGTGGCCTTCAGCGCCGCAGATCCATTGACCAGCACCACCTGCAACCCGCGGCACCAATCCTTCGGCAGGGATCTCGCCACCGCCGCCATGGTGCGGCCCCAACTGACGCCGAGCACGGAGGGACGCGGATTGAGGCTGACGAGATGAGTGGCCGCCGCCTGCGCGACGCTGTCCATGATCAGGCTGGGGTCTTCGATCTCGCCGGTGGGCACAACGATCGCCTCGCGCACGCCGAACTGCCGCTGCAATTCGATTTCCAGCGAGGTTCGCCGCCCCGCGCGCGGTGTGATCTCGATGCGCACGACGCCGGATTCCTTGGCTTCGGTGAGCAGGCGCCCCACCTGCCAGCGCGTCAGGCCGAGCTCGGTTGCGATATCGGATTGTGTCCGGTCGAGGTCGTAATAGAGCTTCGCCACCTGCACCATCAGGTGATCGCGCTGTTCGTTGATCGGCAGACGGGCCGTGTAGGGATTGCGCGCGCTCATTGCCCACTCCTCATCTGCCGTCCCGCCAGCTTGTGCAGCACCGGCCGGGTCGCCTCGGTCGCTTCGAGATAGAGCGGCAGCATGCCGGCATACCAGTCGGCGCGGCGGGGATCGGGGAGAAGCTCAGTCGAGGGCGCGACGCAGCTTTTCGCCGCGGTCGGGAGATCCGAATAGACACCGATCGCCGATGCGGCGGCGGCGGTGGCTCCGAGGAGGCTGAGATTGTCCTCCCGCGCCACCTGCACCGGCATGCCCAGAGCATCGACGGTGGCTTGCAGCCAGGCGGCGTTCTTGACGATGCCGCCGGCCATCATGATCCGGTCCACCCCTACCCCGCGCGCCTTCAGCACCGACAACACATTCGCGGAGCCCAACGCCAGGCTGTCGACGGCCGACGAATAGATGTCGGCGCGTCCATGGCCGAGGGTCAGTCCCATCATCGCCCCGCGCAGGGACGCGTCGCGGAAAGGGGTGCGGTTGCCCATCATATAATCGAGCGCGAGCAGACCATCGGACCGGCCGGGATGGGCGGCGACCTCGGCGATCAGCGCCTTGTGACCGGCGGGATCGAGGCCGAACATGTCGAAGGCCAGCCAGTTGAGCATGGAACCCGCGGCCACCTGCCCGCATTCGACCAGCCATCGGCCCGGCGTCAGGGCGTTGGGATAGGGTCCCCAGAAGCCAGTGACATCGGCTTCTTCGGCTAGCTGAACCAGTTGCACGATCGAGGTCCCGCCGATGAACAGCATGCCGCCCGGCTCCACCGTGTCGGCGCCGAGGATGCCGATATGCGCGTCGATGCCGCCCTGGGCGATGATCGGTCTGTTGTCGAGCCCGAGCTCGGTCGCCATCTCGGCCCGCATGGGGCCGATCGCGCCGCCCACGGGGACGACGCGTTGCGGCAGCTTGTCTGCGAGCTCGGGGATGCCGAACGCCTCATAGATCTCAGGAACGAAGCGGCGGGCGTCGCTGTCGTAATTCCATTTGCAGGCCGCGTTCATCAACGACCCTGTCCATTCTCCGGTCAAATGGAAATTGATATAGTCCAGCGCCTCGCAGACGATGTCCGCCGAAGCCCAGATCTCCGGCTGATTGCGCTTGAGCCACATGGATTTCGGCACCAGCCATTCGACGGCGTCTGAGCCGCCGCAGAAACGCATGACGGGATGGGAAAACTCCGCAGTCTGGCGGGCTTCGGCGTCGGCGCGGCAATCCATCCACAACAGCGCGTCGCGCAAGGGCGCGCCACCCCTATCGCAGACGGCCACGGTGGAGGCGGTGGTGGCCACACAGACGGCGTCGACGCTGCGGCGGCCGGCTTCGGCCAGCACCGCGCGGCCCGCGGCCCGCAGCGCCGCGAGCCATTCGCGCGGCTGCTGCTCCGCCCAACCGGCGCGGGGATAATGCGTGGCGTAGGCGGCGTCCGCCTGGGCCAGCATCTTTCGCTGGTCGGTGTCGTAGAGACCTGCACGCACGCCGCCGGTGCCGAAATCGAAACTCAGAATATGAGCCATATATCCTCCTCCTGCCTGCCCATTCTCGCGCCCCGGCCTCCTGTCTCCGGGGCGTTCCGTCAGGGCCGGAACATGATCTTGGAAAAGAACAGGCCGCGATCGGTCTTGAGCGTCTCGAACATCGCCGGAAGCTCTTCGAGATCCAACTCATGGGTGATCATGAATTCCCACTTCAGGGCGCCGGACGCAAGCTTGTCGAGCGTCACCGTCCACTGCGGACCGGGATAAGGCGCGCCGAAGGAATTCCAGGATCCGTGGAGAGAGACTTCCTGCCGCAGGAAATGCTGGAAGGCGGCGTTGGTTAGCGGCACGTCGCCGACGGGAATGCCGATGAACACGACATGGCCGCCCGGCGCCGCCAGGCGCACGGCCGTATTGACCGAGCTCGGATGACCGGCCGCTTCGACGATGACGTCGGCGAGCAGCCCCTTCGGCAGCTCGGCGCCGGACAAGAAGGCATGGGTCGCGCCGGCCTGGCGGGCGAGTTCCAGCTTCTCTTCGGACACATCGACGGCCACGACCTCGCGGGCGCCCATCAACAGCATCCACTGGATGGCGAAGAGACCGATCGGCCCGCAGCCGATTACGGCGCCGCGATCACCCATGCGCACGCCGCCGGCTTTCCAGATGGCGTGAAGCGCGATCGAGGCGGGGTCGACCATGGCGGCGGCGCGGGGATCGCAGCCTTCAGGAGCCTTGAGCAGGTTCTCGACCGGCGCGCAGACCCATTCCGCATAAGCGCCGTCTCGGCGAGAACCGAAATAATCATAGTTGCGGCAGCGGGAGAAGTTGCCGGTGCTGCACTGGTCGCAGACGCCGCAGGGCAGCATCGGCGGGACGGTGACGAGATCGCCGAGAGCGAAGCCCGAAACGCCAGCGCCAAGTTCCTCGATCCGGCCGGAGAATTCGTGGCCGCAAATGATCGGCATGCGATGGGCGCCCTTGATCAGCATGCGCGGCAGATCCGACCCGCAGACGCCGACAGCGGCGACGCGCAGCAGAACCTCTCCGGCGGCCGGCGTGGGTTTAGGGCGATCTTCGAGGCGAATGTCTCCGGGAGAATAGAGAACGGCAGCGCGCATGAGGCAATTCCTTGGCGATGGAAAACGGTCCGCCGGCGCGGCTGCCGGCAGGGGAAATGGGAGGGGCGATCCGCCCCTCCCGTTCTGGCGTGGAGGTTACTTCTTGAGAATTTCCGGGCGATATTCGGCGAAGAGCGCCGTATGCGGGAATTTCGAGACGTTTTCGGGCGTCACGAGGGACGTTCCCGCATCGACAAAGGCCGGCACAGACTTCTTGGCGGCCGCTTCACGCGCCACCTGGATGGTGACGTCGCCGAGATATTGCGGATCGTTGAGGGCGGTCGCGACATATTGCTTGCCCGACGACATGGTCTCCAGCGCCTCCGACAGGCCGTCGACGCCGGCGATTAGCACGTCGGTGCGATTGTTCTCCGTGAGAACCTGCAGCGCGCCCAGCGCCATGTCGTCATTGTGCGCGTAGACCACCTTCACGTCCGGATTGGCCTGCAGCAGGTCCTGCATGGCGGTCACGGCGTTGGCGCGGATATATTCGGCATAGGGGCCTTCGGTGATGGTGTGGCCGGAGCCTTCGATGGCGGCATGGAAACCGTCGCGACGGTCCATCATCACGGCGCCGCCGGCATCGCCCTGGATTTCAATGATCTTGGCGTTGGTCACGCCATCGACCTTGAGACGGGCAACGACCGCTTCGCCGACCAGCTTGCCCATTGCCTTGTTGTCGCGGCCGACATGGGCGACGACCTGGCCGCCCTTGACCGGACGGTCGACGGTGATGACCGGAATGCCTGCCGCTGCTGCAGCTTCGAGCGAGGGCGCGACAGCTTCCGGATTGACCGGATTGATGATGATCGCGTTGACGCCCTGGGTGATCAGGTCCTGGATGTCGTTGTTCTGTTTGCTCACATCGCCATTGGCGTCGAGAAAGACGAGCGTGTCGCCGGACGCCTTGGCGGCGGCCTCGGCGCCGTTCTTGAGCTGGACATAGAAAGGCGACTGCAGGGTCACCTGGCTGAAGCCTATTTTCAAGCCTTCGGCATAGGCTGGCGCGGAAACGGCCAAAGCGGCGATGAGCGATCCTGCGGCCATCAGACCGGCGATGAAGTGGCGACGCGTATTCATTGGAAAACCTCCCGGTTGAAACAGAGACGAATTGCCCTCCTCAGCAATCCAGCATTTGTGATATTAATTCACTTCTGCTGTTTCAAGGTCACCATGAGGCGGCACGATCTGTCAACCGCAGCGCTCGGGCAAAAGTAAGAAAACTTATATCCATATATTTTCACTTGCTTTTTTCACACCGTTCATCTGATCCACCGACCATTGGAAGATCAGCCTCCGGGGGAGAACAAAGTTCAAATGACCGACGAGCCAACGGGAGCTTCCTTCAGATGCAGGAATTTCCCACCAATGCAGCGTGTGGATCACAGCGAAAAGCCATGCCTCCCGAGACTCGGTTTTCTCGTCCGATTTCCAACGGACAATCGCGCCGTCGCGAATGCCTGTGGCAGCCCCTTTTCACAATGAAGGAAGCTTGGGAACAAGGACGCCGCCTGGCATGGACCGCGACCGCGGGGTGACGGATGACCAACGCCCTCGGCATCGCTTCGCGTCGACGGGTTAATAACAATTGGTAATTAACCGCGCGCTTCACGGAATTAGGGCGCTAACGAGCTTCCTGTTAGCTTGCATAGGAAGGTCGCTTGGACCGGCAGATGGACCGAAAGCAATGGCAGACAACATTCCTCCGTCGATTGCCGAGTTACAGCAGCGCTACGACGCTGGCCTGTCTCCAGTCCGCGTCATTGAAGATTGCCTGGAGCGGATCGCGTCCAGCAACGATCGGATCAATGCGATGATCTTCGTCGGTGGCGAGGAGGCTCTCGAACAGGCATATGCTCTCGAAGCGGAGCTTCGATCCGGCCGGTCGCGCGGGCCTCTGCATGGAATTCCCGTTGCCGTCAAGGATGTCATCGACGTGAAGGGCTGGCCGACGACTTCGGGTTCGCGTCTGTTCGGCGATCATGTCGCTGCCGACGACGCCATCTGCATCCAGAACCTTCGCGCTGCAGGAGGCGTGATTGTCGGCAAGACAAATCTGCATCAGCTGACGGCTGGCGGTCACGACAATCCATGGTTCGGCAAGGTCGTCAATCCTTTGAACCCAACGCATGGAACCGGGGGCACCAGCAGCGGCTCGGCCGCCGCCGTCGCCGCCGGCTTTTGCCTTGCAGCGCTGGGCACGGATACCGGTGGGTCAAACGGCTCGACTGCAGCGGCGACCGGACTCGTTGGGTTCAAGCCGACAAACGGGTGTGTCGACACGCGCGGGGTTCGACCGACCGCTCCGAGCCTCGACGTCATCGGCCCCATCGCGAGCAGCATAGAAGATGCGCGGCTCGTTCACTTCGCCGCCCTCGGGGGCGCAACACCAGGCGCAGAGACGATCCCGCTTGCCGGGCTGCGCATCGGCCTCTGTTCCGATCTTTATGCCTCCCGCGTCGATCCGGTCGTGGCCGGGGCCCATGAAAGACTCCTCCGCGCATTGACGGCGGCGGGCGCGCGATCGACTCCGCTTGCATTTCCTCTTGCCGGGGCGGTCAAAGACGCGGGCCTGACCATCCTGCAATATGAATTCGCGGCCTGCTATGCCGATCGCATCGAGGCCGCCCCGGACGCTGTCGGATCTGCCGCGCGCGACTTCGCGGCAGGCGGTCGCGCCATCTCCTCCGCCGCCTATGAGCGCGCGTTGATGTTACGCCGCCAGGCGCGCGTGGAGTTTCTGGAGCTGATGTCGTCGGTCGACCTCGTGCTCGCGCCCGTCGCGCCCGGCCTGGCGCCGCGCCTGTCCGACGAGATGAGCGCCGTCGGCGATACATGGACGCCGTATGGCCCGGCAGGCGGCAGCTTCCGTCGCTGGGCGAATTTCTTCGGTCTTCCGGCGCTCGCTATGCCCTTGCCGACACCGGGCGACCTGCCCGCATCCATTCAAATCTCCACGCTGCCCGACACCGACGCGTTGCTGTTCTCGCTGGCCGAGGCAGTGTTTCGCGCGGAGGAGGCGCGTTGAGGTGTGAAACCACGACGTCCACTGTCCGACATCAGCGCCCATGAGACAGAAGTGGCTTAATTGAGAAGAGAGGATTTTCGGCTCATCGTAGCTCACTCAAAGGAAGCGAAGATGAGACAAAAATCCGGGCCGCAGACATCGGCAGCAGAGAAGACGATCAAGGACATCCGCCGCGCCACGCGCAAGCACCATTCAGCCGAGGACAAAATCCGCATTGTGTTGGAAGGGTTGCGTGGTGAGGACAGCATCGCCGCGATATGCCGCCGTGAAGGGATTGCCGAGAGCCTGTATTATAGCTGGTCCAAGGAATTCCTCGAAGCTGGCAAGAAGCGGCTCGCCGGTGATACCGCTCGTTCAGCGACCAGTGACGAGGTCAAGGCGCTGCGCCGTGAAAGCCGCGACCTGAAAGAGGCGCTGGCTGATCTCACCCTGGAAAACCGCCTGCTCAAAAAAAGCGTGATCGGGCCCTCTCGGTGAATGCGCTGCATTCACCTGCCGGGTGAGAGATGGGGGCGACGACGAATGAGATACCCCGCCACCGAGAAGCTTGAGATCATCCGGTTGGTCGAGCAATCGCACCTGTCGGCCAGACAAACCCTCGACCGGCTCGGCATTCCAAGGCCGACCTTCTATCGCTGGTATGATCGTTTCCTAACCCACGGTGTCGAGGGGCTGGAAGACCGGACATCCGCGCCGTCACGGGTGTGGAACCGCATTCCCGACGATGTCCGCGACCGTATCGTCACCATGGCGCTCGACCATGCCGATCTGTCGCCACGCGAGCTGGCGGTAAAGTTCACCGACACGGAAAGCTATTTCGTCTCAGAGGCTTCGGTCTATCGCCTGCTCAAGGCCCATGACCTGATCACCTCGCCAGCCTATATCGTCATCAAGGCCAATGACGAGTTCAAGGACAAGACCACGCGGCCGAACGAGATGTGGCAAACCGACTTCACCTACCTGAAGGTCATCGGCTGGGGATGGTTTTACCTCTCGACCATTCTCGATGATTATTCCCGCTACATTATCGCCTGGAAGCTGTGCAGCAGCATGAAAGTGGACGATGTCACCGACACGCTCGACCTGGCTCTGGCCGCTTCAGGCTGCGACAAGGTCAGGGTCGAACATCGACCGCGTCTGCTGTCCGACAACGGCCCTTGTTACGTCGCTTCTGATCTCGGCGAATGGCTGGAGAAATACAAAATCAATCAGGTCCATGGCGCTCCCGGCCATCCGCAAACGCAGGGCAAGATCGAACGCTGGCACCAGACGCTGAAGAACCGCATCCTGCTCGAAAACTACTTCTTCCAGGAGGACCTCGACGCTCAGATCGCGGCCTTCATCGAGCATTACAACCATCGCCGATACCACGAGAGCCTCGACAATCTCACGCCCGCCGACGTCTACTTCGGGCGCGGCGCGACCATCCTGCTCCAACGTGAAAGGATCAAACGAGACACCATCAGACAGCGCCGCTTGAACCACCAAGCCAAAGCGGCTTAAATCAACCCGCTAACAGAGCCGGAAACTCCATTCTTCCAAAGCCTAAAAAGTCTCAAATCATTCGACGACGGACACTGTCGCTTCAAGAGCAAGTTGGACAGGTTCTTCGACCTGTTCTTTGCAGCAGTCCTGTCCTTGATGAGGGCCAAACGCGCCACATGCAACTCCTTCAGGTCATTGGAGATTTGCGTGTTGGCGTCAAGAATGCGGGCGGACGAAAATTTGGACCACCAAGGCTCTAGAGCAGATTCGACTTATTCCGGGTCATAACCTGCGGCTTCGAAATAGTGGGCGCATTCATCCGGTTTAAAGGCTTTAAGGCATGCTGCCACGGCGGACCACAGTTCATCGATCGTTCGAGCGGCGGCCTTCCTCAACAGGGCCTTGAGTTTGGAGAAGGCCATTTCGATGGGATTGAAATCGGGCAAATAGGGCGGCAGGTAAAGCACTCTTGCTCTGGCGTTTTCGATCACGTTTCGCACGCCGGCGATCTTATGGGCGGGCAGATTGTCCATGATCACGATGTCGCCGGGTTCCAGCGTCGGCGCAAGCACCTGATCGACGTAAGCAAGGAAGGCAGGGCCGGTCATCGGGCCGTCCAGCAGCATCGCCGCTGTCATGCCGTTCAGGCGCAGACCCGCCGTGAAAGTGGTCGTCTTCCAATGCCCATGCGGCACGGACGCCCGGCATCGATAGCTTTCGGGCTGCGACCACGAAGCCGGGCCATCTTCGTCGAGGCAGCCGTTTCATCGATGAAGATCAGTTTAGCGGGGTCGAGGTCTGGCTGGTTGTCGAACCAGTCCCTGCGGGCGCGCAGGACATCGGCGCGTTGCTGTTCGCTGGCATGCGCCGTCTTTTTTTGAACGTGATGCCGCGCTTGTCGAGGAACATCCAGATCGTCGAGCCGACGACCTGGACCCCGTGTTGCGACATCAGCCTTTCGGCGATCTCTGCCAGTGTCATGTCCGGAGCGTCCTCGATCAGCCCGAGGATGAAGCCTTCATACGGGTCCAGCTTGGAGCGTGATGGCTGGCCCTGCTTGCGTGCGACCGTCTCACCGGTCTGGCGATAGCGGCGATACCAACTCCCCGCCGTGGCGATCCCTATCCGGAAACGTCGCGCCGCCTCCCGCGTCGATAGGCCCTCTTCGATCGCTGAAATCACACGGCTGTGGAGATCGGAACTCAGGCTGCGAGACATCTTCATCCTCCTGGCAAATAACCACGACAATGAATCAGATCGCGTCATAAAGGGGAACCCCACCGACTCAGGGTTCAGACAAAATGCTCTAGAGTTTGTAGTCCCGCTTTTTTTCCGGCAATCGACTCAGTGCGGTCGCACGTTATCGCCGGTTGATGGCTCTCGCCCGCGGCGGCGATTGGTTTGCACCTTGATCGCCGCGGACAATCCATCGGCAGCGACGCGAATGAGGGCGTCAGTCTCCTGCGGACGGATCACCGTATCATCAATGGCAAGAAGCGCCATAAGTACGATACTCCAGCCGCTGTCTCGAACGGCCGCCGCAAGGTCAGCCGCTGTAGCATCGCATGGGAGCGAAACGATTTTCTCGTCCCGGCGCTTACTTGCCGAATCAACGATGTCCATCCATCCGGGCCGATCTATCCAAAGCTCCATCCC
Source organism: Rhizobium sp. TRM95796 (assembly GCF_025779995.1). NCBI lineage: Bacteria > Pseudomonadati > Pseudomonadota > Alphaproteobacteria > Hyphomicrobiales > Rhizobiaceae > Rhizobium > Rhizobium sp. TRM95796. The sequence goes on along the minus strand of NZ_JAOXHE010000018.1, from coordinate 11,420 downwards.
ACTTTTTACGAGCGACATCGATCGAACACGCGGAGGCAGGCGCTCGAGGTACTCAACAAATTCGTCGAGAGCTTCGGCAAGCGGCATCATGAACGCGCGGTTAATCTTCGTTCTATCGTCCTGAAAGTCGGAAAGGGATTCGACGTGGGTCATGCAACTTATCCTTATAGTGAGAGGGTGTGGTATGCTCCGTTTGCTGACATCGGAGCGAAAAATTCCAAGTTGGCCATTCGCTTGGCAGTTGAGCCAACGCAAAGAGACTACCTTTGGGGCGGCCTCAAAACGCTATCGTCGTTGTTATCCCGCGCACTGAAGAGTTTCGCGAGGATTGTTCACTATTTCCGTGTCGCTCGGGTGCTTCACCAATCCAACTCGCGCATCCCGTCGCGATGACGATCGCTTAAGTGGACCCACGATATCGCCCTCGGCTTTGATGACGGACTTGGCAAGTCTGCGGCTCGCGATCCCGAAATACGCCTCAGCGATCTCAATGCCGACGAAATCGCGACCGTGAGCAAGCGCCATCTTTCCAGTAGTTCCGCTGCCCATGAACGGGTCGAGCACGAGGTCACCCGGTTGCGACCAAGACAAGATGTGGTCCCGCGCGAGAGCTTCCGGAAATATTGCCGGATGATCATAAACATAGTCCTCGGTTGCAGATTTTCGGTAGCCGGTGGAATACCCCCAGACATTTGAGCGGGCACCCATCCTTGCCACTGCCTTATCCTTGCCGGTGGCGTGAGACGGTAACATGGTTCCATCTGTCTGTCGGACCGTGCCGCTCAAGACTCGGCCCGCGCTCTTGTTGAAGCGGTCGCGGATAAGTTCAAAGGTGCGGATCGGGCCTTTCGACAAAACGAACATAAAGTCGAAGGCTCCGGGATATTTCTTGTGACCGCTGCGTGGAAAAGCCATGTCGGTCTTTTGGTAGATCATCGTGTCCGCGAGGTTGAAGCCGCACGCGTCTCGCAGGAAAAGAGCTTGGCGAAAACTGGTGCCGGTCTCGCATCCTTTGATCGTCGCATCACCGGCGATCCATACAACGACTCCGCCGGGCTTCGTCACGCGATAGAGTTCTCGAGCGACGGTCTCGAAATCGAATTCGAAACCCTTGTAGCTGCGGAGATTGTCATACGGCGGGCTCGTCACGGTAAGGTCGACGGAGTCTGTGGCAAGTTCGGAGAGGCGTTTCGCGCTGTCCCCGAGCATGAGCCTGGCTTTTGGTGTCGTAACGTCTATGCGGCAGCTGCAATTCATGCCGATCCCTTCTCAATCTTTGGACAGCCGACGGCATGCTCCGTTGCGCAAGGCAATGAAGTTTGACATTCGACTTTGGTCATCTGGTGAATCGAGATAACGAGTCATTGGTCGTTCGGCAGGACATGCCGTCAGGTGAAACCTTAGATGGTCGTTTTCGATTTTGTCGCCGGTTATTGCCGACAAGAATTATGGTTGCCCGGCTTTGCGTGGACGTCTAGCCAAAAAATGCGGTGCGTTGATTTTTTCCGATCACGCCCAGGACACTAGTCGTTCCACTGAAGATGGACTTGAGATCAATTACTCCCGCTTGTCGCTACTGCTAAACTGATCCGAGCTTACTCCTGCGCGCCGCCGACACGCGCTCGGCGCCCAGTCGGGTGCCCCTCTCGTTGAGGGTGATGCCCTTCGACGCGTCCCGATGATGAACGTCTCATGCGTGTCCAGCCTCGACCCGCCTGGCCGACCCTGTTTGGCGGGAGACAGTCCCTGACGGGCGCTCGCTATTTAGGAGATCGCGGTCGAAATCCCAATCCCGAACCGCGCCGCCGCCGAACGGGCTGGCATCCCTTCTGCGGAAGCCGCCAAGGCCCGGCTGTGAATATCACTACTCAGCGCTCTTGCCATATCACCCAACTGCCAAATTAACAGCAGGAAGGAAAATCCCCGCACGATCCCGGGATCTGTAGAGCGACGGAAACTGCCGCGGCGATAGCAGTGTCGACATGACATGCCTCTCGGACTGCGCACAGCCGCAGTCCGGCTTTCGAGCGTTCTGTCGCTGCGGCCCAATGCATTGCTCGGATCATCTCGCCTCGGCATGACCGCTTCCTTCCTTTAATCACTGCGTGAAGTTTTGGCCGTGGGCTTGCAAGCGACAAAACCAGGCACACGGCCGATTGGTGAAAACGTGGAGATGTTCGAGCATAGCGCCCACGAGAGACGCAAGTCTCATCTCCGTCTGTGCAAGCGCATGCGCGCACGCGTGTACGCACTATCTTCTAGGATTGTGCCAAAGTTGACAATTTGGACACGGCTTTAGTCCTTGCACTGTCAAGCGTCGTCAACAGTGTTTTGCACCCAAGAATCCCAGAACAACCCTTTCACGACACACGTCTTAAACCCACAAATCCCGTACATTTTTCGTGTTTTAGCCCAAAATCACGAATACCGTGGATCTATAGCATCACTACTGTCCCGATTTGCCATAAATATCAGTGTTTTGCATCATAGACCCAAGCCGAGAAATTTTGGGTTCATAACATCACTACGAACAATTGTCCGTCTTGAACCCAAACACAAAAATCTTGGGCCTAAGAACTTGCTTCGCGCTCCGCCGGCGACAATCATACTTATAGCGGAGGACAGAAAATGAATTTCCACAGACGCAATTTCCAGCCGAAGAACCGCGGCGACATAGCTAAGTCTCTCGACAAGCCGACGGCTCTGTCTGTCGTTGCTCCGGAGTCGCCGAGACCCTTGGAGCTGCTGCTCGGCGTGACCTACGACCGCGAGGCCACGCTGACTGCCGACGACGCCGCGTTGCACGAGCTGCTGATGACTGTCGCGCTGCACTCCGACGCCGAGCTGCAGCAAGAGACACACTCCGTCCCCATGCGGCATGTTCTACGCTACCTGGGCACTGAGGCTCGCCGCGACGCAGTTAAGGACAGTCTTGGACGTCTCATGAGGAACACCGTGTCCTTCGGCCCTTACGAGCAAGTGCCGCTGCTCTTGTATTGGCTTGAGCGTGCCGACAGCGAAAAACTCGTTCATTTCGCGCTCCCGGCTCCGATTAAGACCGCGCTGACGGCTCAGTCAGCGTATGCATATGTCGAAGTCGCCGCGCTGCCTGCTATGCGCTCAAAATTCATCACCCGTCTTTATAAAGCCCTCGTCGCCGCGCTGAAGGCTACTGGCCGCCGCTGGGTAAAGAACGGAGACAATAAGGTGACCGTGACCGCGACGGTCGAGCAGGTTGCTGACTGGATTTGCTTTCCCCGCGAGAAAGATGGCAGCGTCCGTCCAGGGAAGCTCCGGGAGCGTGTCCTGGACATCGCCGCCGCTCAGTTCCAGGACGTACAAGCTTTCGGACTAAAAGTCGTCCCGGTCTCTGCGAAGACCCGCGGCAATCCGCTCGTCGAAGTCCGCTTCGAGTTGTCACTGAATCCTCCGTCTCATCACCACAGCCGCGCATTATTTGACGCAAGCGGAATCCGCCAGTTCGGTGGCGTCGACGCTCCTGAATACCGTGTTCGTCAAGACGTATGGCTGAAGGTTTCAGGCTATTTCCTGTCAGATTTTCCCGACCTGTCGCACGGTGTTCTGTTCGGACTTTGGACAGCATCTATCAAAGAAATGCTTGATGAGATGCCGCTGTCAGACGGTTACGCGACCCGCAGATATCGCGGGGACAGGCTGCGCCAGGAAATCGCCAAGCGCGGCGCCGATGAGGCGGCTTGGCAGTGGGCGATGGAAGAAGCCGAAAATCCAGATCTCGTCAGGCTGTCGAAATCGGAGCGCAAGGAGCTTGCAAATGCTGGCGAGGCCGCACGCCGTAAACGCGTGTGGGGTGATAATGCGCGCAAGATCGAACCAGTCTTCGTTGAGACGAAGCCTGTCGAAACACCTTCTGTCTCTTTCGACGAGGCGTCTGAGATTTGGATCAATGTCGGCGACGAGCTTCCTCTGCAGACGATAGATGACCTCGTGCTCGAGCAGCTCGACCGTTACCGGGACTGGCGCGGCACCGAAGACAAGACGATCCAGGTACGCTGGTGGCTGCGAGGAAATCTGGATTTCATGACTTTCAAGAAGCCAGCGACCGCGGACGATATCGAAACCATAATGAGTCGCGTCGGCAGATACGTCGACAGCGTGGAGTACGTAGCATGAGACACAATGAGAGAGCGACTCCAAAGACCGTGAAGCGTCCTGCCGACCCGTCCGAAATCCGTCCGAAGTTGCGCTTTCTTCTTTCCGACGAAGCCCGGAAAGAAGGAAAAATGATGGTCAGGAATTTCGGCGGCTACACATTGAGCCGTCCGGCTGATGACACGCGCTCCCAGTTTTCAGCAATCGCCCGTCAGATCAAAGAAGGCCGCTATCCCAACATCGCTGCTGCTGACTCGCTCATGGGCGGTGTCCTCATTCAGTCCGTTGAGAAAATCGCAGGCGGATTTAGGCAGCCAGAATGGATGCTTTGGCACCAGAGCTGGGCGAATGCCTTGGCTAACGGCTGGCCGAGTATGATGGAAGGTGCCGCGAAGCGCATGATGACGCGTGACGAGCGGTTCTTGCCTCGAATGATTGACGACGAAACGGCTATGCTACCGAGCACGACTGTCGACGCGGTGCGCGCTGGCGGCGGGGCGTACGCAAGGGGCTCCGCAGACTGGACCCCGTCGCGCGAAGTCGCTGTATTTCGCCGCTACCGTGAATTCGTTTCGTACCTCGAGGACTCCGCTGACGGCGACGATACAATCCGCGTCGTGGAAGACCCGCGCGTGACAAAGAATTATTCGGTTTACCTCGCGCTGGAATCTGGCCAGAACGGCGGAGTTGCCGTCATCGTAGCTCGTAAAGGCATTACCCCTGCAGCGAGAGCGGGGACGACTGTTGCACTCGACCCTACGACTTCGAAAATAGCTCTTGCAGCCGCGATGTCGACGGAAAGAATGATGGAGCTTGGACGCCTTATTCTCACACCGGGCGCAGCCGATCCAGCAGCCGTCATCGAATTCACAGCGGGTCTAAGCGGACTCCAGAAGACTCCGTATGACGCTAATTCAGGATCTGCGTCTCGCCCGGCGCCAGCAACAAAGCCACCGTCGCTCGACGATGAGCTTTGGGATCGGATCCCCCGCGACAAACGCCGCGAGTACATCAGAGCGATGGCTCTCGGCCTGCGCCGAGGCGTCCATCCCGATCACACTGTCGAAGAGTTGCTCGCCGCCGCCGCGTGAATTCTCATGGACGAATCCATGTGATCGATCGCGCATTCTTAACCCTGCCGACGCCTTTGTTTGTCGGTGGAGCTCTCAAAGACATCGGGTCCTGCTATCTAAGGATACGAACAAGGACGCTACCGATGACTGCAGGACTCCGAATAGCCATAGCCGTCGCCTGATCCGCCCTGCGCGGAGCCGCACGCTCATGCCTATTCCAGGAGTCTTCTCATGTCCTTTACGCGCAAATTTTACACTGCCGATCTGCATTTCGGCCATTCCAAAATCCGAGATTACTGTCCCGCCACGCGCGATTTCGCGAGCGTGGAGGAGATGGACTCCGAGATCTTTACTCGTGTCCAGGAGCGCGTCTCCGCATCCGACCTACTCTATATCCTCGGCGATTTCGCAGTGTGTCCAGATCCGGAGTACGTCCGACACTGTTTTCACATGCTGCCCGGCCGTAAACGTCTGATCCTTGGAAATCACGACATCGATAAGAAAGGCCGCGTACGAAAAGATCTCGCCGATCTCCCTTGGGATCGCCCTCCGACGCACGCGCTCGGGACGACGGACGTAGGCTGCCGTCTGTATTTGCATCACTACGCATGCCGGACTTGGCCTGCAGCGCACAACGGCAGCTATCATCTCTACGGCCACTCGCATGGCAATTTGCCGCCTCTTGGACGCTCCCGTGACGTCGGTATCGACTGCGCCGACACCCACTTTGCCCCGATGTCCTTTGCCGAAATCAAGGAGACGCTCGATGTCTGACCGCTTTCCGCTCCGCCCCGACGAAACCTGGCACGCTGAAATGCGCGCACGTTACGGCGATGCTGTCCCCGCGCTCGAGCACATGCGATTCCGCCGCGGCCTTCAGACCCTAGTCGCCGATTTTTTCGAGCAGTTTCACGACCGCGAATACCAGCGCCTGGTTGCCGTTCACAGCATCGTAACCCGAAACGCGGGATTCGTTGTCCTTGACGCTCGCGGCCATTTTGGTTTGCCGTATGGTGAGTACGGCGCCGTCGATGCGCTGCTGTCGACGACTCAAGAGCGCCTCTCCGAAGCTTGCGAGCACTGCGGTGCGGTCGGCGAAATCGTTGCGAAGACCGGATTGGAGGCGCTGCTCGATGACCCCGACGCTGCCCTCGGCGACCGCCTTTTGTGCAACGAGTGCTATGAAAAGTGGAGACACCGCGATGATTGAATCTCCGATGCCGCCGGGTTGGCGCGCTCTAGTCGCCGAAATGCACATCGCTATCCAGCGCAATTTTCCCACCGTCCGCGTCACTGAGCTGTCCTCCGCGCGCGGCTGGCTGCATGTCCGCGTTGCCGACAGAAGCCTGGATCACGACTCCCGAAATCGTCTCGACCGAATGCTTCAAAAATTCGTCAGCCAGTCGCTTTCGACGTGCATGTGTTGTGGCTCCGACCACGGTCGCGACCGCGTTCATCGAAACCGCGTGACGTGTGACGAATGCGAAGAGAAGTGCTGCGATGCCTGATTTTAACCGGATCCAAAAAGACGACCTTGTCGCCGAATTACCCGGCGTTTTCGACGACGCTCGATACACCGATGTCGGTGTTGGCTGGCTCGGCCTTGTGCGCGAATTCGTCGCCGAGGCGCTGCCGCACGATTCCACGCTCACTGTCTACGAACTGAAAGAAAAGTGGGGCAGCCTCAGAATTTGGGCTGACACCGATGTCCTCGGCTCACGTCTGGCGAAGGCAAAGGCCGAGATTAAGAGCGCGTGCACATGCGAGGCCTGCGGCGCCGAAGGATTCATCCGTCGCCCGCCGCCGACCCGTATGGCGTGGTGGAAGTGCCTTTGCGACGAGCATGCGTCCGAAGACCAGCGTGCATGGGGTGCGCGGCGCCGGGAGAGCGATGGGATGATGCAGATCGGTGGGCAGTGGTATCGCTACGACGCGGAGACGGATTCGATGGTGCCGTGCGAACCGCCGGAGAGGTTCCGATGAACGGAATTTCGCATCGCCGCCGCCGCCAAAGTCTCGGTGTTCCCAACCGTGTTTCCATCGAATCCATGGACCGCGAGAGCCTGCTTTGCGAAGCCATCATGCGCGACAAAGAAGTCGAGCGCACGCTTTCTGTCGTGTGGGAATCCGACGACGAGACGTGTAGACGCATCGGCTGGCATCTCGTCAAAAATACGGGAATGCTTTTCCATGTAGGCCGCAGACTTCTCGAACTCACGTCTCCCGGCAGCGCTCTCCTGCCACCGCCCGAATTCCGGCTTTGCAGAGAAACGGAGCCTACTGATGACGAAATCTTCTCGGCGCCGCTGTTGCAGCCGTGGAGCTTGCTGCTTTTTCAGAGCGGATCGTCGCCGGCGTACTGGCGGCTCGGCGGGACTGTGTATCATCCCGATCACGACTGCGTTTGGGTGACCGCCCGGCTGCTGTATCTCAACAGGGACAAGGCGATGGCGCAGACTGCGGAAGGCTGGGTGCGTTTAGGCAAAAGGATGAGCGCATGACGAGAGAGGAGAGGAAAGCGGAGTTGGCGACGATGTGCGCCCTGGAAATCCGTAGGACGCTGACGCTCATCCGGATGACTTTGAATGACGGCGTCCACGATATCGATGAAGCCATAGACATTGAATTCTGGTCTATGCTCACTCGGCTCCGGGGGAAGGCATTGAGCGAAAGGGACCTGCCGCTTCTGCGGGGACTTGTCGTCATTGAGATGTCAAGAAAAATTGGCCGTAGCAGCCGTGACGTCGAGAATTTCCGCCATGAGCGAACGCGGAGGGACGATGACACGAGGGATTAAAATCGACGTCGGCGCCGGATGGTCGGCAATCGCTCTCAATCTCATTGTTGTCGGATCTCGATACCCGGAGCAATGGAATTTTCGATTCCATCGTGCATGGCGCAACTGCGGTAGAATGAGAATCGCCGCCACGACAGACAGCGACGATCCCGTGGCTATCGAAGCCACGGTCGCGCTTGCGCAATTAGCATGGCGTCGAAGCGGTGAGACCTGTGAAATCTGTGGTCGCGATGCGCATCTTCGGCTCGGAAAACGGTACGCGCTGACGCTCTGCCGTGAGCACGAGCACCTTATTGGCGAGCGACACCCGGATGACGGCCGCATACGCGATCCCTGGGCTCGTCATGTCGGCAAAAGTCCGCTGACGGAAGGATATGACGATCCGGCGGCTGTGCGGGACGAGCTTCTGCAGATGTGGTCGCGCGGAGAAGCGGCAATGAGCGATGTCCAGGAGCTTCTCCAGATGTCGCGCGCGGAGGTTATGACGACGGCGATGGAGGCGGGCTATAGGCTGCATCTTGATGACGACCCCGACGCCGAATATGAGAAGGGCGCCGAGTTTGCGCGGTTGATCGCGGCTGCGGCTGATGATGGAACGCGACACTGAAGCAAGCATGATTGAGTGAACCACGGGTGACGGGTCCGTCGAAAACGGCGCGGAGGATGCGGTGCAATGGCTGCGTTAGCAAGTAACATGTTTTGGGCTGCCCAAAGGACCGAAGTTCGATGCCTTCAACGATCGCAAGTCGTTAAGCTTGCCGGCAATTGCGGGGCTCACATCGAATGTGGGTCCGTGTAGTGTCCTGTTCGGTTAGGCAGATAGGCAGAGGAACATGCAATGACGATTTTTACCAGTCGGAATCCAGCTGGCCAGGCCGCCATGGAGCTATGCCTGTTGACCGCGGGAATCGCGACGACGCTTGCTGACGCCCATGCCGCCGGCAGACAGGCTGCAGAACGTGCCCGCGAGCGCCGCGCAGCATACAGGTTTGCCTGCGACTTGGCGGAGGCTCGCGGTCGAGCAGACAACCTGGGCCAGGTGGCCATCGCGGCTGTTCGTCATGTCGCAAACTTGGAAGCCGAAGTTCGTCGTCTGCAGGCCGCACTTAATCAGCGCCAGGCCCACATCGACCGGATGCGCGCACGAGGCAACGCATGAGCACAATTGAGGATATTTCTGACGAGGGCTTGGTCCGCAAGTTCGGCGACGTCATGCACGAGTTGCCGGAATTATATCAAGCACTTCGGCGGGCAAAGATCGAACACCACCTGCGACTTGACCCTGGTGGTTTTAATATAAAGAGCGGCGCGGTGTCAGTGCAGCATGTAGGAATCGCTATGCGAATTCGCGTTGGCGGCGCCAGGCGCCAGCAGTAGCTCGCGGAAGCGGGTCGCTACCACTTGCCGCTTAGTCTCATCAGTTTCTTGGCAGGTTGGGATTTTTAAGATCGCGGGCGGTACTGCGTCCGGTCTGGGCCGGGTATAGGCGGGCTTGACACTTTTCGCCTCAAGGCTGCGCGCACAGGCTCTTATACTCGACATGCCAAGCTTAACGAGATCATCGTCGCTCAGTTGTAGCAGCCAATCCTGCTGCGCTACATTTAAGATAGACAAATCCATCGTAGCGCGTCCTGTAGCATCGGCACGGGCGTAAAGGCGCACCACCTCAGCCGGAGACATCGTGCTGGCGGCTGCATCGATGGCGGCCTGCCGTTGTTTTGCGGATCGTTCTGCGTATTCCACGTCCGAAATTTGGGTGTTTTTGAAACCCTCCGTGCGCGGCGGCGGCATGTGTCCGAAGACCCGTAAAATCGTCCCAAATATTGCCACGAGCAACCCCATGGCAGCCTCGAGCCACGTGGCTGGACTAAACAAGTCCCATGCAAATTTCTTTGGCTGTACCATTTTTGGTCTCCGGCTATGAGACTGAGTGTTTTGCCGGCGACTGCAAGCAACAAACGGCCGAACCACGGCCGGTTACACCTCGCTGACATGATAATCGGCAAGCATCCTGGATCGGCCCGCGTCAAAACGGCGAATCATGTTGCGCCGGGTCTCACTTACGCGAGACATACATGAACTCCACTGGCGCTCCAGCCGGCTAAGACGGACACTGGGTTCCAGCAGCGATAAATCTGTGACAACGGCAGTCCCTGGCGACATCAAGGCCGGAGATTGGACTCTTTCAGTCGTTGTAGTTCCCCCACGCGACAGTCGCCAACAGATTTGCTGCTTGCGACCGGCCGATAACCCCTCTGTCGTTTTTTTCGCGCCAGTTCGAGAAAACGGAAAACAGCATCTCGCTCAGTGGCGAATATCTCGCTTTTCTGTCCGCCGCACTTTCCGATCCTTCCCCAATTGCGCACGACAGCCACGTCACCGAGTAAAGTCGGCTCAATCGCGAGCGTATAGTAGCGCGCCAGATTCCTGGAGCGGTCGATTTTCTGACAATAAAGACGGTAAGGATAGAGAGGCATGCAGGCAGCATTGCTCGCTCGTCCCCTAACGTCCAACGACACTTATGAATCGATCGAGGCGCTCCGATTCATGCATTTGATGAGTGGATTTTGCGATCTGGCGTACCGGAATTGCTGGAGTTATAATGGGGCATTTCGTCGAGGATGCAGCCGAAACATCATGGCTCGCCTGCTCATTCAGCCAGACCAAGTCCTGCACATGCGAGCGATGAGCAGACCGCATTCCCGGCGCTCAGGCGTCACCTGTATACAGGCGCGCCATTTGGCTTCGGCACAAAAGATTTTGAAGGTGCCGACGACGATAGAAACGCCAAGTTCGCGCGGCTGATGGCGGCAGCAATGTACAAGGCACTGATATCTGCTCCGTTCGAGTGCAAATGAAAACGCCGTTTCATGTAGTAATGGGGGGAGGGGCTTCAGGAAACAGCAAATGCGGCTTGCGGCGGAATGACCAGGACTCATCGACATATTTGTCGATCAGGCCTCCAAAGACCTCGAAAGCCTCAGCTCGCGCGAAGCCTTGGTCGACAAGACGGTCAATCAACACGTCCCCGATTTTTTCCAAATGACCCAACATGTCGGTCTCGGCTGCCCGGGTCAGCATCCAATGCAGTGCTACCCTTGCAATGTCATCGCGCCCCGGACGTTTCCGTTCTCGCTGATTGTGTCGATAGCACTTTTGCCGTTTGCGTTGCCGCTCCAGCGTCTCGTCATATCCTGGTCTGGCCATCGCGCTCTCCTCGGTCTCTTCGATAATGTTAGGCGCACCGGCCCGCCGGCGCAAACGCCGTTATGCCCGAATCGGAACAATTGAGTCCCGAATCAGGAAATTCGGGTTCGGAATCAGAACAGCGCAATTTGTTTCGTAAGCGCGTAGGCCATCCCACGTATCTTTGAGCGTGCCGAGAGGGCATTTTCTGCATGAATCATGCGGGGAATCCT
>NZ_JAOXHE010000017.1:0-78650 GCF_025779995.1 Rhizobium sp. TRM95796 | reverse complement strand
ATGACGCGCCGCCGGTCTTCCGGGGCGCGCCCCGGAAGACCGGCGGTCGCAGCACCTGGGGAAGATTCAAACGGCACCATTGGGGAGTATTGATCCGGTAGTGACAGGAGTCCGAAGGTGAGTTGGCTGAGCGGCACGCCTCGACCTTTGACAACCCCGTTCGGGGATGCCGCAAGTGCCCCAAACATCAGGCCGAGATGTTCGATCTTCTGGCTGGCTGTCTCCTCATTCCAGACGCCATTCCTGCGGTAGCCTATCTCGGTCAGTGTCGACGTCTTGAAGCGGATCAGGTCTGCCATCTCCATCGCAAGGCGAGGGGGTGCGTCGACGACACCGGAGAGCAGATCTGGATCCTCCAGCGCCTCGGTCGTAGGCCCTTTTTCGTCCTCATCTCGCAGCCAGCTAGAAGCCACCAGTCGAGGAGTGAGTGCACTCCCGCCATATGTGACCCCAGGGAACCGGATCGCGTAGCGCTGCTTCGTCGCTGCCGCCTGGAAACGTCTGTAATCCGTCGACCCAGAGATGATGACGCGCCGGACCCATTCCAGGATCTCTTCGCGATTTGAAAAAGGCAGGCTGCCGAAGTCGTCGGGAAGATGCCAGGCGAGCCGGCGACGCTCCGCCGGGCTGATGTCTTCCAGATCGTGGCCATATAGCGATCTGGACTGATGTGGCAGTTTCGCTTTGAAGTAGCCTCGCTCCAAGCCATATCTGCGCTCGATCCGGCAAAGGATATCAAAGCTGGCCACCGAGCGAGGCACACGCTGGCCCTCAATCCACGACAGCAAGGTCTTCGCATCAAAGGTTTCGTTTATGCGAACGACCGCCCGGTGGAGTTGCCAGTAACTCTCGCCAAAGCGACGCATTTGATACGCGAGTGCATCGGCGAATGAACTCGGGTCTTCGTTCGCCTCGAACAATGGTTCTGGTTTGTCAGAAACTGGTCTCGGCTTAGGAGCGGGGCGGCTAGGTGAGGGCGAGCTCTCGACCTCTTCGACTATGTGATGCTGGCTTGTCGGGGAGGGGGCAAACTTTCCCGTGGCACCGGCTATCGGCGCAGCTTGCAGTCTTCTGCCTTTCGGAGCGTCGTCTTCTACAGGCGGCTCCTTCAGCCAGCGCATGATCGCATCCAGCGCTGGTCGCAGTTGTTTCTTCAACGTTGTCGTCAGCGCTTCATCGATCCCACAATCGTGCGCTATCTGCCGCCAGTCATAGCGGTTGTATGTGAGAGCGGGTGTCTTTCGAAATGTGATCAACGCCAGAAGATAGGGGCGGAGGTTGTCCACCACCCAATCCGGTGCTACGGGGACAATACGCACATCGCAGTAGGTCGAGATCTTTTTCTGGAAATGGCGTCTGGAAAGGTCTTCGTTTGGCATGTGTCATTCCATATTTTCTCGGGGCCTCAGACCGAGGGCGTGCGGAATTAGGGGCAGACGGTTAAGAATCCGTAAAGCTGATAAGGGCGACTCGATGACCCAAGGAAGTCGTCGGACGTTCGCATCAATTTTTCAAGGATTGCGCCAACTCACTCCAGTCCGGTTATGTTCCGGCGAAGCACCTCTGAAAACTTCTTCAGTCCGCCTTGATGAACCGCGTCGATGAACGCCTCAACGGATGGAATTGTCTTGCGCAGATTATGCCTTGCACTTCTGACACTGGAGATTAGTGCATCAGGAAACGCCGCATGGAGATCGGTAAGGAAATCATCTGGCGACTTGCTGGTCACACCATGGGCGAGAAGGGTTCTCGCGGGAAAGTCCTTCAGGTTCCAGGTGACGATAACGGAGGCCTTCGCTGAAATGGCGGCTGCCAGAACATGCCGATCGTCAGGATCGGGTAACGTGAGCTCGTGCATCAACGGACGATAGTCCGCCACGACTGCCTCTGGGAGGACGGCGTTCATCCGGTCACGCGTGGTTTCGAGACGGTGGATGGACAAACCTGGTGTGTTAGCGGCGAGATTGCGCATCCACTCATCATGTATATCGTCGGTCCAGCGCGCCTCGACGAAACCGTCGAAGGCGCACTGGATCAGAATGTTGCGCAGGTGGAAGGGGTAGAGGACGCAGGCATCGTAGACCGCGACGGGCGGATTAGAGGCCATAGGTCTCGATCAGGTCCTCTGTGTCCTCGGCTAGCGCTTCCATCGCCGTCTGTCGTTTGTCGAGCTTCGATTTCAACGCGAGCACATCCTTAAGGAGGGCGCGGCGGTGTTTGCCGACGTAGCGGAATGGCAGATCGCCCCGGTCCATGCGCAAGACGACGAGCGGGCGGGAGATGCCGAGAATGGCTGAAATTTCGCTCGGGCTCAGTTCCTGGTCCTCGGCCAGCACGGCAACGCGCTCTCCGCGCAGCATGTGCGCCAGAAGGGCTTCAACAGCCGCGGCGGCCGAGGGCGGGATCGGGAGCGTCCGCTCCTTGCCACCTGCATCACGAACATGGAGTTCCAGCCTGTCGCCGGCAACCAGCTTTGGTAAGGGCGTTGCTATTTTTCGGTCGCGATCTGACAGTCTGGCGAAATGAACAATCTGGCTGGCCATGACGATATCTCCTTAGCCGTCAATATAGCGAACAAGGCCTCTAACTGCAATAACTGAAAGTGCGGGGTGGTTGCAATGGTGGTAATGGGGGGCGGTTCTTCGGAACGCTGGTTCGATTCCCATCAAGGCGGAAGTTCCCGGCCTTTGAGGCAAGACGCGGAAATTGTTTCTTCTTCATTCTTCTTCAGGCGCTCTGAACGCGAGCTTTTCCGAATCTTCAAGATATTTTGTTCCAGCTTCGTCCCGATCGGGATGGGCGGGTGGCTTTTATAGTAACAAGACTAAAATTGGTCCCGATCGGGACGTTTATTTGATTGTTCGTTGCTAGTGTGCTATTTCCGTCCCGAAAGGGATGATAATGAGTGCTGTTGCAGATGCTGAAACCTTTGGTGCGCTGGTTCGCGCCGAGAGGAAAGGCCAGAAACTGACCCAGGAACAACTCGCGGGCCTTGCTGGCGTGGGCGTGCGATTTTTGCGTGAGTTGGAGGCCGGCAAGGAGAGCTGTCAGCTTGGTCGCGCCTTGCAGGTCGCCCACACGCTTGGCCTCGTCGTCTCCGTCAATACTCGGCGCGAGCTCCGACTGTGACCAGATATCTCGATGTCTATTTCAAAAACACCAAAGCTGGCGTCCTCGGGCAGGATACCGACGGTACTCTTGCCTTCGTATATGACACTAATTACCTTCAGTCTGGTGGCCGTGCGATCTCCTTCTCAATGCCATTGAGGGAAGAACAATATTCCGATCAGGTCGTCCGCCCGTTCTTTTCCGGTCTTCTTCCCGACGAGGGCGCCAGGCAGCGCCTGGCGGGGGCGCTTGGATTATCGCCTGGCAATGCCTTCGGGTTGCTCGAGGTTATCGGCGGCGAGTGTGCCGGCGCTTTGTCTTTGTATCGCAGCGGGGAAGCGACGGCTGCGACTGATGAAGACGGTGTCGAGGTACTCACGAGCGAAAGGCTGGCCGAGTTGATCGGCAAATTGCGCGGTCGTCCTCTTCTTGGCGGCGAGGAAGGCGTCCGGCTCTCCCTTGCCGGAGCCCAGGACAAGCTCGCTGTCGTTGTTCAAGGCGACGCCATCGGATTGGCCAAGGGCGGGCGGCCGACAACCCATATTCTCAAGCCAGTGATCGAAGGATTGGAAGGAACCGTCGAGAACGAGCTCTTCTGCTTGCGACTTGCTGGCCGTTTGAACCTGCCTGTCCCCGCCGTTGACATGCGGCGGAGTGGAGAGACGGCATTTCTGCTCATCGAGCGCTACGACCGTGCACGGACACATGACGGGCGCATTGACCGATTGCATCAGGAGGATTTCTGCCAGGCTCTGAGCATACCGCCGGAACTCAAATATGAGGAGGAGGGAGGCCCGGGCGCTGAGCGCTCCCTCGACCTCATCAATCGCGTCTGCGGTCGACCCGCCGCCGACCGCCTGCGCTTCATTCGAATGCTGCTCCTACACTACCTTGTAGGGAATGCCGATGCCCATGGCAAAAACTATGCTCTGCTTTATCAGACGACCACGCCGGACCTCGCCCCGCTGTATGACGTGGTCTGCACAGCCGCATATCCAAGGTTATCCAAGAAACTTGCGATGAACATTGGAGGTCGAGGGGTTCCGGACACGATCCAGCTGAAACACTGGTTGAGCCTCGTTCCCGGCACCAAAGCAGCGCAGCGTCTGCTTATCAACGACATCGCTAGCCTGGCCGGCAACATCGAAAGAGAAGCCGATGGCCTGCTGCTGGAGCTATTGGAAGCGGGCATCCAGCATCCAATCCTCAAGACGGTGCGCGCGGTGATCGCCACTCGCGCCGCGCACCTGCTGAGGATTATCGATAAGTTCTGAGCCTTAGGCGCCTACGCCGCTTCCCACACCCGGTTCAGGATCTTCGCTGCCAAGGCAGCTTTGTCTTGTGGCAAGAAGCGCCCATAATGTTGGGCGACCATATCTGGCGTGTCCTGGATTGCGTAGCTCGCCTGTTCATACGATCCAGTTTGCTTCAGAATATGCGTCGCGAGCACATCGCGAACATTATGCGGTCCGTGCGGCAACAAGCCCTTGATCACGCCGCGGCCGGTGTAGGGGTTGAAGATGCCATAGCGTTGGATGGTCAGTTTCCAGGCTTCATAGAAGGTCGTCTGATTGTAGGCGGCGTCTTTGCTGGTCGTCTTCACAGTCTTGATAAATAGGGTGCCCGGGTCTTGGGATCGTCCTAGCAGCAGCCGACGATGCCGACTGATATAGGCATCGATATAGTGATAGAGATCCTGTAAATCGGGCAAAATGAGCCTGAAGGGTTTTGAGCCGAAGAATGACGAGTTCGCATTCTTGAATGCGACTGCTGGGATCAGTACTTCCCAGCCGCGATCGCGTTCGCTCCATCGAAGCTCGCCGCGCTTCAAGTCCTCCAGTCGGCGTTCTGACGTTGGAAACTGTCCGCGCGGGCACACCATAAGCTGCCGCAGATTTTTCTGGCGTAGGCCGAGGTGTAACCCCAGCCGGAGAAGGAGGAACGATCTAACGGCCTCGGCCGCGGCGCGCGGGTAGCGGCTTTCATCGGGCATGCGCTTGACGATTTCCTCGGTGATTTTTCTGTATTCTCCAAGTGGGCTTTCGGCCTCGAGTACGCACATGATCGGCTCGAACGGATCGCGATGGACGCGGGCTACGCGCTGAATTTCCTTCTGCCGTTGCGTTGCATGCTTGAAAGCGGTTTCGCACGCTCCGCACCAGTCACTCTGGGCGGCGCGGATTTCGGCGGCGGAAATCAATCCAGAAATTGGTTTCAGATTTACGGCGAGCTGGCGATGTTGCCACATCCAGCCCGTTTCCGGTCGGACCATGCCCAAGAGGATCTGAAGCATGTCCTCCTCCCACTTGGTGTAGAAGCCGCGCCGCCGCTCACGCCACTGCAGATACCAATCCCAAACACCTGGGAAGACGAGCAGGCCGAATGTGAGTTGAGCGAGCGGCACACCATAACCCTTGACAGCACTCTGCGGCGACGCTGCCAGCGATCCGAACATTAGTCCGAGATGCTCGATCTTCTGTGAAGTCGTTTCCTCGCCCCATACCCCGCTTCGCTGGAGTCCAACGGCTGTAAGAGTGGCGGTCTTGAAATGCACCAGGTTAGCCATCTCCAATGACAACCTCGGCGGCGCGTCTATCACACCGCCGAGCAGGTCTGGATCTTCGATAGAGGCATGATCGGACTCGATGCCATCGCCGCCAGCACTAAGTCTAGGGGACAGTGTGCTGCCGTAAGAAATGGCGGGAAATCGGATTGCATAGCGCTGTTTGGATGCGGTGGCCTGGAAACGCCGATAATCCGTAGAGCCAGAAATGATGACGCGGCGCACCCATTCCAAGATTTCCTCGCGTTTGACGAAGGGGAGGGTATTAAAGTTGTCGGGAAGATGCCAGGCCAGGCGGCGTCGTTCCGCGGCGCTGACCTCGCTTGCGAGTTCGAAGCCGGATGTCGAGCGTGATTGATGTGGCAGCTTTGCCTTGAAATACCCTGAGCGAAGACGATAGCGCTGTTCGAAGGATGACAGGACCTCCAGGCTATCGACAGTTCGAGGCGACCTCGATCCCTTCCTCCAACTTGCCAGTGTGGAGCGTTCAAAGCCTGGATGCCGGTCGGCGACCGCCCGATGGAGACGATAGTCAGAATCTCCATGTCTGCGCATATGGTACATCAGGGCAGAAGCGAATTCGATCGGATCTTCCGATGCGTCGAACAATGGCTCAGGGAACTCCTCGATCGGCTTGGGTGGGACGCCTGTCTTGCCTCTTGGATGACCAACGGCGCCATCTTCCGGTAACCTTGCCCTCTGCTCGACCTTCGTAGGTGAATGGTCATTTCCCGGCCCTGACTGTTCTTCGTCGATCCAGCGGACGATCGCCTCGAGTCCGGATTGAAGGGTTTGTCTCAAGGCGCTGCTCATAACGGTATCTAGGCCGCATGCTGCCTGAATTGATACCCAATCTGTCCGACCTGATCGCGTTGGCGGATGCTCGTGGTATATAATAAGGCTGAGGAGGTATGGTCGGATGTTGTTTAATTCGCTCGGTGAAACGAGCGGCGCTACGCGAACGTCGCAGAAGGAAGAAATTTTTCGCTGAAATTGAATAGATGAAGCAGACGGGTTTCTCATGGCGTTCCTGGTTTGCACTCTTAACCGGAACAGTTTCCGGCGTGGCCTGCTAAGGCGATAGATTAAATGAAACCTGAATCGCCTCGAGTTCGGGCGCCACAGCTGGGACGAACGCATCAGGAGGCGCATTGAGAATTGCCGCTGGCGCTTATGGTTCGATACCGTCCAAGGGGCACCGGACATCAATCCTAACGAGAATGCAGACGCAACTTCCGTGTTCTGCCATTGGCAGACGATCCTAGCCGTCTGCGAAGATCCTCAGACAGTCCGTTGTGGGTCGGCTTTCACAAAAGCCTCGATTTCACCCGGCTGCGCTAGCCAAACCTGGTCTCGTTTTGCGATGATATGGTCAAGCGCCGCCGTCAGGGCCGCCAGTCTGAAGGGTTGGCCGGAGATGAAGCTATGGACGACGATGCTCATGACCAGGGGCTGGGTGCGGGCGGCGAGCAGCATTTCGTCGAATTCGTCGACGATCATCTGCGCAAAATCACGCGCGGTCGTCTGCCGTCCGATCAGTGTTGTGCTGTCATTGAGCTCAAGTGCATAGGGAAGCGCGAGAAGCGGCTTGCTCTTGCCTTTGAGATAGATTGGCTGATCGTCCATCCGCAGATCGAGAAGATAGCTGAAACCGGCTTCGGGAAGGAGATCGATCGTGTTGTCGGTATGCGCAAGCCATGGGCTCGACCAGCCGCGCGCCGGGTAACCCTGCTTCTCGGTGATCTTCGATTGCACCGCTTTAATATAAGCGAGCTCTTCTTCGGGGCCCATGCCGGCCAGCGTGTCGGAATTGGTGAGGCCATGGCCGACCATCTCGATGCCGGCCTCATGCGCGGCATCCATGAGCGCAGGCGCGTGATCATAGACTTCGGTGTTGAGCAGCATGGCGGGCCGGATGCCGCGCGAGGCGAAGCGGTCGATCAGACGAAAGCCGCCGACACGGTTGCCGTAATCGCGCCACGACGTGTTGACCAGATCGGGCTTGCTGGCGCCGGGCATCAGGTCCTCCGTCATGCCTTGGCCGAAACGATATTCCTCGACGCCGAGGGCGACATAAAGCGCCAGACCATTGCCATCCGGCCAACGAAAATCCGGACGCTGGATGATCGGCTTGAAGTCGTAACGGCCATGGGTGGGAAGCATTGTGATCTCCTTTGTCTTAAGCGATCAGGCGCCGCTATAGCCAAGCCAGCGGTTGAAGCCGACGTCGCGCGCGGCGGCCTTGGCGACCATGGCCTCGTAATAGGGCAGCCAACGGGCGGCTTCGCTGCGCGCGCCCTCCAAGGCCGCCTTTCGGCCGGAGAAGATCTCACGCGCCTCTGCGCGTAGCGCGCGCTCATCGACGGTTGTCAGCCGGGTGCCGTCATAGACAATGCGGCCGGCGACCATGGTTGCGCGCACGCCGGCGCCGTTTTCGCAGAACACCAGCTGCCGCCGGATGTCGTTGAGCGGGGTGAACGCCGCCGTATCGAGATCGATCAAAGCGAGGTCGGCGAGCCGGCCGACTTCTATTGCGCCGAGACTGTCCCCGCGTCGCATGGCCTTTGCGCCGCCACGGAACAGGCAATCGAGGATCTCGGAGGCGTCGGGCCACCGCTTGTAGTCCGGATCGCCGATCGTATGGATCAGGGCGGCCTGTTTGGCGACGCCCCACATGTTGACGGCGTCATCTGCGATCGCCTCGTCGGTGCCGAGGCATATGTTGATCTTGCGCTCGCGCAGCGTCCTGAAAGGCATCACGCCGCTGCCGAGGCGTAGATTGCTGATCGGATTGTGAGCCACTGAGGCGCCGGAAGCGGCAATCAGGTCGTAATCGGCGTCGTCCATCCAGATCGCATGAATGATGTTCATGCGGTCTGAGAGCAGGCCGAGATCGTGGGTGTAGCGCACCAGCGAACGGCCGGCGAAGCGTGGCTGTTCATGGGCCAGAACGCGTTGCAGTTTGGTCTCCAGCATATGCACGTAGAAAGGCAGGTCATGCGCGCGGCTGAGGTCATCGAGCGCGCCCATATATTCGGGTGATATCCGTTGCGGCGCCGAGCAGGAGACGGCGGCGGAAAGCCGTCCGCCTTCTGCGCCATGCCACGCGTCGATCAGATGGCGGTAGCTTTCCAATAGCCGCTCCCGTCCGAAGGCCGGAGGATGGGCAAGCTCCGCGCGCATGGCGTCTGGCAGAAGCTCGGCCAGGAACGGCAGCTTTTCGACTTCGGCGAGTTCCGGTTGATCAAGCGCGACCGTGGCGCGGATGCCGACATCGCGATAGGCCTGCATCACGGTGTCGATCACCTCGGGCGTCGGATGCGGCACGAAAAAGGCGTCGTCCTGCACCGATGTTGCGCCGGTCTTCAACATTTCCATCGCTGCCAGCATGGTGCGCACATAGGCTTCGCGCGGGCTCGGTCTCAGCGCCTCGAGGTCGGGCGATTCATAGAGCATGAAGATTTCAAGCGGCAGGTTGGGCAGCATGCCCTTCATATGGTTGACCGGCGAATGGAAATGCGCGTTGATCAGGCCTGGAATGAGCAGATCGCCATTGCCCTCGATCACTTCGGCGTCCGCCGGCGTTGCCGCGGCAAGATCGGCGCCGATCGCGGCGATCGTGTCGCCCATGACCAGCACCGAGGTCGGCGCGGTAGCGCCTTCGGCAAGACCCTCATCATAGACCCGGACATTGCGAAACAGCACAGACATGTGGCGATACCCTTTCTGGGCGAAGGCTAGAAAAGCTTCGGCAGGCAGAAGCCAGCCGGCGGATAGTCATAGGTGGAGCGCTTGGAGGTCCTGAGGCCCGCGGCGACGAGAGCTTCGGCGAATTTCAGACCCACCATCACGCCATCGATGACCGGGACGGCGAGCGTTTGGCTCAGGGGTTCGACAAGATCGGAAAGCCCCGCGCAGCCCAGGATGATTGCTTCGGCATGGTCCTGATCGATCGCAAGCCGGGCTTCCTTCTCGATGATCGGCGCGCTGGCGGCAACTTCGTCTTCAAGATTCAGCACTGGAACATCGACGGCGCGCACCGTGCAGCGATGCGACAGGCCCGTGTCGGCCAGCACCCGCAGCGAATGCGCGCGGGTGCGCGGCGGCAGCGTGACGATGGAGAAGCGGTGGGCGATGAGGGATGCAGCCTGCAGCGACGCCTCCGTCATGCCAATCACGGGGCCGCGGGCGATTTCGCGCGCCTGATGCAGTCCGGTATCGCCGAAACAGGCGATGACATAGGCGTCTATGCCGCCTTTCTCGCCCTCAGCCACCGCATGCATCACTCCCAGCGCCCCAAGCGCCTCTTCCGCATGGCTTTCGATCGAGGCTGCTCCGACGCCCGGTTGCACAGCGACCACGTCGGTGCCGGGGGCTGCGATGGCGCGGGCGCTGTGCAGCAGGCGGGTGGTGAAGGCGGCAGTGGTGTTGGGATTGACGATGCAGATCTTCATGATCCGGTCCGCCATGTCCGGAGACGCTCGACGGCTTCATCAGACTTGGCGCGGAACATCGGATCGGCACCATAATCGGACACGGCGAAGGCGGCCGCAACCGCTCCGGCGCGCGCCGCCTGCTCGAGATCGCAACGATTTTGCAACAACGCCGCCAGAAAGCCGCCACAAAAACTGTCGCCGGCGCCGGTGGTGTCGACAACCGATCCCGGGAAAGGCGGTATCCGGATCATGCGATCGGTCGGGCGCTCATGGACCAGCACGCCCTCTGCTCCCAGCTTAAGCACCACGATCGAGGGTCCGAGATTGGCAAATGCGCGTGCGGCAGCCTGCCAATCGGTGTGCCCCAGCAATTGTTGCGCCTCGTCCGCGCTCGGCATGAAGATATCGCAGTCGCCGATCATCCGTCGCAGCCGCTCCTCATTGCCGCAGATGTAATCCTCCTGCATATCGAGCGCGATGAGGCGGTTTGGCCGGTCCTTGAGACCGGCGACGAGGTCGATCTGCGCGTCGAGCGTCATGGCGAGGATCAGGACGATCTCCGCGTCGAGATAGGACGCAGGGATATCGGAGATGGTCGGCGACAGCGTGTGAAACGCGTCGTCGCCATTGTAGAGCGTCCAGACGCGTCCGCCATCGGCGTCATAGGCGACGCGGTTGTGCAACGACAGGATATTCCGCGACGAAAGGCCGGTTTCGGAAAGACAGGCCGCCCGGATCTGGTCGCTAATGGATGCCGGCCAGTCGCAGCCGACGGGCGCGACCATCTCCGTGCGCGGCTCAAACAGCCGCGCTGCAAGGCAAGCATAGAGCGCATCGCCGCCGGTGCATCCGGGGCGCTCGGTCCCGTCGGGCAGCACGACATCGTCAATCGTCAGATTGCCGAGGCAGACGAGGCGCGGGTTCGTCATGGAGGTCATCCGCGCGCCAGTTCCGCGCGGCGGAATTTTTCCATCGCGACATGGTGGGCGAAGAGCTGCACGGGCACGCTATAGACAAGCGCCGCAAGGCATTCCGGCACAGCTGGCAGCCTGAGAACCGCGTCTGAATAAATGTCGAGCATGCTCTGGTTTTCGGTCACGATGCTGTAGATCTTTCCCTTCCAGCGCTTGCCTTCGAAGGCTGTGTCTCGCGCGCGGAATATCGAGGGGCCATCGGGCGCGATCAGGAACAGCGGGTCGCCTTCCTTCTGCGAATTATAGTGATGGAACTCTTCGAGCGGAATGGCCAGCCCTTGATCCGGCGAACATTCCTTGACCTTGGCTGCGCCGAACATGGCCGACGCGAAAGCTGGGCCGCCGGCCGCATAGAGATAGAAGCTGCGATCGGACTCGAGGCGGGCGATGTCGATGAGCGCCGCTTCGTGTTGTTCTACAACATCGACCATCTGTCCGGGCGCCGCGTCAAGGGCAGCCTGAAGGCTCTCGATGCGGACGTCGCTGGGGTCGACCGCGCGCGCCCAGTCGATCGCAAACTGCGCGAGCAGCGCCATGGCCGCCGTGCTGGCCTGGGTTGGCCACCCCTTACGCTCGGCGCGGATCATCAGGCCGCGATCCGATTCCGTCATCAAGGCGGAGCCGGGCGTATTGCTGAGCGCCAGCGTCTTGGCGCCCTTGGCGCGGGCTATGAGCATGGCCTCGACGGTGCGCGTGGTCATGCCGGAGGAACTGAGCGTGATCACCAGCGTGTCCGGCCCTGTGGTGCGGCTGGCGTAATAGGCGTAATCGAGCGCCTGGATCGGCTCCACGGGGATGCCCAGCAGCTTTTCGAAGATATCGCGGACGCCGAACATCACGGCGAGGGAATCGCCACAGCCGGTCATGATGATGCGCCTGATCCCTTGTACGGCAAAATGTTGTGCGGTCTCAACGGTTTCGGCGCGCGCCTCGCGGAGCGTGTCGCGGATGGCGTCGGCCTGGCCGAGGATTTCGACCCGGGTCAGTTCGACGCGGCGCTTGCGCTTTTCGTCGAGCGGATCGTCGGTCGGCAGCGCGTCCATCAGGCGCGCTTCCTTCTCGAACAGCATCTCGACAAGCGCCCGGGCCTTGGCGTCAAGTGGAGAATCGGGGTGGAGGAGGGGGGTGACGTATGACTGGCTCATGGCCTCTGCTTCTGCTTTCAAGATTCAAACAAGTTCGCAGCGACGGCTGAGAAGCTGGGCGGCGAGAAAACGACCGGGATCGGCCTTGTCCTGGCTGACATTGGGATCAAAACCACTTTCAACGGCGAGCGCGTAGGACAGCATCTGCAGCGGCGCGGGCGTCAGCAATGGCGAGAGCCAGGCCGGCGTCGCCGGCAGGCTGATCCTGTAGGTGGCGCCCTCTACCGGATGGCCCGACGTCTCGATCGCCAGGGTCCGCATGCCGGCATGGGCCAGCGCCCCGGCTGTGTTGGAAGCGAGCCGGGCAACTTCGGGCGTGGAGGCGATCAGAATGACGAGTTCATCCTTGCGGCTCGACCAGAACAGGCTGTGGGCGAATTCCTCGATTTCGCTGGCCCAGACCGGAGCCTGAACCACCTTCACCAGCTTGGCTGCGCCGTACTCAGCCGTTGCCCAGTCCGTGCCGGCGCCCAGCACGCGCACGCCGCCGAGACCTTGGCCCAGCACCTCGGCGCATATGCCAGGCAGCAGGCGCTGGCAGAGGTCGAGGCTGTCGGGGATGGTCTCTCGGAGCAGCGTCGTCATCTCCGGGCCTTTGCAACTGACCTGCGGCCGACGATCTGACGCACGCGCTGCGCCTTCGAGCAGCATCATCAGGCCGAGGATCGTGCCGCTATAGCGCGTAGTGCCCGTGAGAAAGGGCGCGATGTCGTCGATCCTCAGCGAGGCTATGGCGTCGGCCGCGGCGCCCATCGCCGCGCCGTCTTCATTCGTCAGCGCCACATAGCGGCCGCCGGCGGACGTGATGCGCTGGGCTGCGGCAATCGTGCGATCCACCGTTCCGGACATGGAAATGGCGATGGCGCGGTCGGCCGATACGGGTTTGCGGTTTTCCGACAGCAGATAGTCGAGGCTGGTTACGCCCTCCATCGGCATGTCGAAGGCGGACGCGGATATGGCGGCCACTGCGCGGGCTGCGAACCAGCCGTCGCCGCATCCGAAGGCGGCCAGATGTCCGCCTGTATCTGGCGTCAGATGTTCCGCCCCGATAGCGGCAAAACTGTCGTAGCGGTCGAGAAGCCGGGCAAGAACCTCGCCCTGCCGTAGGATGTCGACCAGCATATGAGGCTGGTCTTTGGATGTCGTTGGCATTGTCGCACTCCTGAATGCCCCTGAGGCTGCCGGTTGTCCGTTTTTTCCGCAAGGAAAATTTTCGAAAATTTGCGATAGCGTTGTGTGAGAAAATTTGGCATTAATTTTTGGGCAGTTGGTCTTGGGGGCAGTCGTGACAGCATTGAACGCCATGCAGCGTCATCAGCGGATTCTGGAGGCGCTCGAGGCCGACGGCAAAGTGTCCGTGATGGGCCTGTCCGACAGGCTCAGAGTCTCCGTGGTCACCATCCGCAACGATCTCGAGCAGTTGGAGCGCCAGCAGGTGTTGCGGCGTATTCGTGGCGGCGCGCTGGCGGTGAGGGCGGCGCGGTTCGAACGGCCGCTGCATCTGGCGAGCCAGGCGTTCACGGAGGAAAAGCAACGCATCGCCAAGCTCGCAGCCACTCTGGTCCGCGATGGTGAGACGATCATGATCGACGCTGGCAGCACAGCGCTTGCTTTTGCGCGCGCGCTTTCCAAGTCCTTGAATGATGTGGCTGTTGTGACCAATTCGTTGGATGTGGCGCTGGTTCTCGCGGAGCATCCGGGCATTCGCGTCGTGGTGACGGGCGGCACGCTGCGCGGCGCGCAGCGTTCTCTGACGGCCCCGTTCTCGACGTTGGTGATCGGGCAGTTGAACGCCGATACCGCCTATATCTCCTGCACCGGGATTGATCTCGACAAGGGGTTCACAACCGGCAGCTGGGAGGAGGCGGAGGTGGAGAAGGCGATGATCGCGGCGGCCAGTCGATGCGTCATCCTGGCCGACCACAGCAAATTCGGCCATGTCGGCAGCGCCCGGGTCGCCGATCTCGCCACCGTCGATCTCCTGGTCACCGACAATGATGTCGCGCCGGAGGCGGTCATCTCCTATGAGGCCAGGGGCCTGCAGGTGCTGACTGCGTAACGGGCATATACAGTCGCCTGTTGATGCTTTTTTGCGCAGGATTCGCGATGGGACAAAATGAATGGTCAAAGCTTTCGAAAAAATTCCATTGCCAAATTAGCGAAAAGGCGCAAGCTTTTGCCGTCATCAATAAAAAAATGGGAACAGCACGATGAATTCAGGGCCTATTCTCACCAGGCGACAGCTCGGCAAAGGCGCTGCGGCGCTTGCCGCGCTGACGAGCTTGCCGCGGGGCGCTTTCGCGCAGACCTCGCCTGTCGTGATCGCATCGGAAGACGATGTCTCGACGCTCGATCCGCATCTCATCCGCAACAATCACCCGATCGGCAGCGTCATCTGGTCGGTCTTCGACAGTCTCGTGCGCCGCAATGCCGACGGCACGCATGAGCCGCGCCTGGCCTTGAGCTGGGAACAGGCCGAGCCCACCCGCTGGCGCTTCAAGCTGCGCGACGGCGTGACCTTCACCAACGGCGAAAAGTTCGACGCCGCCGCCGTGAAGTTCAATTTCGAGCGCATGAACATCGCGCCGTTCAACGGCGAAAGCCAGCTGTGGCCGCAGACAGGTCTGACCGAGGTCAAGATCGTTGATCCCCTGACGGTCGACCTCGTCACCAGCGCGCCGACCATCAACATGCTCTATTGGCTGGAAGAGGCCTTCATCGGCGCGCCCGCCTATCTGAAGGACACGCCGGCCGATGTCGTGGGCGCCAATCCGATCGGTTCCGGTCCTTACGTCGTGACCGAATGGAAACAGGGCGACCGCGTCGTGCTCAAGGCCAATTCCGGCCACTGGAACGGCGAGCCGGCGATCAAGGACGTAATCTTCCGCGACATTCCCGAACTGTCGTCGCGCATCAATGAGCTCAAGGCCGGCAGCGTCGATATCGCCGTGGGACTGACGCCGGACACGGCGGAGGATGCGAATTCCGACAAGTCTAAGGCTGTGTCTGTGGCGGGCCTGCGCAAAATGCATATGGGCATTTCACTCAATGGCATCGAGCCGCTGAAGGACAAGCGCGTGCGCCAGGCGCTGAACTATGCAGTGGACGTCAAGACCATGGTGGAAACGCTGCTCGGCGGCCAGACGAAGCCGATCGTCTCCATCGTCAACCCACCCAACAACAATCCGGACCTGAAGCCGTTTCAATACAATCCGGAAAAAGCCAAAGCGCTCTTGGCGGAGGCCGGCTTCACCGACTTCGAGATCCCAATCGCCTATGGTCGTTATCCGGCAGCGAAAGAAGCTGCTGAAACGGTGGCCGCCTTTCTCGAGGCCATTGGCCTCAAGCCGAAGGTAGAAGCCTATGAGCCGGGCAAGTTCTCCGACATGATCCGCTCGAAGGCCTTCAAGGGCATCTATTACTATGGCTGGGCGTCCCTGATCAATCCATCGGTCGAGCTCGTCATCCTGACCTCGGACGCCGTGGACAATTCCAGCGCCTACAACAATCCGGAGTTCGACGCGCTGGTCAAAAAGGCGTCGGTGACGCTTGACGACGCGGAGCGCCAGAAGCTGCTGACTGCAGCCGAAACCATGGTGTGGGATGATTGCCCGTGGATTTATCTCTGGTACCTGCCGGCGATCTATGGGGTGAGCAACCGCCTCGACTTCCCGGTTCGCCCCGACGATTATGTCGAGATGTCCCGCGCCAAGCTTAAGGCGTGATCTGATATGCTGGTCGGATGGGGCTGCGAAAACAGCCCCATTCTGACAATGCGGCAACCTGCGGCGCTGCTGGAGACAAGTGCATTGAACTATCTGACCAATCGGCTCCTGAGGGCGCTCCTCGTCCTCATTGGGGTCAGCTTTGCGACATTCATGGTGGCCCAATCGACGGGCGACCCGGTCGCCCTGCTGATCAAGCCCAACGCCACGGAGGAGGCGCGCCGCGCGCTCACCGAATATCTCGGCCTCGACAAGCCCATTCTTGCTCAATATGGCCTGTTCCTGTGGCGGGCGTTGCAGGGCGATCTCGGTCAATCCTTCGTCTACAATCAGAGCGTCGTGAGCCTTGTGGCCGATCGCCTGTCCAACACATTCCTGCTGGCGCTCGCGTCCTTCACAATCGCCCTCGTCCTTTCCGTGACGCTTGGGGTGCTGGCGGCGCTTTATCGCAACACCTGGATCGATGCGGTGATCACCATGTTCACGATGATCGGCCTTGCTGTACCCGCCTTCTGGTTGGGGCTGATGCTGATCCTGATTTTTGCCGTCACCTGGCAATTTTTCCCGGTATCGGGGTCGGACGGCGCCAGTTCGCTGGTGCTGCCGGCGCTGACGCTGTCGATGCAATCGACAGCAAGGCTCTGTCGCCTCGTGCGGTCGGGCATGATCGAGGTGCTGAATGCGGATTTCATCCGCACCGCGCGCGCCAAAGGTCTCTATGAAAGGCGGATTGTCTGGGTGCATGCGTTGCGCAACGCCTTGCTGCCGGTCGTGACCATGGCGGGCCTGGAGCTTGGCGATCTCATTTCCTCCGCTGTCGTCATCGAAGCCATTTTCGCCTGGCCGGGCATCGGCCGGCTCGCCATCGGCGCCGTCTCGTCGCGTGATTTCCCGCTTCTGCAGGGCACTGTGCTGGTCTCGGCCTTTTGCTTTGTCGCTATCAATCTGTTCGTCGACTGGCTCTATCACCGGATCGATCCGCGGGTGAGAAACACATGAGCGCTTCCTTCACACGCTTCCTGTCGCGCAACGCTGTCGGGATCATCGGCGGCGCCATCATTCTCTCCGCGGTGGCGATCGCGGTGTTCGCGCCGCTGATCGCGCCGGTCTCTGCCAGCCAAATCGACCTTCGCGCACGGCTGGCGCCGCCCGTCTTCGTCGAGGGCGGTTCGATTAAGCACCTGCTGGGGGCCGACAATCTGGGCCGCGATATTCTTTCGCGCCTGATTTATGGAAGCCGCATCTCGCTGGCCGTGGGCACGGCGGCAGCCCTGCTGGGTGCGGTCATCGGCAGCCTGATGGGCATCCTCGCCGGCTATTTCGGCGGTAAGGTCGATGGCGTGATTTCCTGGTTTGTCGATGTGCAACTCGCCTTTCCCTTCACGCTGTTGGCGATCTTCCTCCTGGGGACATTGGGCGGCGGATTTTACGCAGTCGTGATCGTGCTGGCGCTGGCGACCTGGGTGAACTACGCCCGCGTGGTGCGCGCCCAGGTGCTGACCGTGAAGGTGCAGGACTATGTGCTCGCCGCCCGCGCCGTCGGCGTCGGCACGCCGCGAACGCTATGGCGCTATATCTTCGCCAATTCAACCGCGCCGATCATAGTTGTCGCCAGTTTCTCGACGGCGCAAGCGATCCTGACACAGGCCGCGTTGAGCTTTCTCGGCGTTGGCATCGACCCAACGATTCCGTCTTGGGGGGCGATGCTCAATGACGGCCGCGACTATCTACAGAAAGCCTGGTGGATTGCGACATTCCCTGGCCTCGCCATCGCGTTCACCGTGCTAGGCGTCAACCTGTTCGGCGATTGGCTGCGAGATCGCCTTGATCCGAGGAGCGTCCGATGAGCCAGGCACTTCTTGATGTGAAAAACCTCAATGTCCGGTTTGGACCGGTCCATGCTGTCCGCGATGTATCCTTTCAAGTGGCAGCGGGAGAGACCTTGGGTGTGGTGGGCGAATCCGGCTCGGGCAAGAGCACGACCATGCTTGCCATGCTCGGCCTGCATCCAAAGCGCCAGGCGGACGTGACCGCGTCCCAGCTCGATTTCGATGGCGAAGATCTGTTGTCGAAGCCGGGTGTCGCCATGCGCGATCTTCGAGGGAGGCGGGTCGGGCTGATCTTTCAGGATCCGCTCGCCGCGCTCAACCCTCTCATGACCGTCGGAAAACAGATCGCAGAAGTTCTCATACGTCATCGCGGCTTTGACAAGAAGACAGCACTGGCAGAGGCGGTGAATCTTCTCGAACGCACCGGCGTGCCGGATCCGAACAGGCGCGCGGGACAGTTTCCGCATCAGTTTTCGGGCGGCATGCGCCAGCGCGTCATGATCGCCATCGCCCTGGCTGGCCGGCCAGATTTGCTGATTGCGGACGAACCAACCACAGCGCTCGATGTGACCGTGCAGGCAGAGATCGTTCGTCTGATCCGCGACATCCAGCAGGCCAGCGGTATGGGCCTGGTCTGGATCACGCATGATCTGGCGCTGATGGCGCGCGTCGCGGACCGGGTGATGGTGATGTATGCGGGCGCCGTGGTTGAGGAAGCGCCCGTTGATCGCCTGTATGCTGCGCCCCGCCATCCCTACACGGCGGGCCTTTTGGGCAGTATTGCGCGGTTGGACCAGCCACGCGGCAAGCGGGCTAGCGCCATTGCCGGCGCCCCGCCGTCGATGAGCCAGCCTGTTGTGGGTTGCGCCTTTGCGCCGCGCTGTCCGCTCCGCTTCGACAAATGCAGCGTCGCGCCGCCGCTGATGGCGCTAGGCGAGGGCGCGAGCGCCGCCTGCTGGAGAGTTTCGGGAGAGCAGTCATGACCGATCCCATCAACGCGGCGCCTCCGGTCTCCGAGGCGATCGCGCTCAAGGTTCAGTACCAGACGCGCCGACGAAATTGGCGAGGTCAACTCAGCATCAGCACCGTGCGCGCTGTTGATGGCGTGGATCTTCGGGTCGAACAGGGAGAGGCGCTCGCGCTGGTGGGAGAATCCGGCTGTGGCAAGTCCACCTTGGGACGCGCGCTGCTGCGACTTGAACAGGTGAGCGAAGGCGCAGTCCGCTTTTCCGGGAAAGATCTGACCGGGCTCGATCAGTCGCTGCTGCGGCCGCTGAGGCGCAACATGCAAATGGTGTTCCAGGACCCGTTCTCTTCGCTCAATCCGCGTATGAAGATTGGCGAAACGCTCGCTGAACCCCTTCTCGTCCATGGCCTTGCAACAAGAGCGGAGGCGCGCGCGCGTGTGGCGGAGATGCTTGAAATTGTCGGCCTTGACCCTGCGGTCGCCAACCGTCATCCGCACGCCTTTTCGGGCGGGCAGCGACAACGCATCGCCATTGCCCGCGCCGTCATCGCCCGACCGAGCTTCGTTGTGGCCGACGAACCGATTTCTGCGCTCGACATCTCCGTGCAGGCGCAGATCCTCGACCTCTTCGAGGATCTCAAGGAGCGCTTTGCGCTGACCTATTTGTTCATCAGCCATGATCTGGCCGTGGTGCGCCATATCGCCGACAGGGTGGCGGTCATGTATCTCGGTCGGATCGTTGAGGAAGGATCACCGGAAACCGTCTTTGGCAATCCCGTGCACCCCTATACGCAGGCGCTTCTGGCTGCGGTGCCATCGCCCGATCCTGTGCGGGAGCGAAATCGGCCTGAGCCGGTTTTGCGCGGAGAGCCGCCTTCGCCGGCCAGCAGGATTGTCGGCTGCCGGTTCCGTGGCCGATGCGCCCACGCGATGCCGATCTGCGCCACCTCCGATCCCGCGTTGGCGCGTGTCGGAGACAACAAACATTCAGCGGCATGCTTCCTTCATCATCACGAAGCCCGTCAACAGCAAGCAGCGCTTCCATGATTGCGGGAGTTGGATGGAACCGCAGGACTCAAGCTTAGTGTGCTGACTCGTTAGCTCACTATCAAAGCCCTGATATGTTAGAGAATAGCAAAAGGCGTGCCAGGAGAACCGGTTGCCCCTTCAATGCGCAGTGGCGCGAAAGCATAAACGAATTCGTACCGTCCAGTTTCTGCGAGCGGATCGAGGTTCATGCCTTCATGCAGGTAAATGCCGTGTCGCATGATCAGGTGCTGATGACAGGGAAGAACCATGTCTGGATCAATAGGGGGAACCACATCGATGGCGAAGTTGTCGGCGCCAACCACAACAGGTTCGCGTTCCGAGAGAAATTCCGCAGCGGTGAGACCGAGACCGGGCTCGCCGTCATACCAGGTCTCAGCCTCTGAGAAGAACCGGGAGCCGTGGCCGGTGCGGATCAAAACGACGTCGCCTGGATTCAACCAAGCGTTCTCGTCGAAACCTTGTCGCTCAATGCAGGCGCGGAGATGATCAGGCGTGATCTCGAACCCGTTCTCAAGCGGCGCGCCGAACAGCGCCTGAACGTCGAGCAGAACGCCGCGGGTGAAGAATATCGGCGCTTTTTCGATGCCGAGTTTCTTCAGCCCGTAGGGCGACCAGATGTCCGAAAGCTTGTTGCCGTTGTAGACGAGGGTCTCGCAGTGACCGCAGGGATAGGAGACCTGGTGGCCGAGATGGCCGAGCGCATCCATATGGGTGCCGATCTGGCCGAGTTCGGTGCAGACGAAGTCATCGTTCCACACGGTGCGGCTTGTCCTGCCTTCCGGACCGCCGGTCGGACCGCCGGGCATTTTGAGCCCGAATGTCCGGCCCGGCGACAGAGGCATGCCGACGCGATAGGGAAATCCGAGTGAGATCGTTTCGCCGGTGCGGATCAAACGCGCGGCTTCAAGCACTTTGTGCGGACCCAGCAAATTGCCGGCGCCGATTTCATCCTCGACGCCCCAGCGTGAGGGAAACCAGTGTTGCCCGAGGGCGGGGTTTTCTTGATCGCTCATAGGCGCTCCTATGCCGGAAGGCGGGCGGAATAGGCAAAGCGCCGGCGCCACAGAACATATCGGATCAGCGCCTCCGATATAATGACGAAAATCATCAGCGCGCCGGTGGCAAGGCTTTGCATCCAGAAGGGTGCGCCCAGAGCGGCGATGCCGCTGACCAGGAAGCGGATGGTGAAGAGCCCGATCAGTATCCCGAGTATTGAGCCGCGACCGCCGGACAGCGCTATGCCGCCGATCAGGCAGGCGGTTACCGCTTCCAGCAGGACGGCCTCGAAGCCGAGCGGGCTGGCGCTTCCATTCTTGATCGATATTAGCGAACCGGCCAGACCCGCAAGCGCTGCGGACATGGCGAAGATCAAGACCATAGGTCGACGCATGGAGACGCCCGCGGCGCGCGCTTCACTTCGTCCGCCGCCAATGGCGAAGATTTCCCGACCGAACAACGTGCGGCGTGCAAACAGATCGATGATGAGAAAAAGCGCGAGCAGGACGAAGGAGGGAACGGAAAAAATAAGATACTTTGCCGAAAGGAAATCAGTTTCAGCAATGTTTTCAAACGGAACCAGCGCTGTTTTCTCATCGGACATAACCAGGGTCAGACCGCGCAATGCGATCAATGTGCCGATGGTGAAAACCATGGAGTTGATATTGAGCTTGTAGATGCAATAGCCCTGCACGGCACCGATCGCGGCGCAAATGACGATGACCATGATGAAAGCCGGCGTCACTCCAAATGCGAAGAACTTGATCGACAGAATGCCGGCGAAAGCCGCCATGGAGCCGACGGACAGATCCATTTCGCCGGCGATCATCGTCAAGCCAACGCCAATCGCAATAATGCCCGCCAGTACGGCGCCATCGAGCAGAGCCGCCACGCCGGGCGCCGAATAATAGCTGGGTATCCTGGTTGCGAAGATACAATAGACCAACGCCATGAGCGCGACCCGCGCCAGATTGCCTTTCGTCTCGGATGTCATTTTCACCGCGACCTCGTCTGAATGATATGAAACAGGCTAATCGACGCCACGACCAGCAGACCAACGATGGTCATGCGCAGGCCAGCGCTCAGCCCGTTCAGCAACATGAAATTTTGCAGAAGCGCGATCAGAATAGCGCCCATGCCCGCCTGGAGGGGGGAGCCATGGCCGCCGCGGAGCGCTATGCCGCCGACGAGCACGGCGGCAATGTAATCGAAGTCATACCCCATGAAGAGATCGGCTTTGGCCTGCGAAAACTGAGACACGTTGAGGATCGCCATCACCGCCGCGCCGATGCAGAGCGCTACGCAGCCGACAGACGTGACGAGTCCGACGCGAAGACCACTGGCGACCGCCGCTTTGGGATTGGCCCCGCAGAGCACGATTTCACGGCCAAGCTTGAAATGGCGGATAATCACCCAGCTGGCGATGGCGAGCAGAAGGAACGCCCAGCTCTGCGTCGGCATGCCGAGCGGACGCGCCGTGCCGAGCCAAAGCGCCGCGTCGCTATCGATGCGCAGGATGGAGTTGCCCGACAGGAGCGCCGCGAAACCTCGAAAAACCGTGCCGAAAGCGAGCGTGGTGATGATGGGGTTGCCGATCAGTGATATCGCGACGCCTTGGGCGATGCCTGACAGGGCCGCCAACAGGAGAGTGGCCGCGATGCCGGCGGCAAAGCCCAGATCCGACGTGGTCAATGCGAAGACGACGGCCAGGAGCGCGCCCAGCGAACTTGCCGACAGCGCGAAGAGATTGCCTGAGATCGTCACATAGCTCATGCCGATCGCGACGATGCCGGTGAGCGACGCCGCCCGGATCACGACGAACAGATTGTCGATCGTGGCGAAGCCGGGCGTCGTGGCGCCGGCAACGGAGATCAGGAACACGATGGCGAACAGCGCGTATATGGACCTCGGCAAGGTCCTGTCTTTCCTCGCGGGCAAGGTTTGACGTGTCATTAGACTGGTCATTTTCTGGTCCGGTTTTGCGTTCAGGCGGCTTCGTGCGCGCGGGTTACATCTCGCGTCAAGCTCTCAGCCGTTGCGGTTTCGGCTTCCACCACTCGCACCAACTCTCCATGGAAGAAGGTGGCGATCCTGTCGGCCAGCCCCAAAACTTCCTGAGTGTCCGACGATGCGAAGATGATCGACATGCCCTCATCCGCCAAGGCGCGCAGATTGCCGTAGATCTCGGCCCGAGCGCCAACGTCGACGCCGCGGGTCGGCTCTTCGACGAGCAGCACCTTCGGATCGAGCCCTATCCATTTGCCGAGCGCCACTTTCTGCTGGTTTCCGCCGCTGAGATTGCCGGCAAGGCGGCTGAAATAGCGTTCGTCGAGGCCGAATTTCGCAGCGATCGACCGGATATGCGATCGTTCCCGACCCGGGGAGAGAATCTGAAAGCGACTGATGGCCCCGAGAGCCGGCGCCGAGAGGTTTTCGGGCACACTTCGCACAGCGAAAATTCCGTCGCGCTTTCTGTCCTCCGAGCAGTAGACAACGCTTTCGGCGATGGCGTCGGCGATGGTCTTGGGCGCATAAGGACGCCCGGCGAGCGCGATCTGCCCCGATTGAATCGGAGTCACGCCCGCCAACATTCTGAGAAGGCTGCTTGCGCCGCTGCCCACCTGTCCCGCCAAAGCGAGGATTTCGCCTCTTCTGAGGCTGATGGAAACGGGAGACTTGAGGCCCGACGCCAGACAGCGGTCAAGGTTCAGGTTCACATCTCCCAGATGTTTGGCGCGAGGTGGAAACATTTGCCCCAGCTGACGGCCGAGCATCGTTTCGATGAGCGCATCGATCGTCAGTGTTGCAGTGTCGAGCGCGGGATAGCTCTTGCCGTTGCGAAGTACGGTGACGCGCTGGGTGAGATCAAACACTTCCGGCATGCGATGGGTGACGTAGATCACCGCGCAACCTTCAGCGGCAATCGCCCGCACGGCCGCTTTGACGCGCAGGATCTCGGTTTCGGACAAAGCTGCGGTCGGTTCGTCGAGAATGGCGATTCTGGCTTTTCGAGACAATAGACGCGCTATTTCCATCAATTGCCGTTCGGCGACGGAATAGTCTTCCGCCAACGCCATGGGATCCACATGGCCCAATCCGACCTGGACGAGGTAGGGGCGCGCCAGTTCGGCCAGTCGTGAAGCAGACCTTATGACTCCGATCGACGCGTCGCCGAGGAAGACATTCTCGGCTACCGACAGGCTGTCGATGATCGACAGTTCCTGCGCTACATAGCCGACCCCCGCGGCGCGCGCCTGCGCCGGGGAGCGGATGGCGACAGCGCGGCCGTCGATCTCGATCTGACCACCGTCGGCCGGTTCGATGCCGGCCAGTATCTTCACGAGCGTCGATTTGCCTGCGCCATTTTCGCCCATCAAGGCCATGACCTGACCTGCCTCGACGGCGAGGTTCACCTTGTCGAGCACAAGCGTCGGTCCATAGCTCTTGATGATGTCGGTCATCTTCAGCATAGCGTCAATCCCGGTCGGAGGAGCGCCGCACGTCGCCGCGCGGCGCCTTTGGCGTCAGAAGTTGCAGAGCTGATCAGCGGTCTTGCCCCAGAGCTTCGCCGCATCATATGCCGCCTGGCTGTTTCCGACAGCCGGATTTGGCAGGAAGTTATACTTGTAGAGCGGATCGGAATCGGAGGGTGTCGCGTCGGGGTTGGCGTCGAGATACTTCTCGCCGTCAAGAACCTTTCCTTGAGCGACGTATTTGCCGAGAGCCTGAACGGCCATCCAGCCCTCCCAGTAGCCCGATTGAACTGCCGTGCCGGCAATTTCGCCGCTCTTCACATGCTTGGAGTCGCCATGGCAGGTGCCGCCAACGATGAAGATATCCTTGCCCGGGGTCAGGCCGTTTTCACGCGCGGCTTGGGCGGCGGCTCCGGCGAGCGAGTCGTTTTCGGTATAGAGCCAGGTCAATTCGCCCTTATGGGCCGGAATGATCTGCGCGGCGACCTTGTATCCCTCGTCTTCGAGGAAGCCGGCGGTCGGCACGACGTCGATGACGTTCAGCTTACCCTTCACGGCGTCCTGGAAGCCCGTGGCGCGGTCGTCGCCAGCCGAAACGCCGGCAGGAAAGCGGATGATCGCGCCCTTGTCGCATTTGACCGACGCCTTGGCGCAGGCGTCGAGCAGGATCTCGGCCGCTGTCTTGCCGCTCAGGAAATCGTTGGCGCCAGCATAAGCTGTCCAGTATGCCTCCGTCCCCTTGATAGGATATTGGTTGGAAACGATCACGGGAGCGCCGGATTGTGACAAGGCGCGGAGAGAGGCGACGCCGGCGGCATTTTCGAATGGCCACCAGACATAACCGGCGATCTGTTCGCCGGACGCAAGCTGCTGCTGCACCTGGCTGTCTTGTTCAGCTTGATTGAAGTTGTTCTCCACCACCTTGATCGTGTAGCCGAGTTCCTCGGCCTTGGCCTTCGCACCCGCCTGGAACTGGCCGATATAGGGATTGGTGCTCGACGGCACGAAGGCGACGATGGTTCCTTTACTGTCGGCTGCATAGGTCGACGAGCAAAGCAGGCTCGCCGCAAGAGACGCCGCGATGGCGAGTGTCGTTTTCATTGTCATGGTCTTCCTCCCATGGCCATTTTGGCCGTTAGCGCCGCAATGCGGCCCTCCTCATAAAACCGAAGCTGCCCATTCCTTCGGGAAAGGTGGCATCGGCCATTTCGACTGCCCCGCGTCACCCGCATGGCGCAAACTAGATGCCGCCCCCTTCGCCAAGAGAGCTGAAATGCTGGATCATTCGCTCCGCATCTGGGACGATCCCGGTGAACAGCTCAAATGCGCCCACCGCCTGGAACACGGCCATGCCGCCGCCATTAACGACTCGACAACCAAGGCGCGCCGCTTCGGCCAGCAATTGGGTTTCAAGCGGAAAATAGACGATTTCGGCGACCCACTGATCTCCGTTCAGCAGGCTAACGTCGAACGGAACGCCCGGATGAGCGGCCATACCCGTGGGCGTCGCGTGCACAACGCCATCCGCTCGCCCAATTGCCGAGGCCATGTCGACACCGACCCTGAAGACGCAGTTAGGATGGTGTTTCTTCAACTGCTCGACCAGCCGCGCGCTTCGTGCGGAATCGACATCGAGGACGCAGAGTTCACGACAGCCCATGGAAGCGAGCGCATGCGCCACCGCCACGCCCGCCCCGCCGGCGCCGACCAGAACGACGCGTTCGAGGCGCGCATCCGGTAAACTGCGCTGAAACCCACGAGCAAAGCCGGACCAATCGGTATTGTGGCCGGTGCGTCGCCCATTGACGAAAGTAATTGTGTTGATCGCGCCCAGGACTGCGCCGTCCTTTGAGAGGGAATCGACGAAACCGGTCGCCGCTTGTTTGCAGGGATGGGTCACATTGACGCCCGCGAACCCGTCACGTTCCGCTTGATCCAAGAGGCGGGGCAGGGCGTCCAATCCGACGTTGAGTTCGGCGAGATCAATGAGGTCGTAGCGATAGTTCAGCCCGTTGAGCCTACCTTCGCGGATGTGCATGGCGGGCGTGCGCGATGCGCTGATGCCGCTGCCGATTAGGCCCACGCGAATGGGCCGCGTCATTGTTTCCGCCACTTCATTCACTCCTCCCAAACGCTGCCGGCAGGTGGCAGCGCTTCTGAATGAAAAATGTACGAACTGGTTAGTAAAGTCAATAGGCGCAATCGTTTCGTTGCCGCCGGTTTGACGAAATTGAGTCATGAAGCTGATTTGTGAGAAGTTTTCTTGAGTCAGGCCATCAGCGGCCCACCGCCTTATTCCGCAGACTTCAGAAAGGCGAGGATCATGTCGGAGATGATCTGCCGATGTCGCATCTTGTGTTCTTGCGCCATGAGGTCGCGGTTGAAAATCGCTCCGAACGTGTAGCGGTTTGAAACCCGGAAAAAACACTCGGCGCTAATCATCTGGTGAAGGTCAACGGGGTCTATTTTGCGCTTGAAAATGCCTGCCGCCGCGCCGCGATCCAGGATCGCCGCGATAATATCGATGACCGCGTAATTTGTTCTTTTCAGGACATCCGAACTCTTGAGATGTTCGGCGCGATGGATGTTCTCGATGCTGACCAACTGAACGAAGTCGGGATTGGCGTCATCATGGTCGAAGGTGTTGCCAATCAGGCTTCTCATCGCCGCTTCAGGATCGAGGTCTTCAAGATTGAGCCGGCTCTCGAGAGTTCGGATCTTGGCATATGCGCGCTCGAGAACGGCGAGATAGAGACCCTCCTTGCTGCCGAAATAGTAATAGATCATCCGCTTGGAGGTCTTCGTCCGGTCTGCGATCTGGTCGACGCGCGCGCCTGAGAACCCGGCGCTGACGAATTCCTCGGTGGCGACCGCGATAATGTTTTCCTTCGTGCCGTCCGGATCGTTCTTTCTCGTTATTCGCGTTTCGGCGCCCTGCATCGTCTATCGCTCTCCCCATCGTCCTGTCTGTGGGCCTAAGCCAATTCCGGCGCGTCGGCAAGTCAGCGTGACGGCATGCCCTCGGGGCGAATCCGCCGCTTCTGTGCAGCAATGCGGAATATCGCATTGGGCGCCCCGTAACCTTGGTAGCCGCGCCTTTCCACGACTTCAAAAAAGAAGCCTTCGCCGTAAAGCGGACTGTAGAGCTGGAAATACTCGCCATGCTCGTCTCGGTCATACAGAATGTTTGCCGCTCTGAGACGTTCTGCAAAATCCGGATCGAGACCGAACCGCGCCTCAACATCATCATAATAGTTCCGATTAATTTCGAGGGGGCGAAAGCCGTTGCGGGCCAAATTCTCGGCGGTTGCGAATATATCCTTCGTCGCGAAGGCGACATGCTGGACGGCCGCGCCGAAACTCTCCGCGAGAAAATGACCGGCCAGTGTTCTGCGGTTCTCTGCTCCGTTCAGGGTGACTCGAAATGTTCCGCTGGCGTTGGCCACCACCTGACTCCGCACGATTCCGGAGGGGTCAATAATATCGACAACAGGGGATTTCGAGACCTGAAAAAGCGAATTGTAGAACAAAACCATGGTCAGGAGGTCTTCATAGCGCACGGTTTGAGCAATGTGGTCGATCTGCTCCAGCCCTGTACTCACCACCTCCGGATCCTCTTCCACGGTCTCGAACTCGCGCTGCCATAGGTCGCTCAGCGGCAAAGAGTGGTCGAGAAAATAGTATATCCCGCCGTCTGGACCTTGGACGGCGGGGACTGTCGCCTCATCATCGGCCACGGGCTGGACGAAAGGTGCCGAGCCCAACGCGACAGCGCGGGCCATCGCCTCCTCGGCGTTACCGACCTCAAGGCCGAACGCGTAGGCCAAGGCGCCGTGAAGGCGGAAGGCGGCGCCGGCAAATCCTTGCTCCTCGGTGTTGATGACGAGCCTGATGTCGCCGAGAGTATAGAGGTCCACCTGTTTTGACTTGTGCCGCGCGGTGCGGCGAAAACCAAGCGTGCGCAGCATATCGACAAGGGCGCCGCTCTCTGCGGCGTCCGCGGCGAATTCGATGAAAGCAATGCGATGAACATCCTGCGGGGGAGGGATGGCCGGCATGCTCAGCCGGATATCCGGCTCAGCCCTTCTGACTTGATCGACAAGGTGCATAAGCGAGCGATGGCCGTCGGTCGCGATGGTCCGCGTTGAGCCACCGCGGAACTGATCATTGAAGATTTCCAGTGAGATGTAACCGTCATAACCCGTAGCTGCGACCGCCCGGGTAAAGCCGGAGACATCGAGATCGCCTTCGCCTGGCATGTTGCGGAAGTGTCGGCTCCAATAGAGAAGGTCCATGTTGAATAGAGGCGCGTCAGCTAGTTGGACAATGAAGATTTTTTCCTTCGGGATCGAGCGAATGGAATTGACGTCGATTTTCCGCGCGAGCGTGTGGAAGCTGTCGAGGATGAGGCCGACATTAGGATGATCGGCCCGGCGGACAATTTCCCAGGCGTCCCTGTGGTCGTTGATATGGCGCCCCCAGGCCAGCGCTTCATAGCCGACCCTCACCCCCATTTCGGCTGCAAGCTCTCCAAGCTGATGGAAGTCTGCAGCGGCGCGATCCAGACCGCCGATCGAGATCGGCGACACGTTGGAGCAGACCAGCACGAGTTCGGCGCCGAGTTCCTGCATCACATTGAATTTCCGCTTGGCGCGTTCGAATGTGCGGCTTCGATGCGGCTCGGGCATTCCTTCGAAATCCCGAAAAGGCTGAAACAGAGTTATCTCAAGCCCTTGGTCGTGCACCATCTGGCCGACCTCGCGTGGGGTGCGATCAAAGGCGAGAAGATCGTTTTCAAAAATCTCAACTCCATGAAAACCAGCCGCAGCGATTGCTCGCAACTTTGCGTCAAGTTCCCCGCTCAATGTTACGGTTGCGATGGACGTTTTCATACCCTCTCCTCCGGCTGGCCGCAGAAACCCTAGCACAAATTATGCCTAAAATAAACGAACTATTTCGTACATAAGCTAACTCAAAAAAGATGCCGGTTTATCTAGGCTAGAGAAGGTTGAGATTCACCCAGCAGAGCCGACCGGCCGTCTACAGCTCCAGTCTTTTACCAGATAAACGTCCTTCCATTCTGTCTCGGGTTGGCCCCGTTGAAATTAATCGAGAAAAAGAAATAAAAGAAGAACCATCTTTTATTACTATAATAAAATCTTACGGCAAATGCTGTGTTCTTTACATCTGTCTTCGGAGTTTCAGATGCTTAGACAGTATATTCAACAGAGCGCTGGTTCGATTTATATCAAGGCGTTTGATCATCGGCCCCTATCTTTTCATCCAATCCGGCACTCGCCATCACCGCTTGATCGCACTGAGTTGTCGGTCGAAATCAGATGGATCGAAGTAATCGCGCCATACCGTAATCTTGCCGCCGTCGACGGTCAGCGTGCCCATGACAGGCAGGGTGATCCGGCCGCCGCTTTCATGCGTGAAGATATCGATCCGCTCATTCAGGACGACATTGTCCGAAGCGGCCATGTTGACGACCCTCCAATCCACAGTGAAGCTCTTGCCGATCCCGAACTCAACGTGAAATTTACGGACATTGTCGCGGCCGACAATATCGGGGAAGGGGACATTGTCGTAAAGGACGTCGTCGGACAGCATGCCGAGAGCCTCTTCGATGCGATCGGCGCTCCAGTGATCAAAGAAGGTCTGCGCAATGTCTAAAGGGGTAGGGGACATGATCTGGATCCTCGATAGGTGAAGGGAAAGGGATGTGACTGCGCCTAGCCGATCTTGATGAGTTCGAGCCCGGGCAGGGCGCCGCCCGGATATTGCGCCAGCCGTGTGCCGAGCGACAGATCGCCGAGATCGATCCCGAAGAAGCCGAGCCTGTCGATAAGCCGGCCAACCTCGGCTTTAGCACTGCCGTCGTCACCGGAGAAGAACAGCACTCGCTTGCCTCCGTTGCTGGCCGGATCGCCGGCGACCAGATGCGGTTGGAGGTGATTGAAGGTCTTCACCACTCGTGCGCCGGGCACGAGATCGACAAAGACCTCCGACGAACTCCGTTCATGCAAATCGGCCGGTTTGAAGAGCGGCGCCTCGATCGGGTTATTGGCATCGATGACGATCCTTTCGTCGAAATTCGGCAGTCCCTTCAACGCTTCTGGCAGCTTGGACCAGTTGACGGCGACAATCACGATGTCTTTCGAAGCCGCCTCTTCTCGTGTGCCCGCGATAATTGAGGAACCGAGGGCATTGATGGCGTCCTTCAGGCTTTCGGGTCCTCTGCTGTTGGACAGCGTCGCTGGTATGCCGTTACGAGCCAGTGCAGTCGCAATCGCCGTGCCGATCTGGCCGGAGCCGATAATGCCGATGCTAGGCATGTTTCTTCTCCAGGTTTTGGGTTGCTGTTCAGGCTGTCAGGCCGCCATCGGCAACGATGTCGGCGCCGGTGATGAAGGCGGCCTCAGGGCCGGCGAGAAACGCGACAAGGCTTGCGATCTCGGACGGCTGTCCGTAACGCCCGATCGCCATGCCAGGGCCGACAATGGCCGCGATCGGACCGTTCGCCGGGTTCATGTCGGTGTCGGTTGGGCCAGGATGCACGGTGTTGACGGTGATGCCGCGCGGACCGAGGTCTCGCGCAAAGCTGCGGTTGAAGCCGCTAATTGCTCCTTTGGTCAGCGTATAGACCGACGCGGTGGGGAAGGCGGCATACCACGTCATGGATGAGCCGATATGAATGATGCGGCCGCCGGACGTCATGTGGCGGACGGCTTGCTGAGTGGCAACAAAGACCCCGGTGACATTGACGGCAAGCATCCGCTCATAATCCTCGAATCTGTACTCTTCGATTGGTGCGTTGATGGCAATGCCCGCATTGTTCACCAGGACATCCAGCCGTCCGAAGAGCTCCACCGTCTGCGTGACGGCCGCCCGCACGGCTTCGGGATTGCCGGCATCTGCCTTGATGGCAATTGCCCGTCCGCCCTGGGCCTCGATAGCCGTGACCACCTTCTGCGCCTGGTCCGGGGAAGCGCTGTAGGTGATCGCAACCGCTGCGCCATTGGCTGCCAGACGCTGTGCGATGGAAGCACCGATCGAGCGCGATCCGCCTGTGACCAGCGCGACTTTTTCTGCGAGGGGGTTCTGGGTCTGCACCATCTCTTTTACTCCGTGTGGTTCGATGGGCTCAACATGGCGTGATTATTCCCCCTTGATTAGCCGCCAATCCTTTGTAAGATTTTCAAGCAATGTTTGAAAGGCAGTCTATGGAAACGCTCGCCAATCTGGAATGCTTCGTCCGCAGTGCCGAGTGCGGCAGTTTTTCCGAGGCGGCTCGTCGTCTGTCGCTCACACCGGCCGCCGTCAGCCGGAATGTCGCCGTACTCGAGCAAAATCTCGGTCTGCGGCTCTTCCATCGCTCCACCCGCAGGCTGACGCTGACGGAGGCGGGTGAGACGTTCCGGCACTCCATTGCCGATCATCTGGAAGAGCTCCAGGCCGCAATCGCGCATGCGTCGACGACCGTGGGCGAGCCGGCCGGCACGCTGAAGGTCAGCCTGCCTCCGACCTTCGGCGTCACGCATATCCTGCCGCTCCTGCCGGGCTTTATGGAACGCTATCCGCATGTGCGACCGGAGTGGCATTTCGAGAACCGTCAGGTGGACCTGGTCGCTGACGGCTATGACGCAGCCATAGGCGGCGGCATAGAGCTTCTGCCTGGGCTGATTTCGCGCGCATTGGCGCCTGCTCACATTGTTCCGGTGGCCTCGCCGGATTACATGGCAAGGCAGATGCCGCCGGTTGATCCATCCGGACTGCAGGCATTGAACGGCATCGTGATGCGCTCACTGCGGACCGGTCGCATCCGTAACTGGACGATGCGCAATGCGGGCGGTGACGAGATGCCCGCTTCCCTTTCCGATACCATTGTGGTTAACGATCCGAACGCCATGCAGGAAGCCGCTCTGCTGGGGTTGGGCGTTGCTATGCTTGCCACGGCCGATGCGCTCGCGGCGCTGGAATCGGGGAGATTGATCCGGTTGATCCCGCAGTGGTATTGCGATGCCGGCGCCATCTCGATCTACTACGGTTCCCGTGCACTGGTTCCCGCCAAGACGCGCGTCTTCGTGGACTGGATTGCTTCTGCATTTAAGGAGCAGAGATTGGCGGAGCGCTTTGCTGCGAGTTTGCGTTGAGGCATCTCAGTTCACTTCGGGCTCTGACCCGTTCAACGATGATCGTTCTCAGGACAAGAGGCCTTTGGCGATTATCTAGAATCAACGGGTCGCCAGATCGATTTCGCTCAAGAGCAAAAAGAGGAAATATGTTGTTCGCCACTCAGATTTGGAGCTCGCGTTCCAAGATAAGCTTCGCTGACACGGTCATTTCGGTCTGCCCACGCTTCTGACCAATCCTGAAGTAACTTTTTTATGGGCGCACCGCGTGAGGTTAAGCCTCATAAGGGTGCGATGTTTCTGACAAAATCTGCCATCTCGGCAATGGTGTCATTGGTGACATAAGAATCCGGGAGTACGACAGGCCAAACGTGGGGCAGACCAGGGCGCACCGACATCGTGACAGTCCCTCCTTCACGAGCCAAACGTCCGGCGAATTCCACCGTATCCTCGCGCAGAACTTCGCTGCCAGAAACAGTCACCCAAAGTGGCGGGAAGCCGGCGAGCGATTGCGCGTGAAGCGGAGACGCGTAACCCTGCATCGGGTCCTGTCCCGCCAGATAGTGGTCGGCACAGGCGAGCGCGACTTCGCGCGAAAACATTTCGTCGCTATCCGCGCAGGCTTCGAAGCTCGCGCCTCTCGCAGTCAAGTCGAGCCACGGCGACAAGAGCAGTATGCCCGTCGACGGTATGCCCATGTCACACGCCAATAATGCAAGCGCGGCGGCCAGCCCGCCGCCAGCTGAGTCTCCACCCAGTAAGGGTGCATTCGATGTGATCTCATCGCCGGTCTGCGCGGCAAGGGTTCGGTAGACGCTGAACACATCGTGCAGCGCAGCTGGATAGGGATGCTCGGGTGCCAGCCGGTAGCCCGCTAGCACTATACGCAGACCCGCGCGCATCGCCAGCCGCGACGCCAGTCCAATATAGGTTGCCGGCTCGCCCACGCGGAAACCGCCGCCGTGCATATAGAGCATCGTCGCGCGTGCATGAGGCGGCTCGACTATCACGCAGGCGATCTCGCCAATGACGGCTTCAGTCACTCTGG
Source organism: Rhizobium sp. TRM95796 (assembly GCF_025779995.1). Classification (NCBI taxonomy): domain Bacteria; kingdom Pseudomonadati; phylum Pseudomonadota; class Alphaproteobacteria; order Hyphomicrobiales; family Rhizobiaceae; genus Rhizobium; species Rhizobium sp. TRM95796. Next base: position 45,201 of record NZ_JAOXHE010000017.1, on the reverse strand, counting down.
CATCGGGGTCAATAAGCTGGGTCGCGCCGAAGGCCTGAAAGGCTTCACGCATTTCAAGAAGGGTTGCGTCGGCAGCAATTCCTGGGCGCAGTGAAGGCAATATCGCTTTGAGATCCTTGGTCATCTGCACTCCTATTCGTCAAACGTGGGCATTTTTGATTTTAGGGCATCGTCCCGCTGAATGGTCCGCCGATTGTCTGCGGTATTCATTCTTACCGCTGGTCGACGACGTGCCGTCACCGCGTGAACACGGTCTTGCCCCGGGTACGACCCGCGATCATGTTGCGGATCGCTTCACGAGCCTCCGTCATCGGCACGACTGCTCCGACCTCTGGCGTAATGTTGTTTGCGATGACGAACTGCATCATGGCCTTCATTTCCTCAAGCGTGCCCATAATGGTTCCGCGGATGTCGATCTGTTCGACGAAAATTCGCACCAGGTTAGTCTCGGCAAGGTGGCCAGTGGTGATACCGTTGATCACGACGACCCCGCCGCGTTTGACGGAGTTGAGACTGTGTTCCCAACTTGCGGTCCCGATATTATCAACGACAGCGTCTGCGCGCCGCGGTAGGGCGTCGCCATGTCGGAATATCTTGTTGGCTCCAAGACGTTCGGCGATGGCTGCCCCTTCATCGTTCCGGGTTGTGACCCACACGTCGAAGCCAGCGGCCCTGCCCATCTGGATAAGTGCGGTCGCCATGCCACCCGAAGCCCCCTGCACCAGCAATGTCTGGCCAGGCATCAGCCGGGATTTGGTAAAAAGCGAGCGATAGGCCGTGAGCCAGGCCGTGCCAAGCAGGGATGCGTTAAGGGGTGAGAGACCTTCAGGAATGGGTAATGCGTTGCGCTTCGGAACCGCGACATAGTCGGCCATCGTGCCGGGCACGAGCTCGCTGATAACGTGCCAGTGAGGATCGATCGTTTCGTCGCCCTTCCAGTCATCCGTTCCCATCACCGGATAAAGCACGACCGGCGTCCCGTCATCGAGCACTCCTGCGGCATCATTGCCCAGGATCATCGGGAAGGGGATAGGCTCCTCCTGGGAGGTCATCCCGCGTAGCGTGAAAACGTCGTGCCGGTTCAGGCTGGCGTGGGTTACCTTCACGCGCACCCAGCCCTCTTTGACGACCGGATCAGGTTGCTCTCCGACGACTACTGAGGCGAGCGGGTCGTTGAAATTGGGTTCTTTTCCATAGACGGCAAACATCGTCGTTCCTCTCAGCGAGAATTAAAAAGCTCGGCGCAGCGCTGGCACGCCAAGCGTGCTGGCCGGTCACTTACGTGGTCCCGTCGCCCGCATGCATGCAGGAGAAACGGAGCTCGAGCGTTTTGGCGTGCGGTTGTTGTTCTTGTGCCCCTGCGATTGAGATTGGCCTTTGCACGATGGCGGCTAATGAATGACGATCGTCGTCCTAGCGCCTGGATTCGAACTCTCCGTGACGTCGAAAGCAGCGAAGAGAATGATCGTTGACGATGCCGACCGCCTGCATCCATGCGTAGGTGATCGTAGGGCCGACAAATTTGAAACCGCGCCGCTTCAAGTCCTTGGAGATCGTCTCCGATAGGGGCGTAGTCGCAAGCCAGCTTTTCCCGTCACCAAGAACAGGAATACCTTTCGTGAAAGACCAGCAGAATTCCGAGAAATCCTCGCCGCGATCCTGCATCTCGCAAAAGATCTGTGCGCCCTTGATCGTGGCTTCGATTTTGGCCCGTGCACGTACGATGCCAGGGTCCGCCATCAACCGTTCAATATCCCGCTCGTCAAACGCAGCGACCTTGGCTGGATCGAAATCCGCAAAGGCGGCCCGAAATGCACTACGCTTGCGCAGGATGATGATCCAGGCAAGTCCTGCCTGGAACCCCTCTAGCATGAGCATTTCCCACAACATCCGCGGGTCGCGCTGTGGTACGCCCCATTCTGCATCATGGTAGTCCCGCATCAGCGAGTCGTCTTGGGCCCAACTGCAGCGCTCGCAGGATAAAGTGTCAAGCATCGTTAGAGCTCCCTTTCGATCGCCGCCAATAGGTGCCAACTGCTCCAATCAGCAATCTGCGACGGCTTTTCCCATGGTCAGAGGCACCCTAGTTACCGGCATTCGCTCTTGCGTGAATGCCGGTACGCACCCTTAGACGGTGCGGATCGTCCCGCCGTCGATGACAAACTCGGCGCCGTGGATTGCAGCAGCCCGGTCCGAGGCGAGATAGGCGATAAGGTCGGCCACCTCTTCCGGCTCCGCTCCACGCCCGATCGAGATCCCGCCCAAGACATCAAGCACGGACTGCCGCGCGTCCTCGATCGTGCCGCCATTGGCTTTCCGCAACATTTCGAGAAAGTCTCCAGTGGCATCAGTCATGATCCAGCCGGGAGAGACGGAGTTGACGCGTACCCCCTTGGGACCAAGTTCTTTCGAAATCGACTTGCTGTAAGTTCTCAGCGCGGCCTTCGCGGAAGCATAGCCTGTCGTGGACTCGGGCAGCGGCAGGACAGACTGGATGGAGGTGACATGGACCACAGTGCCCTTGCCGCGTTCTAGCATCTGAGGGATCATCAGGCGATCGAGACGGACGGTCGCCAGCAAGTTAAGATTCAGTTCGGCGAGCCAGTGGTCATCTGTCAGCGCGGCGAAGCCACCTGCCGGTGAGGCAGAGCCGCCGATAACGTGGGCTAGGATATCGATGCCACCCAGCCGCTCAAGCGCAACCTTGGCCAGGGCTTCGCTACCCTCCGCAGTGGTCAGGTCCGCCTGGACATATTCAACGCCCTCGATAGGATCCTTGATTGTGCGGGCGGCCGTGACGACACGAGCTCCGCCGGCGAGGAACCGCTGAACCGTTGCGCGTCCCAGACCTTTGGTGCCGCCGCTGATGAGGACTCGCTTGCCGGCGAACTCGTTGGGATCTGCCTGAATGCTCATATCGTTGTCTCCAGAACTTTGATGGCGTCATCCGCCAGCGTGAAACGATAGGTGAAGCGCAGTGGGCTGCCGGGGAATTCACCATGAGCGGGACCCTCAAGCACGACCTTGCCTTCTTCTTCCCGAGCAATATCGGGCTCGAAAATCGCCTTCACCGCGATTGCCTCGTCCCTGAGCAGCTTGCGGATTTCAGCCGGCCCCTCGTAGTGCTTGCCGTTGTCGATGAAGACGGCATCATCGGTGAAGTGTTTCATCATGCCCTCGAGATCGAGACGGGCATTCGCCTCGATATAGTCGGCAATCGGCTTGGGCAGGTTCAGTGACATGGTCATCTCCTGGGTGGTGATGACGCCAATTTAGCGTTGGACATTTCGCCCGATAAGCAAGATAAAACGCCATGAGGTATCACGGAAAACGGGACAATGACGCGTCACTCGTTGATTGAGCTTGAGGCAGTTCTCGCCATCGTCCGGTGCGGCTCGTTTCGAGCGGCTGCGACCGAACTTGGCATGTCGACCACGGCCATCAGCAATGCGGTGGGCAAGCTAGAGCGTCAGCTTGACGTACGATTATTCAATCGCACGACGCGCAGTGTCTCACTTACCTATGCGGGGCGGATATTTGTTGCACAGGTTAAACCGTCGCTTGAGGGTATCCAGAAGGCCATGAATACGGCGCGCTCCCAGCAGGAGACGCCGTCTGGCATACTACGGATAAACGCATTCGCCACGGCAGCGCGCGAAATCATGGCGCCGCTGGTTTTGACCTATTTGCAGCGCTATCCGCAGGTCCATATCGATATCGTGACCGAGGGCCGCCTCGTCGATGTCGTGGCGGCGGGCTTCGATCTGGGGATCCGAAGCGCGGATTTTGTGCCGAGCGACGCGATCGCCATTCCGCTCGGCAAGATGAGGCGCATGGCGATTGCCGCATCGCCCGCCTTTTTCGAAGGCAGGCCTGTCCCGCGAGTGCCACAGGAACTGCTCTCCTATCCTTGCGTTCGCGGGCGGCTCCCCGACGGCACATTGCTCCGATGGCGGTTCGAGAAGAGCGGCGAGGAACTGCAACTTGACGTCGAGGGGCCGATCACTCTTGACGAAGCATCCCTGGCGCGGATTGCGGTTACGAACGGCGTGGGGATCGGTTATTTCATGGAAGCCGATGTGCGGGATGACTTCGCCTCAGGACGGCTCGTGCGCATTCTCGACGACTGGACGCCACCGCTCGCACCGTTGTGCCTCTATTACTACAATCGGCGCAATTCCTCCGCGGCCTTCCAGGCCTTTATCGCGGTTGCGCGCGACTTCGCAGCCGGACGGCTTTCGCCACCCTAATCGAGCTACTGGGCGTCAGCGACGCTGCGCTTATGGCAGGTTGAACAGTGGCAATCATATCGTACAAAGCGGACACCCCGACCCGACCAGTCGGGGCGAGGCTTGTTTGTTACTAAGCACAACACTCCGGAATGGTCCGAAGCGGGAATAGTGAGACCGCGCCGAGTCCGTAAGGGAAGCGTGAGCAATTTATCCCTGTTTTCGCAATGCCCCGTCCACCTTTGTCCCGCTTATAGTGTCGACGGTCCTGCCTTATCTTCCAGTCAGTAGATCAATGAAGGTCAAAACCTCGCCAGAAGCGGCAGGGCGAAGGAAGGAGGTATCAATGCGACTCAATCGACGAAGACTCTTCAGGCCTCTTGAGGCGAACCGTATACGCGATCCAAATACCTAGCCGCTGCGTTCTCCGTTGAGTCGTCGATCCGAGGTCCAATAGTCTCGCCCTGCGGACCGCCGGCCTGGGTGTTCTGAAGGCTGTCTCGCTAAAGCCGCTGCAAGTCAGGTGGGCGCATCCCACCCGCCGATCTGCGAATAGATCGCGTCGCGCAGATGTCGAACGTCGCGGTTCAGAGCGCCGAGTTGCTGCGGTGTCTGCGTCGAGGCTGCGAGCAGAGTGTCGCTGAGGCAGCCTGCTTTATGTTGCAAGGCGTGACCCTGATCGGTCAGTGTGATCAGGACCTGCCTTTCGTTGCTGAGATTGCGTGTCCGTCGCACCAGTCCGGCGATCTCGAGACGCTTCAGAAGTGGCGTCAAGGTACTGGAATCCAGAGCAAGCTGATCAGCGATCGACACGACCGTCTGCTCGTCTTGTGCCCACAGGACGTTCAGGACGAGATATTGCGGGTATGTCAACCCAAGCTCGTCGAGGAGCGGTTTGTAAGCGCGCTGGATCGCGATACCCGCTGTGTAAATCGCATAGCACAGCTGGTCGCGCAGGGGCGGGGGATCATTGTGGCGTTGAGTCATTTTGATCTCCTATGACACCCTTATAACCTAACTTATCGCAATAATCAATATCGCGATAAGAAACATGTTGACGACCATCAGCGGATATGAAAGCTTACAGTTATCGCGATAATGGTTATCGCTAAAAGATAAGGAGAAAGCCATGACAAGCAAGACAATCACTACCGTTGCCGCAATCGCAGCTGCAGCCTCCCTTTCGGCCTCCCTTTCGGCCTCGCTGCCGGCAGGCGCTGAGACGTTACCGCAGGACCAGAATGTTAAGAACGTCGTCCTGGTCCACGGCGCGTTTGCCGATGGTTCCGGCTGGAAGGGCGTTTACGACAACCTCACAAAGCGCGGATATAGCGTCACGATCGTCCAGAACCCTTTGACGTCGCTGGCAGACGATGTTGCCGCTACAAAGCGTGCTCTCGAGCGGCAAGACGGTCCGGTCATTCTCGTCGGTCATTCCTGGGGCGGAACCGTCGTCACTGAAGCTGGCATTGATCCGAAGGTCGAGGGTTTGGTCTATGTCTCCGCTCTCTCTCCTGATGCCGGCGAGACGACGGGCCAGCAGTACGAAGGATTTGCGCCTGCATCTGAATTTGTTCTTGAAACCACCAGTGACGGTTTCGGCTATGTCAGTCCGGCAAAGTTCAAGGCCGGTTTTGCGCATGACGTCAGCGATGCTGAAGCAGCGTTCATGAGCGCTTCGCAGGTGCCGATCAACATGTCGGCTTTCGCCACGAAGCTCGAACATGCGGCCTGGCGCACCAAGCCCAGCTGGGCTGTTATCGCAACCGAAGACAAGGCGTTTGACCAGGCGATGTTGATCCATATGGCTGAGCGCATCAACGCCAAGATCACCAAGGTTTCGGCAAGCCATGCGCTGTTCATGACGCAGCCAGCTGTTATCGCCGATACCATCGATCAGGCCGCTAAGGCTGTCTCTGCGAAAGCGAAGTGACCCAACAAAGCCTCGGCAGGAAACAACCAGTTCTGCCGGGGTCTCTTTTCTGTCAATCAAGCTTGGCGGCGTTCCAAGCTTCTGATGCGGACCAGATTTGATGTGGCGTCGGCGATGGTCGTCATCGCCTCGCGCTCTGCATCGTTCAATTTTCGCGGCTTCACGTCGATGATACAAATGGAGCCGAGCATGAAGCCGAGGGGATCGCGAACTGGAGCGCCGGCATAAAAGCGAAAGCCGAACGGCTCTGACAGCGTTGGGTTCTCTGCAAGACCTTCACGCTTCGAAAGATCCTCAATCACCGTGAACTCATTGGCTATCAGTGTCTCATTGCAAAACGCCCAATCCCGAGGTGTCGAGATACCCTCAAATCCGACGCGGGACTTGAACCATTGCTCGCCCTCTGTGATCAGCGTGAACATGGCGACCGGAGCATTGGTTGCGTGCGCAGCCAAGCGAACCAGATGATCAAAAGCGAGTTCCGGTTCTGTGCCAACGAGGCCGGACTGGCTTACCGCTGACAGTCGCGCCTCTTCACTCCAGGGTATGCGAAAGGCGGGCGGCTGAGGAGATCTATGTCCTGTCGCACGTAACAATTCGACGAGCGATGCCGCCTCTGACCGCACACTATCCGTCATTTTTATCCGGACCCGATTGCCGCCCGATAAAATCGGTTGAGCCGCATAGCGTTCGGCCGCCTTGACGATGGTCGTATTGGCAAATCGGGGATCTCTTTCGATCGTCGACACCACCGCGCCGCGCTCGGCGTGATCCGCGTTCTCTATGACGATAAGCATGGGTGGGATGCTCGTCAGCCAGCTTTTGATGATTTCCGGGTCTTCGGCCACATCAACGAGCAAGCCCAGTGCCGGTAAACCGGACTCCCGCCATCGTTCTGTTCGCCCCTCACCGGCGAAAACAATCGCATGCGCCCGTACAACCGGTTGCTCGTGAACGGGGTTTTCGATCAGATCCAGGACCGCCTCGCGCGGAATCCGCCGATGTCCGCCAGGCGTCTTCCACGACGGCAGCTGGCCACTTTCAACCCATATCTGTGCGGTCCTGGTTGATACTCCGAGCAGCTGCGCAGCCTTTGCTGTGGTCAAAACATCTTTCACATCACGGTCCACTTCTGAAGACGGTGATATAGTAAAAAATGCTAGATTTGCAACAAACCTCATCGAGTGAGCTTCCCGCAACTTAGATAGGTGCCTTGAGCGGACGATATGCTTTTTCATAAAGTTTCTGTCCGGCGAACCGAAGCAAGGCGCTTCTCACCGGGCCGGGCAGCCTGCGCATCTTGTCGCGTGCAGAACCTTGACGATGAACCCAATCCACACGGGGTTTCCGCCTCGCTTCGAAGCGTGCGAGGGCCTTCGGAATGTCCCTATCGACCGTCAATTCTTGCGCAAGGACAATGGCGTCCTCGAGCGCCATTCCTGCACCTTGTGCCATACTTGGCGGTGAAGCATGGGCAGCATCCCCCACAAGAACGATACGATTCCGGTAGGACGTGGTCATCTGCAGTCGGACCAGTTCGCTGAAATGGATATTTGCGTCAGCGGACATCGTCAGCGCAGGCAGCAGGGGACCAGCAACATCCTTAAACAATGCCTCCAAGGGCGTTGCCGTCGAATAGTGTTCGAGATTAGCCCGATCAACCGTCAAGTCCGCGTACACGTATAACTCGAAGTTGGAGACCGCGATACCGAGCAGACTTCTATTGGCTGCCAGCATGACCGTCCAATCCTTTAGCCCGCAGGTGTTGGGGACGAGATACCGCCAACAAACGTTTCCGACGTACGCCGGACGCGCCGCCTCAGTAAATGCGATGTCACGCACCGTCGATCTAACACCGTCCGCGCCGATTACCAGATCATAACTGCCTGATCCACCGTCGGCGTAGTTTACTCTGCAACCCTCGCGGTTCGAGCCTACGTCAACGATTTGCCGAAATTCGATGTCTTCAGGGGCCACGGAAGACATCAACAGATCCCAAAAAATCGACCGCTTGATCGATCTGCACGGACCTACCTCGCGCCAGAAATCCTCAGTTTCCACCACGTTGTATTGGCGCCCGCGCTGATCACAGAACCGCTGATGAAGGATCGGATGTGACCGATCTAGTACGGGTTGAGCCAACCCCAGTTCTTTGACCGCCCGCATGGCGTTGCCTGGCAAAAACAAAGCAGCGCCGCCCACACCGGCAAAATTACTCCGCTCTACGATCGTCGCCTTTACGCCACGCAGGGAGAGCGCGCGGTGCATCGCCAGTCCGGCGATGCCCGCACCCACTATCAGTATTTGCATTACAGTCATCCTTTGAGGATTGGTAAGTCAGATAAAAGCGCCCCGCGAGAGCATTCGGCAAACGCCTAGCAGTCGATTTTCTCGACAGTCAGCATCCAGGTCACCAGGTAACCCGGCATTCCGTTGTCCGGCGGACAAACGCGTGGCCGATGAAGGTCGGCCGCGTCTTGAGCATCATGTCGGGTAGTCGCTCGGCAAGTACATTCAGGCCTTCCTCCAGCTCTGCTCGTCCCAAGGCTTCAGCTACGCATTTATGCGCACCGCCACCGAATGCGAGGTGCGAGGGCACGAGATCCGACCGGAAGATGTTGAAGCAATCCGGTTGGTCGAACATGCGCTCATCACGCAGGGCAGACATCGACGAGAGGATCACCAACTGTCCGGCCGGGATGATCCAGCCGTCGACATCGATATCATCGGTAGAGAGTCTTACCACGCCGGCGATGCCCGGCTCAAAGCGAAGTGATTCGGAAACAGCGGAGGAAGCGAGGGCTGGGTTCTCACAAACCGCCTCCCACTGCGCTCTGCTGGAAAGAAGATTGGCGGTCTGAGCCACCATTGCGGCTCGCACTGACTCCGTTCCGCCGATTATGAGCTGTACGAGCTGGACAATCACTTCCGTGTCCGACACGTCTTGATCGGCATCCACCATCGCAAGATATCGTGAGAGAAAGTCGCCAGATTGGCCTTTCCGTTTGCTGGCCAACAAGGCCTTGAGAAATTCCTGCACTCGTTTGGCAGCGTATTCGGCTTCGCCGATAGCCGCAGGCGAAGCGTCTGGCCTGAAAAACTCGTTCATCTGATCGATGTCCCGCATAAAGGCCGGGACTTCGAGATCGGGGAGCCCGAGCATGCCAGCAAGTGCGAGGATCGGCAATTTGGCGGCATAGTCGCGTCCCAATTCCACTTCACCAGCTTGATGGTAGCCATCGATCAGTTTGTGCGCCGCCTTGCGCACCGAAGTCCGAAATTCGCTGATAACCTCGCCTGCAACCGCTCTCGATATGGCACGACGCCGACGCTGATGATCATGCCCGTTTGCTGTAAGCATCCCATGTTGGAAAATGTCGAATAGCGCTCCTTGGGTCATTCCGCCATGTGCCGGAATTGCAGTCCCAGTCGCAGATAGCCTCGAGTCCTCTGATAAGCGAGTGACATCGGCGTGCCGCAGAACGATATATCCGCCGGCTTCGAGGGTCGCGATCGGGTAGGAAGCACGGTAGCGCTTGAACGCATCGTGTGCATTGTCGTCTATCTCTGCCGACGAGATCGTCGGCACGATAAGGGTCAACTTTTCCACGTTGACGTTCCTTTCTGTTTGTTGGCCCCGCCCATCCCATAAGAGGCGTGCAAGACGGTTTCTCAGTGATCTTGAGAAGATGTGACTTGCCAAAGCCGAGCGATGTCTCATTGGCATTGCCATGGTTCGTGTCCAGGCGCATCCGCTGAGGCTGGAAGCCACGCACCCATGGCTTCCAGAACGCTTCACGCAGACACACCCCGCGCGGCAGGGCTTATGGTGCTTAGCCCAGTGCAACCTGCTGCACTTCCGTCAGCCCGTGCTGCGCGCGGATCAGGTCGGCGGCCCGTTCTCCGATGACCACGCAGGGAGCCATCGTGTTGCCGGTCGTGATACGGGGCAGGACGGACGCATCTGCGATTCGGAGGCCTTCTATTCCGTATACTCGGAGCTCGTTATCGACGACCGACATGCTGTCGCGACCCATTTTAGCCGTGCAGGCCTGATGCCAGTACGTCACCGCTGACTTGCGAATGAAATCGATCATTCCGGCTCGATCTCGGGCACCAGGTGCAGTTTCACCGCTCACAAGTTGGCCGAAAGACGCGTTGTTACCAACGTCTCGGCATAGCTCGACCGCAGCTAGTGCGGCAGCCATGTCTTCGGGCTCGCTTAAGGAGTTTGGCTCGATATGGATCGGGTCGTTCGCCTCAGGACCGCACAGGCGCAATCGTCCGCGACTTTTGGGCTGCGCGAGACCGGCAAACATCGTCCAGCCATGTTGAGGAGTTGCGATCCCCGCCTCAGCAGGCGCGGGCACTGGAAACTCAAGCTGGCATTGTAGGATATCGGGGTGGCTGAGGCTGGCGTCGCTTTTCCAATATAGCGTAGCCTCGCAACCACTACCGCCGACACCCTGCGGCTCGCGGTATGCCCAGGTGCAACCAAACGCGAGGTGGTCCTGATGGTTGCGACCGACTCCTGGGAGATGCTGGACAACGGCAATACCATGCGGGCGCAGCTCATCTTCATGACCAATGCCAGATTGCATCAAGACTTTTGGCGTATGGATCGCACCCAGGGACAAAATCGTCTCATGCCGCGCACGGAATTGCCGACGCTTCCCACCGACCACAGCTTCAACGCCGACAACTTTCCGACCCTGGAATAGGAGCCGCGTCACAAGTGCGTCCGTGAGAATCGTCAGGTTCGGCTGAGTCATTAGAGGGCCGACGTACGAGCGGAAGACCGATTGACGTTTACCATCCTTGATCCGCAATTCTGCAATGGAGGCACCGCCCGCGCTCTCCATCATTTCACCGTTGGGGGTATCAAAGACCGGAATACCCACCGTGCCGGCCGCCTCGATCAGCGCTTGAGCGATCGGCTGGGGTGTGTCCGGCTGTGTCACGTGGACTGGGCCTCCTTTGCCCCGGCGGAGCGGGTCGGCTGCACCTGTCCAGTCTTCGATCCGACGATAGTAGTTGAGCACCGATTGATATCCCCAACGCTCGTCACCTGCTTCAGATGCGAAGTGGTTCCAGTCCTCTTTGTGCCCCCGTGCCCACACCATCACATTGATGCTAGACCCGCCACCAAGCCCTTTGCCCATGCTGAGCGGCAGACGTCGGCCACCAAGTCCGGGAGTCGGTTCTCCGAGGAAGCCCCAATCCCGTTCCGTGCCAAGGTTGAGTGGCCAATGCGCCGGGTTCGAGACGCTTTCGGCTTCGTCGTTACCTCCCGCTTCGATCAGCAGGACACGCGCTTGTCCGTCTTCGGCCAAACGAGCGGCGACCACCGAGCCGCTGGTGCCAGCGCCACAGACGATAAAGTCAAAATCACTTTGGTCGTTTGGCGACGGTTCGTTGCGGCTCTCACGCTGAATTACGACATCTCGATCGGAGAATTTGGTCTGGTCCATCACTGGATACTCCTGTTGTTGACACCTGGGCAATACGTGTCCAGAGTTTCAATTACAACAAAAATATCAAATATATCATATTTACGAATGATCACGTTTTCTCGACTAGGGATGGCGGCGCAGAGTTTGCTGCAGCTGTTTGTAGTGAAAAACGGGCGATGGACTTCGTTTTCCGCAGCCGGTGGGGCAAACGAAAAGCGTCGAAATCTGCTGTTCCCGCGGCCACGACTAGACGATGGACGGTGAGCGCACTTCCATCGGAATAGCCGCCAATGCCACGGGTTGAGTGGGGCCGATGGCCGACAGAATTGATGACGCGTGAGAAAGCGGGAGGTGAGTTGAGTTCGAAATCAGGATCGAGGCTGTGTATCCCGAGTTCGGCCACCGCTGCTTGCAACGTGGGCATGAAGCCTGCCATGAAGGCACCGCCCAAGCCAAGTAGCCAATCTAACGGTTTAACCGGAGCTCAGGCCGACGCCGATGCCCCTCGCGCGGACCGTGCCTTGGGCACTGCGACATACCGCCCTGTCGGCACCCTTGATGGCTTGGACGTCATGGGTTTAGAAGCCGGCAATTATCAGCAGCGCGGCGAAGATGTGCTAATACCTGGCTTGTCCAATTGGTTACGAGGCGATGACACCGCTCCCGTCGCCGTTACCGATAGGGGAGCAGCTCCTGCCATCACCTGTCCGACGGAAGCCCCCGTATCTGTCAGCTGCCGGAGAGGCCGAGTGTCCGCCGGGTAGTCCGCATGGCCTGTTCGAAGGGATCATCCGTGCGAACGATCCGCGCCATCACGCTGGCGCCAATCCAGAGGCTGTAGAGTGAGGCAGCAACCTGTTGCGGGCTATCATCAATGGTGAGTGAGCCTTCCTTCTCGCCGGACACAATCGCGTCCGCCAACCGTGCGATGACCCGCTCGGTGCCAACTTTGAGGGCAAGGCGCATTGCTTCTGAAAGGTCTGCGACCTCAGGGCCAAGCTTCACCGCCAATCCACGCTCTTGAAAATCATCTTCACCACTGTAAGGGCTCCAATTCCGCCACCAATGGGTCAGGCGCTCGGCCATGGTCAGATCTGGCATAGAACATGCAGCATCCATCTCGACATGATAGCGGTCGAAATAGGATTTTAGCACTGCCTCACCGAACGCATCCTTGGAGGAGAAGTAATGATAGAAGGACCCTTTCGGGACTCCGGCATTGCTAAGGATCTCATTGAGCCCGACGGCCGAAAAGCCTTTTTGAGCCATGATTTTGCGTCCTGCCTTCAGGATTGTCGCGCGCGTATCTGTTTCCGGCATTCTTGGTTTCATCATATGCAGATAACGCCCGGTTCACCTGGCGTCCACAATCGTTGAGCTACAACCGAAGAAAAACTTCCAAAAATAAAAAGATTTGCACCTATAGACGACCGGTCTAATAGCGCGTACATACCCTCTCGGATGCGCCAAGCCTCTGGATGGCGCGGCGGTGTCGTCGTGCCTTTCCATACCCCGCAGCTATCGAATACAAATGGAGAATTAGATGTCAGATCGAACCGGTTTTGCAGTCGTCAAAGAATTTTATGACAGTTTCGTACGTGGCGATATCGATGCCGTCGTAGCGACTTTAAGTGACGATTTGGATTGGAGAGAATCAGAAAATTTCTTGCTGGGGGATCGCAACCCGTACCTGTCCCCCGCTGCTGTCGTAGAAGGCGTTTTCGGCCGTATCGCGAAGGAGTTTCAGGATTATAAGGCTGGCCCTACCGAGTTAATCGACGGTGGCAATGTTGTTGTGGCCGTGGGCCGATCGAAAGGCATCATGGCATCGACCGGAAAGCCGTTTGACGCGCAGTATATGCATGTCGTGCGCGTTGCCAACGGCAAGATCGTCAGTTTTCATCAGCTGATCGACACGCTGGAAATTTGGCGTTCGCAGCAGATCGACTGATCGCAAATCATGGGCGGGGCAGGGTAGGCCTGTGACGATCACCCGTTCCTTCGCCACACTTCTCTTGCCATCGTAGAAGATGCCGTAGCCAATGCGGCGCCTTTACTATCCCATCTCAATGCGGCGCCCGCATGCATCTACCGTCATATCGGACGGGTGATACGGGCGAGCCGGTGAGAACCAAAGCCAAATATCATGAAGGTAGGTCGCGAGACGGGCTACCTCATGTTGAACGAAGGAAATTTCGATGACCCTTGTAGGGAAGAAGGCGCTCGTAACCGGCGGCAGCCGTGGCATCGGCGCAGCAATCGCCAAGACGCTTGCAACTGATGGCGCTGATGTCGCGATCACGTACGAAAAGTCGAAGGATCAAGCCGATGCGGTTGTGGCCGATATCAAGCGGCTCGGCCGTTTCGCCGTGGCGCTCAAGGCAGACAGCGCGGACATCGGGGCGATTCAGACCTCGGTCGACAGGGCGGCCGCAGAACTCGGTGGCCTCGACATCCTCGTGAACAACGCAGGGATCATTCGGATGAACGATCTCGCCGATATTTCGATCGAGGATGTTCAGGCTCTGTTAGATGTCAACGTGCGCGGACCGATCATCACAAGCAAGTTTGCCTTGGCCCACCTAAAGGAGGGCGGTAGCATTATTACGATCGGCAGCTTCTTCGCAGATCGAGTGCCGTACGGCAGCCTCGGCGTCTACGCCGCTACGAAGTCTGCTCTTACCGCCTTCAATCAAGGACTTGCACGCGAACTCGGGCCTAAGGGCATTACCGCGAACATCGTCCAGCCTGGCTCGATCGATACGGATATGAACCCGGCCCACGGTCCCTTTAGTGATCCGATGCGCCAGCTGACCGCTTCGGGCCGCTTTGGTGAAGGTGTTGAGATCGGGCACGCAGTCGCCTATCTGGCCAGTGAAAAGGCTCGATACGTCACCGGCACAACGCTGACAGTGGATGGAGGCGCTAACGCCTGAGCGGAATGAGTACGCCCGGCGGGATTCTCGCCGGGCTGCCAGGATGGATCGATGAAACTGTAATTTGCTCCTTAAGTCGAGTTCTGGCTCGTAGCGATTTCCTCGACGGGATTTGACCTCTCCGCGATCACTCTAACTGCAAGAGCCGCACTCTTTGCGACCGCGACAAGACGCTCAGTCGACCAGCCCTGTCGAGCGTACGCGGACAACCCTTGCATGACGCACGCCACCAAGTCGCTGACTTGCTCCGCCATATCCGGTCGCGATATGGCAACCAGTTCGCGCACGCGACCGCGGCCACCCTCGGCGAGCTTTGTTGCCGTGTTCGCTGCGTCGGCATCGCTGCAGTTCCGCGTTGCGTCGAGTATAAGACAGCCTTTTGCGGCGTTATCTTCGCTGTACGAGACGGCGCGAGCTATAAGGAACTTCTCAATTGCCGCGATGGGGTCCTGCTCGACTATCAACTCGTCGATCGAAAGAGCAGAGGCGTTGTAACGGTTTAAAATCTGTTGGAAGAAGTCTGCTTTGCTGCCGAATGCGGCATAGAAGCTGGGAGCAGCGATGTTGAGCGCGTAAGTCAGGTCCGACAGGGAGACCCCGTCGAAGCCGCGCTCATGAAAAAGCCTCTCACCTACTACTAGCGCCCTTTCCACGTCGAACGATCGTGGCCTTCCGGGTCGACCAGATTCTTTATCGCGCACTAAAAAACTCCTTGCGACTTATCTGTTTCGTATATATATAGTGCGCACTAAAGAATTGCGCAACACGATTATCGGTCCGTCAATATTAGGCGAAACGCATGTAGCGCCGATCTGCCCTGCCTCATCTTCGGCCATTATTAAGGACACGTCTCATGGAAAGCCGGAAAATCAGTGAACTCAATTATCCACAGGAAAAGCGTGAACATGCGGCATGGGGTGCCGTCGTCTCGTTGGCCCTTGGCGTCTTTGGTCTAGTGACGGCAGAGTTTCTGCCGATTAGTCTCTTGACGCCGCTGTCCGAAGATTTGGGCATCAGCTCCGGCATGGCCGGACAATCCATTACCGTCACGGCTCTGGTAGCGGCGATCGCGGCGCCAGGCGTCGTCATCGGCACCTGCAATATCAACCGGCGCTGGACGCTGTTCGCTCTGACTATCACGCCTATTATTTCCAGCATGCTGGCTGCTTTTGCCACAGGTCTGGTCACACTGTTCGCCTCACGCGTGCTTCTGGGCATTGGTCTCGGCGGCTTCTGGGCCATGGCGGGGGCGCTGGCGTTGCGTTTGGTGCCGTTGCATCTTCTGCCACGCGCCATGGCCATCATCCTTACCGGCGTTTCGCTTGCGACCGTCTGTGCCGCACCTGCCGGGGCGTGGATCGGCGCCACGCTTGGTTGGCGGGCTGCCTTCGTCATCGCTGCCATTGTTGGCATTGTGGCGATTGTCACGCAGATGCTCACCGTTCCGTCTTTGCCGCCTGCCGGTGCGCCAAGTCTCGGCACAATGCTGAAGCTGCTGCAACGTCCGCGTATCCGCGTGGGACTGCTTACGATCGTCTTCGTCATGTCAGGCCATTTCGCAGGCTACACCTATGTGCGTCCCTTCCTCGAGGATGTGCCGCATATGGGCGTCGAAACCATCTCGCTGGTGCTGCTGATCTATGGTGTCAGTGGGTTTTTCGGTAATCTCTTCGGTGGCTTCATGTCGGAGCGCAGCACCACTTGGTCGGTCATCATCGCAGCCATGCTGATTGCGGTGTCGGCTTCGGTCCTGGCAATGGCCGGCTCTTCACCTCTCGTGGCAGGTCCTGCCATTGCCGCCTGGGGCTTCGGCTTCGGCGCGGCACCTGTCAGCGTTCAAAGCTTCATCACCAAATCGGCCCCGGATGAGGCGGAAAGTGCTGGAGCGCTGATGCTGACCACGATCCAGATCGCTATTTCCGGCGGAGCCCTTCTCGGCGGCTTGCTGATTGATCTTCAGGGGCCGGTTATGGTGTTCGTCTTCGTTGCTGTCGCAACCCTGCTCGGCGCATCCGTCATGGCCTCGCGCAGGGGCATGTTGCTGCGCACCGAACCGTCGCAGCCTTGATCGGAACGCCTAGAGCGTTCCCATTTACGCAGTAACGGTCGAAGAAATCCTACCTGATCTCGCGACGCTGTCCGTCTGGAGTCCAAGGCTGGGCTGAGGATTATTCTCAACCCCAATACATCGAGCCGAAGGATATGTTTCTTCGCAACCATTCAGGAAACCAAAATGGCAGATGAACTTTCAACACGGCATCCCGTGGCCGTTCTCATAGCTGTGTGCTTGGCCTCCGCGTCGATGCCGCTCGCATTTACGGGACCAACGATAGCCTTGCCGAGTATAGGCATGGCGCTCGGCGGATCTCCCGTCTCTGTCAATTGGGCAACAAACGCCTATCTCCTGACCTTCGGAAGTATGCTTCTCGCGGCCGGGGCACTGGCAGACCGATATGGTCGCAAGCGAGTATTTGCCTTCGCAACGGCCGGGTTCGCCGTTCTCTCGGCGATGCTCGCTTTTGTGCCTGACATGACGAGCTTTAATCTCATCCGAGCGGCTGAAGGGGTCATGGCAGCTGCCGCGATGTCGGCCGGGATGGCCGCTTTGGCGCAGGAGTTCGAAGGTTCTGCACGGTTGCGGGCGTTCAGTTTCGTTGGTGTGAGCTTCGGGGTCGGCCTCTCGCTCGCGCCGATAGCATCAGCTTATCTGTACGAGATGTTCGGCTGGCGAAGCATCTTCGGTCTGGTCGTTGCGTTCGATGTAGCCGCTTTCGTCCTCGGTATTTTCTATATGGTAGAGACGCGTGATCCAGCCGCCACAAAGGTTGATTGGCCAGGGTGTGTAACCTTCACAGTTGCACTTGCGGCCCTGACAACGGCGATACTCGAAGGCCCCGGCCGTGGTTGGTCCGACCCGATGGTAATCGCCTTTTTTGCGGTAGCCATAGCGTTCCTAATCGCGTTTGTTTTCATTGAGCGACGCGTTGCCCGCCCCATGTTGGATCTGGACTTGTTTCGCTACCGGCAGTTTGCAGGTGTCCAACTTCTTGCCGCCGCCCCTGCCTATGGCTTCGTCGTGCTTCTCATCCTGCTTCCTATCCGACTCGTGGGAATTGACGGTATGTCCGCTCCAGAGGTTGGCCAAACCATGTTCGCCATGTCGGCACCCTTGCTAGTGTTGCCGCTGCTTGCGGGATCGCTGACCCGTTGGCTGTCACCCGCTGCGCTTTGTGGCCTCGGCCTCGTCATCTCCAGCCTGGGCGTGTTCTGGCTCGGCCTCGTTCCGATCGGCGCTCGGCCGGCCGACTTCGTTCCGGCTCTCCTTGTCATCGGCGTCGGCATCAGCTTTCCGTGGGGCCTGATGGATGGACTCGCGGTTAGTGTCGTGCCGAAAGAGCGAGCAGGCATGGCCGCCGGGATCTTCGGTACCGTTCGCGTCGCTGGCGAAGGCATCGCGTTGGCGCTGGTGACGGCACTGCTGAGCGGCTTAGCGCAGTCCCAGGTCTCGAAAATTGTCTCGCAACCAACGGCTTCATCTCTAATTGCGGAGCTACTTGCGACGGGCAATTTTGGAGGTGCTTCTGCGCTCGCTCCTGAGGTTCCGCCACCGACACTTCTCGCAAGCTACGGTGACGCGTTTGGCACGCTTACGCTGTGCCTGGCCGCCATCACACTCATCACGGCGGTGGTCGTATTCGTCTCGTTGCGGCGACCGGCAATCGCTCAAGGGTGAATGCTGAAGTGGCGCGGCCTCACTGGACAAAAGTTGAGTGAAAGCCGCGCTGCTACCAACGTTTCGGCATAGTCGCGCCCGTGCTGCGGATCGTCGCCTTTGTCGCGAGCCCGAAAATCGGCCGGCGCGACAGGCGCAAGAGCGGCTTTCTCAAACAGAATCGTACGATTAAATCATTTCAATGATGCTGAGACTACGGGTCTGCGGTCCATATCCCTTCAAGAGCAAGTCTCTTCAACTCTTTGCAAAGAGGAACCACCACCGAACCAATGGAGCGCGGTGGTGTCGATATTGCTCAGACCGGAATGGGGTTCTCGACCAGAGCCTGATTGAAGCCATGCACCAGCGCATGCTCGCCGCTGCCGGGATTGTCGCGGAAGGTCTGGATTTCGTCGACGAGCACTTCAGGCGCGTCGGTGGCGAGCTTGGCGATCGTTTTCTCGATGAAGATATCGAGCGGCATGGCGCGGGGGTCGCCGCTCTTTTTGATCAGATCCGTATCCACCCATGGCGGCGCAATTTCCTGAACGCGGACAGAGGTGTCGCGCAGTTGGAAACGCTGCGAGAGCGCATAGGAATGGAGCGCCGCCTTGCTGGCCGAATAGACAGCCGTCGATGCGAGCGGCACATAGGCGAGCACCGACGTGTTGTGGATGATGGTTGCCGCGGGCTGGCTCTTCAGGTGATCGATCAGCGCCGATGTCAGGCGGATCGGTCCCAAGAGGTTGGTGTCGATGATCCGGCGAGAAAGTTCGTCGTCAATCTTCGAACCCGCGTCGTCGAAAGGCATGATGCCGGCATTGTTGATCAGCACGTTCAGGGTCGGATAGTGCTTCACGAGGCGTTGAGCCACACGATCGATGTCAGTGAGATCGGCAATGTCCAGTTCGACCCCGTCAATACCAGGATTGGCGGCGGAGACTTCGTCCAGCAGGGCCTTGCGACGGCCTGCGACGATCACCTTGTTGCCGCGGGCGTGCAGGGCTTCCGCCAGCGCGCGGCCGATGCCGGATGTGCCGCCGGTGATGAAAATGGTGTTTCCGGTGATGTTCATGGTCGTGACTCCTTGGTCGGGCGTGGCGTCCAGGCCGCGCCGCGTTTGGGTGGAAACTCAGTTTGGGTTCAGGGGCGAGGTCGGGATCGGCCGGAGCAAAGCCCCGGCCGGTTGCGGCCGTCAGGCAACGCGCTCGACCTTGGGAAAGTCGAGCGTCGTTCCGACGATGTTGTTGACGCTGTTGGTCAGGATGTTGACGGCGACATGCGCTGCCGTTTCCAGGATCTCTGCGTCTGAAAGTCCATAGCTGCGCGCCACCTCCAGCGCCGGGGCGGAGGCCTGTCCGTGCGTTGCGTTGATCGCGAGGGCGAGGTCCAGAATGGCCTGGATCTTTGGGTCAGACGTGCGTCCCTTTTGGGCTGAAGCGCGGTTTTCGGCCGAGACGCCGGCGGCGCGGGCGCCGCCCGTATGGGCCGCAAGGCAATAGTCGCAACCGTTGGCCGCCGCGATCGCAATCGCGATCTGCTCCTGCGCCTGCGGCGTCAGCACGCCGCCGCTGAGGAAACGCTTGCTTCCGGTGTAAACCTCAAGCGCCGCCGGCGCATGGGCGAGCACGCGAAACAGGTTCGGTACCTTGCCCATCGCGGCTTTTGCTCCGGCAAAGATTTCGGCGACTTCCGGCGTGACTTCGTCATCCGTCATTGTGGTGATAGCAGACATGGTCGATCTCCAGTTTTTGGCGATATTTGTTTGATGGGTGGACAGAAGGATTGGCGGATCCGGCCATTGCCGGATCAACCCTCGAGAAACCGATCAATCTCCTGGGCGAAATCCTCGATCTCCTGAAAGAGAAAGGCGTGACCCGCATCAGGATAGAGAACCAGCTTGGCGTCCGGCGCCTGCTGTGAAAGCACATAGGAGCGGTAGGCCGGGATCATCACGTCATGGGCGCCATTGGCGACCAGGATCGGCAGACGCAGTTCGTTCACGCGATGCAGCACGCCCGGCCATGTGGAAATCGCCTTGGCCTGCGCCATGAAGGCGAGCGGCGACGTCTTCGGTCCGTAGTCCGGCTGCGACTTGATGCGCGCCAGCGAGGCCCGCCCATGGGCAACGGCGCTTTCGGTTTCAGGATAGAACAGGAAGAGGAAGTCATCGTCGCCGTTCTCACCCTTGGTCATCACCTGGGGCACCCGCGGATGCTGCTGCGGACCATCGGTAATGCCGCCCGGGCTTGATCCGGCCACGATCAGGCGTCGCACCAGATGCGGATAATCCAGCGCGAACTGCTGGGCGACGACCCCGCCAAGAGACCAACCGAGAACATCGACCTCTGAAAGGCCGAGCACCGCCAGCACCTCGACGGCCACGGCCGCCATGCCGGCGATCGTTTCGGAAACCTCGCCTTCGGACCGGCCAATGCCGGCGCTGTCGAAGCGGATCACCCGGCGATCCCTGGAGATCGCCTGGATGAAGGCCGGATCCCAATCGTCCAGCGTTCCGCGAAAGCGTTGAAGCAGAAGGAGCGGGATGCCGCCTTCGGGGCCATCCTTGCGAAGCGCAAGGCGGCCATGTGCGGTGTCAATCCATTCCAGATTGGTTGCAGAAGACACGTTCCATTCCTTTCATTGCCCGCTGGGCTCGTTTCGATGAAAGGAACATAGGCTGGTTTCGTTGTGGCTCAAATGACGTAAAAACGTCAAATAAGGACATGAGCTTTCAGCCAGCGGCGATCTTTTCGTCTTCGCCTTCAATGAGCTTCAAGCTGCGACGCAGGCTCTGCGGGGGCTGGCCGAAGAAGCGCAGGAAAGCGCGGCGCATCCGGTCGCGGTCTGCGAAACCGGTGTCGCGGGCGACAATGTCGAGCGGATGGCGCCCTTCCTCCAGCATCGCCTTGGCAGCCTCGAGGCGCAGCCGCTCCACGGCCTTGGCGGGAGATTGTCCGGTTTCCTCGTGGAAAAGTCGGCTGAACTGGCGCGGGCTCAGGCTCGCCACCTCCGCAAGTTCCTCCACGGTCAACGGATTGCGCAGGTGTTCCTTGGCATAGACGAGCGTGCGCCTGACGCGATCTGACCGCGGTTCAAGTTCCAGCAGCGCCGAGAACTGCGACTGTCCTCCCGGCCGCCGGTGGTAGACGACGAGATTGCGGGCGATCTGGCGCGAAAGCTCCGAGCCATGATCATCCTCAATCAGCGCAAGCGTCAGGTCTACGGCGGAACTCATGCCCGCCGACGTCCAGATCGACCCGTCCTCAATGAAAATGCGATCTTCATCGACCTCGATATTGGGGAACCGTTCCTGCAGCGTGCGAGCATGCGCCCAGTGGGTTGTGGCCTGTCGGCCATCAAGAAGCCCTGCCTCGGCCAGAAGAAATGCGCCCGTGCAAACGCCCGCCACCCGACGAGAGGCTGCGCCCGCTTGTCTTATATAGTCGCGCAAAGGCGCAGTCATTGGCTGCGGCTCCAGTTCGCCGACCACCATCAGCGTGTCCGGAAAGGCGCCCAGAGGCTGCGTTTCGATTTTGATGCCCAGCGAGGAGCGGATCGGGCCGCCCTTCTCGGACATCACAGTCAGGCGATAGGCTTCGGTTCCGAGCGCTTCATTTGCGAATTCGAACGCGGTGAGCGCGGCCATGCCCATGACCTGGAAGCCGTTTTCCATGATGAAGCCGATGTGGCGCATGTGAGAACCCCATAGATCTGTCATGTCTCTTTTTGACGGATATACGTCATTCGAGACGAGCTCGTCCAGCGCTAAGGTTCACTCATCGAAACAACGGGACAACGTCCCGGCAATGAGAGGACAAGACAATGACTGACACCAAAGGAACCGTTCTGATCACCGGCGCATCGTCCGGCATCGGCGCCGTCTATGCGGACCGTTTTGCAGCCCGCGGCCATGATCTCATACTCGTTGCGCGCAATCTTGGCCGATTGGCTGATGTGGCTGCCTCGCTGAAGCAGGAGCACGGCGTTCAGGTGAAGACGATCGCCGCGGATCTCGGTTCCGAGGAAGGTTTGCGCGCCGTCGAAGCCGTCATTGCAGAGGACCAGACGATCACGCATCTTGTCAACAACGCCGGCTTCGGCAGCGCTGCTCCCCTAACCGCAGCCGATGCGCGGGAGATGCAGGCCATGGTGGTGATCAATGTCACGGCGCCCCTGCGATTGACCTATGCGGCCGTGCCCCGCTTTATCGCCCGCGGCAAGGGAACGATCATCAATATTTCCTCGATCGTCGCCATCGGGCCTGAAATCCTCAACGGCGTCTATGGCGGCACCAAGTCTTTTGTGCTCGCATTCAGCCAGTCGCTGCGCAAGGAACTGGCTGGCACAGGCGTCAATGTCCAGGTCGTGCTGCCTGGCGCGACGGGCACAGAATTTTGGGATGTGGCTGGCCTGCCGGCTAGCAACCTGCCGACCGAGTGGGTCATGTCCGCCGCTGACCTCGTGGACGCCGCTCTTCTGGGCCTGGATCGGGGCGAATTCGCCAGCATTCCTTCCCTGGCGGATGCTGCGGAATGGGATGCCTGGGAGGCCGCGCGCGCGGTGATGCTGCCGCATCTCTCCAGCCGAAAACCGGCTGCCCGTTATCAGCGCTGACACAATCGCATCAGGGTCTCGCGGGGGGCATCCCGTCTCCGCGAGACCTCTATGTCATTCGACCGGCGGCCCCAGAAACTCGATGCCGTTGCGGTTGCAGATCTCGGCAAGTTGCTGCTGCTCGGTCGGCCCGAATGGCGATTCCGGAGGAAGTTCCCCCGTTCAGCCGGAACGGAAGCCTCCAGAAGCATTGCCTCGAACTGGCAGTTCGAGATGGTCAGGAATTTCGCGACATCCGAGATCACACGGAGCGAGTGGCGGACGCCGCCCGGAACTTGAAAGGACGGGTCGGGAACGGCGTCAAAATCTTGTCCTCGACCTGAAAACGAGCCGCGCCATCCAGCATGTAGAAGGTCTCGTCCTCGTCGTGATGGACGTGCAACGGCACACAGAAGCCCTTGACCACCGTAGGTTCCGACGACTGATAAGCCGTCGTTGCTGACTGATTTCGAGAAAAGGATACTGAGCTAGGCGTTTATGAATTGACGCGTCTGCTCGCGGATCATTTTTCTCCGGGCTCTCCGCCGATCCGTTACAAAACGAAATACGCGTATGACTGCGTCTAAACGACGGTCCCGAATCTGATTTGGTCAGCCTTGGGGGGCCACGATGCCACACGATCTAGAACAAACGGATCGCTGAAAGATCAACCGAAACGACAAGCGGCTCGGCCATGGCTTGTCCGTCCGGCTGGCGTGGGAAGATGCGGCGGAGGGCAGGGATCTTGATTCCCTGCACGTCCGTATAGCCGTCGATATAATGCGCGCCCGGCGTATTGCCGGCAATCTCGACATCGTAGTCATGACGCTTCAGCAGGCCGTTGGCGTCGACATAGATCGTCTGGACCGTGCTGTGGGTGGCGACGTCAGCGGGAAAGGTCACTTTCAGACGCGTCCAGGTCTCGCCCTTCTCCTGCCAGGGTCCGATATCTTCAACCTTCACGCCGGGCGCGGCCAGAAGGAAGGGCATGTTGAGATAGGTCCACATGGCGACGCCAGCGAAATAGGCGAGCTGCGCGACGCTCCACGGAGTTTCCAACGTGTGGCCAGCAAAGGAGGATCGCGGATCGGAGAGCTCCTCGACGACGTTGCCAGCGGCGTCCTTCAGCTGGACGAGCCCCGGCGTGAAGTGGGAAACATGTCCCTCAGGACCAAAGGGGTGATGCGACGCCCATTCCGACGTCAGACCCACTGTGACATTGGTGTCGTCCAGCCGCCCTGCCTGGCCCTTCAGCATCCAGAGCGCGCCGCCCTGCTTCAGGTGCGCGGTCAGGGTGGAGAACGATTTCCAACGTTCAAGGCCGCCATGGGCGTCAATGATTTTCTGAACGAGGGGATGCATGACGAATACTCCTTGTTGGACGTTCCGGCGTCAAAACTGTAGTGTTATTGAGAAGCCGCACACTGACCTATAGGCGCGTGATGGCTTCCCGTGATCGTCGGGGCCGGTTCGAAGTTTTAAGATGGGTTTCGAGAGGAAATTAACGGCGGTTGGGCTTCAAATCTTTGACCATCCAGCTCATTCCGTCCCGCAGCTGACGAGTGCGCAGACGATAGGATTGTCCAATTCAAACTGATTGAGATATGCTAAGGGCTGCCGCTCGCCGCTGCGTCGCATGTGGCCTGGCTTATGATTATCCCAGCCTTGGAAAGATGGTTCATGCAGGTTTTGGTTCTGTTTGCGCATCCGGCGCAACGGAAGAAGAGCATCAATTTGGCCATGGCGGAGCAGGCGCGTCGCGTGCGCGGCGTCACCTTTGTCGATCTCTATGCCGAATATCCTCGCTTTTCGATTGATGTCGAGCGCGAACAACAGAGGCTTCTCGCCCATGACGTCATTCTTTTCCAGTTTCCGCTTTTCTGGTATTCGACGCCGGCGTTGCTCAAGCAATGGCAAGACCTGGTGCTCGAATACGGCTTCGCCTATGGGCCGACCGGAAAGAAGCTCAAGGGCAAATATCTTCTAGCCTGTGTCACCACCGGCGGAAGTCGTGACGATTACGCGGCCACAGGCGGCAATGAACACGAGATTGAGACCTTTCTGTTGCCGCTGCGTCAGACGGCGCGGCTCTGCGGCATGGAGTTTCTGCCGCCTTTCGTGCTTCACAAAGCCAACCAGATCGCGGCGGATGGCGCTCAAGCTCACATCCTGGCCTATCCAGAATTGTTGGCGGCCCTCAGGGATGATCGTTTCGATCTCGACGCCGCCCGAACGCACCCAACCTTATCCAAGGACGATCTCGTCCGCTTGATCGGAGAGTAGGCCATGGATGGATTGGCGCTCTATGCATTTGCCTATCTGGCGGCCGCGGTGTTCACGGTCATCGTCTCGCAGCGACTGGGGCTTGGGACCGTGGTCGGTTATATTGCTGCGGGGGTCCTGATCGGTCCCGTTCTTCACGTGTCCACGTCAGGCTCGGCTTATCTCGAGCAATTTTCGGAGTTCGGCATCGTCATGATGCTGTTCTTGATCGGACTGGAGATCGATCCGCAAATGGTGTGGAAGCTGCGCGCCAAGCTGTTGGGTCTCGGCGGATTGCAAGTCAGCGCCACGATCGCCGTCGTCACGCTTGTTTGCGTCGCCATCGGCTTCAGCTGGCAGCAGAGCCTGCTGTTTGGTTTTGTGGCGGCTCTGTCTTCCACCGCCATCGTGCTTCAGACGCTCGAGGAAAAGGGAATGCTGGATTCGGATGGCGGAAGGGCAAGCTTCGCCGTGCTGCTGTTCCAGGATCTTGCCGTTATCCCAATGCTGGCTTGCATTCCGCTGATCGCCGGCGCGGGCGGCGAGGCGCAGGCCGGTCACGGCTCCTCCCTGCTCGCCGGTCTGCCCGGATGGGCGTCCGCCCTTCTGACACTGGCGGCCGTCGCGGTGGTGGTGATTGCGGGGCAATATCTGTCGCGACCCATGTTCCGACTGATCGCGCTGCTGAAGCTTCGCGAGATATTCACCGCGATGGCGCTGCTTGTGGTGGTCGCAATCGCGCTGCTGATGTCGGCGGTTGGGCTGTCGCCGGCATTGGGGGCATTCCTCGGCGGCGTCGTTCTCGCCAACAGTGAATATAAGCATGAACTGCAGAATGATGTGGAGCCGTTCAAGGGCTTGCTGCTGGGCCTGTTTTTCATGACGATCGGTGCAAAAATCGATCTGGCGATCCTGCGAGACAATTGGCTGGTGATCGTTGCAGCCACATTGGCCCTGATGGCCATCAAGACAGCCGTTCTCCTGCCGCTTGCATGGCTTTTTCGGGTCAGAAATACGGCCGGATGGCTCTTTGCGCTGGGTCTCGCGCAAGCGGGAGAATTCGGCTTCGTCCTTCTCTCGATCGGATGGGAACGCGGGCTCATGACGGAGCAGGCGGCCTCCGTGGCCGTGCTGGTGATCACGCTGGGAATGATCCTGACGCCGGCGCTGTTTGCACTCTCTGATCGCATCGCGATCCTGCTCGACGCTCGCAAAGAAGAGGCCGAAGCGGACCAACCCACCGAAGGAAACATCATCATCGCAGGCGTGGGGCGGTTTGGGCAGATCGTCAATCGCATGCTGCTGGCGAACGGCTACAAGACCGTCGTGCTGGATTATCGCGCCGATGTTGTGGACGGCATCCGCCTGTTCGGCATCAAATCCTTTTTCGGCGACGCGAGCCGCCCTGATCTCTTGGCGTCCGCAGGTCTCGCAAAGGCCGATCTGATTGTCGTCGCGATCGACGATCGCGACCACGCAGCCGACATCGTCCGCCACGCGCGACAACTCAATCCCGACATCCGCATCATCGCCCGCGCCTATGACCGGCTTCACCATTACGAACTCGCTGAGGCGGGCGCCGATCATATCGTCCGGGAATTGTTCGGCAGTTCGGTCGAGGCGGCAGGACTTGCGCTTCAGGCGCTGGGCATGCATCCATACGAGGTCGAGAAGCGCAAGGCCATCTTTGTGGATGAGGATGTCGCAGCTCTCGATCGCATGGCGCCTCTGGTGGATCGTTCAAAGCGAGCATCCGAGAATCCGGGATTTGTCGCCGGCTTCACGGATATTGGCCGGGTCATAGAAAGCGCCATGCGCGGTGAACGCACAGGTTACGAGGAGATCGTGCAACGCGGTTGGAGCCCGCCGGAACTGGGCGAGAGCCATACGATCCATAGCTTGCTCGCAAAGAACCCTGAAAGCTGAGCACGCATCTCCGCGTCGCCGAAGTCGCAATACTTCGCCGATCACGCGCTGTAGCCGCCATCAACATTGAGGGTCGCCCCGCTGATGAATGAGGCGGCCGGGCTGGCGAGAAAGGCGACCGCCGCCGCCGCTTCCTGCGCAGTGCCCAAGCGCTTCATCGCATTGGCTTCGATTTCGGCTTGGCGCTGCGCCAGGGGCACGCTCTCAAGCAGGGCGTCAACTGCGCCAAGCTGGACCACGTTGACTGTGGTCCCGCGGGGTCCGACGTCATGCGCAGCGCCTCTGCAGAAGGCGGCGATCGCCGCCCGCGTGGCCGCATAATCTGCAAGCCCTGGGGTTCCCACGCGATCTGCGACGCTGGACCCGACGGCGATGACGCGACCATGATCCCTCATGCCCTTGATCGCGGTGCGGATGACGGCGATCGATGCCCTGACATTGATGGCGAATTGCATCTCGAGGGCGTCTTCATCCAGATCGAGATCATCGACCTGCCATTGCAGCCTCTGTTCACAATTGACGACGAGGATATCCAGCTTGCCCACGATCGCGATCGCGCGCCGAACGAGACGGATGCATTGTTCGATACTCATCGGCGTAATGACATGAAAAACTGTGACTCGGGCGCCGGCCGCCCGAAGCGGACGCACGAAGGCAGGCTCAGGCTCCAGACCGCCGACTGCGAGGATCAGCTCCGCTCCGCCTTCCGCCAGCGCAAAGGCCGTCGCCGGGCCGATGCCGTTGTCGGCTCCGGTGAGAAATGCAACTTTGCCGGCAAGCGGCTTTTCCTGATGAGACCCCATAGCCGGCTTTTGTCCTCTTCACGCAGTTAAATCGCTCGTCATGACAATGAAGGGCACGTTAGGGGCCTCTTCGGGGCGCCTATTGTCGATTCCTGCTCAGAGACGATTTCGCTTCGCGCGGAGGTGGAATATCATTCCTTCTGTGCGTGGATCCTCCGCCCAATCTGCCGCCACTGATGGGGCGTGGCGCCAGCAATGCGCTTAAACAATTTGCACATATGCGCCTGATCGCTCATCCCGCAGTCATGCGCGATCTGGCTTAATGGCTCCTCCGTGTTGCAGATCAAGTACTTAGCAAGCGCAATGCGCCTGGACAGCACATAGGCGTAAGGCGACTCGCCGAAAGAGACCTTGAAGTTGCGTGAAAAGTGGCTGGCGCTCAGCTGAACGAGTTCGCCAAGGTCAACGATCCTGAGAGTTGAGCGTATATTCTGGTCGATGTGACGCGTGATCTTCTTGATCTGCCAATCCGAAAGTCCGTTGCGCCGGTTGTTGTTGGACCCGGAGGCCGGCGCCTCTAACGATTGGCGGCGAGCGCCCAGACCCAACGCCGAATCGCAGGCGCTCTCGTCGTAAAGCCCACCAAAATGAAGAACGGCTGCAGAATGTAGAGCTGTCGTGGTTGTCATGTGAGCGACCTCGCTGTGGCTTGCAGCAAGGTGCAGCAGGCCTGCGACAATCGCGAGTTATAAGATGTTAAGAGACGTTGCCTGGCGCGCTAACACCCTGCTCAGAAGCAGCTGGCCCTTTTTCCAGCAATCGCCGCACGGCAACCAGATCCGGGCTGTCGAGATCTTCCGTGAAGCGGCCAAAGATTTCGCGAAGCTCCGCATGCGCTTGAATTGATATGTCTGGCGCCTCCGACATGGCGGCAAGGGTCGCCAATATCCGCATTTCCACAGTCAGGATATCGTCTTCACGCGCCTGCGCCAACGCCTGCTTCAAACCATCCAAGTAGGCGTCATGGTCGCCATTTTCGCGCCAGCGGTATAGCGCCCGGAGCCGCATAAGATCGGCGCGGTTGACTTTGGTCGCCGTGTTGGAAGCCCGCGATAGCGCCGCTTCCACCCGCTCCCGCGCCTCGGTGTATCGCCCTGCCGCCGCATAAGCCTTGGTCAGTTGTCCCAACAGCAGGATCTCCTGAACCCGGCTATTGGTTTGCACCAGTTTGGCGACGCTGCGCTCCAGGATGTCGATGCCCTGCTCAACATTGCCCCGGAGTACGGCGATCGTGCCGCTATGTCCCTCGGCGACGAACCGGAAAGGCAGAAGCGCGTTGCGCATTGCGCATCGAAGAAGCCGCTGCGTTCGCTGCTCGGCAACCTCAACATCTCCGGCCCAAAGCGCGAGCACGCTGCTCCAGACCAATGCGGTGGCCAGGGGCACGGCGCTGCCCAGCGCCTCGGCCTCCTCGACCATTCGAAACGCCATGGCCCTCGCCGTTGTCCGATACCCGTGGATCCAAAGAGACAGGACATAAGAGGTGTAGGTCCAGATGCGCAGGTCGACGCCGATGCGAACAAGACGGTTCGACCGCTTGAGCGGAAGCATGGCCAGCGCGCGCTCCGCATGGCGCCGGTTCTTTGTAATCTCGCTGGAGAAGAAGGCCACGATGGACTTCATGCTCTCCAGCATGCCTTGATCCTGCTGGCCCTGAGACATCGCTTCGGCCCGGCGGATCGTCTCGAGCATGCCTTCGACGTGACCGGCCCGAAGGTGGAAGGCGAACAGGGCGGACACGGTGCTTGGCCAGAAGACCCTGTCGTCCAGTTGCTGCGCAAGCGTCAAAGCGCGATCAATGGCTCGCCCGACCTCCTCCGAATTGCCGCGCATGAACAGAAGCGGCATAGCGAAATGCGTCAGAAGCGCCATCTCGGCATGTGCGCCCTTTTGAGCTTCCGGCAGACGCTCCAGCGCGACGGAGGCCCATTTGGCGCATTCGGCGAGAAGCGACAGGTCCGTCAAGAGGTCGCCCGCCGCGATCGCAAGCGGTGTGGCAATGTCGATGTCGCCCGCGGCGGAAAAACTCCAATCTAGCGCTATTCGAACATTGTCCAGATCCGGACGCAGATGCGCGGCCGTCTCATCAGGCCTCTCCCGGACCTCGTTGTTCAGCAATCGACCGTAATACGCCGCGTGCCGGCGGCTGAAGATCGCGGTTTCCTCAGATTGCCTGAGCCGCTCCGCCGCATATTCGCGCGTGGTGTCGAGAAGCCGAAAGCGGACGTCGTCATGAGCGACATCAGCTGAGACGAGGGACTTGTCGACGAGGTTTGACAGCAGTTCGCCCACGTCATGGGCTGGCATGTCGCCATCGCTGGCGATCTCTTCCGCCGCATCCAGCGAGAACGAGCCTGCAAAGACGCTGAGCCGCCTGAGAACGATCCTTTCAGCATCTTCAAGCAGGTCGTAGCTCCAGTCGAGCGTCAGGCGAAGCGCCTGATGGCGCGGATGAGCGGTCCGTCGCCCGCGGTTGAGGATGCTGAAACGCTGATGGAGATAGCCGGCGATCCCCTGGACGCCGATGGCCGCGACCCGACCGGCCGCAAGCTCTATCGCCAACGCCAGCCCATCCAGGCCGCGGCAGATTTGGGCGACGACGGCCGCATTGTCGTCAGTTAATTGAAAGTCTTCCGCCTGGGCCCGAGCGCGCTCTACGAACAGCGACACGGCAGGATAGGCGGCGACGCTTTGGGCCGTTGCGGCCTCGTCTTCCGGCGGAACGCCAAGTCCCTGCAGCCGCATGACCCGTTCGCCCCGGACTCGAAGCGGTTCGCGCGTGGTGGTCAGCAGATAGACCTGCGGAGCCTTCTCGAAGATCTTCTCCGTCAACTCGGCGACTGCGCCAATGACATGTTCGCAGTTGTCGATAATGAGCAGGATCTTCGCCGTCTCCAGCACGGCCAGAATGCTGGCTGAATCATTCTCGCCCCGCACGGGCAATCCCAAGGCCGTGGCGAAGGCGCTCATCACCATTTTCTGATCGCGCAAGGGAGCGAGATCAACGAACAGAACGGAACCGCCAAACTCGCTGAGCAGGTTTTGAGCAACCGCGAGCGCGACGGTCGTCTTGCCAATTCCTCCCGTGCCCACGATCGACACGAAACGATTCGCCAGCAACTCGTTCTGGATGCGCCTGACGTCCTGTTCGCGCCCTACCAGCTTTAAAGGACGTAGCGGAAGCGGGTCGAACTGTGCGATCGTCGGCTCAAGCGGGGGAGTGGACTGCGCCTGGACCCGCTCCTGCCTGACCTGGCCGGTAAAGCTATAACCACGGCCCGGGACATTGACGATGTAGCGGTCTGCATCGGCAAACTGCCCGAGCGCCTTTCGCAGTTCCGAGATGTGAACCCGGAGGCTGACTTCCTCGACATGGATGGCGCCCCACACTTCCCGGATGAGCTCGTCATTGCTGACGATGCTGCCAGCTCTTTCGATGAGGCAATGCAGAATATCGAGCGCCCTGCTGCCCAAGCGAATGGCGAGTCCATCGTGACTCAGCAGCCGCTCGCTGGGCGACAGGCGAAAGCCGCCGAATTCAAGGACATCCCCGCTTGCCACCAATCGTTCCCCGTCATCAGGCGCCGTGGAACAGATGGACCAGAAAGCCGGTTCGGTTCCTCTCGCAAAGAGGAATATTCGGTCGCAACGGAGTCTGCAACCAGCGCCGTGGGCGTTGCAGCAAGATCGGGCAATTTCTCTGTGATGCGCGTCAGCGCCTCGGATGCTCTGTCCTAGAGAAAAGATGGTCTGTTTCTGCTGGAAATCCTCAGTAAACGGAAAGAGGAGCGTATGCCCCGCTTCCGGATAAAACGCCAACTTGGCATTCGGCAGATTTGACAATCATGCTGAAAATCGCGCGATCCGCCCGGCCAGCAACCGGGCATTATCAAACTGCAGGATGGTACAATCAAGTCTCCTGGCAGGCTCCTAGCCTTGGCGCATCAACCAAACAAAGGAGACTTGACCATGAGCAGCAATTCCCTGGCCGTCTATGCTGATCCGGAAAATCCCGCTCTTCCGAAGGTCGGAATGGACATAGAGCCCGGCCGCACCGCCCTGTTGATCACGGACCCCCAGATCGATTTCCTGAGCCCCAAAGGAGCCGCCTGGGGCGCCTTTGGCGAGAGCATCACCGAACACAACACCGTCGAAAACATTGGTCGACTGCTGCAGGCGTCGAAATCCGCCGGCATTGAGGTGGTGATTTCGCCCCATTACTACTATCCCTTCGACCACCGCTGGGATTTTGCCGCCACCGGCGAAACGCTCATGCACAAATTGCGCATGTTCGACCGCCGCGACCCGCTGTCGCTCGAAGGCTTCGATGGATCGGGCGCCGACTGGATGCCGGAATACAAGCCCTTCATCGAGGACGGGAAAACCATCGTCTGCTCGCCGCACAAGATCGCCGGACCGCAGACCAACGATGTTGTCTTCCAATTGCGCAAGAAGAAGATCGACAAGGTGATCCTCGCCGGCATGGCGGCGAATTTCTGCGTCGAATCCCATCTGCGCGATCTGGTCGAGAAAGGCTTTGAGGTGGCGGTGGTGCGGGATGCGACCGCGGGCAGCAAGCTGCCGGAAGGCGACGCCTATCTCGCCGCATTGGTCAATTTCCGCTGGTTTGCAAACGACCTCTGGACCACCACGGATGCGGTCGATCGCCTGGCGCGCGCAAAGTAGACCTCAGAAGGACCTTGAGACCCGGCGGACATGCCTCCGCCGGGTCTTTTCGCGCCAGGATCAACAAATGTCAGCCGAGCTTTCCTTGCTCAGCCTTGTAGAAATACTGGCTTGCCACCAGCCAGCCCTTCAGCGGCCTCAAGGGCGGGATACAGGTTAGAAGCATGAAGGGCCCCGTCACGAACACCTGCACCCAAAGCGACGCCTGGTAGGCCACCTCCAGCCATACCCCGAGAAATACGCTCGGGATGCAGGCGAAACAGATGACGAAAAAGGCCGGCCCATCGGCAGGATCGGCGAAAGAATAGTCGAGGCCGCAAACGTCGCAGCGCGCTCCCAGCGACAGGAAGCCGGAAAAAAGATCTCCCTGCCCGCAGCGCGGGCATCGACCTCTGAGGCCAGTCCGCCATGGCTCGATCGGCGGATAAGAATCGTCCGGCATGCTTTCTCTCCTGATGGTTCCTCACGATCGAAGAGATAGACCCGCCTAAGTAGGCGGCCTTGTATCATCTTGCCGAACAATGGATCCCAGCGGAAATTGACGCTCATCAAGCCAAAAGGCTCGGAACGTACAATCCAGTTCGGATGCGCGGCGCAAGAGTTGTCGCAAACCGTTTCTCGACGGTTGAGCCAGGGCCTGACGGCCGGAGGCGCCGATCCGAGTGGGCGCGTCCATCATCCACTGACCATTTGCACGCTGCGCCAAGGCCATTGCGCCAATGGCGTCGCTCCAACCCAAGAGGTTTTCATGCGAACGACCCTCTCCACCGCCGCCGCGGCGTTTTTCCTGGTTGCGTCCGCAACATCCGCTCTGGCCGACGGCGATGCGGCAAACGGCAAGAAGCTGTTTTCCCGGTGCAGCGCCTGTCATGCGATCACGGGCCAGAACAAGGTTGGACCCGGCCTTCTCAACATTGTGGGGCGGCCAGCCGCTTCAAACCCCGATTACAAATATTCGGCAGCGCTCAAGGCCTCGGGCCTCACCTGGGACGAAGCCACGCTCGACACATTCCTTAAAGCGCCGGCAGCGCTGGTGAAAGGCACGCGCATGAGCCTGTCCGTCAAGAAGGACGCGGATCGCGCCGATATCATCGTGTATCTCAAAACATTGTCTGCAAAGTAACCCCGACCTGGTGAAAGGGACAATCAGGATGAAAACTCTTGTCATCAATGGCGCTTCGCATCAGGTGGACGCTCCCGACGACATGCCCCTGCTCTGGGTGCTCCGCGACATCCTGGGGATGACCGGAACAAAATATGGCTGCGGGATCGCTCAATGCGGCGCTTGCACCGTCCATCTGGGCGACGAGGCCGTTCGCGCCTGCCAGACCACCATGGACATGATCGAGAACCAGCCCATCACCACGATCGAGGGAGCCCCCGCCAATGCGATCGGCGCCAAGGTCCAGGCCGCCTGGCTCGAAAAGGAAGTGGTGCAATGCGGCTATTGCCAGTCCGGCCAGATCATGTCGGCCATCGCGCTCCTGTCCGCCAATCCGAAACCGACGGACGCCGATATCGATGACGCCATGTCCGGCAATATCTGTCGCTGCGGCACCTATGTCCGCATCCGCGAAGCCATCCACGCAGCAGCGTCGGCGTAAAGGAGACGGAGATGATCAAGAACCTCTATTCTCGCCGCAGCTTCCTCAAGGGAACCGCGCTGGCGACCGGCGGCCTTCTTCTTTCGCTTGAATTGCCCGATGCAGGCCGCACGCGCGCAGCGCTTGCGGCCACAGGCCCGTTCATTCCCAATGCTTTCGTCAAGATCGACGAACAGGGAGTGACGCTGATCATGCCGCATACGGAAGTCGGCCAGGGCATCTACACTTCCAGCGCCATGATGATGGCCGAGGAGCTCGAGCTCGATCTCGCCCAGGTGAAAGTGGAAGCAGCGCCGCCGGACATGTCAAAATACATGGACCCCAACCTCTACGACCAAGCGACGGGCGGCTCCACCTCGACCCGCTCCGACTGGATGCGGCTGCGTCAAGCGGCAGCCTCGGCGCGCATCATGCTGGTGTCGGCGGCCGCAGCGCGCTGGAACGCCGATGCTGCAACGCTGACGGTAGAGCGCGGCGTCATCCACGACCCCGCGACGGGCAAGCAGCTGACCTATGCGGATGTTGCGCCGGACGCCGCGGCCCAGCCGGTTCCGAAGGATGTCAAGCTCAAGGAGCCGTCGCAGTTTCGACTAATTGGCACCAACGCAAAACGCGTGGACACAGCCCACAAGGTCAACGGCTCCGCCACCTATGGCATCGATATTCGCCAGCCCGGCATGAAGATAGCCACCCTTGCCGTCTCCCCCGTCAAGGGCGGCAAGATCGCCTCCATGGATGAAGCCGCGTGCAAGGCAGTCGCAGGCGTCATCGAAATCGTGAAGTCCGGCGACGACGCCGTCGCCGTTGTCGCCGAGCATATGTGGTCGGCCAAGCAGGGGCTCGAGGCGCTCGCCATCAACTGGGACGCCGGCGCCAATGGCAAAGTCACCCTCGATGCGATCGTCGACAAGATGAACGAGGCGTCCAAGTCCCAGGGCGTCGTCATCCGCAATGACAAGAATGCGCAGGCCGCCATCGATCAGGCGCCGATCAAGCTTTCGGCCGTCTATCAGTCGCCCTTCCTGTCCCATTCTCCGCTGGAGCCGCTCAATTGCACGCTGCATATCCGCGACGATGGCGCGGAGCTATGGGTCGGCACGCAGGTGCCGGTGCGGGCGCAAAATGCGGTGGCGAGCGTTACCGGTCTTCCGGCTGACAAGGTGGTCGTCCACAATCAACTGATGGGCGGCGCCTTCGGCCGCAGGCTGGATGTCGACAGCATCGAGATTGCCGCAAAGCTGCTGAAGAACATCCGATATCCCGTCAAAATGGTCTGGACTCGCGAAGAGGACATGACCCACGACTATTATCGCCCTTACTATTATGACCGGGTGGCGGCGGGCCTTGATGAGAAAGGCAAGCTCGTGGGCCGCACTCATCGCGTCACCGGCTCGTCGATCTATGCGCGCTGGGCGGCGCCCGCCTTCAAGAACGGCATCGACCCCGACGCCGTCGATTGCGCTGCGGAAACGCCCTATGACGAAGATGCCGTCCTGACCGATTATGTCCGTCAGGAACCGGATGGCATGAACACCAGCTGGTGGCGGGGCGTCGGACCGACCCACAATGTCTTCGTCATCGAAAGCTTCGTCGATGAGATGGCCCATCAATCCAAGCAGGATCCGCTTGAGTTTCGGCGGCGCATGCTGACGCGCAATCCGCGCGCGCTGGCCGTGCTCAACCTCGCCGCCGAAAAGGCTGGCTGGGGCGAGAAACTGCCGGCCGGCCGTGGTCGCGGCATCAGCCTGCAGTTCGCCTTCGGCACTTATCTGGCCCATATCCTTGAAGTCGAGGTGAAGGCGGACGATCCTGAGGTCCGCCTTGTTCGCTCTGTGATCGCAGTGGATTGCGGCGTCACGATCAACCCCGATACGGTGCTCGCCCAGATGCAGGGCGGCGTCATCTTCGGGCTGGGCGCGGCGATGTTCAATAAGATCACGCTGACCGACGGCGCGGTGGACCAGACCAATTTCGACACCTATCGCGTCATGCGCATCAACGAGGTTCCGAAGATCGAGGTCTACCAGATCCACAACAATGAAGCGCCTGGCGGCGTCGGCGAAGCGGCGACGGCCGCAGCCGCCGGCGCTCTGGCAAACGCCATCTTTGCTGCGACCGGCAACCGCATCCGGAGCCTGCCGTTGGCGGAAGCCTGATCCGTCGGTCTTCACAATCCGCTTCATGAAAGGCCGTCACGAGATGTGGCGGCCTTTCATCTTTGCGGTGACGCATCGTTGGTAATGCGAGCCTCTGAGACGGAAACAGAGCCGATGAGGTGCGCTCACCGGCTCCGTTTTACTGTCTGTATCGCTGACGAGGTCGCCGCTACATCTGCCGGACATGGTTTCGGTTGAGCCAGATGGCTATGACCTCTGAAACGGCCGCAATGGCGCCAATGCCCCAGACGGTTCCGGTCCCTATGACGCCGGCGCCCATGGCCGAGCCGATGGAGAAGCCGAGATACATGGTGGAAGTGTTGAGCGCCAGCGCGACCGACGCCTGAGACACGGGGCCTGCCGCGATCAGCCGGGCCATCTGCGCCGGAAAGAAGGACCAGACGCTGAAGCCCCAGACGGCGATCGCCGCAAGAACAGGCGCAAGCGCCAAACCAGGCGATAGCGCGGTGGAAAGCGACAAGACCGCAAAGGAGCCGCCCAGCAAGACAAGCGACCACAACACAACGCGGTTGGATCCGAAACTATCGTTCAACCGGCCGCCGACGGTGACGCCAACCGCCGCCGCCATGCCCCACATGGACACCGTGGCGCCGATGCCCCCGGATCTAAAGTCGACGACCTCCGTCAGATAAGGCGCGACATAGGGATAGGCGGTGTAGGCGCCGATCGACCAGAAAAGCGTCACGCCCAGAAGGCGCAGCACAGGTCGCTGTCGAATGACGCCCACACGCTGAGACAGCGACGCCACGGCAATTTCCGAGCCCGCGCCCCGACGCACGCCGGACAGGATCCCGACGATCGCCACAAGACCCATCACCGCCACCGCCAGAAAGGTTGAGCGCCAACCAAAGGCGTGGCCCACCAGGGCGCCGAGCGGCAGGCCGAGCGCGATGGCGATGGTCATGCCGCCGCTGACGATCGCCAGCGCCCGACCGCGCTTTTCCGGAGAGACGATAACGCCGGCAAGCGAATTTGCGCCGGGAACATAGAGCCCCGAAGCGATCGCCATGAGGATGCGGGCGGCCATGAGGGTGGCGAAGGAGGAGGAATAGGCCGCAACAAGATTGCCGGTCGTAAACAGCGTCATCGCGACCAGCAGAGTGCTGCGACGCTTGAGGCTGGCGGTCATGACGGTGGTGATCGGCGAACTGAGCGACATCACCAAGGTGAAAACCACCACAAGCATCGCCGTCGCCGAAAGGCTCATGCGGAGATCCTGCGTAATGGTGGGCAGAAGCGGCGCAATCATGAATCCTTCGGTGCCGATCGCGAATGTGCCGAGCGCCAGAAAACAGGGCGGCAGAAGCGAGGAGCCGGCTGATTTGGCTTCTGAAGATTTCATGGTTGCTGCTGATTGGGCGTCGTTGGGAAACATGCGATGAACTTTCGACTGCAGAGCTACATCCGGAAGAATTGGCGTGGCTCTGAATGACGCAGGAGCCGGGGAGGCCTACTACCAAGACAACAGGCTCGCGGGACTTGCCCGTCCTGTCGTCCATGGCTCCGCACGACCTTGGCTCATGAATGGAAAAGCCAGTCTAGGATCGAGTATGGTTCATCGATAGGACGATCCGGGCGCAAAAGAAGCCGCCGGAAAGGGATGCCCGTCAGGCTTGGCGGCCCGCCGCGTCCAGCTGCTTGAACTCCTCATCGGTCAAGGCCATACCAGCCGTCGTGACATTCTCTTCCAGATGCGTGACCTTTGATGTGCCGGGGATCGGCAGAATGACCGGGCTGCGCTTCAGCGTCCAGGCGAGCGCGATCTGGCTGGCTGACACGCCCTTCCGGGCGGCCATCTGGGAGAGGATCGATCCGGGTTGCGTGAGCCTTCCGGCCGCCAGCGGAAACCACGGGATGAAGCCGATGCCGTTTTCCGTGCAGTAATCGAGCACATCCTCGCTGCCGCGATCGGCGAGATTGAAACGGTTCTGGACTGTCGCCACCGGAAATAACTTCTGCGCGGCTTCAATCTCCTCGATCCCGACTTCGCTCAGCCCCGCATGACGAATAACGCCCGCCGCCTGAAGCTGACGGATTGCGTCGAACTGCTCGTCGCGCGGCACGCGAGGATCGATACGGTGCAATTGCCAGAGATCGATCCGCTCGACGCCCAGCTTCCAGGCGCTGCGATAGGCCTCCTGGATCAGATATTCCGGTCGTCCGAGCGGATGCCAGGCGTCGGGACCTGTGCGCACCAGGCCCGCCTTGGTGGCGATCACCAGGCCCGAATAGGGATGAAGGGCTTTGCGGATCAACAGTTCGGATGTGTCCGGGCCATAGGAATTGGCGGTGTCGATGAAGTTCACGCCGAGTTCCGGCAGCCGCCGAAGCGTCGCAAGAGCGCCATCGCGATCATCCGGCTCTCCCCATATGCCGCGCCCGGTGATCCGCATGGCGCCATATCCCAAGCGGTTGACCTCCATGTCGCCTCCGATGCGGAAGCTCCCCGACCGGCTCGCGTCTATCTTCGACATGCTGTGCTCCCTTGGACTGTGGCTTGGCGCCATTGATAGATGTGGTCGTGATCGCCGGATTGTCGAATGCTGTTCAAAAGCGGGGAATGCGCAGAAGCGGCGCGATCGTTCAATCTCAGAGCGCGGGATCGGGCTAATCCGCTTCAAAATGCTGGAGAGCCGCCATGAACCTCATTCCTGCCCTCGACGCCGAAACAACTCAGAAGCCTACGGCGTTCCCTCGCGTGATCGTTCCAGCGGCCGCCTTCGGAATTGTCCTCGGACTCGCGGGATTGGCGAATGCCTGGCGGGTGGCGGAGGGGTTATGGCATATTGCGCCGATCGCCAGCCGCTGCATCTCGATACTCGCTACCGCCATATGGGCCTTGCTGTTGATTGCCTATGGCTGCAAGTGGATCTTTCAGCGCGAGAAAGCGCTGCTGGAGATCGAGCACCCCATTCAATGTTGTTTTGTCGGCCTCATCGGCATCTCCGCCATGCTGATTGGCGGGCTGTGTCTTCCCTATTTTCCGGCTGCGGCGCAGATTCTCTTCTGGCTCGGGGCATTGTGGACGGTGGTGTTCGCCGTGTGGCGCACGGGCGGCCTCTGGACCGGTGGACGCGAGCCGACGGCCACGACGGCAGTTCTTTATTTGCCGACCGTCGCGGGCTCTTATGTGGTGGCGATCATCGGCGTCCCTCTCGGCTATCCGGATGTTGCGCGGCTCGCGTTTGGCGCCGGCTTCTTCTCTTGGCTGGCCATCGAGTCCGTGCTTCTGAACCGACTGCTGACGGCGCCGGGGCTTGCAGAGCCGTTGCGTCCGACAATCGGCATCCAATTGGCGCCGCCCGCAGTCGGCTCCGTCGCCTATCTCAGCATCACGTCCGGCGCCCCCGATCTGCTCGTCCACGCCATGTTCGGCTATGCGCTGCTGCAGTTGTTGCTGCTGTTTAGGACGCTGCCTTGGGTGCTGAAACAGGCTTTCAGCGCCTCCTACTGGGCCTATTCCTTCGGGCTGACCGCGCTGGCGACCGCTGCGCTGCGTATGGCTGAACGGGGCGAGACGGGCATCGTCACCCAGTTGGCGACGCCAGCCTTCATTCTGGCGAATGCGGCGATAG
Organism: Rhizobium sp. TRM95796; assembly: GCF_025779995.1. Classification (NCBI taxonomy): domain Bacteria; kingdom Pseudomonadati; phylum Pseudomonadota; class Alphaproteobacteria; order Hyphomicrobiales; family Rhizobiaceae; genus Rhizobium; species Rhizobium sp. TRM95796. The sequence goes on along the minus strand of NZ_JAOXHE010000017.1, from coordinate 5,309 downwards.
GGGTTCTTGCGTACCTCAGCTTTGTTGCGCTGATCCGAGGCAAGTTGTTTTCACGTTAGGCCAGCCGCCTTGCAACAGCCGCAGAAAGCAAGAACATAAGAATGTTCTATAAATCGCCTTATCAGGATCAGCTCTGTAGCCGCAAAGTTAGAATGTCCTGTTTTTGCAAAGTTAGAGTGTCACACTCCCCGCGTTTGATCGCATGGAGACAAGCAGATGGGATTGATAGCAATGAGCGAGCGCGCTCTGCAGCGAATCGAAGTTCTGTCGAAGGCCATGGAGGGTCGGATGACGATGGTGTCAGCGGCACATGTCCTTGATTTAAGTGAGCGCCAGGTGCGCCGGCTTCTGCAACGGATGCGGACTCGGGGCGCGGCGTCAATCCGGCACAAGGCGATTGACCAGCCGTCGAACAATCGGATCAGCGACGGTGTTCGGGATTACGCGGTGACGCGGGTTCGCGAACGTTATGCGGATTTCGGACCGACACTGGTGACCGAGAAGCTGGCCGAGCGCGATGGCTTGCATGTGTCGCGGGAGGCGGTGCGCAGCTGGATGGTCCATGCCGGTCTTTGGCCGTCGCGCAAGCAGCGCCGGACCTTTCACCAACCCCGACTGCGGCGCGAAGGTTATGGTGAGCTGGTTCAGATCGACGGGGCGGATCACTGCCGGCTTGGCAACCGAGGGCCCAAATGCGCTCTGTTTGTTTATATCGATGACGCGACCGGCAGGCTGCTTCAGCTTCGGTTTGCCGGATTGGAGAACACATTCGACTATCTGCATGCGACGAAAGCCTATCTGCTTTGATGGGGTAGGCCCTTGGCGTTCTACAGCGACAAGCATGGGGTTCTCCGCCCCCTCCACGCTTCGGAGAAGGTTCACCTCGTTGCCTGCATCATCCGCATTGCAGGTAGGCGTCACGACACGGAAGTGGTGAATCTGTCCGACTTTTGAGAACGTATCCAGAACTCAAGTTGGTTTAACCGCAGATGTCGTTGCTTTTTCGGCCCTGAGAGCTTCGTAAAGGGCAGTTTTGCCTATTTTGACGCGGGCCGCGGCCTCCCGGACGTTCAAACCGGCCGCCAGATGCTGGCGGGCTTTGGCTAGTTTCTCCGGGGTTGAGACGACTTGTCGGCCACCGCGTCGGCCGCGTTCTTCTGCGGCTTGTAGACCGGCACGTGTTCGTTCCCTGATCAGATCGCGCTCGAACTGTGCCAGCGCGCCGAACAGGTGGAATACCAGTCGACCGCCCGATGTCGTCGTGTCGATGTTTTCGGTGATGGATCGGAAGCCGACGCCTTTGGCCTCCAGTTCGGTGATGATCTCAATGAGGTGCTTCATCGACCTACCGAGGCGGTCGAGCTTCCAGACTGTGAGCGTGTCGCCGTCGCGAACGTAGCGGATCGCCTCAGCCAGTCCGGGCCGGTCAGTCTTCACGCCGGATGCCTTATCCTCGAACAGTCTTTCACAGCCCGCGTTGCGCAAAGCGTCGAGTTGCAGGGCGGTGTCCTGGTCGCCGGTGGAGACCCTTGCATAGCCGATAGAGGTCATGAGACGTGGTTTGTCCGTTTTCTCGTTGAACTCGGACAATGTCCGATTTGCCGTTCAAGCACAAGGTTTGCGGACAAAAACTGTGGATGCCGTGAAACGGTCGTTTGTCGGACAAGTGTTTTCCAGTTCGCTGCGGTTTCCGCAACGAAACTGGAAGCCGAGACAATGGCCAGAAGAGCATTGCTGAGCGAGATATGGTGGCAACAGGCGACAACCATCCCGCAGGACGAAAGAGAGATCGCCAAACATTACACGCTGGACCGGCCGGATCTCGACCTGATTATGCGGCAGAACAAGGCCTCGAACAGGTTGGGCCTTGCCTGTGTCATAGCTTTGCTGCGATATCCCGGCCGGCCGCTTGCGGATGGCGAGGTCTTGCCGTTTGGCGTTTTGCGGTTTCTGGCAGGGCAGATTGGAGCCGATCACCGCGAGATCGATCCTTATTTCGAGCGCCCGCAGACCCGGCGTGAGCATCTCGCCCTACTTTTCGACAGGATGAAGATGCGTCCTTTTGTGCCCGCGGACGTGAAAGCGCTTACCGGCTGGCTGACGCCAGCCGCTCAAACGCTGCGCCAGGCCGATGCTCTAGCGGATATGGTGGTGGAGGAATTGCGGCGCCGGCGAATTCTTCTTCCGGCGCGCGCGGCGCTGGAAGCCATCCTTCATTTGGCAATCCGGCGCGGGATTCGCATAGCCCATCGGGCGCTGGCGAGCGGCTTGTCTGAGGCTCACAAGCTCGATTTGGACAAACTTCTCGACGCGCGTGACGGGACAAGCGTCACCGTCCTCGCTTGGGCCAGGACACCGGCATTGTCGCCAGCCGCCGTCAACCTCGACAGGATAGCCGAGCGCATTCGCTTTCTTCGGTCCCTGAACCTACCGGCGACGTTGATGGAGCGCATTCCGGCCAAGGTCTTTGATGAATTGGCCGCAGAGGGGATGCGAATGAGCGCGCAGCATCTACGCGATCTCAACCCCGAACGCCGGCATGCCGTGTTGGCCGCGACGGTACTGCACCTTTCCCGCCATCTGACCGACGGCGCCATCGACATGTTTAAGAAACTCATGGGCGTCCTGACGCGACGGGCCGACAATCAGGCAACCGCCCGCATCACTCGTCCCGTGCGGGAGGTTCAGAAACAGCTGAGGGACGTTTCGAGAGTTTGCCACGCGATCATTGACGCCAAGGAGAAAGGCCAGGATGTTGCCAAGGCGCTCGAACAGGCCGTTCAATGGCCGGTCTTCGCGACCAGTGTCCAGGCGGTCGATACGCTGATCGCGCCGGATGTCATCGACGGTAAAATCGAAATGCTCCAGCGCTATCCGACGATCCGGAAACTGGCGCCGCAATTCCTGTCGACCCTCGTGTTCCGCGGGCACGCCGTGGCGGCGAATCTCTTGCGCGCGCTCTCCGTGATTGCCGATCTCTACCGCACAGGGAAACGGGCAATACCGGACAACGCTCCCACATCCTTCGCACCGAAAGGCTGGATGCCGCTCCTCCTTCAGGATGGCAAGATTGATCGCCGGGCTTACGAACTCTGCCTGTTTAGCGAGTTGAAGCGCCGGCTTGATGCGGGTGATGTCTGGGTGGAGGGGGCGAAGCGCTTCCAGTCATTCGAAAGCTTTCTCATTCCCACGCCGACATTTGAGCTGATGCGCGAGGAAGGTCCACTTCCGGTCGCCGTCGATACCGACGTGGAAACCTATCTCAGCCAGCAGCGCAAGATTCTGAATGAGGGATTGGCTGACGTCTCCCGTCTTGCAGCCGTCGGCGAACTCGATGATGTCGAACTGACCGAGGCTGGATTCAGCGTCACGCCGCACAAGGCGATGTTTCCAGACATCACCAAGTCGCTGAAGCGACAAGTGGAAAGCCGTTTGCCCGCAATCCGCATCACCGATCTTTTGCTCGAGGTGGATGCTCGCACGGGATTTTCCAACGCTTTCACACATCTACGCACCGGTCGGTGGGCCGACGACAAGCTCGCTTTGCTCACCGCAATCCTGGCGGACGGTATCAATCTTGGCCTGACGAGAATGGCCGATGTTTCACCCGGGTTGACGATGCGTCAACTCGCCTGGGCGCATGACTGGCACATTCGCGAGGAAGGCTACAACGCCGCTCACGCCATCCTCGTCAACGCCCAGAAGCAATTGCCTCTCGCGAAGCTGTGGGGCGATGGAACAACATCATCCTCAGACGGACAATATTTTCCGGCGGGAGGCCATGCCGAGGCGATTGGCGATCTCAACGCGCGGTACGGCCCCAACCCCGGCGCCAAATTTTACCGCTTTACGTCTGACCAGTACGGCGCTTTCCACATCATCGCCATGAACGCCAATGCGAGCGAGGCCATCTATGTTCTCGACGGACTGCTCTATCACGGCAGCGATCTCGCCATCGAAACGCACTATGTCGATACCGGCGGGGTTAGCGACATAAGTTTTGCGCTTTGCCACCTTGTTGGTTTCCAGCTTGTACCTCGGCTGCGCGGCCTCAAGGATCGCAAGCTTTATCTCTTCCCGGGCGATACGCCGCCCGAAAATCTTGCATCGCTCGTTGGCGAGCCCATCAACATCGAGCGGATCAAGGCAAATTGGAACGATATCCTCCGCCTCGTCACGACGATCCGTTCCGGCCAGGTCCGGCCTTCGACCTTGCTGGCGAAGCTGTCCGCCTTTCCGCGTCAAAACGGACTGGCGCTCGCACTTCGCGATATCGGACGCATCAACAGATCCATCTTCCTGCCGCAATGGTGGCAGAACCCAGAAATGCGCCGGAACGCTACCGCCGGCCTCAACAAGAGCGAAGCGCAGAACACCCTGGCCCGCGCGCTGTTCTTCAATCGCCTCGGAGAACTGCGGGACAGGACCTTCGAGAGCCAGTTCTACCGGGCGTCCGGACTGAACCTACTCATCAATGCCATCGTCTACTGGAATACGCTCTATCTCGAACCGACTTTCGTCCAGCTCAATCGTGAAGGCATCGCCACGCCTCCTGATGTGATCAAACATATCACCCCGCTCGGTTGGCAGCATATCAGTCTGACCGGAGATTACATCTGGACCCCGACGGACAGCCCCGATCTCAGGCCGCTGCGGCGGGAAACCTCCATCCTCGCTGCGTGATCACCATATGTTCTCAAATGTCGGACAGATTCACCACTTTCGTGTAGTGACGCCGTTACGGAACTACTGCTGAGGTGGCCGCCGTCGTAAGCTTCCTTGCCGGTCCCCAGGCAGGCTTCATCACCGGATCCGTCGTCACCGTCGATGGAGGCATGAACGCGTGAAGCTTGCAAATGGGCTCGACAGTTTCAATCCCGTTCGACGTCCCGAAAAACTGTCGGCCTACGGTGCTGATTGACTACTCGCGCCAGCACACAACGCTTGTCAGGGTGGCGTCGCCTTAACCGTTTTTAGCGCGCGGTGAAGACGTGTGTCGCGTGTTTCAGGCTTCAATCGACAAAGCGATTTCCCGCCAGGTGGAGAAGGCGTGAGCACGAAGCTGGCGATGATCGGCGGCGGTCAGGTATTTCCGGTGAAGAAGAAAGAGATTGGCGATCTGCCCGTGACTTGAAACGAAACGCTGACAATGTCGCGTGGACTTGAAGCGCATCATGCGCCGCTCTCGTCGTCGCACGGCAAGATGAGAATTCTCGGCCCAATTATTGAGCCCTTTGTGCGAGCGATGTTCGACGCCCGGCATCAACTGGGATTTTGCGGCGGAATAGGAACGCAGCTTGTCGGTCACC
>NZ_JAOXHE010000016.1:0-83129 GCF_025779995.1 Rhizobium sp. TRM95796 | reverse complement strand
CTCGCACGGCATGCTCACCATCAATGCCGACGTGCTGAACGAAGACCTGCTGGCCTTCGTGAAGGGCTGACCGGTCGGGCGGCGGATGCAGCCAATCGCTGCAGCCGCCGTCTTCGCAGATCCGCACCGTTATCGAAATCGCCGGTCCCTCACTGAGCTCACCCTGCAGCCGCCGTTATACGCGCCAAGACGCCGGCGGTGATATCGTTTAAACGGAACCTTAAATGCCGAGACGTTCGACCACCGCGACATGCGGTCCGACGCCGTTGCGTCTGACCGCCGAACTCGTCGCCAGAACAATCAAGCCTGTCGAAGAAGAGAGCCCGGAGCCGAATTTGACCCCGATCGCCTCTGAAGAGCTCGATGGTCTGGTCAGACGCATCGAGGAAGAGGCCGGCGATCAAGAGATCTGGGTGTTCGCCTATGGATCCCTGATGTGGAACCCAGGCTTCGACGTCGCCGCCAGCGAAAATGCGGTGGCGTCAGGCTGGCATCGCGCCTTTTCGTTGAAGATAGAACGCTTCAGGGCCACGTCCGACGCGCCCGGCCTCATGCTGGCGCTTCTGCCTGGAGGCAGTTGTTCAGGCGTTGTGCTCAGGGTGCCCTGCGCAACCAAGCAGCAGGATCTTCACAGGCTGATGACGCGTGAGATCCGCTATTCCGAGGCTCGCGATATGGTGCGATGGGTGTCGGTCAAGACCGCCTCAGGTTCACGGCGCGCGCTCACCTTCTGGGCGAGCTCGGAACGCTCTCCACTTACGGAGAAAATACCGCTCGAAACGGCTGCGAACATGATTTCCCAAGCATGCGGACCCGCCGGATCCTGTGCGGAGTATCTGCATCGCACCGTGTTGGATCTTGCGGAGCGAAATATCCGCGATCGAAACCTGTGGCGGCTGCAGGAGATGGTGGCTGCGAAATTGAATGCGTTGCCGGAGAGGTAAACGGTCGCCTGCCTGCATCTGGGGCCTTCGGCGCGGTTCGCCCGCCGCGTAGCACGGACATCAGTCCAGCATGACCATATGCGCGGCGACCTGTTCTTCGAAGAATTTCGAGAAGGACGCGATCCGGGGAGGCAGGGCCTGATAGGGCGGATAGAACAGTGTCAGCCATAGATCCGGCGGCGCCCAACCCTTGAAGACGTGGACGAGACGTCCGCTCCTGAGATGATCGGCGATGTTGAAGCCGGGCAGAAGGGCGACGCCAGCGCCGTCGGCGGCCATATCGGCGAGAAGTTCGCCGGCATTGGCGCTGAACCCCCGACCGGCGGCAATGGTGATGCTCGAGCCGCCGTCCGACAACACCCAGTTCTCCCGCCGGCTTTCGCCACTATAGGCGAGACAGTCGTCCGGCTTCAGTTCGGCGGGATGCTCCATGAAGGTGAACCGGCTGCCCGGCGCGGCGACCAGAATCCGCGGCACCACCCGAATCTTTCGCCAGATCGTGAATTTATCCGACGGCTGCGACGAGATTCGGATCGCGAGATCGTAGTCGTCGTCGACGATGTTGACGAGCCCATCGGACAAGGAGATCTCGAAGCTCATCTTCGGATAACGGTCCTTGAAGCCTGACAGAATGGGCGGCAGAACCGTCTTGCCGAACCAGGTCGGGGCGCTGATCCGCAGCCGCCCTTCATCCGCCTTGTGCGCGTTCATCACGTCGCGCCTGGCATTCTCCAGGGTCTTGACCGCAGGCTGGATCTGTGCGGCGAAGATAGCGCCATCGGTGGTCAGCGACACCTGCCGGGTGGTGCGGACGAAGAGCTGGACGCCGAGTTCCGCCTCAAGCGCCGCGATGGCGCGCGTCACCGCGGCGGGCGTCATGTCCAATTCGCGAGCGACCTGAGCGAAATTCCGCTTTTCCGCAGCGAGCAGGAAGGTTCGCAAGGCTTTGTAGTCGTTCATCTCATTGTTTCACTGATTGCAATTCTAGCCGAATTAATATTGCACTTATCATGATGATTCAAGCCGAATGACGTTACTTCGTCTTCGCATCGGCGTTTGGTAGGCGCAGTCGCGGCGGACACGACCCCGGTCTCGGCCAGATTATTGTCTTTGATGCAATTCATTCGAAATTATTATTGCAATTACGTCGCTGGGCGTTTCGTTTTAGGTTTGTTTCCAGCAGCAAAGACGAGCCGCGAACGTCTCGCCATTCGACCGCTGCGCCCCGTTCAAGACCCCGCGACGATGGCGGCCAAACCCAGAGGAAGCAAACCATGTCCAAGCTCGAAGTCCTGACCCCCGCAAACAGCCAGCTCATTTTCATCGATCAGCAGCCGCAGATGGCTTTCGGCGTGCAGTCGATCGATCGCCAGACGTTGAAGAACAACGTCGTCGGCCTCGCCAAGGCCGCCAAGATCTTCAACGTCCCGACCACCATCACCACCGTCGAGACGCAATCCTTTTCGGGCCACACCTATCCCGAACTGCTCGCCGTCTATCCGGACAACGATATACTCGAGCGCAGCTCGATGAATTCCTGGGACGACCAGAATGTTCGCGACGCCTTGGACAAGAACGCCGCCCAAGGCAGAAAGAAGATCGTCGTTTCCGGTCTCTGGACAGAAGTCTGCAATACGACTTTCGCGCTGTCCGCCCTCAACGATCGTCCTGATTTCGAAATCTATATGGTTGCCGATGCTTCCGGCGGCACCTCCGCCGATGCGCACAAATACGCCATGGACCGGATGGTGCAGGCCGGTGTGATCCCTGTCACCTGGCAGCAAGTGCTGCTCGAATGGCAGCGCGACTGGGCTCGGAAGGAGACCTATGATGCGGTGACCACGCTCGTCAAGGAGCATTCCGGCGCCTATGGCATGGGTATCGATTACGCCTACAGCATGGTTCACGGCGCCGAGGAGCGCGTCCGGCACGGCAAGCGCATCGGTCCGAATCCCGCCAAATAAGCATGCTGGCAGGCCACTCCGCGTCCCCTGGCGGAGTGGCCGTTTTCAACGCGTGGAGGATATCCCATGAAACTCTATCTCATGTCCCTGGGCGCAGGTCTGCTCGTCGGCGTCATCTACAGCCTTCTCAATGTCCGCTCGCCCGCTCCGCCGGTGATCGCGCTCGTCGGGCTCCTCGGCATCCTGGTCGGCGAACAGATCATCCCGCTCGCGAAGTCTCTCTGGAGCAGGGAGCCCGCGGCTATATCCTGGCTAAATCACGTCAAGCCGCATATGTTCGGCCATATGCCAAAGGGCGGCGAGACGATCGAGCTTGCTCGACGCGCCGAGACCGAATCGGAGAGAAGCTGATGCCGACCCGACGCACTTTCCTCGGCGCCGCGTCGAGTCTCGCCTTTCCGAATCTGTTCACGCCGGCTCAGGCCGCTGATCCCATCGAGAGCGGAGGTTCTTCCATGCATCCTGACATCATCCTTCACAATGGCCGCGTCACCACGCTTGATCGCGGCAACCCGAATGCAACGGCGATCGCCATCGAGAATGGCCTGTTTCTCGAGGTGGGAAGCGATGCGGAGGTCATGGCGCTCGCCGGGCCGAACACGAAGATCATCGACCTCAAAGGAAAGCGTGTTCTGCCGGGTCTGATCGACAACCATACGCATGTCGTGCGCGGCGGGCTGAACTTCAACATGGAACTGCGCTGGGATGGCGTGCGCTCGCTGGCCGACGCCATGGATATGCTGAAGCGCCAGGTGGCGATCACGCCGGCGCCGCAATGGGTGCGGGTCGTCGGCGGCTTCACGGAGCATCAGTTTGCCGAAAAGCGTCTGCCCACACTCGAAGAAATCAACGCCGTGGCGCCTGACACCCCGGTGTTTCTGTTGCATCTCTACGACCGCGCCTTGCTGAACGCGGCCGCCCTGCGTGCGGTGGGATACACGAAGGATACGCCCAACCCTCCGGGCGGCGAGATCACCCGCGATGCGCACGGCAATCCCACCGGAATGCTTCTCGCGAAGCCGAATGCAGGCATTCTCTATTCCACCCTCGCCAAGGGCCCGAAGCTTCCGCTCGACTACCAGATCAATTCCACCCGTCATTTCATGCGCGAGTTGAACCGTCTCGGCGTCACCGGTGTCATCGATGCAGGCGGTGGTTTCCAGAACTATCCCGACGACTATGAGGTCATCCAGAAGCTCTCGGATGAGAACCAGATGACCGTGAGGCTGGCCTACAACCTCTTCACCCAGAAGCCGAAGCAGGAAAAGGAAGACTTTCTCAACTGGACGCAGTCGGTCAAATACAAGCAGGGCAACGACTATTTCCGCCACAACGGGGCCGGCGAGATGCTGGTCTTTTCGGCGGCCGATTTCGAGGATTTCCGCCAGCCCCGCCCGGACATGCCGCCGGAAATGGAAGGGGAACTGGAAGATGTGGTGCGAATTCTGGCCGAAAACCGCTGGCCCTGGCGCCTGCATGCGACTTACGACGAGACGATCTCCCGCGCGCTCGACGTGTTCGAGAAGGTCGACAAGGACATTCCGCTCGAAGGATTGAACTGGTTCTTCGACCATGCCGAAACCATTTCGGATCGCTCCATCGACCGCATCGCGGCTCTCGGCGGCGGCATCGCGACCCAGCATCGCATGGCCTATCAGGGCGAATATTTCGTCGAACGCTACGGCCACGGCGTCGCCGAAGCGACGCCGCCCATCCGGAAGATGTTGGACAAGGGGCTGAACGTCTCCGCAGGCACGGACGCCACCCGCGTCGCTTCGTACAATCCTTGGGTATCGCTTTCGTGGATGGTGACCGGCAAAACTCTCGGCGGCATGCAGCTTTATCCGCGCGCCAACTGCCTCGATCGCGAGACGGCGCTTCGGATGTGGACCGAGAAAGTTACATGGTTCTCCAACGAGGAGGGAAAGAAGGGACGCATAGAAAAAGGTCAGTTCGCCGATCTCGTGGTGCCGGACAAGGATTTCTTCTCCTGCGCAGAGGACGAAATCTCTTTCCTCGTATCGGAATTGACGATGGTCGGGGGCCGGATCGTCTATGGAAGCGGCGACTTCAAGACGTTTGATGAATCCTCCGTTCCCCCCGCGATGCCGGACTGGTCGCCCGTCCGCAAGTTCGGCGGCTACGCCGCCTGGGGCGAACCGGAGGGAGCCGGGGCGCATTCGCTGCGCCGCGCCGCCGCAACCAATTGCGGCTGCGCTGCCGACTGCAATGTGCATGGACATGATCACGCGGGTGCCTGGACATCCAAGCTTCCGATCGGCGATCTCAAGGGGTTCTTCGGCGCGCTCGGCTGCTCATGCTGGGCCGTATGAGCTCAATTCTGTCTCGGGCGGCTCAACCGCCGCCCTGGGCAATCTCGATGAAAATTGCAGAATTCGCAATAAAATCTGAATGATTGCTGCAATTGTTTGCAAGGCGTCAACCAGTCAAGATCGCTTCATCAAAGCAGCGGCTCGAACCGAGCGGCGCTCACGCAGGAGCAGACATGACCAATCGACACCGAACCATGAATGAAGGCCGAAAGCGTTTGGCGGCGCTCGTTGCGTCTCCCGTCATCCGCACGCTTTCGCTTTGTGCGCTCTGTGCGGCCTATATACAGGGGCCGATGAGCAAGATCTTCGATTTCAATGGCGCGCTGGCGGAAATGGATCACTTCGGTCTTCATCCAACCGCGTTCTTCGCGGTCGCGGTCATCGTCTTCGAGCTGACGGCGTCGGCTTTGGTGATCACCGGGTTTCTCCGTTGGGCGGCAGCAATGGCGCTGGCGGCTTTCACGCTTATGGCCACCGTCATCGCTCTACGCTTCTGGGCAATGGCCCCGGGTATGGACCGCATGATGGCGACCAACGCCTTCTTCGAACATCTCGGCCTCGCAGGCGCGTTCGTCTTCGTGGCGGCATCCGATCTCATCAAGGGAGAAAGCAAATGAACGCCGCAAAAGCTTCCGGGGGCACGTTTGCTCCCCTCGCTCAGCCGGTCTTCGCGGTTCTCTGGTTCGCCACAGTGCTCGGCAATACCGGCAGCTTCATGCGAGATGTCGCCAGTTCCTGGCTGATGACGGACCTTTCGGCCTCACCCGCCGCCGTCGCCATGATTCAGGCGGCTGGAACGCTTCCGATATTCCTGCTGGCCATTCCGGCGGGCGTCCTCACCGACATACTCGACCGTCGCAAATTCCTGATCGCGATCCAGCTGCTGCTCGCTTCGGTGAGTATTTCGCTGATGGTGCTTTCGCAGACCGGCATGCTGTCGGTCAGCGCCCTCATCGGCTTGACTTTTCTTGGCGGCATCGGCGCCGCCCTGATGGGGCCGACATGGCAGGCCATCGTTCCCGAATTGGTGAAACGCGAAGACGTCAAGAGCGCGGTGGCTCTCAACTCGCTCGGGATCAACATCGCCCGCTCCATCGGGCCCGCCGCCGGCGGTCTGCTTCTCGCCGCCTTTGGCGCCGGGATCACCTATGGCGCGGACGTCGCAAGCTATATCGTCGTCATAGCGGCTCTCGTCTGGTGGCCGCGCGCAAAGAACGGCAATGACGCCTTGCAGGAAAACTTCTTCGGCGCCTTCCGCGCCGGTCTCCGTTACACACGGTCGAGCCAGTCGCTGCATGTCGTTCTCCTTCGGGCGGCGATATTCTTCGCATTCGCCAGCGCGGTCTGGGCGCTTCTTCCGCTTGTCGCGAGACAGCTCCTCGGCGGTGACGCCGGCTTCTACGGCATCCTGCTCGGGTCGGTCGGCGCCGGCGCGATCGGCGGCGCTCTGGTCATGCCGAAGCTGCGTGAGCGTCTCAGCGCTGACGGCCTGTTGCTCGGCGCCGCCCTGATCACCGCAGCCGTGATGGGAATTCTGTCGCTCGCTCCGCCGAAGATCGTCGCGATCCTCGCTCTGCTGTTTCTCGGCGCCGCGTGGATAACTGCGCTGACCACCCTGAACGGCGCCGCGCAGGCAGTGCTCCCGAACTGGGTGCGTGGTCGCGGCCTCGCCGTCTACCTGACCGTTTTCAACGGCGCGATGACGGCCGGAAGCCTGGGCTGGGGAGCCGTCGGCGCGGCTGTCGGCATCCAATGGACCCTGCTCGTCGGCGCCGCCGGCCTGGTCGTCGCCGGCCTCGCCATGCACCGGATAAAGCTTCCCGCCGGCGACGCAGACCTGACGCCCTCCAACCATTGGCCCGAGCCGCTCGTTGCCGAACCTGTCGCCCATGACCGTGGCCCGGTGCTGATCCTGATCGAATACAAGGTCGAGAAACATCAACGAAGCGCCTTCCTGCACGCGCTCGATCTGCTTTCGAAACAACGTCGCCGTGACGGCGCTTATGGATGGGGCGTCACCGAAGACTCCGCCGACCCGGAAAAGATCGTCGAATGGTTCATGGTGGAATCCTGGGCGGAACACCTTCGGCAGCACAAGCGCGTCTCCAATGCCGATGCGGACCTGCAGGGCAAGGTTCTGGCCCATCACGTCGGTCCCGACAAACCTGTCGTGCGTCACTTCCTGACGATCAACCGGCCCGGCGCGGCGTAACGGCGGTCGGTGCCGGATCGTCGTGGATGAAGTTATAAGTCATATTGATTATGTGCCGGTTGGACGGCCGCAGCCGCTTTTCGAAACATCTGGGAGACGACGATGTCGCAGGAAAAACATTTTGCCACCGGTATCCATCATGTCACGCTGGTGACACGCCGGGTGCAGGACAATGTCGACTTCTATGTCGGCTTCCTCGGGATGAGCCTTGTGAAGCGCACGGGCGGCTTCGAGGACACCGAGCAACTGCATCTGTTCTACGGCAACCCCGAGGCCGAACCCGGCTCCCTCGTGACCTTCCTCGTGTGGGAGGATGGCGCGCCGGGACGCGTCGGAAACGGCCAGGTCTCCGAAATCGCATTCTCCGTCCCCAAAGACGAGATCGGCCAGTGGGTGACGCGGGCGCTGACGCATGCGGTGAAAGTGGAGGGACCCAAGCAAGAGTTCGGTGAACCGGTGCTGCGCCTCAAGGATCCCGACGGGATCATCGTCAAGCTGGTCGGCTATGCAGATCTTGCGGCGTCTTCCGACGTGGCGGCGACGGGCCCGAAGGTTCATCGATTGAGGGCGGTGACGCTGTTGACGGAAACGCCGGAGGAGACGACGTCCTTCCTTTCACGTTTCGGCTATCGCTCCGGCCCCGCCGAGGGCAATGTCCGGCGCATGCTGTCGGAAACCGATGCTGTGGACGTGCGAAATGCGAATGGCTACGTTCCGGGTATACCGGGCACGGGTACGGCGGATCACGTTGCGTTCAGGGCTGCCGACGTCGCCGCGATCGAGCGGATGGAAACAGACATATCGCATGACCACTCCATTCAGACGACGATGCATGATCGGAAATATTTCACGTCGCTTTATGTGCGGGAGCCGGGCGGCACGCTGATCGAATATGCCACCGACGGCCCCGGCTTTGCGATCGACGAGGAGGCGGGCCGCCTCGGCGAGCAATTGTTCATGCCGCCTTGGGACGAGGCGCGTGCGGCGGATATGAGAGTCTTCCTGCCGCAGTTTTCGCTGCCGGGCCAACCGCGCATGCCCCGCCGGGACTTGCCGTTCGCGCACCGCTTCTTCGTGCCGGAGGAGCCGGGACGTGAGACCTTCGTTCTCCTGCATGGCAGCGGCGGCAGCGAGGGGGATCTCATGCCCTCGGCGCATCGAATATCAGCACGAGCGACTCTGCTCGGCGTGCGCGGGAGATCCACGGAAGAGGGCTCGCTGCGCTGGTTCCGGCGTTTTCCCGGCGGTCTGTTCGACCAGAAGGATATCGAGGCGGAGGTTCACGCTTTCGCCGCTTTCGTCGCCGGCGCCACGGAGAGCTATCGCCTGGAGGCGGACGAGATGACCTTCATCGGCTTTTCCAACGGCGCCAATTTCCTCGCTTCCGTCATGGCGCTTTACCCGGGTCTGATCCGGCGGGCGATACTTCTCCGCCCGATGATGGTGCTTGAAGATCCCGCGGTCGTCGACCTCGAAGGGACGCGATTGCTGTTGGTGAATGGCCGGCAGGATGCCGTGGTTCCTTCGACGCGACGCCTGGAGGCGTGGCTGGCCGCATGCGGGGCGAGGCTCACAGCCAGCTCTATCGACGCGGGGCACCAACTGACCGACGAGGATGTCGCGCTCGCGAGACAATGGATGTCTGAGAACGACTGACGTCGGCGGGGCGTTGGCGTGCGGCCGCGCCGACTTGATGGGCCCGAGGTCAGCCTTCCTGCATGAAGCGGCAAATGGCGGAATTGGCGATCGAAGATTTCAGAATCTTCTCTCGCGGAGCGCCGATCTCGCCACTTTCATCGTCAGACCCAAGGACCTGAAACCGCGACGATCTTTCAGGGAATTTCGAAAGCGAGCGTCCATTTGTCGCCGAGCCACCGATCATAGTCCGGTGGATCGAACCGCTCGAAGCCGCCGCCCGGGTAAAGCGTAAGTTCGCCGACTTTTATCCATTGATCGTCGGCATAGAGATCGACACGGACAAAATCGAAATCGCTTCCGAGCGTTTCGGCCACTCGCAGCATTTCCTCCAAGCGGGCCGGACGCTTCACTTCGCCGGAATAGAGAGGCAGATAGTCGGGATCATGGAAGGGCAGTTTCTCCCAGGCGGGACTGTAGTGGCACGCATAGCCCTTTCCCTCGACACGCATATTGACCTCGATATGCGACACCACGCCATTGAATGTGAAGACGCGATAGTCCCAGGGAATGCCCCCCTGGGTGCGGAGCATCTGTTCGATGACGATGCGGGGGCTGACCTCGGCATAGGCCCATTCGCGATTATAGGCCGCATGATCGAGCGTCAGCCATCGCGGCGCGGGATTGTCTGTGAGAAGATTGTCTATATCGCGCGCATTGTAGAGAAAACGCCCTTGGGCGCTGGCATGGGTCGGCTTCACCACGGCTGGAAGTTCGACGGCCTTCCAATCCACGTCCATCAGATCCGTCCCCACCCAATAGGAAGGGATCACATAGTCGCCGCCGACGCGTCGCGCGACGTAATCTTTCATGGCAGCCTTATCGACTACGACAGGAAAGAGCGGATTGCGGTCATGAAGCTTGCGCGCCTGCACCTTTTCGGTGAAGGTTTTGGGTTGCTTGAGATCCGGCCAGGCGCCTTTAATGACTCGATATTTGACGGCGATGTACGGGCGATCCGGCAGAGGCGCGATCAGCCGCCAGATCGCGTGATGGGCGAGCTCCTTCAGGGTTCTGTGCTGGTAGCCCGGAATCAGGAACGTCTCTTTGCGATCTGCTTCGGACATGCCGTCCCCATCGGAAAATCTCGGTCCGATCAGTGATGAGGGCGTTTTCTTAAATCAAAGTTAGCTTTTCGCGGGAAGATAGCGGATGTCCAGTATTTTGCGCTCATCCCTGCTCAATGTGGCCGCAACGGGCGTATCGCTCGGATGCGGGTTGCTCGTCAATATCGTGATTGCGCGCCTGCTCGGTCCCGCCGGCTCCGGCACCGTCGCCTTCATGCTGTGGCTGGCGATCGCCGCCGCCTCCATCGCCGATCTCGGCATGCCGCAGACCATGCTTCGCTACCTCGCAGGGGAGCCAGCGGATGGGACATGGAAATCGCTGTCTCGGGCGGCGTTCATTCGGCTTTTGGCCCCTGCCGCCCTTGTCATTGTCGCGTTTTCCGGCGCATCAGCTTTCGCCTCGCTTTTCCCGAACAGTGATTATGGCGCGACCATCTGGCTGGCTGCCGGACTTTTGTTTCTCGTCTATCTGCTCGCCGCATTTTCCGTCGCGGCGGCGCGCGGCCGCGGTCACTTCGCTGCGGCGGCCAAAAACACTGTGGTCGGCAATATCCTCCAGCTCCCCGTGGTGTTCGTCCTGGCCTGGCTGTTCGGGCCAGCCGGCGCGCTGTTGGGCATGGTCGTCCGATACCTCCCCCAGGCGGCCAATCTGCCGCGCTATATCGATCCTCTTTTCAAACGCGCGCGCGTCCTGGCTCTGCCGGCAGATTTGCGGCGCTATGCTCGCGGCATGTGGCTCAGCGATCTGGTGGAAATCGTCTTGTTGACCCGCGCCGAATATGTCGTGCTGGGTTTCATGCTGTCGGCGATCGATCTCGGACACTACGCCGTCGCCATCATCTTCGCCGGACTGATCGCGCAACTGGCGTTCCAACTCTCCTCCGCCTTGCTCGTGGGATTTGCGTCATCGCTCGCCGCTGACAACGCTGGCGAGGCCGCCGGCCTGCTTTACCGTCGGAGTTTTCGCATCGCCGCGCTCTGCGCCATGCCCGTCGCGTTGGGCGCTGCGGCTATCCTGCCTACGCTCCTGCCGCTGGTGTTCGGCGAAGCCTTCCTTCCCGCCATACCAGCCGCAGCCGCGCTGATGGCGGGCTCGGCGTTCACCGCGCTGACCGTGCCGCCCTGGGCCTTCCTCGCCGCCGGCGGGCAAAGTCGGCGGATCATGCATATCACGCTCACCTCTGCGGTTGTCCTTCTGACTGTTCTGCCGGGCGCGATCTGGTGGGGCGGCATCGAAGGCGCCGCGATTGCGCGTCTCACCATCGACGGCCTGTCGCTCGGCCTTCACATCCGTGCTGTGAAACGGCATGGCGGACCACTGCCGCCATTCGGCGCGATCTTCGCAACCGGAGTAGCGGCGTCGGCCACCGCCGGCGTCGCCTTCGCAATCGTGTCTTGGCTGCCCGGCGTCGCGGGCATCATCGCTGCGATAGGCGTCGGCGCCCTCGTCTATCTGGCGTCGGTTCGCGTGTTGCGTCTGGTGTCGAAAGAGGATGCGCTCCAGCTTGCGCAGTGGCGTCCGGGCGATCGATGGGGCGGCTCGTTTTTTGTTCGGCTGGTCGCTCTGGTCACCGGTCACAGGGTCGCCTGAGGCGGACCGTCGCTTTAGAAAAGCGTCAGGATCAGGCGAAAGCCGCCGCCAGGGTGCGTCGGGAGACTTCATCCCAGGTGAGAATGCCGGATCGAAGCGTCTTGCACCGCCGGAGAGCAAGAGCCCGTTCCACGATTCCACGCCAAGAATTCTCACCCATCAGTCGGTACTTGACCTCGTTGCCTCGAGCGACCGGCAGCGCATCGGGCATGACGACCGGTAGCAGGCAGTAGCTGTATTGCAGGAGTTTCAGGCTGGACTCGGCGAGATAGATCTCATCTCCGGTAACGCGGTAGGGCGCCAGCCCCAGATCCGCATGTCGGATATAGGGCGCTATGGCTTCGAAACTGCGTTCGCCATGAATACGGATGTTCGATGGCGCTTCGCCCTGCCAGTCGATGCCGAACAGATGAAACGTCACGCCCGGCGCGGCCTTTGCGAGGCTGCGGACCGCATTGCGGTCGAACAGCATGTCTCCGACGGCGACGGCATTGCGACTGCCCGCGGCGTAAGGCGATCGTTCCGCCGCGTCGAAAATCGTGGGGTCGACGCCTTGAGGTATGAATTCCACGCGTCCGCCCGCCGGCAGGAGTTCGGCGAGGCGCTGTGAAGGGACACAGATCCTGTCGAAAAGCGGCACGGTCTCGCGCTCGATCTCCTGCAGCACCGGGGCAGCGCCCACCGTGCGCAGCAGATCGCGGCAAAAATAGAGGGTTCGGGCGGCGGGATTGAGTGACCGCACCAGGGCGAAAAACGCAAGCGGCGTCCCGCTCTCCAGCACCACGAGATCTGCAGATCTGATCCGCTCGGCGACGAAGTCCGGCAGGCTGCGGCCATAGGCCCTGAACATCGGACCGCTCAGCGTGTTCAACGCGGAGCTCGCGCTGCTGAATGCATGCAGCAACGGCAGATAGGCGCCCGCATGGAGGCCCGGAGCGATCTCGGCATAGCGGTTGTTTTGTTGCTTTCGCAGCGCCCTGAACTGAAGAGCCTTGCGGAACATGCTCAGGCGGCTGTAGCCGACGGTGGTGAAATGCACCTCGTGTCCTTGCGCCGCCCATTGACGCGCCACGAAATGAACGCTCGCCTTGCGGAAACCATCAAGGAAAACATGCGACGTCAGAATGACGATCTTTTTGTTGTTCATATCCGGTCTTTGAAAATAAGCGTCGACGTCTTGCGTGACGGCAATGACTTCTATTTTCGGTAATCTTCCAAATTTTAGTTAAGAAACTCCTCAGGCCCCGACGATGTTGTATTTTACGTTGGGCTAACGGTTGAGAATCAAGCGGGCCGCTTTGCAGGATTTCTTCTCATGACGCGCAATTGACACCCTCGCCGGTCCCAAACTGGATGGGGAATACCGACGACTGCGGTTCGTGTCCGGCAGCGATCGTCAGTGACTGGTCATGGAATTGCGGATGGGAAGCGCCAGCCGACGCGCCGTACCGCCCCGGTCAGATTCTTTGAGTCCTTCTTGAAGTCGCATTGATAAAAAGCGCAACATCATCGACAAATGTCCGCGTGACTGGTTGAGGAGCCGCCAAGGTCACGCATCGCCGCTCATGGAGGGAGTGGAGTGCGGCATTTCAATCAGGTGCTGAATTTCAGGAAAATGCGGCTGGTGCGCGGTGGCGGTCGGTCGCATCAGGGGAGGCGTCATGCAGACCAAGAAGATCATCAATGACGGCGCAAACGCGGTCGACGAAATGGTGGAGGGCATTCTTGCCGCCCATCCCGAAATCCTGAGCTTTGCCGAGGACAACCGGCGGGCGATCGTCGCGCGCCAGGGGCCGCGGCAAGGCAAGGTCGGCATTCTCATCGGCGGCGGATCGGGCCATGAGCCGACTTTCCTCGGCTTCGTCGGCAAGGGGCTGGCGGATGCCTGCGCGGTCGGCAATGTCTTCGCCTCGCCGCCGCCCGATCCGATCATGGCCTGCACCCGCGCCATCCATGGCGGCGCCGGCGTGCTCTACATGTATGGCAATTACGCCGGCGACGTCATGAATTTCGACATGGCCGCCGAGATGATGGCGCTCGACGACATCGAGGTGCGCACGGTGCTGACCACCGACGACATCGCCTCGGCGCCGCGCGATCAGCGCGAGAAGCGTAGGGGCGTCGCAGGGAACTTCTTCATCTTCAAGCTGGCCGGCGCCGCCGCGGACAAGATGATGTCGCTCGATGAATGCGAGCGCGTCGCCAGGAAGGCGAACGACCGCACTTTCACCATGGGGGTGGCGCTGTCGCCCTGTTCGTTGCCGCAGACGCGGAAATGGAACTTCACCATGGGCGAGGACGAGATGGAGGTCGGCATGGGCATCCATGGCGAGCCGGGGATTGCCCGCGAAAAACTCGCCGGAGCCGATGTCATCGTCGACGCGATCATGGACCGCATGTTCTCCGAAATGGGCGCCGCATCCGGCGATAAGGTGGCGGTGCTGATCAACTCTCTCGGCTCGACGCCGCTAATGGAACTCTACATCATGAACCGGCGGGTCAGCCAGCGACTCGCCGAGGCGGGCCTCGACGTCTACAAGACCTGGGTCGGTCCCTATTGCACGTCGCTGGAGATGGCCGGAGCCTCGGTGACGATCCTGCATCTCGATGCGGAGCTGACGGAGATGCTGGATCATCCGTGCGACTGCGCCATGTTTCAGGTGAGGTGAGGGCTCCATGATGCAACTGACCGCCGCGGATTTCAAAGCCATGTTCCGCAGGCTTTCGGCCCGTATCGAAGGCGAGCGCGACCATCTGTGCGAACTCGACGGCCATATAGGCGACGCCGATCACGGCATCGCCATGGAGCAGGGGTTCGGCGCGATCGTGAAGGCGCTGGATACGCTGGCCGTCGACGCCGCGACGCCGACCGACGTGTTCAATACCGCTGCAAAATCCTTTCTCAACGCGGTCGGAGCCTCCTCGGGGCCGCTCTACGCCACGGCCTTCCTGCGCGCCGGCGCGGCCTTCAAGGGCAAGGAAAGCGTGGAGCTCGACGATGCGCCGGGGCTCATCGAAGCCATGGCGCGCGGGATCGAGGAACGCGGCAAGGCGGAGATGGGCGACAAGACGATGATCGACGCTTGGAAACCGGCGGCTATCGCCGTGGCGCAGGCCCGCGAGGAGAAATGGCCGGTCAAGGATGCCCTTTCGGCGGCGCGCAGGGCGGCCGAGGATGGCGCGGAAGCCACGAAGGCGATGGTCGCGAGCAAGGGGCGGGCCTCGCGTCTCGGCGAGCGGTCTCTCGGTCATACCGATCCAGGCGCGGCCTCGGCGGCCATCATCGTTGCTGAAATCTGCGAATTTCTCGATCGGTAAGACGCGGCGTCATCGGCGGGGACGTCCTTCACGCTGCGTTTCAACCCACCGGCTGGCCGCGCGAGCAAGACCTTGCGCGCGTCTATGCGGCTGCGTTACCGGGAGCTCGACGGTTTATCCTCTTCCGGCGCGGGCGTCTCGCCGCTGCCAGGCCGGTCGATCCTCTCTATCATGCCGCGGGCGATTTCGGATTCGCCCATGATCACCGCATCGGCGCCCAACTGGGTGAGATGTGCGACCTCTTCGTCCGAATGGGCGCGGCAGAGAATTCGGACCGCCGGATTGGCGGCGCGGGCCGTTTCCACCACATGGCCGGCTTCGAAGGCGTTGGGGATGGCGACGAGCACCACGCGGGCGGAAGCGAGATTGGCGAGCGCCAGCACATTGGGCGATGCGGCGTTGCCGACGATCACCTCGATACCGGCTTCGCCGAGGGCGCGAATGCGGCTTTCGCCATCCTCGATGACCAGGAAGGGCCGTCCGGATGCCTGCAGGGCTGCGCCGATGCGGCTGCCGACCCTGCCATAGCCGACCAGCACGGTGTGATCGGCAAGCGTGGTCGGAGCGACGTCGACCGCTTCCGACGCCGTTTCAGTCGGCGTGGGTTCGACGTCCGCCGGGGGTTGCTCACAGGTCGCCTTAGCGGCGCCGGCCCGCAGAACGCGCGTCTCCACCGCTGGACGCAGCCGGTCGCAGAGAAAGAAGACCAGTGGATTGAGGATGATCGAAATGATGGCTCCGGCGAGAATGAGGTCGCGGCCCTCGGTGGGCAGCAGATCGAGGCCGACGCCGAGTTCGGCGAGAATAAACGAGAATTCGCCGATCTGGGCCAAACTGGCGGAAATCGTCAGCGCCGTGCCCGCGCCGCGCCTGAAGGCGACGACGATGGCGAAGGCGGCAAGCGACTTGCCCAGCACGATGATCAACACGGTCGCGATAAGCGGAAGCGGTTGCTCGAGCACGATCGCCGGATTGAACAGCATGCCGACCGACACGAAGAACAACACCGCGAAGGCGTCGCGCAGCGGCAGGCTCTCCTGGGCGGCGCGATGGCTGAGTTCGCTTTCCGACAGGATCATGCCCGCGAAGAACGCCCCGAGCGCGAGCGACACCCCGAACAGTTTGGCCGCGCCGAAGGCGACGCCGAGCGCTATTGCCAGCACGCCGAGCCGAAAGAGTTCGCGCGATCCGGTATGGGCGATGCGATGCAGGATGGCGGGGATTACCCTGCGTCCGACGACCAGCATGAAGGCGACGAACGCCGCGACCTTGACGAGCGTGATCGCAATGATCGCGCCGATGCCGAGCTCGACATTCAGCGCTTCGCCCAGCAGTCTGGCGACGGAGTCATGCGACTGTTCCGGATTGCCGCTGGCGACGCCCGCCGCCGCCGGTATCAGGACCAGCGCCAGAACCATGGCGAGGTCTTCGACGATCAGCCAGCCGACGGCGATGCGTCCCCGATCGCTGTCGACCAGTCGCCGCTCCTGCAGCGCCTTGAGAAGAACGACGGTCGAGGCGACCGACAGCGCAAGGCCGAACACGAGGCTGCCGCCAAGAGGCCAGCCCATCATTGCGCCGAGACCCCAGCCCAACAGCGTCGCGAAGCCAATCTGCACGATGGCGCCCGGCACTGCGATCATGCGCACCGACAGGAGGTCCTTGAGTGAAAAATGCAGGCCGACTCCGAACATCAGCAAAATCACGCCGATTTCGGCGAGTTCGGCCCCGAGACTTTGATCGGCGACGAAGCCCGGCGTGTGTGGTCCGACCAGTATACCGGCAATGAGATAGCCGACGAGGGGGGGCAATCTCAGCCGGTTCGCCAGGGCTCCGAGAACGAAGGCGAATACGAACCCCGCCACCAAAGTCGAAATAAGCGGGGTCGCATGATGCATGGATCGTCCTCGAACTGGAAAAAAAATGAAAAGTCACTAAATTGGAGTGATGTTGACCAATATGGTTGAAAAAATCGATGAATCAAGACCGGAAAACATCTCTTCTGACCCCTGCGCTCTGCAGAGGCGCGCGCGCCATGCTCGACTGGACGCAGGCGGAGCTGGCTGACCGGGCAGGTGTGTCGCGCAGCACGATCCGCGACTTCGAGGGAGGACGGCATGAGTTGCATCGGGCGACCGAAACGCAGTTGCGCCACGCCTTCGAAGAGGAGGGCGTTCGAATGATGTCGGACGAGCGCGAAATAAGCATTTCGCTCAGAAATGCAGATACGGCGGACGGGTCCGAATAGGGTTGAGGCGCTGGGCGAGATGGCCGGTCCGCGTCCAATTCTCTATTCGACTCCATGGGCGCCGCCTCTACGCGCGCCACGCATGCGTCTCCCTATCGCATAGCCAGGGTCGCACCGCTCGCGCTCAGGATCTCCGCCGCGCCGGCGCGCAGCTTTCACCGACCACCAGAGAGGGCTGGAACACGACATTGCGAGAATCTGCGCCCGCGCCGCGATTGATGCGCTCGACCAGAAGCCGGAGCGCTTCGTTGGTCATGTCGATGACCGGATGTTCGGTTCGGGTCAGTCTCGGCCGCAATCCGCCGAT
Organism: Rhizobium sp. TRM95796; assembly: GCF_025779995.1. Taxonomy (NCBI): domain Bacteria; kingdom Pseudomonadati; phylum Pseudomonadota; class Alphaproteobacteria; order Hyphomicrobiales; family Rhizobiaceae; genus Rhizobium; species Rhizobium sp. TRM95796. The sequence continues at coordinate 65,450 of NZ_JAOXHE010000016.1, read as the reverse complement.
GCCGGGAATGGTGTCGGTCGAGGCAATGGAAATATCGTCGGGACATTTCATCCCCAGATCGGCCAGCGCCCGCATGACGCCGAGCGCCATGACGCCGTTGGCGACATAGAGCGCGGTGGGGCCGTCCGGTTGGGTCAGAAGTTCGCGCGCGACCGAATAGGCGGTGTCTTCGCGAAACTCGCCGGATCGGACATGGGCCGGCGCCGGTTCGTGTCCTCGCGCTCTCATCGCTTCCAGCATGCCGTCCAGACGACCGCGTCCAGTGGTCAGATGCAGCGGACCGGTGATCGTGCCGATCCTGGTATGACCCAGATCCATGAGATAGTTGGTGACCTGACGCGCGGCGGACACATTGTCGATGGTGATCGTATCGGCCTTCTGCCCCTCCACCGTACGGCCGAACAACACGGTCGGCATCGGTTCGCCCTCGGAATCGCGTGGCGGCTGCGTGGCGGCGACATCGACGGGCACGAGAATGACGCCGTCGCAGGAGAGCATCTTGATGCGCGACAGAATTCGACGCTCGTTTTCGGGCTTCTCGTCGCTGTTGAACAGAACGAGCGAATAGCCCCAGGCCGCAACGGCCGCCTCCGCAGCCCAGACGAGGCGGGCGAAGAAGGGATTGGCGAGATCGGCGACCACGAGCGCGATCAACTGGCTTCGGCCGCGCTTGAGGTTTCGCGCCGCCAGCGACGGCGTGTAGTCCAGTTCGCCGATCGCCGCCAGCACGCGAGCGCGCAATTCCGGGCTGACATAGGCGGAGTCGTTGACCACCGCCGACACCGTCGCCGTCGAGACTTTCGCCCGGTTCGCTACATCTCGAATGGTCGCCATCAAACACCTAGCTAATCGTTTCGTTGGCAGAGATGCTTCAAATCAACGGTTTTGTCTAGATAAAATGCAGATTTCGCTTGCGCTCTCAACTGAAATCGAGAATGTTCGACGAAACGGTTAGCTAGTGTTCACTGAACGGAGCGAGCTTGTTTGGAGGAGGAACTGTCATGAAACTGATTTCATTGGGACTGGTCGCTGCCGCCATGAGCGTCACGGCCTTGTCGTCACAGGCGGAAGAAAAGCCGCTTCTCGGTCTGGTTTCCATCGCCGCGACCGAAGCCAACAATGTTCGTTACATCAATGGCGCCAAGAAGGCGGCGGAGGAACTGGGCTGGGAGGTCTCGGTGGTCGACGCCGCCGGCAGCGCCGATCAGGCCAATGCTGCAATTCAGAACTTCGCCCAGCGCGGGGCGCATGCCGTGGTCGATCTGGTCTTTCCGGCCTCGTCGATCGGTGCGGGCCTCGACGCCGCGAAACAGGCCAATATTCCTGTCGTGACCTGGGGCGGCGGCCTAGGCCTGACGGTGGCGGCGACGAACGGGTCGGGGGCGCCGATCGCCGAACCGGTGATCAAGAAGATGATCGAGGATCTCGGCGGAAAGGGTGAGATCCTGGCGCTCACCTATCGCACCGGCGAGGTTTGCCGTAATCGTGAAGCGCTGATGGACGAGATGCTCAAGGACCATCCCGACATCAAGGTGACCAAGAACGAAGTGCGCATCCCCGGCTATTTCGAGGATGGAGCGCAATATGCGAATGCGTGGCTCGCATCCCATCCTCCCGGTGATGAGAAGCTCGCGATCTGGGGATGCTGGGACGATCCCGCCATCGGCGCGATCGGTTCGCTTCGATCCCAGGGCCGCACCGACGTCATGGTGTATGGCGTCAACGGCAATGCCCAGGCGATCGAGAACATCCGCAACGGTCACATGACCGCGACCGCATGGGAAGACAGCTTCACCGAAGGCTACGAGATGGTCAAACTGCTCGTGGACATCAAGAAGGCGGGTGCGGACTGGCAGCCGAAGGCGGCCGAAGTTCCGGCCGTCCTGATCACCAAGGATACCGTCGAAGGCTTCCTGAAGGATCATCCGGAAGCAGTCCAGTAAGCCGACGATACAGGAACGACCATGCTTGCCTCAACATCGGAAACGAAAGCGCCGCAAGCGCCGCCGTTCCTAGCCGCCCGAGGCATCGCCAAGACCTATGGCGGCGTCAAGGCCCTCAAGGGCGTGTCCCTGACCGTCGGGGCAGGCGAGGTTCATGGACTTGTCGGAGCCAATGGCGCCGGCAAGTCCACGCTCATCCGCATCCTCGCCGGACTTGCCCATGCAGACGCCGGCGAAGTCGCGATCGACGGCCGAGCCGTCATGCTCGGCAATCCCGCGCAAGCCGCTGAACTCGGGATGAACTTCATTCATCAGGAACTGGCCTTCGTGCCCGGCATGACGGTGTTGGAAAACATCATGCTCGGACTGCCGAAAAAGACCCGGCTCGGCATGGTGGACTGGACAGCGATCGCGCGTGACGTGGAGCCGGTGGCGCGCCGGGTCGGGATCACGGCTTCGATGGACGCCGAAGTCAGGACTCTTTCGACCGCCGAAAACTGGCTCATCAACATCTGCCGCGCGTTGATCCGCAAAGCTCGGCTGATCGTGATGGATGAACCGACCGCCTCGCTGTCGGCGGCGGAAAGCGAAAAGCTGTTCCGCATCATCGAGGACCTGCGCGACACCGGCGTCGCCGTCATCTATGTATCGCACCGCCTGGACGAGATCCTCAGGCTCTGCAGCCGTGTGACCGTCTTTCGCGACGGACAATCGGTGGCGGTGATCGACAAACACGAACTCAGCCGCGTTCGGCTGGTCCATGCGATCGTCGGCGGGGAGGTCGAACAGGTCGAGCACGCCAGAGACGTCGTCCATGCCGAGACCGTGTTGTCGGTCAAAGGATTGTCCCGTTCGCCCCGGGTCGACGATGTCTCGCTGGACCTTCATCGCGGCGAAGTCCTCGGCATAGGCGGCCTGGTCGGCGCCGGCCGCAGCGAGTTGGTGCGTCTCATTTATGGCGCAGACCAGCCTGATGCGGGCTCGATGACCCTGGAGGGCAGGACCTTCGCGCCGGCCAGTCCGGCCGAAGCAGTCAAGGCGGGGATGGGACTGGTTCCCGAGGAGCGACGCGCCGACGGCTTGTTGCTCGCCAAGAGCGTCGCCTTCAACCTCCAGATCTCCAATCTGATGAACATCGTCAGGAGCCCGGCGCTGCCGCTGATTGACTATGGCAAGCGAAAGAATTTGTCGGCGCAAACGGTTCGGGATCTGGCGATCAAGACGTCGTCGATCGAAACCCCGGTCGGGCTGCTGTCGGGCGGAAACCAGCAGAAGGTCGTCATCGGACGCTGGCTGCTGAGGGCGCCCAAGATCCTGATTCTCGACGAGCCGACGCGCGGCGTCGACATCGGCGCACGAGCGGACATACACCGACTGATCCGCAATCTCGCCGCCGGCGGCATGGCGGTTCTGGTCGTGTCCTCCGAGCCGGATGAATTGCCCGACCTCTGCGATCGGGTGCTGGTCATGGCCGGAGGCCGCATCGTGCGCGAACTGACCGGCGCCAACATTACTCGCAATGCCATTGTCGAGGCGAGCTACGCCTTCGAAGGCAGGGAGACGACATGAACGACTTTGCGACCAACCGCAGGCTTTCCCCCGGCGCCAAGGCGGCTTTGGGCACCTTCGCCCGTTACGCGACGATCATCGGCCTCGTGGCGATGATCGTCGCCTTCTCGCTACTATCGCCGCGCGCCTTTCCGACGCTTTACAATTTCACCAATGTGCTGAACCAGGCGTCTCTCGCCATGATCATCGCCGGCGGATTGACGCTGGCCGTGATCGTGGGCGAACTCGATCTGTCGATCGGTTTCGCAGCCTCGCTTCACGGCGTGCTCGTAACGGGCCTGATCGTGTCGAACCAACTGCCCATTCCAGTGGCCATTTTGATTGTCGTGGCGCTGGGCGGTCTGATCGGCCTTGTCAACGGATTGATCGTGACGAAAATCAAGGTCAATTCGGTGATCGCGACGCTCGGCGTCGGCACGATTCTGACGGGGCTTTCCTTCGCCTATTCGGCCGGCGTGCCGATCACCGCCGGCGTGCCCGAGGCGTTTCTGCAGGTCTCGCTCGGACGCTGGCTCTTCGGCATCCCCAACAACATCGTCATCATGGCGCTGGTGCTGGGCGCTCTCTGGGTGCTCGTCGAGCGTACGGCGCTCGGTCAGGAAATACAGGCCGTGGGCGGCAATCCCTCGGCGGCGCGCCTCGCGGGCATCGATGTCGACCGCATCAAAATCCTCGGTTTCGTCGTATCCGGCATGTGCGCCGCGCTGACCGGCATCCTGCTCGCGTCGCGTCTCGGCTCAGGGACAACCAGCGCCGCCGATCCCTATCTCCTGACGGCCTTCGCCGCCGTCTTCCTCGGCTCGGCGACGCTGCGCGACGGCGAGTTCCATGTCTTCGGAACCTTCATCGGCGCGCTGATCATCGCCTTCGGCTTCAACGGGTTGAATATCTTTGGCGCGCCGACCTATTCGCAATATATCTTTCAGGGCGCTATCCTGATCATCGCCGTAGGTCTGTCGAGCCTCGGCCGCATCCTCTCGCAGCGATAGGAAACGACTATGACAAATCATTGGGACGTCCATGTCATCGAATTCGCCCGATCGAAGAACCAGCCGCTGATCGACCTCGTCAACGGAGCCTCTCCGGAGACGGTGCTCGATCTGCCGTTCGGCTTCGTCCTCGCGCAGAATGGCGAGCGAAACGTGCTGGTCGACACCGGTTTCCTCAACGAGGGGAGCGGCGCCGAATTTTCGAAGAAGTTCGGCATACCCGATTGGATTTCGCCCGTGAGGATGCTGGAAGAAATGGGCGTGAAGGCGGACGCGGTCACAGACATCGTTCTGAGCCATGCGCATTTCGACCATATGGGCTCGATCTCGGCTTTCACGAAGGCGCGCATCTTCATCCAGAAGCGCGAATGGCTGTCCTGGAACGAGGCGATGGCGCTGCCGCCGCAATACGGGTTCCTCACGGCCATCATCAATCCCGACGACATGCGCTCCGCATTCGATGCGGCGGTCGAGCACCGGCTGATGCTCGTGGACGGCGACAAGGACAACATCCTGCCGGGCATCCATGTGCGCCTCGGCGAGGGTCATACGCTGGGCCAGCAATTCGTGCTGATCGAGACGGGGCGTGGCCGTCTGGTCGCCGCCGGCGACTGCGTCTATTCCCGCCTCAACCTGACGGGCCACAATCACGATGGCGTCTATGCGCCGTTGAACAATGGCGTCGGCAGCATCTGGAAACAGCTCGAGACGATGGACCGCATCAATGACGAAATCGCCGGCGACATGTCCCGACTGGTCATGATGCACGACAATGACCGGTGGGGCCATCTGCCCCTCGTCAAGGAGATCGACGGTTTCCGAATCGTCAAAGCTTCATAATAGACGAGGCGCTCCGGAGGCGCCGACCTTCGGTCGTTTCTCCGGAAAACGCCGTGCTCGGCGCCAGCGGGTGCAGCGTCCTGTCACTCGACGGGTAATTCCAGCCGGACAAGCAGCCCATCGGGTTCGCGGTCGAGAAGATGCAGACGCCCGCCATGCGCCTGGACAATCTCCGCCACGATCGGCAGGCCGAGCCCAAAGCCGTCATTCGGTCCGTGTCGTGCGGCATCGGCCTTGATGAAGGGCTCAAGCACCCGCTTCTTGTCGGACCCGCCGATGAAATCCGGGGATTGCTCTGATACTGGAGCTGGCGACGCAGCGGATTGGTCTTCCACCCGTCGAAGCGCAGTTTCCGCTGCCCGTTCGTCGCCACGAACAATCTCTTAGTTGGCCTACAGTTGACGATGGAGACGTCGGCGCGGACAAAGCCCTGCGAGGCGCGCCATCGTGGGTTTGTCACGCCAGTTCGACGCAAATTTTCGCCTCTCGGAGGAACCGATCGACCATTGACGGATTGCTTATTGCGAGCGCGCGGTCCGCAAGGCGACTTGCGCTGCAAGGGAGCCTCGATGCCAAATTCATCCATCCTCGAAATTTCCAGGAGACATCTCATGGTCGGCGCCGCATCAGTTTCTGTCGCCGCGAGCAGCGGGGTCGCCCGCGCCTATGGCGAGAGCCGAACCGCTGCCGAAGATCGGCTAAAAAGTGAAGTTCGCCTGACGGTCAATGGGTCGCATCATGATCTCGCTCTCGACAACAGGGTGACGTTGCTCGATGCGCTGCGGGAACATCTGCATCTGACCGGAACCAAAAAGGGCTGCGATCATGGCCAGTGCGGCGCATGCACCGTCATGGTCAATGGCCGTCGTATCAATTCCTGCCTGTCGCTCGCCGTGATGCATGACGGGGACGAGGTGACGACGATCGAAGGACTGGGCCAGCCCGGCGATCTGCATCCCATGCAGGCGGCGTTTTCGAAGCATGACGGATTTCAATGCGGCTATTGCACGCCCGGGCAGATCTGTTCCTCGGTCGCCGTGCTCGAAGAGATCAAGGCGAACATCCCGAGCCATGTGACGGCCGATTTGGGCGTCGCCGCCAAATTGACCGAGGATGAAATTCGCGAACGCATGAGCGGCAATATCTGTCGATGCGGAGCCTATTCCAACATTCTCGACGCAATCATGGATGTGGCGGAGGCGCGCGCATGAGAGAGTTTTCCTACGAGCGGGCCTCTTCGGTCGAGGCCGCAGCCAAGGCGGCGGCGTCGAATCCCGACGCAAAATTCATAGCCGGCGGCACCAACCTCCTCGATCTGATGAAACTCGACATCGAGACGCCCAAGCATCTGATCGACGTCAACGGATTGGGCCTCGACAAGATCGAGAAAGTCGAGAATGGCGGTCTGCGGATCGGCGCGTTGGTGCGCAACACGGATCTCGCCGCCCACGACATCGTGCGCCGCGATTACGCGCTGCTGTCTCGCGCGCTGCTGGCCGGCGCATCCGGTCAGTTGCGCAACAAGGCGACGACAGCGGGCAACCTCCTGCAACGCACACGCTGTCCTTATTTCTACGACACCAACCAGCCTTGCAACAAGCGCAAGCCCGGCAGCGGCTGTTCGGCAATCGGCGGATATTCGCGGCAGCTGGCCGTCATCGGGGGCAGCGACGCCTGCATCGCGACCAATCCGAGCGACATGTGCGTCGCGCTCAGAGCGCTCGATGCGATCGTCGAAACCGTCAAGGCCGACGGTTCCCGGCGCTCGATCCCGATCACGGATTTCCATCGACTTCCCGGCGACACGCCGCATATCGAAACGGTCTTGGAAGGCGGCGAGATCATTACGTCCGTGCTGCTTCCGCCAGCGATTGGCGGCAAGCAGATTTACCGGAAGGTGAGGGACCGCGCGTCCTACGCCTTCGCGCTTGTTTCGGTCGGCGCGATACTCCAGCCCGATGGAACGGGCCGAGTGGCGGTCGGCGGGATTGCGCCGAAGCCCTGGCGTCTGGATGCCGCGGATCGCGCGTTGCCCGAAGGCGCCGGGCCGGCGGCTCGGGCGTTGCTGGCCGATGCTCGCCCCACCGACGACAACAGGTTCAAGGTCGATCTCGTCGAGCGCACGCTCAGTGCGGTGATCGCTGCAGGAAGGATTTGAGGCATGAAGTTCGAAACGCCTGCGACCGAAAACCCCATCGACCGCCTTCGCTTCGTCGGCAAGCCTATCTCCCGCATCGATGGTCAGCTCAAGACCACGGGCCGGGCTAAATACGCCTATGAATGGCATGACCCGGATATCGCCTATGTCTACGGCTATCCGGTCGGCGCATCGGTCCCCAAGGGACGCATTCTCTCGATCGATGGATCGGCGGCAATGAAATCGCCCGGTGTTCTCGGCGTCATCTCCACCCTGGATTTCAACGATCTGAAAAAGGGTAAATTGAACACAGCCCGACTGTTCGGCGGTGGCGAGGTTCAGCACTATCACCAGGCGGTCGCGGTCGTCGTGGCCGAGACATTCGAGCAGGCCCGTTCCGCGGCCGCCCTGATGAAGGTCGATTATGCGGAAGAGCGTGGCGCCTTCGACCTGGCGCAAGCAAAGCCGAAGGCGGAGAAACCCGATGAGTCCGACAAGCCGGATACGGCGGTCGGAGATTTCGACGCGGCCTTCAAGGCCGCGCCCGTCACGCTCGACGAGACCTATACGACGCCGGATCAGTCGCACGCCATGATGGAGCCGCACGCCTCGATCGCCGCATGGGACGGGGAAGACCTCACGGTCTGGACCTCGAGCCAGATGATCGATTGGTGGCGAACGGACCTCGCGACGACGCTGGCCATGGACAAGGACAAGGTGCACATCATGTCGCCCTTCATCGGCGGCGGTTTCGGCGGCAAGCTTTTCCTTCGAACGGATGCCGTGCTCGCCGCGTTGGCGTCGAAGAAAGTCGGACGTCCGGTGAAGGTCGGACTGCCGCGCCCGATGATCATGAACAACACGACCCACAGACCGGCGACGATCCAGCGCATCCGGATCGGCGCGGGCGAGGACGGAAAGATCACCGCGATCGGCCATGAGAGCTGGTCCGGCAATCTTCCCGGCGGCAGCCTGGAAACTGCAGTCAACCAGACCCGGCTTCTCTATGCCGGCGCCAATCGGATGACGGCGATGCGGCTTGCGACCCTCGATCTCCCCGAGGGCAACGCCATGCGCGCGCCTGGAGAAGCTCCCGGCCTGATGGCGCTGGAGATCGCCATCGACGAAATGGCCGAAAAGCTCGGTATAGATCCGATCGCCTTCCGCATCGCCAACGACACGCAAGTCGATCCGGAAAATCCCGAGCGTCCTTTCTCGCACCGCGATCTGGTCGGATGTCTCGAACTGGGCGCGGATCGTTTCGGATGGAAGGATCGCCCTGCGGTCGCCTCGCGGCGCGACGGCGATCTGATGATCGGCTACGGCGTGGCGGCGGCGTTTCGCGACAATCTCGTAATGCCGTCGGGCGCCCGCGTGCGCCTCGGCGCCGACGGCTTGGTCACCGTCGAGACGGATATGACCGACATCGGCACGGGCAGCTATACGATCATCGCACAGACCGCAGCCGAGATGCTGGGCGTCGAGATCGACAAGGTGGCCGTGCATCTCGGTGATTCCCGCTTTCCGGTCTCTGCGGGCTCCGGTGGTCAGTTTGGCGCCAATTCCTCGACTTCGGGCGTTTACGCGGCCTGCGTGAAACTCCGCGATGCGGTGGCCAGCAAGCTCGGGTTCAATTCCGGCGACGTCGTGTTCGAGAACGGCCAAGTCCGCTCGGGCAACCGGTCCGAAGCGCTCGCGCAAGCGGCCGTCGACGGCGAGATTGTCGCCGAAGACAGCATGGAATGGGGTGATCTGACCAAGACGCACCAGCAATCCACCTTTGGCGCGCATTTCGTCGAGGTCGGCGTCGATGTCTACACCGGCGAAACCCGCGTACGTCGTATGCTCGCCGTCTGCGCCGCCGGTCGCATCCTCAACCCGGTCACGGCGCGCAGCCAGGTGATCGGCGCAATGACCATGGGCGTCGGCGCGGCCCTGTCGGAGGAACTCGCGGTCGACGCCGGCCGCGGCTTTTTCGTCAACCACGATCTCGCGGGTTACGAGGTTCCGGTCCATGCGGACATACCGCATCAGGAGGTCGTCTTCCTGGATGAGACCGATCCTTACTCTTCGCCGATGAAAGCCAAGGGCGTCGGCGAACTCGGCCTGTGCGGCGTGTCTGCGGCGATCGCCAATGCGATCCATAACGCGACCGGCATTCGCGTGCGCGATTACCCGGTGACGCTGGACAAGCTGTTGGAGGGCATGCCTTCGCTCGGATGAAGGCTGCATACGCCTCGCGAAGTCCTGCGCCGGCAATGTCTGCGGATTGGCTGAGCCCTGAAACGACAAAGCCGCCGACGCGCGAGCGCCGGCGGCGTTTTCATACCTGCTTACGGCTCGATGCGAACCGGCACAGCCTTGGAGGCGGGCGTTTTGGACATTTCGTCATGGTGGTCTATCGCCACGAGGACGTTGGCCTCGGGATAATAGGCGCCGATCGTTCCAGGCGGAAGCGTGTGACGGGTGACCCGCAGACCGGGAAGGGCGCGGCGTACGCCATCCTCGAAATCGCTGAAGAGGGTGACGATCTGGCCTTCCGTCAATCCGGCGGACCGGATGTCGTCGTCGCACATCAGCACCACGTCACGCGTGCCTTCGATACCGCGGAAGCGATCGGAATAGCCGTAGATGGTGGTGTTGAACTGATCGTTGGAGCGCAGGGTCATCAGGCGGTAGCGGCCGGGGGCGTCGGCGAAAGCGAGCGCGTTCAGCCGATCCGGCGTCGTGAAGACGGCCTTGCCTTGCTCCGTCTTCCAGACGCGCTCACGCGCCGCATTGCCGCGGTAGAAGCCGCCCGGTTGGAACATGCGCGCGTTGTAAGCCTTGAAGTCGCCCGGATAGGTCGCCTCGATCAGATCGCGGACCAGGCTGTAGTCTGACGTCCAATCATCCCAAGTCAGTCTCGGGTTCGCAGCCACCGAGGCCTTGGCGATGCCGGCAACGATCGCCAATTCGCTTTTCAAATGCTCCGACGCCGGCGTCCTTTTGCCGGTGGAGGCCGAGATGTGGGAGAAACTGTCCTCCGTGGTGACCGATTGCACTCCTGTCGCCTGTTCGTCCCGCTCGAAGCGCGACAGGCAAGGAAGGATATAGGCGGACTTTCCCGGAAAAAGATGGCTGCGGTTCAGCTTCGTCGAGACCATAACCGTAAGGTCCTGGGCGGCCCAGCACCGTTCCATCGCCTCCTGGTCCGGCGTGGCGCGGACGAGATTGCCGCCGAGCGAAATGAAAGCCTTGATCTTGCCCGACATCAAGCCCTTGACCGCATCGACGATCGTCGTTCCGTCTTCAGTCGGCGGATCGAAGTCGAACAAGGTCTTCAGCCTGTCCATCGGGATCAGTTTGGTTTTTTCGGCGATCCCGACGGTGCGCTGTCCCTGGACGTTCGAATGCCCTCGCACGGGACAACAGCCAGCGCCCTCGCGACCGATATTGCCGCGCAACAGCAGGAGATTGACGACCATGGCAATGTTGATCGCGCCTTGGGAGTGTTGGGTGAGACCCATGCCATAGACGCCGATTACGCGTTCCGCCTCGATGTAGATTTCGCCTGCGCGCCGAAGCGCGGCCTGCGACAAACCACTTTCCCGCTCGATCGCATGCCAATCCGTCGAGCGCACGAGTTCGATGAAGTCGTCGAAGCCGGTCGTGTGTTCCGCGATGAAGGCGACATCGATGATCCGCGGCAGGTTCCGGGCCAGAGCGTCGTCGTCGGCTTCGATCACGACTTTGCAAAGGCCGAGAATGGCGGCGATGTCGCCGCCGGCGCGGACCTGCAGATATTCGTCCGAGATCGGGGTTTCACGACCGGTCAGCATGTCGAATGGATTTTGCGGATTGACGAAGGAGACGAGACCCTGCTCGACCACTGGATTGAACGTCACGATCTTAGCGCCGCGCTGCTTGGCCTCCTGAAGCGGATGAAGGAATCGTGGACTGTTCGAGCCGGGATTCTGGCCGAAAAAGAAGAAGGCGTCGGCCTTTTCCAGATCGTCCCAGACCACGGTGCCGACCGGAGACCCGATGACCTTGTTGAGGCCCACCGAGGTGGTCTCATGGCACATGTTTGAGCTTTGCGGGAGGTTGTTGTTGCCATAGGTGCGGGCAAGAAGCGCATAGAGATAGGAAGCTTCGAGCCCGGCATGGCCCGAGGCGTAGAAGACGACGCTGTCGCGCGGCAGTGATTTCAAGGTCGCGCCAATGTCTGCGAAAGCGTCTTCCCAGGACACGGCTGCATATCGATCCGTTTCAGCGTCGTAGCGCAGCGGATGGGTCAACCTGCCGGTTTGCTCGAGATCGTAATCCTTCCAGCTTCGCAGCTCCGCAACCGTGTGAACACTCCAGAACTCTGGTCCGCAGCGGGCGCCGGTGAGATCCGAGAGCGTGGCTTTCGCGCCGTTTTCGCAAAACTCGAACGCTCTGTAATTGGCCGGTTTCGGCCAGGCGCAGGACACGCACATCACGCCGCCGGGTTTGTTCATCCGCCAAATGTCTTCGACGACGCCCGCCGGCGGATGCGTGTCGCTTGCGATGCGGGCGAGTGACGTAAGTGAGCCCCAGCCTCCGGCCGGGCCTTCGGATTCAGGGTTGGCGATGGCGTCGGTCATGATGAATTTCCCATTGAGGGTGCAAAAATGATCGACAGCGCCTCGCGTGGCGAAGGCGCTGTCGGAGCGTTTGGCGCAAACTTAGCGGGCGGGTTCGTGGAAAGGACAGCCGTTGAAGCGGGCCCGAAATTCGGCGGAATGGCGATAAGTCTCTTTCCTCGCCCGATTGATGCCGCCGAGCGGCTGGTGATCGAGGAGGCCCGTCCAAACGCTGAACCGCATTTCCTCATCGACTTTTTGAACGATATCGTCGCGCCAGCTGTCTTGAGGTCCCGCCTCTATCGTCGCGACGGTGACGAAAGGCGCGTCGTCCTCCTTCCACTCCACCGTCGGGTCTTCGACGGGATGCGCGGCGAGATCGCGACAAAGCTGAACTTGAAATTCCCAGACGCCATGCGTCGTCCTCATCTCGGACTGCACCGTCTCCCGAATGGCGTTTTCACGATCCCTGGCGTCGATATCCGCGCCTGTGCGCCTGGTGAGGTCCGGCGAGACGGGCTTGAGGCGGAATTTGGCGATGTAGTCGCCATAGCGAAACGGCGTGACGCTGAAATAAGTCTCTCCGAGCGGATCGGAATTCGGCGCGCCGCCCAACCCGGCAATCGTCGGGCTGGAGACGCCGACCGCTTCGAGGCCCATGTTGACTGTCTGCAACACGGTCGACATCACGGTCTTGGTCGTCTCCATCCGGTCCGTCGTCTTGGCGAGAAGCTTCAGGCTCGACAGGAATTTCTCAGGCGTCGGCGCTTGAAAGATCGGACCGTTGACCATGATGAAGTCCTGCGTCCGGCCATCGGCGTCGGGAAGCCGGGCGCCGTCGACATCGAGAACTTTCAGCGCCAGCCCACGCGGCAGCGACACGGCGTCGGGCAGGATATCGCCAGCGTTGGTGGAAAGGCGCATGAAAACGCGATGTTCCCCGGGCTTGGCGAACAGACCCTGTGCGAGTTCGGGGGGAAGTCCGGCCGCAATGCGCATGACGCCCTCGATCACGCCATGCGCTTTCGCATGCACGGAACGGACGGCGTGACCATAATCTTTGGACGTCGTCTGGAGAATGATGTCGAACTGGTCGATGAGGGCGGCGATGGTCTCCCCCTCGTTCGGTTGGATCGTTTCGACGCCGGGGGCGTAGCGGACGGGGAGTGGAAGTGACATTGGCGCTCCTGTCAAAAACCCGAAACGCGGTCGCGCGCGGCGGGTTCCTGCCAGCGATGTAATGACGCCGCCGCCCTCCGCTCGGGCGTCAACTGCGCCATTTTATGCCAATCGACGATGTTGTGTTGCCGAACTCGTCACCGAAGAAGACGTAATCGGACATGTCTATCGAGGATCGGATTGAGACGACTTCCTGACGATCAGACTGCAGGGTAGTCTCGTCGTGCCCGGCTCCACAGATTCGCCGTTGCAAAGCCTATGAATGGCGAGTCCGGCGCGTCGTCCCAAGGCCTTGAGTTCCATGTCGACCGTCGTCAGCGGCGGCCGGGTCTGTTTGGCGACGATCTCCCAGTTGTCGAAACCGGCGATGGCGATGTCGTCGGGAATCGAGATGGCGTTGTCGCGCAAAGCATCGATGACGCCGCGGGCGATTTCGTCGCTGCCGCAGAAGATGGCGTCCGGCAGCGCATGTCCGCTGCTCAGCATCTGCGCCACCGCCTCGCGGCCCCATTCTTCCGTCCATTCGCCGAAGACGACCGAAGCGCCATCGCCGGTCAGCGCGCGATAGGCGTCGGCGCGAATGCGCGCCGCCCTGTATTCCTCGGGGCCGGTGATGTGGAGGATCCGCTGGCGCCCCAGGCCCTGGAGATGTTCGACCGCGAGCCTTGCGCCCTGGGCGTCGTCGGGATGGAAGGTGACGCTCTCCTCCGGTCCCTCCGCAAAGGCGTAGACCATCGGGATCGGCAGCTTTGCAAATTCCGCCGGCGGCCTCATGTCGAGGCGCGTAGCCGTGAAGATGATGCCGTCGACCTGGCGATCGAGCAGGGATTCGAGATGGAGACGCGCCAGCCGCGGATCATTGTTGGTGGCGCAAAGGAACACCGAAACTCCGTGGTCGACAAGGGCTTCCGATACGCCCGCGACCATCGGCAATGTCAGTCGGCCATAGGTGTCGTTGGTGATCATGCCGATCGCATGGCTTCGTCGCTTCAACAACCCACGCGCGAGCGCATTGGGACGAAAGCCGATCTCTTCAGCCACCCGGCGCACCTTTTCGACCGTCTCGGCCTTGGTCCGGCCGATGCCGTTGAGCGCATTCGACGCCGTCGCGATACTGACCCCGGCAGCATCCGCCACATCGCGAATCGTACGCCTGCCTTTATCGGATCTGGTCACTCAAGCCTCCTGTTCCGCTTATATGATAAAACCTTTTAGCAGAAATAATCGTTCTGATGAAAGGTTTTATCAAAAAGTTGCTCCCGTGGTGTGCACAGACTGTCGACATTCCGGATCTTCTCTCATAACGTTTCCTTCGTAGAGAGGCCAGGACGGTCCGAAGGAAGAGGAGAACGCATCATGTTGAAGTTGAAAGCCACGGTCACCGCATTTGCACTTTTGGCGAGCACCGCGCTTGCGAGCGCCGAAGAAGTCACGCTCTGGGTGCGCACCTCGTCGGGCGCCGTGCTGCAGGGCCTCGCCGAGAAATACAACGCCGCGCATTCCGACAAAGTCAATGTCACACAAATCACCGCTGAACAGATGGTGCCGAAGCTGGGCGCGGCCATCGCCGGCGGCGCTGCGCCCGATGCAGCCGTGCTCGACCTGATCTACATGCCGACCTTCGCCGCCAACGACAGTCTCGAGGACATCTCCGAATTCGTGAAGGGCCTGCCCTACGCCGATGCTCTCAGCCCGTCTCACATCCGCCTCGCGACTTACGACGGCAAGATCTACGGCGTGCCCGCGCTGCCCGACGCCTCGATCATCGCCTACAACACCGATCTCTTCGCGAAAGCGGGCCTCGATCCCAAGAAGGCCCCGGCGTCGCTCAAGGAGATCGCCGAAGACGCCAAGAAGATTCATGCTCTCGGTGACGAGACCTACGGATTCTATTTCGTCGCCAATTCCGGCAGCTGGCTGATCTATGATTTCCTGCCGCATCTCTGGGCCGCCAATTCCGATATTTTGAGCGAGGACGGCCGCACGGCGACCGTGGACACCCCGGCGTTCCGCGATACTGTCGCGGCCTATCGCGACATGTGGGCGGCGGGCGCCATTCACCCGACATCCCGTTCCGGCAATGGCAACAACGCCGTGGAAGCCTTTGCTTCGGGGAAGGTCGGCATCCTCATGACCGGTTCCTACATCGTGAACCTGCTGACCAGCAAGTATCCCGACGTGAAATTTGACGTCGCGCCGATCCCGGGTCCGGACGGCGGGGCATCGAGCTTCGCCGGCGGCGACACGCTCGCCCTCATCAAGGGGATCAGCGAGGAAAAGAAGAAAGTCGCGCTGGACTTCGTGAAATTCTACATGGAGCCGGAGCAGCAGGTCTACATCACCAAGGAATCCGGCATGCCGTCGCGCACCGACCTCGCCAAGGAGGCCTATGCCCAGTTCGACCCGCGCAACCTCGTCGCCTATGATATCCTGGCGAAAGCGCGCACGCCCTACACCTTCTCTTCGGACGAATTGTTCGTCAGCCGCACCGGTCCGTTCCTGAACCTCATCCAGGGCGCGATCTTCGGCGAAGACGTCGACGGCTCGATCTCCAAAGCCCAGGGCGAATTCACCAAGATTCTCGATCGCACCAATCCTTGATCGATCAGGTGCGAGGCGGTTCGCCGCCTCGCATTCGACCTCCACGACCTCCCGAATTCCGAACCTGAGGCATCCCGTGTCACAACCGCTCACGAGCGATCAGGAAGCGCGTATGAAGCGCGCCGTTGCCGCCGATGCGGAGCCCAAGGGCTGGCTCGGCCTGGCCTTCATTCTCCCGGGCTTCCTGTTCATCTTCGTCCTGTTCCTCGTGCCGCTGGCGATGACGATCTGGATGAGTTTCTACAACTGGCCGCTGCTCGGACGTCGAAAGTTCATCGGCCTCGAAAACTATGTCGAACTGCTCGGCGACACCCAGCTTTGGCACTCGCTCGGCTTCACCTTGCTTTACACCGGCCTGGTGACAGCGGCGATCTTCGCGGTTGCGTTTCCGCTGGCGCTTCTGGTCGACAAGCCGCTGCGCTCGGCGGGCTTCTTCCGCACGGTCTATTTCATGCCCGTGGTCATCGGTTTCGGAGCCGCGTCGACACTGTGGATGTGGCTGCTCAATCCCGACAGCGGCGTCTTCGCCCAGGTCCTGCGCGGCCTCGGCCTGATCTCGTCGGCGCCGCGCCCGCTCGAAAGCTTCTGGCCGGCGTTGGCTGTGATTATCCTTATGGTCGTCTGGAAAACCGCCGGCTTCACCATGGTCATCCTTCTCACCGGACTGCAGAGCATCTCCAACGATGTAATCGAAGCGGCCAAGATCGACGGCGCGAGCGTCTTTGCCCGCTTCCGCCGCATCACGCTGCCGCTGATGCGCAACTCGCTGGTGCTGGCGCTGGTGATCAACGTCACCTCTTCCATGCTTGCCTTCGACCAGTTCTTCATCATTACCCAGGGCGGACCGGAGAATTCGACGATATCGGCGGTGTTCTCGATTTATCTCGCCTCCTTCTCGTCTTATCGGCTCGGCTATGGATCGGCTCTGTCCTTCGCCCTGCTCGTCGTCCTCGTCGCGATCAGCGCCATCCAGTTCGTGCTGTTGCGCGACCGCCCGGAGGAAAGCTGATGTCCGGTCCTGCTTCGAAATCAAGCGGCTCGCCGACGAGCGAGCGCCTGGGCTACTGGCTGTTCCTCGCCATCTCCATCCTGCTCGCGATCCTGTTCATCATGCCGATCGTCTGGTCGGTGGCCAACTCCTTCAAGCCTGCCGCCGAAGCGCTGGCCAATCCGGCGGCGCTGTTTTCCAAGGCGTTTTCACTGGAGAACTACCGGCGTCTCGAAAATGTCGGCGCCGGTTGGTATGTCTATGCCGGCAATTCGGTGATGATCGCCATCGGCACGGTCATCCTCACCGTGCTGGTCTCCGTGCCCGCCGGTTACGGATTTTCCAAGTTCAGGTTTCCCGGCCAATCATTGTTCTTCGTGCTGATCATGGCGACGATGATGATCCCGTTCCAGTCGATCCTGACGCCGCTGTTCCTGATCCTGAAGTTTCTCGGTTTGCAGAACAGCCTTGTCGGCCTGGTGCTGATCTACGTGACCTTCCAGCTGCCGTTCTCGGTCTTCATGATGCGCAACGCCTTCGACGCCGTGCCGAAGGCCCTGATCGAGGCGGCGCGGATCGACGGGGCGTCCCAGATGACGATTCTTCGCCGCATCATGCTGCCGATTGCGCTTCCGGGCGTGGCCACCGTGGCCATGTTCGCCTTCCTCAATTCCTGGAACGAATTCCTCGCCGCCCTGATCTTCCTATCCGACCAGAACAAGTTCACCTTGCCCATCATGCTGGTGAACGTGTCCTCCGGTCTCTACGGGATCATCGATTGGGGCGCGCTGCAGGCCGGCATCGTGGTCACCATGATCCCCTGCATCATCCTGTTCCTGCTCTTGCAACGCTATTACGTGCGCGGCCTGACCGCCGGCGCCGTCAAGTAAAGCGCGGCCCCGCCGCTCTAGGAGTCCCCATGCTTTCGACGAAAACTTCTCCCTCCCGCCGTCCCGTCCAGCGCTATGTCCCGGTCGACCACAGCCGCGTCGTCTTCGACGGCGGCTTCTGGAAGAGCTGGAGCGAAACGGTGCGAGACGTCACCATTCCCACCCAGCACATGCGCCTCGACGAAGAAGGCTTTCTCGAAGTGCTCGATTTCGGCAAGCCCCCTGCGCCCTTGGCGCGACCGATCCAGCCGAGCGGTCTTTCGATGCAGCATTTCTTCGATTCCGATTTCGGCAAATGGATCGAGGCCGCGAGCTACACGCTGAAGAACAATCCCAATCCCGATATAGAAGCCAAGATCGATGCGATCGTCGTCCAGCTTGAAAAGGGGCAGATGGAGGACGGTTATCTCAACAGCTGGTTTATCCGCCGCGAGCCGGAGAAGCGCTGGACGAATCTACGCGATCTTCACGAGATGTACTCCATGGGTCATTTGCTCGAAGGAGCGGTCGCCTATTTCGAAGCGACCGGCAAGCGCCGCTTTCTCGACGTGATGATCCGCGCCGTCGATCACATCATCGACACGTTCGGCCGTGAGCCGGGCAAGCTTCGCGGCTATGACGCGCATGAAGAAATCGAATTGGCCCTGGTCAAACTCTATCGCGTCACACGCGATCCGCGCCACCTGGCGCTGGCGACCTACTTCGTCGACGAGCGCGGCCAGATGCCCTCCTATTTCGACGAGGAAGCGCGCAAGCGTGGTGAAAATCCCGAAGACTATGTCTACAAGACCTATGCTTATAGCCAGGCGCACATGCCGGTGCGTGAACAGCATCAGGTGGTCGGCCATGCCGTGCGGGCCATGTATCTTTTCTCGGCGATGGCCGATCTCGCCGTCGAGAATGACGATCCGTCGCTGTTTGAAGCCTGTGACCGCCTGTACGACAATCTGATCGGCCGGCAACTCTACATCACCGGCGGACTGGGCCCTTCGGCCTCGAACGAGGGTTTCACCCGCGAATACGACCTGCCCAACGAGACGGCCTATGCCGAGACCTGCGCGGCGATCGCACTGGGCTTCTGGAGCCATCGCATGGCCCAGATCGAACTCGACGGCCGCTTCACCGACAAGCTCGAAACGGTGCTCTACAATGGCGCTCTGTCCGGCCTCTCGCGTGACGGGGAGCATTATTTTTATGAAAACGTGCTGGAAAGCCATGGCCAGAATCGACGCTGGAAATGGCATTACTGCCCGTGCTGCCCGACCAACATCGCCCGTTTCATCACGTCGCTCGGCCAGTATTTCTATTCTTGCGCCGAGAGCGACGTCGCGGTGCATCTCTACGGCCAGAACAGCGCCGAACTGACCGTCGGCGATCGTTACCTCCGATTGCGGCAGGAGACCCGCTACCCTTGGGAAGGCGACGTCGCCCTGTCGATCGGCGTCGACGCGCCGGCCCGCTTCACCTTGAGGCTCAGAATTCCCGGTTGGTGCCGCAAGGCCGTCGTTTCGGTCAACGGAGAAACCATCGATCTCGGCAAGTTGGTCATCGCGGGCTATGCGGCGATCGATCGGGAATGGCGCGACGGCGATGTCGTGCGCCTGTCCTTCGATATGCCGATCGATAGGCTTTATGCCCATCCCGCGGCGACAGAAGATGCAGGACGCGTCGCCCTCCAGCGCGGCCCGGTCGTCTTCTGCGTCGAGGAAACCGATATCGGCACGGAGCCGCAACGGCTGCGCCTGGCCGCAGACGCGGCCTTGTCGGCCCGTTTCGACGAGGATCTTCTCGGCGGCGCGACAGTTATCGAGGGCGAGGCCGTCGAAGCCGATGCTTCAGATTGGCGAAACACTCTCTACCGCACGGCTCCTCCCCGGTTGAAAGCCCGCCGGTTCAAGGCGATACCCTATCACCTCTGGGCAAATCGCGAGGCCGGCGCAATGTCGGTCTGGCTGCACGAGAAGTAAGGAGCGCATCATGGCCCGGCTCGAATTGCGCAATGTGGTAAAATCCTACGGTATTTACGAGGCGGTGCGCGGCATCAGCCTCGATATCGAAGACAACGAATTCGTCGTCTTCGTCGGTCCATCCGGTTGCGGCAAGTCGACGACGCTGCGCATGATCGCGGGCCTCGAACATATCAGCAGCGGCGAGATCGCCATCGGCGGGCAGACCGTCAATCGCCTCGGTCCCGGCAAGCGCGACATCGCCATGGTGTTCCAGAGCTATGCGCTCTATCCGCATATGACCGTTCGCGAAAACATCTCCTTCTGCCTGGAGCAACAGCGCCTGCCGCAAGCGGAAATCGACGATCGGATCATGCGGGCGGCAGAGACGCTGCACATCACCGAACTTCTCGGACGGCGCCCCGGCCAGTTGTCAGGAGGGCAACGTCAACGCGTCGCCATGGGCCGCGCCATCGTGCGCAATCCCAAGGTCTTCCTGTTCGACGAACCATTGTCGAATCTCGACGCCAAGCTGCGCGTGCAGATGCGGACGGAAATCAAGCGCCTGCACCAGCAGATGCCGACGACGACGGTGTATGTCACTCATGACCAAATCGAGGCTATGACCATGGCCGACCGCGTCGTGGTGATGAATCGCGGCGTCATCGAGCAGGCGGGACCGCCGCAAGAACTCTACCATAATCCGGCCAGCCAGTTCGTGGGCGGCTTTATCGGCTCGCCGTCGATGAACATGCTGACCGCACGCCTGGAGAAAGATGGCGACGATCTTTTCGTCGTGCTGGAAGACGGTTCGCGTCTTGCTGTTCCGGCCCCCAGAGCGGACGTCTACAGCGCCTATGCCGGTAAAGCCGTGGTGTTCGGCATTCGCCCCGAATCGATTTCGAGCCTGGCGCCGAAACCGGGCTTCGCAATGCTCGACGCCAAGATCGATCTCGTGGAGCCGCTCGGTCCCCTGACGATGGTCTATTTCAATATCGGCGCTGCAACACTCTGCGCCAGCATCGAGCCGGAAAGCGAACCTCGTCCGCAATCGACGATGTCATTGTCGTTCAACATGAACCAGATGCATCTCTTCGACCCGAAATCCGGTCGCTCGCTCGCGCGGATGTGAAGCTGGTTTTCTTTTCGCGAAAATCGCTCTAAGACACGGTTCGCCGAGATCCAGGAGTCCAGATTGTATCGTTCAAGCGCGGACCGCGTTCGGCACGAGGCGATAAGGTGCGTGAACGTGCAGATGGGGTCCGGAGGTCGACATGCTTGATGATGCGATGCAGGGCCATCCGGAGCCGACGCGAGCGCGTGGCTCCAACACACAAAGCGTCTATGATGCGTTGCGCCACGAGATCCTGACGATGAAGCTGGGTCCGGGCAGCCCGCTCGACGAGGTGGGATTGTCGGAGCGCTTCAGCATGTCGCGCACGCCGGTTCGCGAAGCGTTGCTGAGGCTCTCCGCCGATGGATTGGTCACCACGCTGCCGAACCGCAACACGATCGTCTCGATGATCGATTTCGCGGGTCTTCCTCCCTATTTCGAGGCGTTGACCTTAATGTACAGGGTTACGACACGTGGCGCGGCGCTCCATCGCGGCGGAAGGATGGTGGACGAGATCCGCGCTCACCAGCGGGCATTCGCGACCGCCGTTGTCGCGCGCGACGCTTATGCGATGATCGACGCCAACAGGGAATTCCACGTCGCGATCGCGGAAGCGGCAGGAAACGGCTACTACACGCGTTTTTTTGCGCGTCTGCTCGATGAAGGCCGCCGCATATTAAGGCTTTATTACTCGACGTTCGACGACCGGCTGCCCCGCCAGTATGTCGATGAGCATGAGGAAATGATCGTGGCGATCGAGGCGGGAGACGTAACCCGTGCCGACGCGCTCGCCACGGCGCATGCCGCCCAGATCGTTCGGCAGATCCAGGAATATGTCGCGCGCAATCTCGAGGAGCCTATCGCGTTGCCGCTAGAATGAGATCAGCGGGGAAGGGAGCTTCCGACATCCTGCACCATTCGCATCGATTGAAGGAGCATGTTTGGCGACCGTCGCAAGCCGTCGAATTCGGATCTTTCATCGTCAAGGCAGGCGTATGAGCGACCCGCTCGGCCGTCCCCAGAGATATGTGTGTCGAACAGAATGCCGTCGACAACCCACGCCTCAGTAAGTGATGCGTCTGTCGACAATCTACCTACAGTTTCTAATGCCGCTTGAAAAGCTTGCTCCGAGGGAGAGAAATGATGGATTGGAAGCACCCCGTCGCCCGTATAACGGAAACTGAATATCGCTCCCGGCTCGACCGTCTGAGAGAACGCATGGATCATGCCGGCATCAACGGCGTCTTGCTCGGTTCGACAGAGAGCCTGCGCTATTTCACCGGCCTGGTCTGGCATCAGAGCGAGCGCCTGCTCGGCGCGCTCGTCACCGGGGACGCCATCACTTATGTCGTGCCGGGCTTCGAACGCAGCCGTGTCGAAACCTTGCCCCATATCGCAGGCGAGATTGCCGTCTGGCAGGAGGAGGAGAGCGCCGCCGGCTTGGTCGCCCGACTGATTGGAGCAGATGGAAAACTCGCACTGGATGATGCGCTGCCGCTCTTCGTCTACCATGCGTTGACGCGGGAGTTCGACGCCGAACGGTTGATGGATGGCGGACCGCTGATCGGCGGGCTGCGCGTCCGCAAATCACCCGCGGAAATCGCGTTGATCCAGCACGCGATGGACATCACCATGGATATCCATCGCAAGGTCTTCTCGATGCTCGCGCCGGGCGTCGCGGCCTCCGAAGTCGTCAAATTCATCGACCAGCAGCATCGGCTGGCCGGAGCCGACGATGGGTCGACCTTCGCCATCGTCTCCTTTGGAACGGCGACCTCGTTGCCTCATGGCGCGGACGGAGACCAGATTCTCGCGGCGGGGCAGGTCGTCCTGGTAGACACCGGCTGCCGACTCGACGGCTACCATTCCGACATCACCCGCACCTATATGCTCGACGAGGGCGACAAGGCGTTTGCGGAGGGTTGGGCCATCGAGCGCGCGGCGCAGCAAGCCGTTTTCGACGCCGCCGCGCTCGGCGCGCCATGTGAAGATCTCGATAGAGCCGCTCGCGACGTGCTCTCGCGTCACGGGCTCGGTCCGGATTATCGTCTGCCCGGCCTGCCGCATCGCGCCGGCCACGGCCTCGGTCTCGAGATCCATGAAGCGCCCTATATCGTGCGCGGCAACACCATGTCTCTCGAAGCGGGCATGTGCTTCTCCAATGAACCCATGCTGGTGTTCCCAGGTGATTTCGGGATCCGTCTGGAGGATCACATCTACATGACGGATGACGGTCCTCGCTGGTTCACCACGCCCGCCAAAAGCCCGACGGAAATCAACTGACGCCAGGGGCGCGAGCAGGTCTTTCAGACTGGCTTCTTTCCTGTTTGCACACCACCATTTTGTCGATTTCTTTCAGCAGATCCGTGACTTGATCCGACTTCAGCGGCCGAGACATCAGATAACCCTGGATTTCGTTGCATTGATCGGCGGTGAGGATCGCGAGCTGCTCGTTCGTCTCGACGCCTTCCGCCGTGACGGAAAGACCAAGCGCCTTGCCGAGGCCGAGGATCGCCTGAACGATCGGGCGCGCATTGTCGCTGCTGTCGAGGTCCATGATGAAGCTGCGGTCGATCTTGATCACGTCGAACGGAAAGTTGCGAAGATAGCTCAGCGAAGAATATCCGGTGCCGAAATCATCCATGGCGAGCTTGATTCCAAGGGATTTCAACTCTTCGAGAACTTCTCGCGCATTGGTGGCGTCTTCGAGAAGCACGCCTTCGGTGATTTCGAGCTCCAGCAGTTGGCTTGGCAGGCCTGAGTCCTGCAGGGCCGAACGAACCTTTTGCACCAGATCCCGATCGCGGAACTGGATCGGGGAGAGGTTGACCGAGACGCCGATGCCGTCCCAGTCGCGGGCCGTGCGGCAGGCGGTTCTCAGGATCCATTCGCCGAGCGGCACGATCAGGCCGTTCTGTTCTGCGAGCGGGATGAAATCCATCGGGTTGATCCGACCTTTTTCGGGATGCATCCAGCGCACCAGCGCTTCCACGCTCTTGATGCGGCGCGCGCGCGTATCAAACCGCGGCTGATAGTCGAGGTAGAAGTCGCCGGCCGCCAGACTATGCCGCATATCGTCGGCCAGGCGCCGCATGGCGATGATCTTTTCATTCATCTCCGTCGCGAAGAACGCGAACTGGCCGCGTCCTTGCTGCTTGGACCGGTAGAGGGCGGTGTCGGCAGCCCGCAGCAGTTCGTCCGGCGTCCCGCCGTCCGACGGCGCCAGGGCAATGCCGATGGACATTCCCACCTTGATCTCTCCGCGGTCATGCCGGATCGGTTCGCTGATCATGGCGTAGAGTTTGGCGCAGAAACGTTCGACCGCGTCTACCGTCATCCCCGGCGCGGCGATGACGAATTCGTCGCCACCCACCCGGGCCACCATCTGGTTTTCCCGGAGAGAGCGGCGTAGGCGGTCCGCCACTTCTCCCAACACCTTGTCGCCGACCTGATGGCCGAACGTGTCGTTGATCGGCTTGAAGCGATCAAGGTCGATATAAAAGATTGCGAGGCTGGCGGAGGGATCGGCGAGATGCGCATCGAGAAAGGTCGACAGCTTCGCCCTGTTGGGCAGCGACGTGGCCGTGTCGTGCAGAGCCTGTCGTTTGGCGTCCTCGAAAGCCTCCGCCAAGGCGACGTTCATCGTCACATCGGTGGCGATCTTGACGACCTTGAGCGGCGCGCCGTTGATGTCGAGAATGGGATTATAGGAGCATTGCAACCAAATTTCGCGGCCATCCTTGCCGACGCGTCTGTGCAGGCCTTGCTGGTAATCGCCGCGGCGCAACCCGTCCCAGAAATCGGCATACTCCTTGCTCAGCGCCTCCTGCGCATCCATGAGAACGCTATGGGATTTGCCGAGGATATCCGAGGCGCGATAGCCGAAAATGTCGAGCAGATTTTCGTTGGCGTGAAGGATCACGCCATTCATGTCGAACATGGCCACGGCCTGGGACCGATTGATCGCGTCCATCTGTCCGTTGATTTCGACCTGCTGACGTTTCTCCTCGGTGATGTCGGTGGCGTATTTGATGACCTTCGAGAGCTTTCCGTTCGGATCGAAGATCGGGTTGTAGCTGGCCTGCAACCAGATTTCCGAACCGTTCCTCGAAATGCGTTTATATTCGCCCTGTTGATATTCGCCGCGACGCAGTTGCTCCCAAAACTCCCTGTACTCGGCGCTTTGTCGGGTCTCTTCGTCGACGAACATACTGTGATGCCTGCCCCTCACTTCCCCATACCGATAGCCGACGGAGGACAGGAAGTTTTCATTGGCGTCCAGGATGGACCCGTCCAGGCTCAGGGCGACGACGCATTGCGCCTTGTCTATCGCCGCGATCTGTCCCTGCAGTTCCGACTGAAAGAGTTTTTCCTCGGTGACGACGGACGCGAATTTGACCACCTTGATCGGCGTGCCATAGAGATCGAAGATCGGATTGTAGGTGGCTTGCAGCCAGATCTCTCGACCATCCCTGGCGATGCGCTTGTAAACCCCGGAGCGATGACGGCCTTTCCTCAGGTCATTCCAGAAAGAAGCATATTCCTCGCTATGGGCGTATGCCGGCTCGACGAAAATGCGATGGTGCTGGCCGAGAACCGCGGATTTTTCGTAGCCGATCGCGTCGATGAAACGATCATTGACCTCGAGGATGGTGCCGAACATGTCGAAGGTGATGACGGCGTTGGATTTATGGATAGCGTTGATCTGCCATTGGTAATCCGCTTGCTGAAGCCGCTCTTCGGTGACGTCGTTGACATAAGAGACAACCTTGACCACTGAACCCGTGCGATCCCGTATCGGGTTATAGACGGCGCGCAGCCATTTCTTCTCGCCGCTCTTCGCCACTCGGATGAATTCTCCGGCGATATGTTCGCCGTCGGCGAGTCTGCGCCAGAAGAGCGCCTGTTGGTCGGATGACGCGTTTGAACTTTCCAGGAAGATCGAATGGGGCCGGCCGGCCAGCTCCTCGATGTGGTAGCCCATCGTGACGAGGAAGTTCTCGTTGGCGTCGAGCAACAGACCGTCGACGGAATAATGCGCCAAGCCCTGTGTCGCATTGATCGCCGCCATTTGGCCTCGCGCCTCGGCCTCCCGCTCCTGTTCCAACGTGACGTCGCGGGCAATCATGATCGTTTGCGGCGCATTACCAGGTTCCGTAACATCGACATAGGACGCGGCCAGCCAGAGACTGGACCCAAGGGCGTCGCACCACAGACCCACATCCTCGTATTTGGACTCGGATCTTCCTTCGGCCCATATCCGTTTTTGGCGTTCGACATCGCGCCCATGCGCAAAGTCGAAGACGTTTCGACCGGAAAGCTGCTCCAGCGGGATCTGGAAAAACTTCGAGAAGTTCATGTTGGCGCTGAGAATGCGGCCGGCTGCATCGAGCCTGGCAACCGCAAAGCATTGCTGGAAAGCCCGAGATTCAGCGGAGTAGTCAGCGGACATTCTGTAGACCTTTGGCGATTGGTTTCAGTGCTTCTCTCAATTATACAGCGGGATCGTTAATTTTGCGCGATCTGCGCGTACTCTCGCCGCGTATAGCCGAAGAATATCCGAAATGTCGCAGAGGCGGGCGAAAGCGGCGATGCAGTCCGTATCGCAAAAGGACCGAAACCCAAACGGCCGGTATTGCTATCCGGCGGCTGCCGGCAGACGCCTTGGCGATTGCGGTTTGAGGTCGACCGACAGCGGCTGTCAAGCACGACGCGATCTTCGATTTTCCAAAAACACGGACTGAATCGCGTCTCAAGGGTTCCTGGCGCTGATGTCGCCCAGACATTCCCTAGGGTACGAACGATAAATATGAGGCGCCAGTCTTGACGCGTTGATACGTATCAATTATTGAATTGATACGTATCAACGAGATGAAGTCGTCGTGTCCCGAAAACGCATCACGCAAAAAGAAGTCGCTGACCGGGCCGGCGTGGCGCAGGCGACCGTTTCATTGATCCTCAACGGTGGCCGTGAGAAGGTCGCTGTGGAGACCGCAGAGCGCATCGAGGCGGCAATTCGGGAGCTCGGTTACCAGCCCAACCGGTTTGCTCAGGCGCTGCGGACGCAGCGAAGCTACGTCATCGCCTGCATCGTTCCCGATCTGGCCAATCCCTTTTATCCGTCGCTGGTCGTGGCCGTGCAGAGAGTCGCCCGGGCGGCAGGTTACGAGGTGGTCACGATCGATACGGAAGGCGTCGCGGCAAACGAGCGATCCGTCGTCGCCGCTGCGGCGCAGGGCCGCTATGATGGCGTGGTGGGAGTGTTTTTTCATCTCGGCGCCCGGGATCTGGAGCAGCTCGGACGTCTCAACATTCCAGTTGTTCGCATCGAAGTCAGCCGGAAAGCCGGCGGGCCCCAGCCGATCGACGATCTCTATATCGACAATATCGCCGCCGCCCATGCGCTGGCCTCTCACCTCATCGGTCTCGGGCATCGCCGCATCGCCATGGTGGCGGCGCCGGGCGGCCCGCAGCCATTTCGTCTGGAGGGGTATCTTGCGGCCATGGGCTCGGTTGGAGCCGATCCCATCGTCGTGGAGGCCGCCAATTTCACGTTGGAAGCCGGACGAGACAGCGTTCGTCGCTTTCTCGACGCGCCCCTGCCGCCGACCGCCATCATCGCCGCCAATGATCTGATGGCGATCGGCGTCATGCAGGGGCTCGCTGCCGAGGGACTCTCCGTGCCGGGCGATATATCGGTCGCGGGATTTGACGACATATTGGCTTCGGCTCTGGTGACGCCGCCGCTCACCACCGTCGCACAATTCCAGGATCGGCTCGGCGCGCGCGCGGCCGCGGTGCTGGTGGAGCGCCTCTCCGCTGCGACAGGCGGTCCGGGTCACGCCGAGGAAATGCCGTTTGAACTTGTCCTGCGCGGCTCCGTCGGACCGTGTCGGAAAGACGACTAATACAGAGGGAGGAGAACCCATGAACTACAGGAAGAGCCTGTTCGCCTTGATCGCCGTCGCCGGTCTCTCGCAGACCGCGCTTGCGCAGGACCGTGTCAGCTGGTGGTATGAGCAAGCCACGCCCGACCAGCAGAAGATCATCAAGGACAACATCGTCGATCCGTTCGACGCCGCCCAATCGACCTATAATCTCGTTGTCGACTACAGGGGCAACGAGCTCGACAAGCAGCTGCGCGTGGCGCTCTTGTCCGGCAGCGGACCAGACGTGGTCTATACGCCGGGGCCGAGTTACGTCGCGCCGATGGCCCAGTCCGGCCAGCTTCTGCCGCTGGACGACTACGCGGCCAAATTCGGCTGGAGCGACCGCATCCTGCCCGTCTTCCTCGATATGGGCCGCTACAACGGCAAGCTCTACGCGCTGCCCAAGACCTATGAGACGTTGGGCCTGTATTACAACGCCTCGCTGTTCGAAAAGCATGGCTGGCAGCCGCCGAAGTCGATCGCCGAGCTCGAAACGCTGGCCGACGCCATGTTGAAGGAGGGAGTGACCCCCTTCGCCGCCGGAAACGCCGATTGGCGCGGCGCCAATGAGTGGTTCGTGACGCTGGCGCTGAACGCCATCGCCGGCCCCGACAACATCAACAAAGCGCTCAAGGGCGAGATCCCCTGGACCTCCGAGCCGTTCGTCAAGTCCATCGACACCATCGCCGCGTGGTGGGACAAGGGTTACTTCGGAAAGAACTATTTTTCGCTGAACAGCGGCGAACAAGCCGCCGACGCGGTCGCGACAGGCGCAGCCGGCATGATGCCGAGCGGCACCTGGCAGTTCCAGAATGTCGGGACCTATTTCGGCAAGAGCGGAAACAAGGCCGGCTTCGTCGGCTTCCCCAGCGCATCGGGCGATCCGGTGTTCCCGCTCGGCGTCGGCTCCACCTTCTCGATCGCCGCCAAGTCGACGCAGCCCGATGGCGCGGCCGCCGTCATCGACCACATCTTCACCCCCGCCGTCTACGGCTCGATGAATTCCGCCTGGCAGGGCGAGTGGAACATTCCGCTGAAGGATCTGTCGAACGTCAAGATGGCGGACAATGTGATGCCGTTGTTCACCGAAGCCATGGGCGTGCTCGCCAAATCCGTCAACGACGGCAAATACGGCTACACCACCTGGACCTTCCTGCCGCCGGCCACCGACAGCTACCTGATCAACGGCATCGAGGAAGTCTGGCTGAAAAAGGCGACCACGCAGGATTTCCTCGCCAAGCTGGACGCGACCTTCCAGAAGGAAAAGGCCGAAGGCAAGGTGCCTGCCGTGCCGAACCGCTGAGCCCCGGAAACGTCGATCCGAGCTTGAAAACTCCTTCTCCCGCCTCCCCGGCGGGAGAAGTCGGGCCGCCGCGCCCCCAGGAGGAATATCATGCACCGTCTCTATGTCCTGCCGACATTGATCATCAACGCCGCGATCATCGCGATTCCCGCCCTTCTGACCGTGGCGCTGGCCTTCTTCCAGTGGGACGGCATCAGTGCGCCGCAATTCGTAGGGCTTGCCAATTTTGCGGATCTCTGGGACGATAGGGTCTTCTGGACCGCGCTCGGCAACAACATCGTCTGGACGCTGATCTTCCTGACGGTGCCGATCATGCTCGGGCTCCTGGCGGCGACGATGATGCTGATCGCCCGGCGCGGATCGACCTTCTTCCAGGTCATCTATTTCCTGCCTGTCATCATCGCCACCGCCATCACCGGGCGCATCTGGCAGGGGATGATCTATTCGCCCATCACCGGCGTCACCGGTCTGCTGCAGCGCTATGGCATCGAGGCCGACAACCCGCTCAGCCAGACATCGAGCGCGCTCTATGGCATCGCCGTCGTTGATCTCTGGCACTGGTGGGGATTTCTCTGCGTGATCTTCTTCGCGGCGTTGCGCCAGGTGCCGCAGGAACAACTCGAAGCCGCCAAAGTGGAGGGTGCGACATTCCTGCAGACGGTCCGATACGTGCTGTTGCCGGGCATCCGCTCCACCATCACGCTGATGATGGTGATGACCGTCATCTGGTCCTTCCTCGTCTTCGACTTCGTCTACATCCTCACCCAGGGCGGTCCCGCTTTCTCTTCCGAGGTGTTGTCCACGTTCGCTTACCGGTCCGCCTTTTACGATCTCGCGGTCGGCAAGGCGGCGGCGATCTCGGTGGTCATCAGCCTGTTCGGACTGGCCGCGACCGTCTTCTACATCCGCATTCAGGCGAAGGAGTTCGACCAATGAGATCGACCGAAAGCCGATTGACGCTCTGGATCGTCTACGCGACGCTCGGCGTCCTGCTGTTCATCACGCTGTTCCCCATCGCGCTGCTGGTCCTAAACTCCGTGAAGGGATCGGCCGAGATCGTCCAGAATCCGCTTGCGCTTCCGGAGACCCTGCGCTTCGACAATTTCACACGCGCCTGGAGCGACGCGAATTTCGGCCAGACGCTGATGAATTCCGTGACGTTGACCGCCATGACGATCGTGCTCGTCTGCACGACGGGATCGCTATCGGCCTATGTGCTGGCGCGACGCAAGATCAAGACCTGGAAGCTGGTGACCTTCTACCTGCTCGCCAGCACCACCGCCCCGATCCAGCTTTTTCTGTTCCCGCTCTATTTCGGCTTTGCGCAGCTGGGGCTGATCAACAATCCCGTCGCGGTGGCCTTCATCTACACGGCGGTCTACTCGCCCTTCGCCATCATGCTGCTCAGGACCTATTTCCTGGCGGTTCCGAAAGAACTCGAAGAAGCCGCCCTGATCGACGGAGCCACTCATTGGCAGGTGTTCACCCGGGTCTTTCTCCCCATCGTCTCGCCGGGGATACTCACGGTGGCCCTGATCATCGGCCTTTATTCGTGGAATGAATTCCTCATCGCCACGACCTTCCTTCAGGGACAGGAAAGGCTGACCGGCGTCGTGTCGTTCTTCCTTCTGTCCGGCCAGTACAGCTCCGACTGGGGCGTCATCATGGCTGCTGCGCTCATCATCGTCCTACCCATCGTAATCCTCTTCATCCTGCTGCAACGCCGCTTCATCGAAGGCATGGCGGGCGGCTCGGTGAAGGGCTGAACAGGAGAATTCGCATGTCCCTCCCTGCAGACTACCAGAACCGGGTCTATGCCGGCGTCCTCGGCAAGCTCATCGGCGTCTATCTGGGTCGTCCCTTCGAAAACTGGCGCTACAAGGACATTCTCGCCAAGCTCGGCCGTATCGAATATTATGTCCACGACCGGCTGGGCGACCCGCTCGTGGTCACCGATGACGATGTCGCAGGCACCTTCGCCTTTCCCCGCGCCTTGGACGATTACGGCATATCCGCCGATTTGGGCGCCGAGGACATCGGCCGGGCCTGGATGAACTATATCGTCGAAGAGCGCTCTATCCTCTGGTGGGGCGGCGCGGGCAATTCCACCGAGCACACCGCCTGGCTCAATCTGCAAAAAGGCATCATGGCGCCGGCCTCCGGCTCCATCGCCACCAATGGCGTCACCGTGGCCGAGCAGATCGGCGCGCAGATCTTCATTGACGGCTGGGCGCTGGTCTCGCCGGGCAATCCGGCTCAGGCGGCGAAGCTGGCGCGGGCCGCCGGCTCGGTCAGCCATGATGGCGAAGCGGTCAACGCCGCCGTCCTCTGGGCGGCCATGGAGGCGGAAGCCTTCCTCAGCCGCGACGTAGACCATCTGCTCGACACCGGGCTCTCCTATATTCCGAAGGACAGCCTGATTGCGACGCTGATCGCCGACATCCGCCAATGGACCTCCGGCAACGAGGATTGGGAGGCGACGCGGCAGCGCATCGAGGACAATTACGGCTATGACAAATATCCCGGCAACTGCCATGTCGTGCCGAACCATGCCCTGATGATCATGGCGCTCCTGCACGCTCCGCACGATTTCCAGCGCGGGCAGATGATCGTCAACACGTCGGGCTGGGACACCGATTGCAACGCCGGCAATCTGGGCTGCCTGCACGGCATCATGCTCGGGCTCGACGGCCTCGACGCTGGACCGGACTGGCGCGGGCCGGTGGCCGACCGCCTCTATGTCTCCACCGCCGACGGCGGACGCTCGATCACCGATGCTGTGGAGATATCGCTCTGGCTCGCCAATCTCGGCCGCAAGCTGGCCGGCGTCCAAGCCGAACCTGACCCGAAGAAAGGCGCCAAATTCCACTTCTCTCTGCCGGGCTCGGTCCAGGGCTTTCGTGCTCAGGGCGGATTGGCGGCGCTCGCCGACTTCTCGGTCACCGGCACAGGCGAAGCGCTGGCCCTCGAATATCGCGCGCTCGCCAGGGGGCGCGAAGCGTCGGCGACGACGCCCGTCTTCACGCCGAAGGAGGTCAAGGGCATGCGCACCTATGACCTGATGGCGAGCCCGCGCGTTCATGCCGGTCAGGTGCTCAGGGCCGTTGTTCGCGCGGCATCCGACAATCAGGGAACCGTCGAGGCGCGGCTGCGCATCCGGCATTATGACGACAAGGACGACCTCGTCGATGTCGACATGCCTCAGCCCATCGATCTGGCCCCTGGTCGTTCGGCCGAACTGGTGTGGACTGTCCCGGAGACCGGCTTCCAGCCGATTGCCGAGGTCGGCCTCGTCCTCGCCGTCGCGGACGGCCGGAGTTCGGGCCGCGTGCTCCTCGACAGCCTGACCTGGGACGGCTGCCCGGATGTGACCTTTCGGAAGCCGGCCGGCAACGGCGATTTCTGGCGGCGCGCCTGGGTCAGCAATGTGCACTTTTTCTCGAAGAACTTCCCCCAGGATTTCCGCATCAGCCAAAATCGCGGCGAAGGCCTGATCATGCAGGGCAGCCGCGACTGGGCCGATTACGCCGTCGAGGCCGATCTCATGCTGCATCTCGGCGCTTATGGCGGGGTTATCCTGCGCGCGGAGGGGCAGCGGCGTTTCTACGCCGGACGCGTCACGAGCGACGGCCGGTTCCAGATCGTTCGTCGCAAGGACGAGACTGAAACCGTGCTCGCCGAGACATCGCTCGACATGCCGTTCGAAACGGCCTTTGCGATGACGGTCAGCGCCGTCCAGGACCGAATGGAGGCTCGCATCGGCGATACGGTCATCACCGCCAGCGACGCCTCTTTCCCTGGCGGAGCGGCCGGTCTGGTCGTGTATGAAGGGGCGCTTTCCGCGACCCGCATCCGCGTCCGTCCTGTCTGAGGAGAAACTGATGGCAAGCGTCACAATCCAGAACGCGGTGAAACGATACGGCAAGGTGGAGGTTCTCCACGGAGTGGATGCGGCAATCCGGGACGGTGAGTTCGTCGTCTTGGTCGGCCCTTCCGGCTGCGGCAAGTCCACGCTGCTGCGGATGATCGCCGGACTGGAGGACATTTCCGGCGGGGCGATCTCGATCGGCGGGCGCGTCGTCAACGATCTTCCGCCGAAGGAACGCGACATCTCCATGGTGTTTCAGAACTACGCTCTCTATCCGCATATGACGGTCGCGGAAAACATGGCGTTTTCCATGACGCTTGCGGGGGCGCCCAAGGCGGAGAAGGATAGAAGGGTTCGGGAAGCCGCCGAGATCCTCGGGCTCACGCCACTGCTCGAGCGCAAGCCGAAAGAACTGTCGGGCGGTCAGCGCCAGCGCGTCGCGATGGGGCGGTCCATCGTCAGGAGCCCGCAGGTTTTCTTGTTCGACGAGCCGCTCTCCAATCTCGACGCCAAGCTGCGGGTGCAGATGCGCAGCGAAATCAAGGCGCTGCATCGCCGCCTGGGCACGACGATGATCTATGTCACGCATGACCAGGTCGAGGCGATGACCATGGCCGACCGCATCATCGTTCTGCAAGGCGGACGCGTGGAGCAGATCGGCGCGCCGCTGGAACTCTATGATCGGCCCGCCAACAGTTTCGTCGCGCAATTCATCGGCTCGCCGGCCATGAACCTGTTCACGACGACGGTGCGCAATGGGCAATTGCTGATCGACGATGTCGCCCAGACAGCCATTGCCGCTCCCGCAGGCCTGGCCGAAGGAAGCGCGGTCCAGATCGGCAAGCGCCCGGAGGAAATAGCCCTTGACGCGCCCGGTCCTCTCTCGGCCACCGTCGTCAACATCGAGCCGACAGGTTCGGAGACATTCGTCGAACTGGTGATGAACGGCAAACCCATCTCGATGGTCATGCGAAGCCGGCCTGACTTCGGCATCGGGGCGACCTGCTCGCTTCGGCTCGACCAGGGCTCTGTTCATTTGTTCGACGGCGTATCGGGGCTGCGGATCTGACCGTAAGCCCGGCTTGCCTGGGCTTCGATACGATGCGCCCAAAGACAACGGCATGGGCGCTGCGCAGGCATGCCTCGAGCCGCGGCATGCGCAGCTTACGATGCTTCGAACTGGCTCGCCAGAGCGCTGGTGAGTTGCGAGGCGAAACGGGCGGCCGCAACGGGCAGGGTACGGCCTTTCAACTGGCCGAGATAAAGAATTCCCGCCGGCACGTCGCGAATGTCGAGGGGGCGGGAGATCAACCGGCCGGTCGAGGTCTGGTCCGACAAACCGATCGGGATCTGGAACGTGATGATGTTTTCCGCCACTGCATGATTGCGGAGAAATTCGAAATTGTCGGACTGAATGACCGGGTCGAGACGCACTCCGGTCATTCGCATCGCGATATCCAGAAGGTGCCTGACCCCGTAAGCCGTTGTCGGCAGTGAAATCGGATAGTCGACGCAGTCGGATAGACGCAAGGTCGTCTTCCTCGCCAGGGGGTGATCCGGCGACATGACCGCATGCACCGGCTGGCGCACCCTGATCAAGGTCATGAAATCCGTCAGCCGAACCGGCTCGAACACGACGGCCAGATCGGCGCTGTGATCGACCAGAGCCCCTTCGGCCGCTTCGCGGTCGCGCAGGTGTACGCCGAAGGTTACATTCGGATGCTCCTTCCGGTAGAGCGCAATCTGGTTCGGCAGGAAATACGGCAAGAGCGCCTGGCTGCAGGCGATCGAGACATGGCCCCGCCTTACCCCTGACAGGTCCGCGATCTGGGAGCGCACCCGCTCCATGTCGGAGAGCTGGTTGCGGATATGGTGGATATAGATCTCGCCTGCCGCCGACAGCCGCACGCCGTGCGGAAGACGCTCGAAAATCGGCACGCCCAACTCCTCCTCCATCGCCAGAATACGGCGATTGAGCGCCGTCGACGTGATGGCGAGCGTATCCGCTGCGGCTCTGATGGAGCCTGCCTTCACCACGGCGTCGATATAGCGGATGGATGACAGATAGCGCATGCCGGCTTCCCTCCGGCGCTGCAATATTTGCAGCGGCCTGGCCAAAACATAGCACAAGACAGAAGCGCGTCCATCTGGATTACTGGCGTCAGAATTCAAGACGGCGGACGACGCCGCATCAAACAAGAACGGGGAACCATCTCATGTCCAAGATCCTGATGCCCAATCGCCGCCAGTTTCTTCAAACGACCGCCGGCCTCGCCGGCGCAGCCGCTCTTTCCGGATTGTTGCCGGCCGGAATGGCGCGCGCCGCCGGGCTGACGGTCGGCTTCATCTATGTCGGCCCCAAGGACGATTTCGGCTATAACCAGTCGCATGCCGAAGGCGCGGCCGCCGTCAAGGCGATCGAAGGCGTCACCGTGGTCGAGGAGGAACAGGTTCCCGAAACCGTCGACGTGCAAAAGACCATGGAGAGCATGATTGGCTTCGACGGCGCGACGCTGCTCTTCCCGACCTCCTTCGGCTATTTCGATCCGCACATCCTGGCCCTGGCGCCGAAAAACCCGGCTGTGCGTTTCGAGCATTGTGGCGGCTTGTGGACGCCCGACAAGCCCAAGAATGTCGGCTCCTATTTCGGCTATATCGGCATGGGTCAGTATCTCAACGGCATCGCCGCCGGCCATGCGACCAAGACCAAGAAGATCGGCTTCGTCGCCGCCAAACCCATTCCCCAGGTGCTCCTCAACATCAACTCCTTCCTGCTCGGCGCGCGCGCGGTCGATCCCGCCATCACCTGCCAGGTCATCTTCACCGGCGAATGGTCGCTGGCGGTGAAAGAGGCCGAGGCCGTCAATGCGCTCGCCGATCAGGGCGTCGATGTTGTCACCTGCCATGTGGATGGTCCCAAGGTGGTGATGGAAACCGGCGCGGGCCGCGGCATGTATCTGTGCGGCTATCACGCCAACCAAAGCGCGCTTGCGCCCGAAAAGTATCTTACCGGCGCCGAATGGAATTGGGGCAAGGTCTACACCGACATGGTCAAGGCGACCCTGTCGGGCGGAACGATCGATAATTTCGTGCGTGGCGGCCTCGCCGAAGGGTTCATCAAGATGAGCCCGCTCGGCCCGGCCGTCTCCGAAGCGGCCCGCACCCAGTTCGAAGCGGTGAAGGCCGAGATCCTGAAGGGCGGTTTCGCCGCCATCAAGGGGCCGCTCAAGGACAACAAGGGCAAGGTCGTGGCGACCGAGGGGCAGGCCTTCGTCGAGACCGACGTGGCGCTCGAGAGCATGGACTACCTCGTGGAAGGCGTTGTCGGCTCCACCTCCTGAAACAGCGGTTGAAGACCGGAGGGCAGACCATGAGCGTGCAGGTCGAACAGGCGGCTGCGTTCGCCGGACGGGGGGGCTTCCTCAGCGAAGCCGCAGCGCGGCGGGTCGAGGCGGCGCTTCTGCCGCTCGGGGCCTTGCTGGCTGGATTGGCGGCCTTCGCCGTCTTTCTGGCCGCGCTCGGCAAATCGCCCGTCGAATTCTATCTTCTGGTCTACAAGGCCGGTTTCGGCACCGGCTTTTCATGGACCAACACCCTGGCGAGGGCGGCGCCGCTTCTGTTCGCCGCCCTCTGCGTGGCGCTGCCGGCGCGGCTCGGTCTGGTGATCATCGGCGGGGAGGGGGCCATCGTGCTGGGCGGCGTGGCGGCGGGCGTCGTCGCCATGCTCGCGCCGGGTCTGCCGGCGCCCCTCGGCATCGGAATCATGGCGATCGCCGCGATGGTCGTGGGCGGTCTTTGGATCGGCGGGGTCGGGGCGCTCCGCCAGCTGCGCGGCGTCAACGAAACCATTTCAAGTCTGCTGATGGCCTATATCGCCATTGCGCTGATGAACCACCTGATCGAAGGTCCTTTCCGTGATCCCGCCAGTTTGAACAAGCCCTCGACCGCGTCCCTGCCAGAGGCGTGGCGGATCGGCGAGATTCCGGGCATGGGCGTGCATTGGGGTCTCGCGGTCGGCATTTTCGCCTGCCTTGTCAGCTGGGTGCTGATCGAGAGGACGACACTCGGCTTCGCCGCCCGGATCGTCGGCGGCAATGTCCGCGCCGCTCAAATTCAGGGATTGCCGACGGCTGTGCTGGCCATCGGCTTTACGGCTCTCGGCGGCGCGTTCGCCGGCCTTGCCGGCATGTTCGAAGTCGCAGCCGTTCATGGCTCGGCCAATGCGTCTCTGGCCGCGGGCTACGGTTACACCGGCATTCTCATCGCCTTTCTCGCCCGCCACAATGGCCTGGCCATCATTCCCGCCGCTGTTCTTCTGGCCGGTTTCGAGGCGTCGAGCGGGCTCGTGCAGCGGCGAATGGATCTGCCCGATGCGACGGTTCTGGTGCTGGAGGGCATGGTCTTTATCGCCATCCTCCTGTCGGACTCGGTTCAGGGCCGGCTGCGCTTTCTGGCGACTTTCGAACGGAGGCGGGCATGACGGACGATATCGGCCTTTGGGGCGTGCCCCTCGCCATTCTCGGCGGCGCGATCCGCGTCTCCACCCCCTTCATCTTCGTCTCGATCGGGGAATGCCTGACGGAGCGCTCGGGACGGATCAATCTCGGTCTCGAGGGCACGCTGGTCTTCGGCGCGATGAGCGGCTATGCGGTGGCCTATCACACGGGCTCTCCCTGGCTGGGAACGCTCGCGGCAGCCTTTGCCGGCCTGCTGTTTGGCCTGTTGCATGGTTGGATCTGCAAGATGCCGCGCGTCAACGACATCGCCATCGGCATCGCTTTGATGATCTTCGGAACCGGCCTCGCCTTCTTCTTCGGCAAGCCCTATGTGCAGCCCGTCGCGCCGGATCTTCCTGCCATTCCGCTCGGTTTCTGGTCCGGCAGCCCGCAGGTCGCGGCGGCGCTCAACGTCAATGTTCTGTTCCTGATCGGCGTCGTCCTGGCATTTGCGGCGGCCTGGATGCTGAAAAACACCCGCGTCGGGCTGACCATCCGCGTCACAGGCGACAGCGCCGACGCCGCCCGCGCCATCGGCATCGATGTGAACCGCGTACGGCTCTGGTCCACGGCGGCCGGCGGCGCGCTCGCAGGCGTCGGCGGAGCCTATCTTTCGCTCTACTATCCCGGCAGCTGGAACGAAGGCATTTCCTCAGGCCAGGGTCTGATGGCGGTGGCGCTCGTCATTTTCGCCCGCTGGAACCCGGTCAATTGCCTCTATGCCTCGTTGCTGTTCGGCGGCGCGGGAGCGCTCGGTCCGGCATTGCAATCGGTCGGCGTCACCAGCGGCTACTATCTTTTCTACGCTGCGCCTTACGTGCTCACCCTCGGGCTCTTGGTTGCCACCAGCTCGCCGACCCGGGCGATGCCGTCGGCTCCGGGCGAACTCAGCATCACCAAATAGACATGCGCCGCAACCGGCGGCGAAGGAATGGAGACCGTGATGACCACCATTCAGGCCGATCCTTATCTCTGGCCTTACAACGGCGATCTCAGGCCGGAAAACACCGCCCTGATCATCATCGACATGCAGACGGATTTCTGCGGGCCGGGCGGCTATGTCGACACGATGGGCTACGACATCTCGCTCACCCGGGCGCCGATCGAGCCGATCAAAGCGGTGCTCACGGCCATGCGGACCAAGGGCTACCACGTCATCCATACCCGCGAGGGACATCGGCCCGACCTTTCCGACCTGCCGCCGAACAAGCGCTGGCGTTCGCGCCAGATCGGCGCGGGCATCGGCGACGCCGGGCCTTGCGGTCGCATCCTGGTGCGCGGAGAGCCGGGCTGGGAGATCATCAATGAGCTCAAGCCGCTGGACGGCGAGCCGATCATCGACAAGCCGGGC
The DNA here is from genome assembly GCF_025779995.1 of Rhizobium sp. TRM95796. NCBI lineage: Bacteria > Pseudomonadati > Pseudomonadota > Alphaproteobacteria > Hyphomicrobiales > Rhizobiaceae > Rhizobium > Rhizobium sp. TRM95796. The sequence goes on along the minus strand of NZ_JAOXHE010000016.1, from coordinate 26,718 downwards.
AAGGGCTCGTTCTGCGCCACAGATCTCGAACTGCTCCTGCGCACGCGCGGCATCGAGAACATCGTGCTTTCGGGCATCACCACCGATGTCTGCGTGCACACGACGATGCGAGAGGCCAATGACCGCGGCTTCGAATGCCTGCTGCTCGAGGATTGCTGCGCCGCCACCGATCCCGGCAACCACGCTGCCGCCATCAAGATGGTGAAGATGCAGGGCGGCGTGTTCGGCTCGGTCTCCGACAGCGCCAAATTCGTCGAGGCGCTGCCATGAGAGTCCCGCCGCTCCAGCAGGAGGCGCCGTCGCGCGCCATCGGCGTCGAGACGATCGGCATGACCATGCGCTTCGGCTCCTTCACGGCCTTGAAGGATGTGTCGATCCGGGTCGCGGCCGGTTCCTTTCACGTTCTTCTCGGCGAAAACGGCGCCGGCAAATCCACGCTCGTCAAATGCATGATGGGCTTCTACCGCCCGACATCGGGGCAGATGGCGGTGGAGGGTCGCGAAGTGGAGGTCCCGGATCCGCGCGCGGCGCATGATCTCGGCCTGGGCATGGTCTATCAGCACTTCACGCTCGCGCCGTCGCTGACGGCGGCGGAGAACCTGGTGATCAGCCGCAACGACGCGCCCGCGCGCATCGATTGGGAGAGGGAGCGCGCGGCGCTCTCGGCCTTCATGTCGACGATGCCGTTTGCCGTTCCTCTGGACGTGCCGGTCGGCAGACTGGCGGCCGGGGGAAAACAGAAGCTGGAACTGCTCAAGCAGCTCTATCTCGGTCGCCGCTTTCTTATTCTCGATGAACCCACGTCGGTGCTGACGCCGGCCGAGGCGGATGAATTGCTGGGCATGGTGCGCGGACTGACGACATCGGGCGAACTGACCTGCCTGATGATTTCTCACAAATTCCGCGAAGTGACCGCTTTCGCCGACGAAGTCTCCGTTCTCAGGCGCGGCGAGCATGTCGGCGGCGGCAAGGTCTCCGATCTCTCGACGGCGGATATGGCGGCGTTGATGATCGGCGAGAAGGAACTCGTGCGGCCCGCCGCCCGCATGGCGATCGACGGCAAACCCGTTCTGACGATGTCGGGCGCGACGGCGTCGGATCGTTCGGGTCTGAAGACGATCGATATCGCCGATCTCCAGGTCAAATCCGGCGAGATCGTCGGCATCGCCGGAATTTCCGGCAATGGCCAGATGGAACTGATGGAAATGCTCTCGGGACAGCGTCCGCTGTCGGCGGGCCGGATCCGGGTCGGCGACGCGCCGTTCCGCGCCACCCGCAGCGAGGTGAGAGCGCTCAATGTGCGCTTTCTGCCGGAAGAACCGCTGCGCAACGCCTGCGCGCCCAAGATGAGCGTCGCCGAAAACATCTTCTTCCGTGATTTCGACGTCGTCGCCGGCACATCGAAATTCTGGCTCGAGGGCCGCCGCATGGCGTCGCTGGCCGCCCGGCTGGTCGGCGAATACAACGTGAAAACAGCCTCGCTCGACACGCCGATATCGTCTTTGTCGGGCGGCAATGTGCAGCGCGCCGTGCTCGCGCGCGAACTCAACGGAGAGGTTGATCTCCTCCTCATCGCAAATCCGTGTTTCGGGCTCGATTTCTCGGCCGTCGCCGATATCCGCGCCCGCATCATGGCGGCCCGCAATGCGGGGGCGGCGGTGCTGCTGATCAGCGAGGATCTCGATGAAATACTCGAGCTTTCGGATCGCATTCTGGTTATGTCGGAAGGATCCATCGTCTTCGAAACCCAGGCGGCGGGCGCCGATATCGGCGAGATCGGGAAACACATGGCGGGACATCACTGATGGCGACGGTCAAGGCGCGACCCTTCGATTTCACCCTCGTTCCGGCGAAAACGGCGCTCATCGTCATCGACATGCAGCGCGATTTCATCGAGCCGGGCGGCTTCGGCGCGACGCTCGGCAACGACGTCTCCCTGCTTCGGGCCATCATTCCCGCCACCGCCAGGCTGATCGCCGGCTTTCGCAAGGCCGGACTGCCGGTCATCCATACGCGGGAATGCCATGCGCCCGATCTGTCCGACTGCCCTCCAGCGAAACGGACGCGGGGCAAACCGTCCCTGCGCATCGGCGATCCGGGTCCCATGGGTCGTATCCTGATCGCGGGGGAAACAGGGGCCGACATCGTGGAAGAGCTTTATCCGCTGCCGAGTGAAACGGTCATCGACAAGCCGGGCAAGGGCGCTTTCTACGCGACGCCGCTCGGCGACATCCTTGCGGGCAAAGGCGTCTCCCAACTGGTGTTCGCCGGCGTGACTACCGAGGTTTGCGTGCAGACGACCATGCGCGAGGCCAATGATCGCGGCTATGAGTGCCTTCTCGCCACCGACGCCACCGAAAGCTATTTTCCCGAATTCAAGAAAGCCGCCATCGATATGATAATCGCCCAAAGTGCGATCGTCGGCTGGGCGGCCACCGTCGATGAGATTGTCGAGGCGCTTGATGACTGAACCGCTGCATATCGCTGACTTCCTGACCGGCGCCTGGCGTCAATGCGCCTTCGAATATTTTCGCGACGGCGTCGAAATCTGCCGCCTTGTCCGTGGCGAGCCGGAACTGGCTCTGCTTCGATACGCTCCGGGCGCCAGCGTGCCCAAGCATCTGCATACCGGTCTGGAGACAATCCTGGTGCTTGAAGGCTCGCAAAGCGACGAATCTGGCCGATATGGTCCTGGCTCGCTGGTCGCCAACGCGGAAGGCACGGTCCATTCCGTCGCCTCCGAGGAGGGTTGCGTCGTTCTCATTCAGTGGACGAAACCCGTCGAATTGCTCTGACGGGCGACCGTCAAGTGAAGGTCCCGTTCAATCGCTGGCCTGCGTTTCGAACAGTCGCGAACCCCGATCTAAGCGGGCTCCGGCTCAGTTCGGTCGAGAGGGCGAACGGAGGAGCGTTCGATGAGTTCGCACTCGACTTTCAGCTTGTGATGGCCATGCCGGCGTTTCGGCGTGGCGATCATTTCAGCCAATTGCTCGACCGCGCAGCGCGCCATGTCGTAGTGCGGCAATTCCAGCGTCGTCAGCGCCGGCAGCATGTCTGCGGTGAAGGATTCGTTGTCGAAGCCGATGATCGAGATGTCGTCCGGTATCGAAAGACCGGCTTCGGCGGCGGCGGCATAGACGCCCATCGCGGTGCGATCGCAATAGCAGCAGATGGCGGTCGGCGGCGTCTGGAGCTTCTGCAGTTTCTTGAAGGCGTTATAGCCGCCTTTGATGGTCCAGCCGCCCTTGATGATCAATGACGTATCCACGGGAATATCATTGGTCGTCAATGCGCGGCGATAGCCCTTGATGCGCTCGCGCGAGGCTTCGATCGTGTCCTCGCCGCCGATATAGGCGATCCGCCTGTGGCCGGCCGCGATCAATCTCAGGGTCGCCGCCATGCCGCCGGCGAGATCGCCGGGCACGACGCTCGGAAACGGGTCGCCCGTCGCATGGCAGTTGAGCAGCACTGTCGGCCAATGCGCGAGTTGAGGAGGCGGCTCGATCTGTTGGGTGATCAGGCGCGTGTAGATGACGCCTGCCACCGGCAGGCCCGCCAGATGTTCGAGCGCCGAATGTTCGGCGTCGTCGTCTCCGGCCGTCGGAATGATCGTCGTGAGGAAGCCGAGATCGTTGGCGGCTTCGGAGACCCCTTCGATCAGGCCGGCCACATGCGGCGAACTCGACACTTCGTTGATGATCATCGCGATCAGGCGGCGTTGCTCAAAGCGGCGATGGCCGGTTTTATAACCGATTTCCTCCGCTTTCCGAAGCACTGCGGCGCGTGTGGCGTCCGAAACGCGCGTCCCCGGCGAATTGTTCAGAACAAGCGACACCGTCGCCTGCGAAACCCCGCAGGCGGTGGCGATGTCGGACATGGTCGGCTTCTTGGTCACGCGGCCCCTCACGCTATGCTGCCTATCGCTTAACACGAAGTTTCGCCGTTCAAAAGATTCGCCGGGGGCTTGCCTGATAATAAAATAGGTTATAAACGCTAAATTATAACTAATCGCTCGGGGAGGGGTGAATGGCGAAGGTAACGTTGGCGAACGTGTCGAAGGACTATGGCGCCGTGAACGTCATTCGCGATGTCTCGCTCGAGATCCGGGACGGGGAGTTCGTGGTGTTCGTCGGGCCGTCCGGTTGCGGCAAGTCGACCCTCCTGAGAATGATCGCCGGATTCGAGACCATCACCGGCGGAGAGATCCGGATCGGCGACAACAGGGTCAACGACGTGGCCGCCCGTGATCGCGGCGTGGCCATGGTGTTCCAGAACTACGCGCTCTATCCGCATATGACCGCTCGCGAGAATATGGCTTTCGGGCTGAAGAATATCGGCACGCCAAAGGCGGAAATCGCCCAGCGCATCGCCAAGGCGTCCGATATTCTGCAGCTCGGCCCCTATCTCGAACGAAAGCCCCGGGCCCTGTCGGGCGGCCAGCGCCAGCGCGTCGCCATCGGTCGCGCCATCATGCATGAACCCGACGTGTTTCTATTCGACGAGCCTTTGTCCAATCTCGACGCCGCCTTGCGCGTGTCCATGCGCACCGAGATTGCGAAGCTCCATCATCGCCTTGCCGCGACGATGATCTATGTCACCCATGACCAGACCGAAGCGATGACGATGGCCGACCGGATCGTCGTGTTGCGCGCGGGGCGGATCGAGCAGGTGGGCGCGCCGATCGAACTCTATGAGCGCCCCGTCAATGCTTTCGTGGCGGGCTTTCTCGGCGCTCCTCGCATCAATCTCATTCCCGCCACGGTCGTTTCCGTGGGCGGCGACGACGTGGAACTGTCGGGGCCCGGCGGCGCCCGCGTGCAGGCGAAGGTCGCGCCGGGATCGGTCCGGACCGGCGACAAAGTCACGCTCGGGCTACGGCCGGAAAATCTCACGCCGTCCGCGGACGGATCGATCGCGGGCGTCGTCGACGTTGTCGAGCAACTCGGGTCGAGCCAGCTGGTTTATGCCACGCTCGCCGATGGCGCCTCGGTCGTCTCCGAGGTTCGGGGGGCGGCCACGCCGGCGATCGGATCACGCGTTCACTTCGCCATCGGCGCGGGTATTCGGCATGTCTTCAATGGGGACGACGTTGCCATCACCCGACATGCGGAGGCTGGCGCATGACAGCCGTCACGCAGAAGATCGTCCGTCGCCGCGACGCCTTGGCGGCTTTTGTCTTCCTGGCGCCGTTTCTCGTCATCTATAGCACCTTTCTCGTCTATCCCTTTTTCAAGGGATTGTGGATCAGCCTGCATGACTGGGAGCTCGCCGGCGACTATCGGGAGTTCATCGGATTCCTGAACTATCGGGACCTCTGGGCCGACACGATTTTCTGGAAGGCGGTCGGCAACACGCTGAAATTCGTCGTCATGACCGTTCCCGCCATGACCGTTCTGGCTTTGGCTCTGGCTCTGGCGGTCTTTGGCGATGGCAGGCTGAAGGGTGCGCTGCGGTCGATCTTCTTCATGTCCAGCGTCTTCTCGGTGTCTGTGGTGACGCTGATCTGGTCGATGGTGCTGTCCGCCGACAACGGTCTGCTCGTGCCGCTGTTCAATCTGTTCGGCGTCAAGCCGATCAATTTCCTCGGTCATCCGACGCTCGCCATGCCGTCGCTCGCTCTGACGACGCTCTGGTGGGGCGTCGGGTTGCCGATGGCGCTGTTTCTGGCCGCGCTCAGCCAGATTCCATCCGAGCTCTACGAAGCTGCCGAGCTCGATCATGCGGGCCGGTTTACGACATTGATCCGGATCACATTGCCGTCCATCCGCCCGACATTGCTGCTGGTGCTGGTGCTGCAGATCGTCGGCCAGTTCCAGATCTTCGGCCAGGCGCATCTGATGACCCAGGGCGGGCCGGCCAACAAGACGAAAATGTTGGTTCAGTACATTTACGAGACGAGCTTCCGCGACTGGCAGGTCGGGTATGCATCGGCCATGTCCTTCGGCCTGTTCATCCTGATGTTCGGCTTCACCATGCTGCAGCTCTGGCTCGGCCGCAAGGGAGAGGAATGATGGCCACCGCACGCGCAATCGGCGCTCGCCGCATCACCGATACGCTGATCCTCGGCGCCACCGTCGCCTTCGCGATCCTCTGGCTCGCCCCGATCATCTGGGTGGTGGCGATGTCGCTGAAGCCCAATCAGGAACTGATGCGCTCCACGGTCGGATTTTTGCCGATCCCGTTCACGTTGGACAATTATATCGGACTGCTGAAACTCGACACCGTGCCGCGCTGGCTGATGCACAGTTTCCTGGTCGCCGTTTCGATGACGTGCGTGGTTCTGGTCGTCTCCTCCATGGCGGGCTACGCGTTCGCCCGTCTCGAGTTCCCGTTCAAGAAGACGCTCTTCCTGCTGATGATCGCGGGTCTGATGGTCCCGGAACAGTCTGTGTTCATCCCGCTGCACACGATGTTTTCCGATTGGGGCCTGCACAACACTCACTTTGCGCTCGTGATGCCGCGGGTGGCCGTACCGATCGGCGTTTTCCTGATGACGCAGTTCTTTCGCGGCGTGCCCAAGGAGTTGGAGGAAGCCGCCGCGATCGATCATGCCTCGCGGCTGACGATCTTCCTCAAGATCATGCTGCCGCTTTCCGTGCCGGCGCTGACCACGCTCGGGCTGTTCACCTTCATTTTCGCCTGGAACGACTTTCTGTGGCCGTTGGTCTCGGCCACCAAGGCCGACATGTACACGGTGACCCTCGGACTGGCGTCGATCCAGGGAAATTTCGCCTTCACCGAGGGATTGGGCTCCGTCATGGCGTCGGCCGTCTTCGCGAGCCTGCCGATCGTGCTTCTGTTTCTGATCTTCCAGCGTTTCATCGTGGCGGGTGTCGCCATGAGCGCCGGTAAGTAGACGCCCTCTGTCCCGGCGAGCCGGGCGAGATAACGACAACCGCATCGACAGGAGGATATGATGCGCAAGACAAAAACGATACAGCGCCTGGCGCTGGCCACGGCCTTGATGACCTCGCTTTGGACGGGCGCCGTCAGCGCCGCCGAGATCTCGTTCTTTCGCTTCTTCGGTGACTGCAACACCGAATTCGGCAACGTCACTGACATGTCCAAAGCCTATGGCGAATGCGGCATCATCACCGCTCTGACCAATAAGTTCAACGCCGAGAACAAGATCGGCGCCAAGGTCGTCACACAGACGGTGGATTGGGGCGCCTATTACGATCTGCTGACGGCGACGTATTCGACGGGCAACGTTCCGGATGTCGCGGTGATGCATGCATCGGTGATGCCGAACTTCTCCGGCCGTGATCTGTTGACGCCGCTGTCCAAGCCGATGGCCGACATCGGCATCGACACCGCGGATTTCGCGCCGGCCGCGCTGAAGAACGCCAGCGCCAACGGCGAAGTCTATGCGCTGCCCTATGACCTGCATGCCGAACTGTTCCACGTCAATATGGACCTGATGAAGCAGGCTGGCCTCGTCAACGCCGATGGCACGCCGATCCTGCCCAAGTCGCCGGAAGAACTGATCGAGCACGGCAAGAAATTCAAGGAGGCCACCGGGAAATTCTACATCTCCGTGGAATCGCAGAGTTCCGAGGGGACGATGGTGCGCATCTTCGACTCGCTGGTCTGGCAGCAGGGCGTCGACGTGATTTCCGCCGACGGCAAGACGGCCAGCATCAATACGCCCGAAGGCCTGAACGCCGCCAAATTGATTTCCTCGATCTATTCCGAAGGTCTCGCAAATCCCGCGCTCGACTATCCCGGTTCCGAGCAGGCTTTCCTGAACGGCGAAGCCGGCATCCTGATCAACGGCACCTGGGGCGTCGACAATTACGACGCGCAGGCCAAGAGCGGCAAGGTCGCGCTCAAGAACTATCGCGTCGCCAATGTCCCGCAACTGTTCTCGAAGCCGGCCGTCTGGGCCGACAGCCATATGTGGGTCATGCCGAAGAACGACGACCGCAGCGCCGAGAAGACCGAAGCCGCGCTCGCCTTCATCAAATTCCTCAACGACAACAATTTCCAGTGGTCGCGGACGGGTCACCTTTCGGTGCGCCAGTCGGTGCTGGGATCCGAGGAATTCAAGGCGCTGCCGCATCGCGCCGAATTTGCCGACACGGCCAACAACGCCACGTCCTTGCCGCAGATCCAGAACCAGCGCGGCATCTACAACGCCATGACGACCGACCTCAACGCCATGTGGCTCGCCGGCGCTGAACCCCAGGCTGCGCTGGAAGCCATGCAGGCCGGCGCGGAACGCATCTTGCGCCGCAACCGCTGACCGTCCCTCCAGCCCTGCTTGTCAGGGCTGGCCTCCCACCAGGACATGCGGGCTCGGCGCTCGCATGTCCTGGACCGAAATCGCCTTGCCGAGGAAAACCCGATGAATGCCCATTCCCCCATGCCCCGCCAATCCAGGACGCCGCTTCGCACGGCGATTTCCCTCGATGGAATGTGGCAGTTTCGCTTCGAGAAGGAGGCCGGTTGGCGGCAGGCGAAAGTGCCGGCGCCGTGGCAAGCCTGCTTCGACGATCTCGCCGTCAGCTTCGGCGAAGCGACATACCGGCGCGCGTTTTCGATCCCGGCGGGCTGGGGCGGCAAGCAAGTGGCGCTTTGCTTCGGCGCGGTGAGCGAATTCGCCGTCGTTTCGGTCAATGGGCTTGAGATCGGCCGTCACGAGGGCGGCTATCTGCCGTTCGAGATCGTCATTCCGGAGCATGTGCTGAAAGCGGACAATGTCGTCGAGGTGATCGCTACCTTGCCGGACGCGCGTCGTCGCGGCGATCATGCCGATTTCGCCGAAATCCCGCATGGCAAGCAAAGCTGGTACGGTCCCCAAGGGGGCATCTGGCAGTCGGTGCGACTTGAAGCGCGCAATCCGCTGCATATCGGCACGCTTCGGCTGGACCCGATATGGCCGGAAGGCCGGCTCGATATCCTGGCCGGCGTTTCCGAAGGATCGGCCCTGTCGCTCGCCTTCGAAATCACCAGTGCGGACGGGACGGTGGTACATACGAGTTCCTGCGCTGTCGATAATGGGCAAGGCCGGCACAGCGTATCGCTGAACGACGTCGAGTCCTGGTCGCCGGATGCGCCGATTCTCTACAAGGTTCGCGCCACGCTGCGGGCTGGCGATACTGTCATAGATGAGCGCGTCGAGTGGATCGGTTTTCGAAAGTTCGAAACCCGGGACGGCTATCTTCATCTCAATGGCGAACCACTCTATCTCCGCGGCGCGCTCGACCAGGATTATTATCCCGATGGTTTCGGAACCCCGCCCTCGCTCGAAATGCTGGAAGATCAGCTGCGCAAGGCCAAGTCCATGGGACTCAACTGCCTGCGCTGCCACATCAAAGTGCCTGACCCGCGCTATTACGACGTCGCCGATCGTCTGGGCATGTTGATCTGGACGGAGATCCCCAATATCGAGACCTATTCCCCCGCTTCGAGCGCGCGTTTGCGGGCCACGATGGAAGGGATCCTGGCGCGGGACCGGAACCATCCGTCGATCGTGATCTGGACCTTGATCAACGAAGACTGGGGCACGCGGTTGCGCGAAGCCGCCGAGCAGCGCGAATGGATCTCGGCGATGGTGGACTGGCTGCGCGCGGAAGATCCGCTGCGCCTGGTTGTCGACAATTCCGCCTGCTTCCCCAATGTTCACGTCAAGACCGATATCAACGACTATCATTTTTATCGCACGGCGGTCGATCGCCGCGAGGAATGGGACAGGCTCTGCCAGGAATTCGCGGGCAATCCCGAATGGACGTTTTCTCAGGACAAGGAAGCGGTCTGGACGAAACAGGAGCCTTTGATCCTGTCCGAATTTGGCGTCTGGGGCCTGCCGGATCCGGCCAAGCTGCGTGACGAGAACGGCCGCGATCCCTGGTGGATGCCTTATGGAGCCACCTGGGCCGATGGCGTCGCGCTGCCGCAAGGCGTGGAGGCGCGCTATCGCGAGCTCGGCCTGGGGCAGGTCTTCGGAGCGTTTTCGAGCTTCATCGAGCAGGTGCAGTGGCACCAGCACATGAACCTGAAATATGAACTCGAGGTGATCCGCAGCCATGCGCCGATCGGTGGATATGTGATCACCGAACTCACCGATGTCCATTGGGAAGGCAATGGGCTGATGGACATGGCGCGCAATCCTCGCGCGTTCGCCGAGGCGCTCCCGGACGTGAATTCCGACATCGTCATCTCGCCGGGCGCGCGGCGTTTGGCAATCGCCTCAGGCGACGACGCACAGTTCGATCTCAAGATCGCCACCGGCGGCGCGTCGTTGCCGGAAGGCAGTCGCCTCGTCTGGCGGTTTGGCGATGAGAGCGGCGATGTGGCGCTGAAATCCTCGTCGTCGATGGAGGTCCAGAATGTCGAAATACGCGCGGGGTCGGACAGGGCGTCCGGCGCAGAGCGCAAAACGGCGGAATTCAGCATCCTCGGTCCGAATGGCCAGCGGCTGGCGCGCAACACCGAGACGATTTCGATCCATGCGAGCCGCAAGGACCTGCAGCCGGTTCGGTTTGCGTCCGACGCCGAGGATATCGCTGCGCGTCTGACGGCCCTCGGGCATGAGCAGGTCGATATCGGCGACAGCGAGGTCTTCGTCACCGGCGACATCGACGCGGCGCGGGTGGAAGCGATCCATTCGGGTCTGCGCGTTTTGCAGATCGTCGCCAAGGAGCCGGGCCGCCTGCGCGACGACACGCCGCCGCGCGACGGCCCTATGTCCATGGAGATCGATCCCGGCGCCGGCGGCATGATCTCCGGACCTTATTTCAGCTTCCCCGGTTATAATCTCGTCAATCGTCACAAGACGATCTGGCGCGGTGACTGGGTGGGCAATTTCTCATGGCTTCGGCGAGACGGCGCCTTTTCGGCGATCCCGGGCGGCCCTTTGTTCGATCTGTCCTTCAGCACGGTCGCGCCCCAGCAATTGATGGCGGGTTTTCGTCCCTGGGAGTTTCACGGCCGGGTGCATGCCGGCGTCGTCGTCGGTTGGGTCCACAAGCCGGCTGCGTTTTTGGTCGAGAAGCGGCTGGGTCGCGGCAAGCTGGTGGCGACGACGTTCAGGCTCAATGACGAAGCGCCCGGCGTAGATCCCTTGGCGACTGCGCTCTATGACGGCTTGCTGTCTCTGGCGAAGGCGGACTGACGGCCGGTATGCAGCTGGAATGGGCTGGAGCGTGCATTGCGCTCCAGCGTCGGAACATAGACGGTGGGCGGCGCCGGGTGAAACCGTCGGTATCCATTTTTGGTCATGTCCCGATCGTGCGCTCCAGTGCGGGTTCCAGGAGCGGGCCGATCAGCGGGTTGGGGAAGCGGCGTTTGACCGTCACGGCGTAGAAAGACTCGATCATTCCGGGCAGGGCGTCGAATTCCACGAGCGCGCCCGTTTCGAGTTCACCCTTCACGACGATCGGCGGCAGCACGGCGAGGCCCGCGCCCTCACGCGCCAGGAGGCGCATCATCGCCATGTCGTCGACTTCTGCAGCCACCTGCGGGGTCACGCCGAGGCGCGTCGCCAACGCCTCGAATTGCGTGCGCACGCCGCTTTCGAGCGTGGGCAATATCACCGGATGAGAGGCCAATAGATCCGAGAGTTTCGCGCCCGGTTCGCCATAGGATGGTCGGCCGACGAGGCTCACCCGCTGTTGATAGATATGCTGGGCGATGAAGGGCGTGGTGGCTTGGGCCATGGGCGGCTGGTTCAGAAGGACTATGTCGAGATTGAGTCCCTCCAACGCGCCCAACAATTCCCCGGCGCTGCCCGAACGCAGGATGATGTCTACGTCCGACCGGCCGAGAATCGGACGGAGAAATTCGATCTGGAAGTTGCGCGACAGCGTCGCGAGCGACCCGATGCGGATGGCGCGTCGAGTTCGCCCGGTCTCCTTCAGGGTTTCGACCAGTTCTTCGCCGGCGGAGAAAATCGTGTCGGCATGATCGAGCGCGATCCGGCCGGCTTCGGTCAGAAACAGTTGCCGACCCCTGCGTTCGAAAAGCGCGTGTCCCAGGCGTTCCTCCAACTGCTTGATCTGGATCGACAACGCCGACTGCGACAGGTTGAGGCGCTCCGCCGTGCGCGTCAGGTTCCCGTCATGGGCGACGGCGCGAAAATAGCGCAGATGATGATAGTTCAGTTCCAGCATAGATCTATTTTATAGAATGAAATTGCAGAAACAATGAATTTTTATTGAGGAACTTCGCCTGATAACAAAGCCGTGAATTTGGCCTACGCCGCCGTCCGAGGCTGGGCTTTTGATCGGAGCGTTTTCATGATCCATGCTTTGCCAATGCTCGCGCCGTTGTTTTTCGCGGCAGCTTCCGTGTTCGCGTTCATGTCTCCCGGGCGTCGTCCGCGAAGAGCAGTCCGCGCCGCTGAGATCGCAGCCGTGTGTTCCATAATAGTTGTTACCGCTTCCGCGCTCGTGATCGGCAGGTATGGGGCCGGGACCAGCCCCGCCATTGGCATCGGTTATGTCACGCTCTCTGCTCGCTTGGATCTCGTCAGTCTTGTTATGCTCGCCCTCGTCTCTTTCGTCGGTTGGGCGGTGCTTCGTTTCGCAGGCGTCTTTCTCGACGGCGAAGCCCGGCAAGGGCCATTCACCGGCTGGATGACGGCGACGCTGGCTGCGGTCCTGTTGCTGGTTCAGGCGGGCTCGCTGCTGATGCTGATCATCGGCTGGGTCGGCGCCAGCCTGCTGTTGCATCGGTTGCTGTTGTTTTATCCGGAGCGGCCGGCTGCGCGGCGAGCCGCGCGCAAGAAGTTCATCGTCTCGCGCTTCGGCGACGCGGCGCTGATCGGTGCAGCCGGGCTCTTGGCCGTTTCCTTCGAAACCGGAGACATCGCCACCATTCTGGCGTCCGCGCGGCAGGGGCCAGGACTACCGCTCACGGTCTGCGCGGCCGCTCTCTTCGCACTCGCCGCGCTCCTGAAGTCCGCGCAATTTCCCACCCATGGCTGGCTGACGGAGGTCATGGAGGCGCCGACGCCGGTCTCAGCGCTCCTGCATGCCGGCGTCGTCAATGCCGGCGGCTTCCTGCTTATCCGTTTTGCCGATGTCATGTTGCAGGCGCCCGGCGTGCTGGCGGTGCTGGTCATGGTCGGCGGGTTCACCGCGCTGTTCGGCTGCTTGGTGATGCTGACCCAGCCGGCGGTGAAGACGTCGCTGGCCTGGTCCACGGTCGCGCAGATGGGCTTCATGATCCTGCAATGCGGTCTCGCCCTGTTTCCGATCGCGCTGCTACACATCGTCGCCCACTCTCTTTACAAGGCGCACGCCTTTCTGGCGTCCGGCTCGGCCATCGAACGGGTCGCGTCCATCCGCCGGCCCGGCCCGGTGGCGATCCCCGACGTAAAGGCCGTCGGTCGCGCCTTCCTGCTGGCGCTTGCCATCTACGCAGTGATCGGCCTGCTGTTCGGCTTCTGCCATATGTCCCCGCAGGCGATGGCGCTCGGCGCCATGCTGATCTTCGGCGTCGCCTATCTCATCGCGCAGGGACTGGCCGATGCGGCCCCTTGGGCGCTGACCTGGCGGACGACGCTCTATTCGATTGCCGCCGCCACAGCCTATTTCGGGCTTCACCGCCTGTCGGACTTGCTGATGCATGGCGTCTTGCCGCCCCCGCCCTCGCCCGGGCCGCTCGAATGGTCGCTGATGCTCTTGGCCGTCGTTTCCTTCGGCGCGGTGGCGGTGGCGCAGTCGCTCTTCCCGCTCTGGGCTTATCACCCGGCCGCCGCTGGCCCCCGCGTCCATCTTTCCAACGGACTCTATGTCAACGCCCTCTTCGATCGCCTCCTCGGCGGTTGGTCCAGCTCTCGCTTGCTCTCCGCTCAACCCGCTATTGCGAAGGATTGACCCATGGCCGACACTTCTTCTTTCGACACGTTGCATGGTCAGGCGCTGTCTCGCGCGGCGGACAAGGCCGTCAGGGCGATCCCGCCGGCCTGGCCGCTCACCGCGACCGTCGCCGTCAATCCCTTTCTCGGCCAGTCGACTGAAAACTTCGAAACGACCGCCGCCCTCCTCTCGCGCATCGGCGGCGTGCGCCTCGCTCTGCCCCGCAAGCACTATGCCGACAAGGTCGCTGCGGGCGACATCACGGACGACGATCTGCTGGCGGCGCTTCACGCCTCCAGAGCCGGGTCGGACCTGGATCTCGCTGCGCTCAAATTGGCGCTGACTGTCGAGCCGAAGCCGATCTCCGCTTTGCCCACCATTGCCGAACTCGCGGCCCGCGCTGCAGGAAAAGATTGGCCGGCGCTGGTGGCGGACCGGATCGGCGCTTTCGCCGCCGGCTACTTCGATGAGGGGCAGGCGCTTTGGGCCGCCTCGCGGCGCAATGGCCTCTATGCCGCCTGGCGCGCATTCGCCATGCATGACCTGACGCCGGAGATCCTCGGCCTCAAGGGTTTTGGCGGACATGTTTCCGACACGCCGGAAACGCCGCAGGCGGCGATCGAACGCGCCGCCGTTTCGCTCAGCCTCGGCGCCGAGCCCGGCTCCTATTTCCACCAATTGTTGCTGACCCTTGGCGGCTGGGCGCAATATGCCCGCCATATCCAGTTCAAGGCGGAAATCTCAGGCCTGAGCGACACGACGCCGCTCGAACTCCTCGCCATCCGCCTCGTCTTCGAAGAAGCCCTCTATCTCCGCCACAGAAGCGCAATCGAGGATGAGTGGCGCAGGGTTCGGAAGACCCATGCCGAGCCGGCGAGCCCGGATGCCGACACCCGCATCGACGCCGTGCTGCAACAGGCCGCCGAGAGGGCTGCGCAACGCAAGCTGGCGTCCTTGCTCGCCGCCCCCTCCCAAGCCAAAGTCGCCGAGATCAGGCCGATGCTGCAGGCCGCTTTCTGCATCGACGTGCGTTCGGAAGTGTTCCGGCGCGCGCTCGAAAGCGCCGATAGCGGCATCCGCACTCTGGGCTTCGCCGGCTTCTTCGGCCTCGGCGCCAGCCATAGGGGTTTTGCCTCCGACGTGTCGGAACACCGCTTGCCTGTGCTTCTAAAGCCGTCGGTCTTCACCTGCGCCGAAGTCGATCGGGACAAGGATGTGGACAGGCAGGCCCGCTTCACCGCGCGCGGCCTTCGCGCCTGGGGTCGGTTCAAGCTCGCGGCCGTCTCGTCCTTCGCCTTCGTCGAGGCGATGGGGCCGGTCTATGCGGCCAAACTCCTGCGCGACGGTCTCGGCTTCGGCAAGGCCAAGCGTCCAGATACTGCCAAGCCGCGCTTCTCTGCGAGCCTCGATTTCGACCAGCGCGCCGGCATTGCGGAGACCGTGCTGAAGGCGATGTCGCTGACGGAAGGCTTCGGCCGCTATGTGCTGATCGCTGGCCACGGCGCCAACACGGTCAACAATCCCTATGCCAGCGCACTGCATTGCGGCGCCTGCGGCGGCTATGCCGGCGACGTGAATGCGCGTCTCCTGGCGGATCTCCTTAATGATCGGGCCGTGCGCGAACGGCTTGCCGTGAAGGGTCTCCGCATCCCGCCGGACACAGTTTTCCTCGCCGGTCTGCATGACACGACCACGGATGCGGTCACCCTGTTTGCCGATGATGTCGAACCGGCGATCGCGGCTGAAGACCTCGCGCGCATCCGACATTGGCTCGCTCTCGCGGGACAGCTGACACGGGCCGAACGGACCCGGAAGCTGCCGCGCGCCAAAGCGAGCGATGTGATTGCCCGGAGCCGCGACTGGTCGGAAGTGCGGCCGGAACTCGGTCTCGCCGGCTGCCGCGCCTTCATCGCTGCGCCGCGGTCGCGTACGGCGGGCCGGTCGCTCGACGGGCAGGTCTTCCTGCATGATTATGTCTGGCGGAAGGACGAGGGCTTCAAGATCCTCGAACTGATCCTGACGGCGCCGGTGGTGGTGGCGAGCTGGATCAGCCTGCAGTATTTCGGTTCCTCGGTTGCGCCCTCGCTGTTCGGCGCCGGCAACAAGCTGTTGCACAATGTCGTCGGCGGCGTCGGCGTGGTCGAAGGCAATGGCGGAAACCTGCGCGCCGGTCTGCCCTGGCAATCCGTGCATGACGGCGAAGCCTTTGTACACGAGCCCTTACGTCTGACAGTGGCCTTGGAAGCGCCGAAGGAGGCGATTTCGGAGATACTGCAGCGTCATCCGAATGTCCGCGCACTGTTCGACAATGGTTGGCTCAGTCTCTTCACCCTTGATGACAGGGGACAGATGGCCTGGCGCTACGACGAGAACCGGACTTGGGTGGAGTTCTCTCCTGTAGCCGCCGGAACCGCCCGGGTCAGGGCCGCCGGCTGACGGGAGATGCGGGCGCCGAGCATGCGACTCAGATAAACAGGCCTCATCCCATCTCATGCGAAGGGCGGAGCCAGCGTGATCGAGCATCCCGGAGACTTCCTGAAACGGCTGTTTGACCGGGCGGTGGAGGTCGCCGATCCCATGCGCGCCCTCGCCGCCTTCCTGCCGCCGAAGCCGCAGGGCCGCATTCTGGTCGTCGGGGCCGGCAAGGCCAGCGCCCGGATGGCCGAGGCGGTCGAGGCGGTCTGGGGGCCTTGCGAGGGTCTGGTTATCACCCGCTACGGCTATGGCCGTCCCTGCCAAGGCGTCGAGATTGTCGAAGCGGCGCATCCGGTGCCTGACGAAGCCGGGCTCCAAGCGACGGCGCGGATGCTGGAGCTGGTACAAGGCGCATCGGAAGCAGATTTCGTGCTGGCGCTGATCTCAGGCGGAGCGTCGGCGCTTCTGGTGCAACCGGTCGACGGTGTGACGCTTCAGGAAAAGCAGGCGGTCAATCAGGCGCTTTTGGCCTCCGGCGCGCCGATCGACCGGATGAATACGGTGCGCAAGCATCTGAGCCGGGTGAAGGGCGGACAACTTGCGGCGGCGGCCTATCCCGCCCGCATGCTGGCGCTTCTGCTGTCGGATGTGCCTGGGGATGATCCCGCCTTTATCGGCTCCGGACCAACGGTCGGCGATCTGTCGACGCCGGCCGATGCGCGCGCGGCGCTGGAGCGCTGGAAGGTCGGCGTGCCCGCCTCCGTCGAGCAAGCGCTCAAGGGCCACTCGGGCGTCGTTGCCCCTGAAGACGTGAGGCTATCTCGCGTCGACAACGTCATCTTCGCCGCGCCGCGGCAGTCGCTGCAGGCGGCGGCCGATCTCGCTTCCGAAAGCGGCTGCGACGTTCGCATTCTGGGCGATGCGCTGGAGGGCGAAGCACGCGATGTCGCTGCCGAACAGGCGCGCCTCGCCCTGCAAATCTGCGCCTCTCTGAAGCCTGGAGATGCGCCCGTCCTGCTCCTGTCCGGCGGCGAGCTGACGGTAACGCGCCGTGGCGGTGGTGTCGGCGGGCCCAATGCGGAATATTGCCTCGCTCTTGCTCTGGCGCTCGGTGGCGCGACTGGCATCCATGCGCTCGCCTGCGATACCGACGGCGTCGACGGCGCGGCGGAAGTCGCCGGCGCATTGGTCGATCCCGATATATTGGCTGACGCCGAACAGGCGGGGCTCGACGCGGCCAAGGCGCTGGCGGAGAACGATGCGCACACTTTCTTCGGCGTGATCGGCCGTCAGGTCGTCACGGGGCCGACTCTCACCAATGTCAATGATTTCAGAGCCATCCTCATCGAGCCCGGCGCTGGTTGACGCGATTTCCGGTCTGTGGATGTTGAACTGAAGGCGGCAGTCGCGCACAACAAACTCATTGCCGCCATGTCGAAGCGAAAGGACGAGATCCCATGAGTTCCAAGCCGTCGGTGGTTGTGCTCGGCAGCCTGCATTACGACATCATGGTCTATGGCCCCGACCGTCCACGCAAGGGCGAAACGGTCACCGGCCGCGCCTGGGAGCCGAAATGCGGCGGCAAAGGCGGCAATCAGGCTGTGGCCGCCGCCCGCGCCGGCGTCGCAACGGCCATGATCGGGGCGGTCGCCGACGACGCCTTCGGCAAGGCGCTGATCGACAATCTCGAACTGGGCGGCGTTGACCATCGTTTTGTCCGCACGCTCGAAGGCTCCGGCAGCGGCATGAGCGTGGCGATCTTCGATTCAGACGGCGATTACGGCGCGGTGATCGTCTCCGGCAGCAATCTCGCTTTGGGACAGGCCGATATCGACGACGCCGCCGCCCTCTTCACGAATGGCGCTGTTCTGGTGTTGCAGAACGAAGTTCCCGAAGCCGCCAACATCGCCGCCGCCAAGGCCATGCGCAAGGCAGGCGGCGCGGTCATCCTGAACGCCGCGCCGGCGCGTCCGCTGTCTGCGGAGATGACGGGGCTCGTCGATGTCCTCGTGGTCAACGCCATCGAGGCCGAGCAGATCGGCGGCTCAGCCGTGGTCGATTCCCTCCCCGGCGCGCTCGATGCGGCCAAGGGGCTGGCAAAACGCTTCCCTGCCGTCGTGGTGACGGCTGGCGGCGATGGCGTCGCCGCCGTCGCGGACGGCGAAGACTACGCGATCGAGGCGATCAAGGTGAAGCTCGTCAGCACGCATGGCGCCGGCGACGAATTCACCGGCGTTCTCGCAGCAGAAATGGCGCGGGGCGCGGGCTTCGAGCAGGCTCTGCACAGCGCCAACCGCGCGGCGGCGGAACTGGTGAGCAAGGAGAGATGATCGGACCGAGGTCCGATCAGGCCGCGTCGAGTTGGCCGCGGCCAATCTCTTCTTTCCGGCGCGCGACATAGGCTTCCAGTTCCTCTCCGACAGCGGGATCCAATGCCGGCTGCTGATAGGTTCTGAGCAGCTCCTTCCAGATGGCGTTGGCGCGTTCCGTGCCGCTGCGAGCGCCCGTCTCGGACCAAGTCTCGAAATTGCGCCAATCCGACAGCATCGGCTCGTAGAACGCGTTTTCGAAACGGGCGATCGTGTGCGGCGCGCCGAAGAAATGGCCGCCGGGGCCGACATCGCCGATTGTCTCGACGGCGCGGGTGTCGGCGTCGACCTGCAGCGGATCGAGGAAGCTGCGCATCATCTGCAGCATTTCGGCGTCGAGGATCAGCTTTTCGAAGGAGGCGGTCAGCCCGCCCTCCAGCCAGCCGGCGGCATGTTCGATGAGATGCGCGCCGCCCATGATGGTGGACCACAGCGACATGCCGCTTTCATAAGCCGCCTGGACATCGACTGTATTCGAGGCCGTGACATTGGAAGAGCGGAAGGGAACACGGTATTTCCGCGCCAGTTGGCCCGAGGCGATCTGCGCCTTGGCGTATTCCGGCGTGCCGAAGGCCGGTGATCCCGTGCGCATGTCGACATTCGAGGTGAAGCCGCCATAAAGCACCGGCGCGCCCGGCGCTGCGATCTGCGCCAGCGTGATCAGCGCGAGCGCTTCGGCGTTCTGCTGGGTCAGCGCGCCGGCGATCGTGACCGGGCTCATGGCGCCGGACAGCGTAAACGGCGTCATCGCCACCGGCTGGCCGGCCCGCGCCATGGCCAGAAGCCCCTCCCCCATGGGAATATCGAGACGGAGCGGCGAGTTGGAGTTCACCACCGTCAGTGTCGCCGGCTTCCGGCGCAACTCATCCCGGCTCTGGCCGAGCGCGATGGCCAGCATGTCCAGCGCGTCTTCCACCCGATAGCGGCCGAGCGCCCAGCATTGCCAGGACTTGTCGGTCAGCCGGATGGCCGCGTCGTAGAAATCGAGATGGCGGCTGTCAGGATCGAGGTCTGTGGGCTCACAAGGGCAACCGCCTTCCTGATGAATGACATTCAGGCTCTGGACGACTTTGATATAGTCGCACATGTCGCGATAATTGCCGGCGCGGCGGCCGCGATCGAGATCGGAGACAAAGGCCGGGCCGCCGGTGGCCGCGAAAATCAGGCTGCCGTCGCCAACCCGGAGATCGCGGGCGGGATTTCGGGCCTGCAAGGTGAAGGACGACGGCGCGCTGCGGATGATCTCTTCGATCATAGCGGGATCGAAGCGCACCCGCTGGCTGGCTTCGTCGACATTCGCGCCGGCCGCTTTCAGAAGCTTTCGGCTTTCGCCATGCATCACCTCCATGCCCGTCCGGGCGAGTAGATCGAGCGAGGCGAGATGGATGGAGTGGACCTCGTCCTCGCTCAACAGCGCGATCGGCGGATAGCGATTGACGACGCCGCCAAAGCCCATCTGCCTGATGCCGCCCGCCGTTCGTCTCGCCTCGCGGCGTCCCGCCTGTCGCGTCATGGTCTTCTCCTGCATCAGAGGCTCCTCTTTCAGTGAAGAGGAGCCGTATCGGGGTTAAGGTCAGGCTTTGGCGAAGCGGGTGACGTCGAGATAGCCGTCTGCCAGGATCATCGGCCTCAGCCCGTTGCGCGCAACGGCGGCGAAGGTTTCATGGGTCAGGAAGACGAAGCCGCCGGATTGCTCCATCAGATCCTGCATCTTCTTGTAGATGACGTCACGCTTGACCGCGTCCGTCTCGGCCACGCCCTCCTGATAGAGCATTTCGAAGTCGGGATTGTCGAATTGCGACCAGTTGTAGACGCCGATCTGCGAGGGGCGGAACCAGGTGAGATTTTCGGAGGGATCGACGCCGCCGGCGAAATTCATCAGCACGATCTCCAGCGTCTTCCACTGCTCGCCCGAACTCTTGTCGCCGACCGTCCAATAGACGCCGTCATCCAAGGCCTTGATCTCGACGGTGACGCCGATCTGGCCGAGCAGCGCCTGGACGATCTGGCAGGTGAGCTGGCTGGTCTTGTCGTTCTGGCAGATCAACTCCACCGTCAGCTCCGAAACGCCGGCCTCTTCCAGAAGCGCCTGCGCCTTTGCGGCGTCGGCGGGATAGAGGATTGCGTCGCGATGACCGGTCATCCCCGGCGGGATCACGCCGGTGGCCGCCTTGGCGAGGCCGGAATAGCTGCCCTGCATGATCTGCTCGACATCGACGGCATATTGGATCGCGCGGCGGACGCGTTCATCCTTGAGTTTCTCATTGTTGACGTTGATGGCGAGCCACAGAAAGCGGTTGCCATCCATCTCTATCAAGTCGGTATTCTCAGGCAGCTTATCGCGATAGGCGGCGAGCGTGTTGAGGCTGATCTTGGCATAGTCGATCGCCTTGGATTCATAGGCGAGCGCGGCCGCCTCGTCGTCGGTGACGATCTCGAAACGGATTTTCGGGAAGGCCGGGGCTGGTCCCTTCCAGCCGGGATTGAGGGCGAGCGTCAGATTCTGCTTCGGCGTCCATTTTTCGATCACATAGGGGCCTGACGTCGCCGGCGCTTCTGTGGTGAATTTGCCGCCCGCCTTTTCCACCGCTTTGCGGCAGACGATCTTGCCCATGTAATAGGGCATGGTGGTCAGCCAGAAAGGGGCTGAGGGCGCATTCAGCTTGATGACGCCGGTGCGTTCGCCTGTGACCTCGACCTTGTCCATGGCGTCGAAGGCATAAGCCCAGGCCGAGGCGTTGGCGGGATCCTTCACCCGTTCGAAGGAGAATTTCACGTCGTCGGCGGTGACGGGGCCATGGCCGCCGGTCCATTCCAGCCAGTCATGCAGCTCAAAGCCGATTTCGGTCGGCGACAGTTGCTTGAGCTCCTTGGCGGCGTAGAGATCCCATTTCGTGCCGCCGCGGACATCGCCGAGCCGGTTGAGCGACAGAAACAGCGCGCGGCCGACCTCCTCTTCAAGAAGACCATTCTGGAAGGCGGGATCGAGCACTTCGATATCGGAGGCGCCGCGGATCACCAGCGTGTCGCCCTCGACGGCGTAGGAAAGGCCGGGTCTCAGCGCCAATGCGCCGGCCGCCGCCGCTGCGGTGTGAAGGAAATGCCTGCGATTCATCATCAGTCCGGTCATGATCGTTCCCTCTTTTGTGATGCGATGCGGTCAGCCGTCTCCTGACGCCGGTGGCGTGAGCGGAGTGTGGCAGCGGATACGGTGGTCGTCGGAGAGCTGGGTCTCCACAGGCGCTTCGGTTCGGCAGCGGTCTTGCGCGAAGCGACAGCGCGGATGAAATTCGCAGCCTGTGGGACGATGCAGGAGGCTCGGCGTTTCGCCGATCACCGGCGGTTCGGTTCGCCGCTTGCGCGGGTCCGGCGCGGGTTCTGCGGCCAGAAGCGCCTGCGTATAGGGATGGCGCGGGGCGGCGAAGATCTCGCGCGTCGGCCCTGTCTCGACGATGCGGCCGAGATACATGATGGCGACGCGGTCGGAGACGCGGCGCGCGACGGCCAGGTTATGCGTGATGATCAGGAAGGCCGAGCCGACATTGTCGCGGATGTCGAGAAAGAGATTGAGAACGCCCGCCTGCACCGAGAGATCGAGGCCGGCGGTCGGCTCGTCGGCGATGATCAGCCGCGGCGTGACTGATAAAGCCCGCGCCACCGCCGCGCGGCGCGCCTGTCCGCCTGAGAGACCATGCGGAAAGCGTTCGAGCAGATTGCGGGTGAGACCGGCTTTCGCGGCGATCTCCGCGATCGCGTCCCGGCCGGTATCGCTGCGACCGGCGATATGGCGCGGCTCGGCGATGATCGAGCCGATTCGCTGGCGGGGGTCGAAAGAGGTGACCGGGTCCTGAAATAGAAGCGCCGCCGCCTTCCGTAGACGTCTCACGCTCGCCTGTGATTTCGGAAGCGCTTCCCCATCGAGCAGGATCTCGCCGCCGGACGGGTTCATCAGGCCGACCAACGTGCGCCCGAAGGTCGATTTGCCCGAGCCGCTTTCGCCGACCATGGAGATGATTTCGCTGCGGCCAATATCCAGCGACACGTCCCGGAGGATATCGAGTGTCTGGCCCTTTAAGAATGGCAGGCGGCTCTTGCCGGGAACGGAAACCGAGAGGGAGCGCGTTTCAAGGATTGGCGTCGCGGTCATCGCGCCGCCTCCATCGTCTCATCCCAGGTGATGGCCGGAAGCCGCTTGGCTTCGTCGTCGACCAGCGACAATTCGCAGGCGAGCAAAGCGCGGGTATAGAGATGCCGGGGTTCCGAAAAGATCTGCTCGACAGGCCCCTCCTCCACGATCCGGCCCGCCTGCATCACCGCCACGCGGTCGCAGATTTCGGCGATGACGCCGAGCTGATGCGAGATCATCAGGATCGCCACGCCGGTTCTCTGGCGCAATTCGCGCATCAGATGCAGGATCTGCGCTTCCATGGTGACGTCGAGCGCGGTGGTCGGCTCGTCGGCGATCAGAAGCGCCGGCTCGCACATCAGGGCGGCGGCGATCGAGACGCGTTGCAACATGCCGCCCGAGAGTTCGAAGGGATAAGCGTCAAAGCGCGCTTCGGGGTCGGAAATGCCGGCGTCCGCGAGGGCTGCGATGATTTTCGCCCGCTTCTGGCGTTCTGTGGATGTGCGGTCACGCCAGAGGAAATCCGTCAGTTGCCGGCCGATCCGGTGCAGCGGGCTGAAGGTCGCCATCGGATTCTGGAACACCATGGCCGCCGCCGGCCCGCGCAGGCGGGCGAAATCGCGCTCCCCGGCCTTGAGCAGGTCGACGCCGGCAAGCTGCATGCGGTTCCCGCTGATCTCGGCGCTTTTGGGCAGGAGGCCGAGAATGGAATGGGCGAGCGTTGATTTTCCCGATCCGCTTTCGCCGATCAGCCCGACCACCTCGCCGGGCGCCACTCGGAGACTGACCTCGGACACCGCGCGCGCGACACCGCTATAGGTGATGCTTACCTTGTTGATGTCGAGCACTGGAGCGTCCGTCATGTCGACCGCCTCCTGGCGAGCTTGGGATCGAGCGCGTCGCGCAGGGCCTCGCCGAAGAATGTGAAGCCGATCGTGGCGATGATCAGCGGCAGGCCGCCGGCGATCACCGGCACCGGCGTCTTGCGCAGCACGGCGAAGCCATCGCTGAGGATATTGCCCCAGCTGGGGATCTGCGGCTTCACGCCGAGGCCGAGAAACGAGAGACCCGCTTCGAGCGTGATGATGGTGGACAGATCGAGACAGGCGAGGATGAGCAGTGGACCCACCGCATTGGGCAGCAGATGCAGGAAGAGAATGCGCGGCGTGCTGGCGTTCATCGCCTGCTGCGCCTTGATGAAATCGAGCGATTTCAGGCTCAGCACCTGTGCGCGCACCAGCCGGGCATAGCTCGGAATGCAATAGAGGACGATGACGAGGATGACCGTGCCAAGACCGGGGCCGAGCAGCACCACGAGCGTCAGACCGAGCATGATCATAGGCAGCGAGGAGAAACTGTCGAAGACGAGGATCATCAGCGCGTCCAGCCAGCGCGGCCCATAGCCGGCGATCAATCCGAGCGGCAGGGCTGCTGCGAGCGCGATGGCGAGCGCGGTCAGCGCCACGCTCATCGCCGTGCGCGTGCCGATCACCACGCGCGAAAAGAGATCTCGCCCGAGCTGATCGGTGCCGAGCCAATGCGCCCAGGAGGGATCGGCAAGCCTCTCCTTCACATTGATGGCGGTGGCCGGATAGGGCGCGAGCCAGGGGGCAAACAGCGCCGTGAAGACGACCAGCAACACGAGCGCCGCTCCGATAAGGCCGAGCGGCGTCGACAGGACCGAGACTAGCACCGCCACGATCCGCGCCAGCGCGCCGGGCTCCTGATGTCTGTCCTCGGTCCGGGCGCTGGCGATTTCGGCCATGTCAGAGGGCGCTCCTGACGCGGGGATCCAGCGCTGCGGCAAGGAGATCGGCGATGATCATGCAGGCGACATAGAGGGCTGAGGCGATGAGCACAGCGCCCATCACCACCGGATAATTGCGCGACATCACCGCGTCATAGGTCAGTTTGCCGAGGCCCGGGCGGGTGAAGACGATTTCGGCGAAAACCGAGCCGGTCAGCAGTCCGCCAAAGCCGATGGCGATCACCGGCAGAGCCGAGAGAAAGGCCTGCCGCAGCGCGTAGCCATAGACGATGCGGCTTTCCCGGACCCCGAAGGCCCGCAGCGTCCGGACATGGCTCTCGCCGAGCGCTTCGATCATCGCGGCGCGCATGATGCGGGCGACATAGCCCACCCAGCCGATGCCGATGGCGAAAGACGGCAGGATCAGCGCACGGATCTGCGACAGGGGATCGCCCGCCTCGCCTGCGCCGATCGCCGGCAGCCAGTGCAGCGTTACGGCGAAGAACAGCAGCGAATAGAGCGCTACGACGAAGGATGGCACGGCGACGAAGCCGACCGAGAACAGGCCGATCAGCCAATCCTGCCAGCGGCCATGGTGAACCACGGCGACGCAGCCGAGCAGCGTGCCGAGCGCCACCGCCCAAATGAAGCTGCAAAAGGCGAGCGTCACCGTGTAGGGCAGCGCTTCCATGACGATATCCATCACCGGCCTGCGGCTCCAGACATCCTGTCCGAGATCGAGATGGGCAAGGCGCAGAAGATGGGCGGCGAGTTGCTCGATAAGCGGTTTGTCGAGGCCCATCATCGCGCGGAAGGCTTCGCGCATTTCCGGCGTCGAGCGTGGTCCGAGCGCCACCACGGTGGGATCGCCGGGGATCATATGCAGCATCAGGAAGAGCAGAATCGAGACCAGCAGCAGGATCAGCCCGCCAAGCGCAACGCGGCGGATAATGAAGGCGGTCATGACGTCGCCCTCCCCCAGCCAAGGCGCGGCCCACTTGCCCGCAGGCTCCTCAACGGGGCTAGAGATGATCCCGATCGATCCATGCCTTGCCCTCCCTGGTGAAAATTGTCTCGTTCTTCTCCCGCGCCTCGACGCGCCATTGCAGATGGAACTGCGTCGCCGTCGACCTCAGCGTCACCTGCGAGGTCGCCTCGGCGTCGCATTCGCCGCTTTTGAAGCCGAGCGTCCAGCCGGTTTCCAGTCTGGCCGAAAGCGGATCATCCTCGGTGATCGCCATGACATCGCGCACTGCGGACCAGGTCTCGATGCCGCGATCCTCAAGCCGCTGGCGGCCGTAATCGCTGTCTAGCGTCAGCGTCTCGCACCGCTTTCCCGCGTCGATTGTCACAATGCGGCTGTCATGCGTCTCGCGCAACTCGGTCGCTGCGACGGGCGGGGACATTTCGGCTGGCTCGAAGGCGATGTCGCCGTCACCGGGTTGGGCGGCGCGGACAGGGAGCAAGAGCGCTGAGGCGCCGGAGGCGAGCGTGAAAGTCGGCATCTCCGGCGCAGGCCAGAGAATAGGCCAGTGCTGGTTGGAGAGAACCAGCCGGAGGCGGTTGCCGCGCGCCAGCCGCCGGCCGCAATGATTGAGCTCAAGCAGCGCTTTGACGGGTTCCCCGGGCTCAAGCGGCGTCGGCGCCTCGCGGCTCTCCCGCTGGCTCAAATTGAGTGCGCCCCAGGTGATCAATGTGGACATGCCATCGGGCCAGATCTCGCAGAGCCGGGCGACGATGGTCGCCTGCGGCCGGTCCGAGGCCAGTTCGAGGTCGACCACGGCTGCGCCGAGCAACACGAGATCGTCTTCGAGTTCAGCCGTCTCAAAACAGAGCCCCAGCCCATCCTCGCGGCGCTGATCGCCCGCCATATCGGGAACTTCGCCGCCATAGCCGCCGTAACGCCCGCAATCGCGGCCGGCGGTGACGGGTGATTTGAGCCGCATGACGGGATCCGTCGCCGGCTCCATGGCAAGCCCATTGGCGTTGAGATAAAGCCGCTTCGTCTCAACCGATGGCGTCGGCCAGCCGGGTTCGCCGACCCATTGGCCGGGATGGTCGGGATAGAAATGCGCCGGCCGGTGCGGATCCTTGATCAGCACGGTATAGGCGGGTTCTTCCATGATGCCGGTGTCTTCGCCGACCAGCCAATGCCTCCACCAGCGGATCGCCTGTTTAAGAAGCTGCCTCAAAAAGAGGTGGGTGATTTCAAGAGGTTATGATTCCTTCGGATTTGCAAGATTCGATGGAGTTCAC
>NZ_JAOXHE010000015.1:0-98233 GCF_025779995.1 Rhizobium sp. TRM95796 | reverse complement strand
AAAGGCTGGCCCGCATCCGAAATCGACGCCCTCATGCCGTGGAACTTCAAGACTGACGGCATCAGCTGACCGCTTACGGCCAATGTCCTTGCACGGGCGACTCACAATTTGGCCACCCAGGTCTCCTTCACTGCCTTGTCCAATGCGGTTCACGAGATCGACGAGCGCCTCGCCCGCTGGCTGCTGATGTGCCATGACCGCGTGGATGGCAACGAGATTGCGATTACACATGAGTATATCGCCCTGATGCTGGCCGTCCGCCGTCCCTCCGTGACCACAGCTCTGCACGTTCTGGAAGGCAACAGGTTCATCCGTTCCGAGCGCGGGCTGATTACAATCCGCAATCGCGCCGCGCTCGAAGAGTTCGCGGTCGATGCCTACGGGAAGCCCGAAGAAGAATACCAGCGGCTCTTCGGCTCGTTGTCTCCTTCTGTCTAACACCGTACAGCAACTGGTGTCCTTCTGCGACATTCATTGGATAACCTTCGGAGAAACCAATGAAGCACATCCCTGCTGCGCGACTATCGCACGAGAACACCACTGTTGCATGTCTTGTTCTCCCACTGAGGGAGATAGCGCTATCCCACGCCGGGCGATATGTTTGGCCTGAAGCCGCTGCTCGTCGTCTTGCTGAAGGTGCTTTGTGCCAACTGCAGATCGTGGCTCAGGATGTTAATGTTGGGGGGGACATCCGTAAGATACTTTTCGAGATAATTCACGACACAGCGTGCGAGATGCTCACGAGCCGCCACGGCCCATTGGAATCGTGACTGATCCAGCATGTCCTGCAGCTCCATGGTGACTCATTTGAATTAGATGCCTTTGCACATTCAACCGAGAGCATGGCTGGGGCTGGAAGCGACTTCTGGCTCTGTTCCTCCCCATGTGCCGCCAAAAGGTCGTTGAACGTCTTCTTGCCAATTTTTGAAAGAGCATCGCCCCCTCCGAGGCCTGACGCTCAAAGGCAGTAAAATTTCTCCACCGGTTGCGAAGCGTTTGCGATGGTCTGACCAAATACAAATTACATAATGATGCTCGGCTGTTATCGCGTGAGATGTAGTTTCGGCCGCGTCTCTTTTTGAAAAAGCGAAAACGATCTGGCTCAATGACGATGCCGTCATTTGGCCTTTTCTGTAGCGAGACTTGATCAACACATAGTGATTATGACCGTTGCCATCCTGCTGGCTGCGGGGCGGCCGCTTTCTAGCAGCGATTACAATTTGCCTTGAACCATCCCCGCACCAGGGTGTTGCCATATGGCCTCGTCCAGTTGCACTATGAGGTAGTCCGGTGTGTGCGAGGAAGCCCGGCCGGCTGACGGGACGACGTTTTAGAGCCCCTCTCGTCCCCGGCTTAGGGGCTCGTCAGGTTAGAGGGTGTTGATCGCTTGACGATATGAACCGTGGCGACCGTTTCGAGCACGGGGACTCCCTTGCAGGGGCGCGCCTCGCCAAACATGCCAAGGTACTGTTGCGTCGATCTCTCACCCGCGCGAGCTTCGAGCGGCCGGTGCTTTTCTGGCTCAGGCGCAACAAGAAGTCCCACGCAATAGCGGAGGCTGTGTTAGTTCTACAGCCTCCATGAAAGGAACGTCCACATACCTCAGCCGTTGTGGCTGGGCGCCGGCGAGACAGAAGGCAAATCATGAAAATTCGCGCAGGGTTTCGCATTGCCTACGAATGCCAGAACGAGACGCCCATGCTGTTGGTCCTGAAGGTTCATCCGACAAGGGAAAGGGATCTATGCACCGAACAGATCTTGGCGTTTGATCGCTGCGTCGCTCAACGGGACTATCTTGATGAGTACGGCAACGCCTGCACGCGCATCGTGGCGCCTGCGGGCGTAACGACCATCACGGCGCAATTTGAGATATTCGACAGCGGGTCGCCGGAGCCCGTTCCGAACGGCGCGGTTCAGGTGGCGATCCAGGACCTTCCGGATGATGTTCTCGTATTTCTGCTCGGCAGCCGCTATTGCGACACGGACAGGCTTGCGAATTTCGCGTGGAAGCAGTTTGCCGCGACGCCGCTTGGCTGGCCGCGCGTGAAAGCGGTCCTGGATTTTGTACACGATCGGCTGACATTCAACTACGATAACGCTGATCCCATGCGCACCGCCTATGGCGGCTATGTCGAACAGACCGGTGTCTGCCGTGATTTCGCGCATCTCGCCATCACGCTCTGCCGCTGCCTAAACATTCCCGCCCGATACTGCACCGGATATCTGGGCGATATCGGCGTGCCGAAGGATCCGCATCCCATGGATTTCAGCGCTTGGTTCGAAGTCTATCTCGGTGGACGCTGGTGGACCGTCGACGCCCGACACAATTCTCCGCGCGTCGGGCGAATCCTGATGGGGCGAGGACGAGACGCAACGGATGTCGCCTTGTCGACGGCCTTCGGCGCGGCGACCCTGAACCATTTCGAAGTGGTCACCGAAGAACTCGTCTGACGATTATGCTGCCCGGACGGGCAGAACATCCGTTTGATGATGTCGTTGCCTGATGCGCGGCGATTCGAGGAGTCTGTCGCCATGTCGGTTCAGAAAGTGAGTTTCTACGTACTTCTGGTCATCGTGACCATCGCTTTCCTTTGGCTGCTCATTCCTTATTACACTGCGGTGCTTTGGGCGGTGATCCTGGCGATCCTGTTCTTTCCGGTCCATAATAGGCTGCAGCGATTGCTTGGCGGACGCCGCACGATTGCAGCGCTCCTGACCCTGCTTCTCAGCATCTGCGTAGTGATCATTCCATCGCTCCTTATCCTCGCATCGTTGATCGACGAGGGGACGAGCCTCTATCAACGCATCAGCAGCAAGGAAATCGATCTCAACGCGCATCTGCAGCGCCTCCAGACGATGCTGCCGACATCCGTGGACATATGGCTGAATTCGCTGAAGATCACGGGTTTTGGCCAGTTGTCGACAAAGCTGTCAACCGGCGCCATGGAAGCGGGACAGACCATCGCTGGCAGCGTCCTGAGCTTTGGGCAAAACACGCTGCAATTCTTCATCAGCATGGGCCTGATGATCTATCTGCTGTTTTTCCTGCTCCGGGACGGCGCAAACCTGCGCAGTACACTGCGCCAGTCGATACCGCTCAGCGACGACTATACGCGGCAATTTGTCGATAAGTTCGCAGCCGTGGTGCGCGCCACCGTGCGCGGCAATGTCATCATCGCACTCGCCCAGGGCGTGATCGGCGGCGTCAGCTTCTGGGCTCTGGGCATCGAGGCGGCTCTGCTGTGGGGCGTGGTCATGACGTTCCTGTCGATGCTGCCGGCCGTCGGGGCCGCGATTGTCTGGGCGCCCGCCGCGCTCTGGCTCTTTCTCGCCGGCGCCTGGATCAAGGCTATCGTCATGGTGATGATCGGCGTGCTGATCATCGGGCTGATCGACAACCTTTTGCGTCCGCCGCTCGTCGGACAGGGCACGAAGATGCCGGATTATGTCGTTCTCATCTCCACCGTGGGAGGGCTTTCGCTGTTCGGCCTCAGCGGCTTCGTCATCGGCCCGTTGATCTCGGCGCTCTTCATCTCAGCCTGGTCGCTGTTCACTCAACAGCAACTTCAGCGTCCCCCGCTGGCGGTCGAGGACAGGCCGTCGGCATTGACGCCGCAAATCCTGTCGAGCGACGGCACACCGGCGCTCAGTGAAGAGAGATCAGCAATCGCTGAGCGATGACTGGCGCTGCCGGCGCTCTTGCAATTGCTGCTTTGGTCCCCATCTCTAGGGCAGTGGTGGCTATTGCACGGGCGCTGTCATTTTGCGGGCGGCACTCACCCGAGCCCCAAGAAAGGAGGACGGAATGTCTTCCGACCTCAAGCAGTATTTTTCCGAGATTTTTGACGCTGGCTTCAGAAAGCAGGCGCTTATTCAGGCGCTGATGCCCCACCAGGATCGCCTGTTTGCGCCAGCCCGCCCGGCGCTGGCCCTGGCCGTGGTTCGACCCGCGCGTCGGCGCCGGACACCCGATGGATATCGGGGGGCGACATCATGGTGATTCGCTTTGCGAAAACGCCGCACTCCGAAGAGCCGCAGGCGCCGCTTCCTCTGGAGCAGGGCGAGGGGCGGCCCTCTGCCGCCGGTCGGTCCTCAAGAGATCGAGATGGCAAGGGCAAGCCGCGCATTGACGACAAGGCCGAAAAGGCGCCCGCGCCGGACCTGGCCGTCTCCAGGCAGAATGCCGCCTCCGGGGAGCCCGCGGCTCTCTCCCGATGGGAAGACGAAGGCGGCAGCCTGAAGGACCAGAGCGTTCCGGGAGCAACCAAGGCGGACGCTGATGATCGCGTTAACGGGTAACGTGGTGATCCTGGCGCAATTTCGCTCTGCGCAAGCAGAGAGCGGCGTCGACAAACAGGACGAGGCCGACGGGCCGCTCCCGGTCGACGCTGATCACAAATGCCGAGTGCTGCTGTTTGCCGACAGGCGAGCGCCATCTTCTCCGGCGACCCGAGCCTGAGGGCGGCCGATGATTGTCTCGCACAGGCCCTCGACAGTATTGCCGTGAGGATCGCCTCTCTTTCCGGCGGTCCTCCAGTCGCGCAAAAAATTAGTCTAGAGGTGGAGAAACGCGCCATGCCCACACATCGTTACGCCATCGGGCAGACTGTTCGTCTGCTGACGACGCGGGGACTGTTTCCAACTGCAGCCGCCACTTACACAGTGGCTGCTCCATTGCCGGCCTATCACAACAATCCGCAATACCGACTGTGGAGCGAGGAGCTCAACCAGAACCGCGTCGCCATGGAAAGCGATCTTGAGTCGGTCTGACCAATCCAGATTTAAAGCCGGGCCGCCCCTCTTATACTGCAATCCCGTCGAGGTTCACTCGAGAAGGCGCGCGTTCGGGAGCCCGGGTCCGGCTGTCAGGTTAAGTAGGGGATGATCGAGACAGCGGCGGCAGGCCGTTTTCATCGGGCGATAAGGCTTGTTTCTCAAGCAACGCCACCAGCGCCTCCCGCTCTGGGCTGAACGGACGCATGCTGAGAAAGACATCGACGGGTGTGCGTGTTTCATATCCGCCGGAGGAAGGGTTTGCCCGGTGAAGCACATGGACCTCGTCTGCTGCGGAGCCCTGGATGAGAAACCACCGGTCGCCATTCGAACTGACTGAGAATTCCTGCATATCTTCGTGCCTCAACTGTGCTGATTTGCTTCCTCCGTTCTCCGCGCCATAGCCGGGGAATGCCCCAGAGGCGGGCTCCTGGACGGTGAAGCCAGCGGAGAACGGGAGGCGGCAGGCCCTCATGGAAAAGATGGCATACGTGACACAATGAAAAATTGATTCATTTGTTTCATGCATCCGAAAATAGAATCTGCTTGCCAAGCATCCCGAGCCGGCGCATGCTGTCGCCAGCGGCGAACTCCGGGGGAGCGGGGTCATCGGAATGCGGTTCGTCTCGACGGAAGCGACAGCGATTTTCCTCATCTGTGCCTCTCTACGCCGTCGCTGGATCCTTTGTTGGTTTGTTTCGCAGGGACAAGTCGCGGCGAGCCCTCGATATTTGCTTGCGCCCGTAGAAAATCGGTGACGCTCTTCTTGATCGGGACGCCCGGACGGCGGGGGTGCTTTCGTCCGGGGACAGCGTCTTCCTATCCTATCATAGCCGGGCCGAACCTGGCGTCTCCCACACACCTGGAGAACGGACATGCAGAGCAGGAAAACCGAATCGGTCGTCACGATTCGTCATATGTTTTCGATCGGGGCCGGCGTCTCCGATCAACCCGCCGGCGGCTACCAGGTGACGAAGGAAGAGGAGCTCATCGAAGGCCTGTCCTTCCCCGCCTATCACGTGACGTCTCTGGTGATCGAAGTGCCGGCGATCGAGGCCCGCAGCGTCAACAAGCAGCGCCTGTCCATCACCGTCGATGACTTGGCTGCGGCGCTTGAACGCGACGCCGCATTTGGCGGAGAAGATCCACTCGTCGCCCCGGAGGGCCGCTGAAGCGGGCAAAAGAAAGAACCCGGACGGAGCCGATGATTGAGCCTGAGCGCGGAGCGCCCGGCCAACCCGATGACCACACTTCTCCCTATGGCTGCAGTCGCCTGATAGGCGGACGAAAAAGGACTTTCAATGACCAGTCACATTGCCGACCAGCTTTGGGATGCGCAGTTTTTGCGGCGGGCGATCAATGCTGCGGAGGTGGCGCTATGGTCCTGGAACGTCGAGACGGATCTATTTAGCATGGATCGCCACGCTTTCGCGATATGGGGAATTGCCGACAACTCCATGGTGACCTTTGAGGATCTTTCCGCCAAGATACATCCCTCCGACCGCAACAGAGTGAGAGCCGCATTTGCGGCCACGCGCGCCCATGTCGGCGCATATGAAATCGACTTCCGTATTCTGGTTGGAGATGTGGTTCGATGGGTCTCTGCGCGAGGTCAGGGTAGTGATATCGGTAAAGTCGATGACACCGTCATGGGTATTTTCCTGGATGTAACCGCACGGAAGCAAGCAGAAGAGGGCAATGAATTGCTCGCCGGCGAGATGAGCCATCGCGTCAAAAACCTTCTTGCCATCGCCAACAGCCTCACTTTGATAACGTCGCGGACCACCACGACCACAGTCGATATGGCGCGGGAACTTACGCAGAGGCTTACAGCCCTTGGTCGCGCTCATGATCTTGTGCGGCCGCTGCCAGGTCATGAAGGTAAGGCCGCTTTGTTAGGCGACCTGTTCACCATCCTACTGGCTCCTTATGACGACAACGGCGCCTTCGAAGGGCGAATAAGGGTGGCGGTGCCGCGAGTAAGCGTTGGCGAAACTACCGCCACGACCTTGGCGTTGATCGTTCATGAGTTGGCGACGAATTCGCTGAAATATGGCTCCTTGTCGGGAGGGTCGGGTACGTTGGATGTATCAGGCGTGAACGGCGAAAAGGATCTCATCGTGCTTTGGATCGAGCGAGGCGGACCGACGGTGAAACCGCCGACAAATCCAGAAGGATTTGGGAACACCATGGTGAAACGCGCGATTCAGGGCCAACTAGGCGGCTCGATCGAGTACGACTGGTCGGCGGAGGGCGTCGCCGTGCGGCTTGTTCTCGACAAGTCTCATCTGAGCCTATGATATTGCAGTCAATGACATCGATAGCAGGTTTTGGAGCATGAACGTCCTTTGATTGCGAACGTTGCAGCGCGAATCTCTGGATCAGCATATGTCTTGGGCGCGCCTTGCGGCCCAAATGAATTAGTCATCAGAGCACGTCTCCTAGAAGAATCGAAAACTAAAGGTTGACAAATCGACCATGGCTGGCTATTTATAGTTTTATCGATGTTTGCTTGCTGAGCTTTGTTTTCCGCGCGATTTACACCGCGTCTTGATCGAACCTTCCTTTCAAAAATCGCTATCACCATCCGCAGCGTCTCGGCGCTGTGGTCGTTCAATATGCTATGAAAGGGTTCATCATGACCACTGGCACAGTAAAATGGTTCAATTCCACCAAGGGCTTTGGCTTTATTCAGCCTGATAACGGCGGCCCGGACGCCTTCGTTCACATCTCGGCCGTCGAACGCGCTGGAATGCGCGATATCGTCGAAGGCCAGAAGATTGGCTACGACATGGAGCGGGACATGAAGTCCGGCAAAATGTCGGCATGCAATCTGCAGGCAGCCTGACCGTATCTCTGTTGCGCTTTGACCACGGATGTACTGGCACGGCGCGACGACATACACATCAAGGCCAGGCGGTTTGCCTGGCCTTTTTCTTTCCTGCGCAACGCTGTCCGGACGCCACTTTACCGGCTGGCGCATCAGACCGAATTGATGTCAGGCCCTCAAGCCGACAGAGGTCTCCCGCGGCGGTGCGTGACGCGAGAGCGAAGACAGGTATCCCGATGAAGTTACAAGTGCTGCCGCCTGAGGTTGATCACGCCATCGAGGCAACGGTCTGGATGAAAGTTCTGGCGTCTTACCGCCGACCTCGGATGAGGCGCAGCGTGTTGGAGCTTTTCGTGACCGTCGCGCCCTTCATCGCATTCACGGCCATCGCCTATGTCAGCATGGCTTATGGCGTCTGGATCGGTCTGCTCGCGATCCTGCCAGCCAGCGCATTTCTCCTGCGTCTGTTCATGATCCAACATGATTGCGGCCATGGCTCGTTTTTCGCCAACCGGCGCCTGGATGACTGGACGGGGCGATTGATCGGCATTGTCACCATGACGCCCTATGACTACTGGCGAAACGCGCATGCCAAACATCATGCCACCGCAGGCAATCTCGACCAGCGCGGCATCGGCGACATCACCACCCTGACCATCGCCGAATTTCGCGCTCTTTCCCCGGCGAAACGTCTTGGCTATCGTCTGTATCGGAATCCGCTGGTGATGTTCGGCATCGGCCCGGCATGGCTTTTCATCTTCAAGCAGCGTCTGCCCTTCGGCATGATGCGGGCTGGGGCCATGCCCTGGCTTTCGACCATGCTTACAAATTTTGCCATCTTGGCCTTGCTCGGCCTACTGCTGTGGACCTTCGGCGTAGGAACCATGTTGCTGATCCAAACGCCAATGATTATTCTGGCGGGCGCGGCCGGCGTCTGGCTTTTCTATGTCCAGCACCAGTTCGAGGACACGCACTGGGCGGAAGGCGGCGACTGGAGATTTCCGGAAGCCGCGCTGCATGGAGCGTCACACTATGACCTGCCGCCGATGCTGCGTTGGCTGACCGGCAATATCGGCATTCATCACGTCCATCATCTGTCGAGCCGGATTCCCTATTATCGGCTGCCCGAGGTCTTGAGAGACCATCCGAGACTGGCCGGCATGGGCCGCATCACTTTGATGCAAAGCCTGAGTTGCGTGCGGCTCGTGCTTTGGGATGACGCGCGCCGGAAACTCGTCTCCTTCCGCGAGGCTGCAGTCTGACAGCTGCAGCCTGCAAAGGCTCATCCGCATCGGATGACGGTCTCGGTGTCGCATTGCCGCCTTGGACCATGACATCACTCTGTCCGGGAGCGCACTACTCGCTCCTGACTGCTCCTCAGCCAGACCTGTGATTACGCCCGGGCTTGCGGAGACAAGGCTTCCTTGTGCCTGCTCCGGCGACCAACACCTCATCCTGTCGAAGGTTATGTTCGTCCACAGCGGCGGGTTAACGCCGAACATATGCTCTCGAGCCCCAAATCTTAGTGTTTGCTACTTGTAAAAGAAGCGCGACGTCACTATGTGTGCAATAGTTGCAGCTCGTCTTAAGGGCGCTGCATTTGAGGATTGCGAGTCCTCGCCCCAACAAAGGAGGACGCTATGTCTTCCAGTCCCCACACGGACGAATTCGGTTCTTCCGCTGTCAAGGCAGGCAGCGGGAAACCTCTTATTGGGTTCTCTCATTACTCCGAGAAAATCAGCAAACCTGATGCTCCCGCTGTTGCTGGATTAGCATTTTTAACTTTCGCAGTGCCAAGAAAGCGGCCGCGCATCCAGCTCCTGAAGGAGCGGGCTGGCAGCTCGGCATCTACAGCCTTGAACATCCAAATCGTGAGACTTTGGGTAGACCGGGGAGACCATTGATGCCTCTTTCATTTCCCAATCCCGCCCGAAGCTATGATGAAGCTCATTCGCGCGTCCGGTTTCTCGGCCATGACGGAATGTTCGAGGTGAGGTTCTATGTGCTCGCGGACGTGCTCGCAGGCGAGCATCCGACGCGGACGTTGGGCGAAAGCGATTATCTCGCCTTTTTCGATGCGCTGCGCTCGAAGATACTCGATGCCGCCCGGCGCGCCTATGGAACCAAGCCAGACAGAAACATCACCCTCGCCCGGGGTCACTTCGCCTGACGGCGCAACATGCGTTGCGCCGTGATGGCGCAGCGCGAATTCATCCTGACAACAAGGAGAATTGCAGTGACCACTGTTACCACGACCAAAGAAACCCTGTTCCAGCGTTTCGACAACTATCAACCCTCAAAATCTATCCTCCTATGGGCCTGCGGCATGACGGCGGTCGCGACAATGGTCATCGGGTTCGGCTGGGGAGGCTGGGTGACGGGAGGCAGCGCGCTCAAGACTGCGGCGGCGGCCGGCGAACTCGCGAAGATTGAACTCGCATCGGCAGTCTGTGTCGATCGCTTTAGGACAGCGCCGGATTCTGCGGCGAAACTGGTGGAATTGAAGAACTTGTCCGACAGCTACAAGAAGCGGCAGTTCATCGAAGCCGGCGGGTGGGCTTTGATGCCGGGGCAAAGCTCGCCAAACGGCCGCATCGCCGAAAGCTGTAGCGCCGCATTGTCGGCATGAACCAACAAGCTCAGACCCCGACCACAGGAGCTCAAATCGTGATCCACTCCAAGAAGCAAGCCGCCGCCGACGTTACCCGCGGCGTGGCCGGAAGCAACCCTTTCGATCAGGTTCGCGACGCGGCGGCGAAACAGCGGCACATGCTCTCGATGAAGGAATTGCGTCCGCAGGCGACGAAGGCGGGCGACGTCCCAAGTTCATAACGATCAGGCCAATCGCGCCGTTCTAGGCGGTAAAATTTGCTTCGGCGCTTGCTACAGCGTGAGCCGGGGCAAATCGCGACAATGCATCTTATCGCGAGTTCACTCGCGAGGAAATCGCTCGAGTCGGCGCGGATAGGTCTGCACTGACGCGTTCATGAAAAAAGTCCATCGCTCCAGGTGATGGCCAAAGATCCAACGGATGGAAGAACAACAATGAACATCCATCTGAAACGCGCCGCAGCCTCCCCCGACATCAAGAAAGTGGCGTCTGCGGACGCGCAGGCGCCGATACGCAGCGATTTTCAGACGACGTCGGAGCTGGCGGCGCTAGGCCATAAGCTTGCCGCGGAAAAATCCGCCCAACTCCACAGTTTTGGAGGGCTGCTGTTTCCCGACCAGCTCGACAGCAACGAGCAGGCGCTGCGCGCTAATCATGCGGCGATCGCCGAGGCGGCGCATAAAAAGCAGATGATTACGCCGGCGGCCGAGTGGCTGCTCGATCATAATCACACGGTTAAGGAGAATTTCCGCCAGGTCCGGCAGGACCTGCCAAAGAAATTCTTCCGGCAGCTTCCTGCGGTCCTGATCAACGGGACGACCCAATTGCCTCGGACCTTTGCGCTGACCTGGGAGTATGTCGGACATACCGACAGTTCCTTCCGACCGGAAACACTGAGCGCCATCGTTGGCGGGTTTCAGGAGGTCGACACGCTTGCGATCGGGGAAATCTGGGCGGTGCCGGCGATCCTGCGTTATGTCCTGCTCGAAAATCTGAGGCGGCTGTCGGACCGGGTGGAGACGTCGCGACGCATGCGCGAAAGGGCCAATGATCTGGCGGATCGTCTGGCGTCGAGCGAACTGGACGGCGATGTCAGCCAATCGCTTCACGGCTATGAGGCCGACACCGCTGACACGAGTTTCGTGGCGCAGCTTCTCTACCGGCTGCGGGAAGACACCAATTCGGCCTCCAAGGCGCTGACATGGCTCGAGCAGAAGCTCGAGGACCGGCAGAGCGACGCAGAAGAGGTGATGATCTCTGAACACGCCAAGATCTCCACCGGCAATGTCACCGTCGGCAACATCATTCGCAGCCTGCAGCGCATCAACGACTTCGACTGGACCATCTGGTTTGAAGACATGTCCAAGGTCGATGTGGCGCTCCGCGCCGCATCCGACTTTGCGGCGCTCGATCCGCGCTCGCGCAATCACTACCGCACCACGATCGAAACGATCGCCCGGCGCTCCGACACGACCGAAATGGCGGTGGCCATGATCGCCATTGAAACGTCGGCCCTTCATCGGACCGAGGGGGCCGACGGCGATCGCCGCGGCGACGTCGGCTATTATCTCGAAGGCAAGGGCCTGGCTGAACTCAAGCACGCCGCCGGCTATCGCGCTCCGTTCAGGGAAAGGTTCGGCAAGGCCTTCCGGAGCCTGGGCCTTGCGGCGCTCGTTGTGCCGACGCTGGCCATCGCGGCCGCCATCCTTGCGCTTGGCGCATGGTTCCTGATGAAGCAGCCGACAGCGGGGATCGCCGTGCTGCTCTTGCTCGCCACTTTCGCGCTTCCGGCGCTCGAGGCGGCGTCGGCGCTGTTCCGGGCGATCATCTTTACGCTTGCGCCGCCGGCTTTTCTGCCCGGCTATGAGTTCAAATCCGGCGTGCCGCGATCCGCCCGCACGCTGGTGGTCATCCCGTGCCTGCTGTCGGATCGCGACACGGTTGCCGCTTTGGTCCGCAATCTCGAAGTTCACTATCTCGCTAATCCGGACCCGGAAATCTTCTTCGCCTTGCTGAGCGATCTCGCCGACAGCAAAAGCGAGCCGGCTGCGGGCGCGGAGATCATCGCCTTCGCTGCGGCCGAGATCGAGGCGCTGGCGAAGAAATACGCCGCGGCGGGTCCGCGGCGATTTTTCCTGCTGCATCGCCGCCCGCTCTTCAATCCTTCCGAAGGCGCATGGATGGGCTGGGAGCGCAAGCGAGGCAAGCTGCAGGAGCTCAACATGCTGCTGCGCGGCGAAAGCGACACCACTTTCGGCGCGCCTGATCAGATCCCGTCTGGCGTACAATATGTCCTAACGCTCGATTCCGATACGCGCCTGCCGCGCGATTCCGCCCGCAAGCTGATCGGCAAGCTCGCTCATCCGCTCAATGCCCCGACCATCGATCCGGTGACCAAGCGTGTGACGGAAGGCTACGGCATCCTGCAGCCGCGCATCACGCCGTCGCTGACGACGGGCGACGAAGCCTCGATCTTCCAACGCATCTTTTCGCGCGACCGCGGCCTCGATCCCTATGTCTTTGCGGTGTCGGACGTCTATCAGGATCTGTTCGGAGAGGGGTCGTTCACTGGCAAAGGGCTTTACCACGTGGACGCGTTCCACACGGCGCTCGAGGGCCGCATCGCCGAGAACACCATTCTCAGCCACGACCTGCTGGAAGGGTCCTTCGCGAGAAGCGCGCTGGTCACCGATGTCGTATTCATTGAGGATTTCCCGGTTCAATATAGCGTCGAGGCGTCGCGCCAGCATCGCTGGGTGCGCGGCGATTGGCAGCTGCTGCCCTATATTCTGGGGAGCACGCGGGGGACGCTGCCGCTGTCGCGCTTCAAGATGATCGACAATCTGCGCCGGTCGCTGACGCCGGCCATCTGGATCATCTCGTCGGTGGCGAGCTGGAGCCTGCTGGCCCCCGGTCCCGCCATCCTGTGGCAGCTGGGATTGATCATCGCCTTCTATGTCGGGCCGATCGTGTCGCTGTTCGCCGGCATTGTGCCCCGCCAGGTGGGCGTCACGCCCGAGATCCATGCTCGCACTCTGCTCGACGATCTCGCCGATATTCTCGCCCAGATCAGCCTGCATGTCGCCTTCATGGCGCATAATTCGGCGCTGATGGT
Organism: Rhizobium sp. TRM95796; assembly: GCF_025779995.1. Lineage (NCBI taxonomy): Bacteria > Pseudomonadati > Pseudomonadota > Alphaproteobacteria > Hyphomicrobiales > Rhizobiaceae > Rhizobium > Rhizobium sp. TRM95796. Next base: position 84,904 of record NZ_JAOXHE010000015.1, on the reverse strand, counting down.
GGATGCGATCACCCGGACCCTTTTCAGGCTGCTCTATAGCCGTCAACATCTGATCGAGTGGAAAACTACCCTCGAAATATCCTCTTCGTCATCCCGCAACCTCGTGGATTTCTACCGGCTGATGTGGGCGTCTCCCGCCATCGGGGCGGCGTGTATCGGCCTCGTCCTCGCCGTCAATCCGGTTAACGCCGTGATCGCCTCGATATTCGGCCTGATTTGGATGGCCGCGCCGGCTTTGGCGTGGTGGATCAGCCAGACACTCGAAACCGAGGATCGTCTGAAGGTGTCGGACGACGACGTGGCGACCCTACGCGCGCTTGCCCGGCGCACCTGGCGTTTTTTCGAAGTGTTCGTCACCCGGGAAAACAATTTCCTGCCGCCGGACAATTTCCAGGAGGAGCCGACGCCGGTGGTGGCGCACCGGACGTCGCCGACCAATATCGGCCTCTACATGCTCTCAACCATCACGGCGCGCGACATGGGCTGGATTGGTTTCGCCGACTGCATCCAGCGGCTCGAAGAAACGCTCGAGACGGTCGAGAAGATGGAGAAGTTCAAGGGCCACCTCTACAACTGGTATGACACGCGCAACCTCGCCGTTCTGCATCCGCATTATGTGTCGGCCGTCGACAGCGGCAATCTTGCCGGCCATATGATCGTTGTGTCGTCGACGCTGAAGGAATGGTCCGAAGCGATGACCGTGCATCTGATCGGCGATGTGCGCGGCATCATGGATACGGCGCGGGTGGTGCGCGAGACGCTCGACACAATACCCGATTCGCGGCGCACGATCCGTCCCCTGCGGCGCCGGCTGGAGGAACGCCTGGCGGGCCTCGAAGCGACGTTGCAATCGTGCCTGAAGGAGCCTCAACTCGCCTCGGCGCGCTCGATCAACCTGTCGGTCATGGCCAGCGACGTGCAGGCCTGCGCCAGCGATCTCGATCACGAGATCGGCGGCGAGCGCTCCAGCCTGCTGATCGAATGGGCGCACCGGCTGCACGCCAATTGCGAAGCGCATTTCGCCGACGCGCTGGTTGACCGATCTCAATATCGCGAGTTGCAGGCGCGGCTCACCTCGCTCGGCGAACGGGCCCGCAGCCTTGCCTTCGAGATGGACTTCGGCTTCCTGTTCAACCGCGAACGACGGCTGCTGTCGATCGGTTATAATGGCGCGGACAACATTCTCGACGAATCCTGCTACGATCTGCTGGCGTCGGAAGCCCGGCTCACCAGCCTGTTCGCCATCGCCAAAGGCGACATTCCCAGCGAGCATTGGTTTCGGCTCGGCCGGCCGGTGTCGATCGTGCGGGGCCAGGCCTGCCTGGTGTCATGGTCCGGCTCGATGTTTGAATATCTCATGCCGCCGCTCGTGGTGCATGAACGCCAGGGCGGCATTCTCAACCAGTCCGACAATCTGTCGATCGATCGCCAGATCGCCTATGGCAAATCGCTGGGCCTGCCCTGGGGCGTATCGGAATCCGCCTTCAACGCCCGCGACCGCGAACTGAATTACCAATATCACAACTTCGGCGTCCCAGGTCTCGGGCTCAAGCGCGAGCTTGGCAGCAATGTCGTCATTTCCCCCTATGCCAGCGTGCTGGCGAGCCAGTTCAAGCCGCGCGACGCGGTCGTCAATCTGGGACGGCTCGCTTCGATCGGGGCTCTCGGGGTCTATGGCTATTATGATGCGGTGGATTTCACCGAAGCCCGCTTGCCGGAAGGCCAGAGCTCGGTGGTCGTGCGCAATTACATGGCGCATCATCAGGGCATGTCCATCGCCGCCATCGGCAATGTAGTGCTGAACGGGCGGCTACGCGACCGCTTCCACAGCGATCCCGTCATTGAAGCGGCCGAACTCTTGCTGCAGGAGCGGGCGCCGCGCGAAATCGTGCCAGTGCGCACGCCGGATGAAAGCGAACCCGTGGTGGCCGCCGCCACCGAGCAGGCGGGGGCCAAATACCGTCTGATCGAAAATCCCCTCGGCGCCAAGCGCTCCGTGGCGGTGATCTCGAACGGCCATTATTCCCTGATGGTGACGGCGACCGGATCGGGCTATTCACGCTGGAACGGGCTCGACGTCACCCGCTGGCGGGCCGATCCGACCATCGACGACTGGGGATCGTACATCTTTCTTCGGGATGTCGGCAGCGGTGACTGGTGGTCGGCGACGCCCGCCCCCCGCGCTTTTCCGGGCGAGACCGCAAACGCGGTCTTCTCGGACGAAAAGGCCGAGTTCCACAAAACGGCGGGCATGATCGAATCCAAGCTCGAATGCCTGGTGGCGACGGAGATCGACGCTGAGGGCCGCCGGCTGACCATCGTGAACCACAGCGCCTATGAGCGGCTGATCGAGGTCACATCCTATGGCGAACTGGTTCTGTCTTCGGCCGACAGTGATGCCGCGCATCCGGTCTTCTCCAAAATGTTCGTCAAGACGGAGATCGGCGACAGCGGCGACGTCATCTACGCCTCGCGCAACAAGCGTAATATCGACGAGCCCGACATCCATGTCGCCCATCTCGTCGGAGGTTCGAGCGCGCGCGGGCCGGTCGAGGCGGAAACGGACCGGCGCGCATTCATCGGTCGCGGCCGCGATCTCGCCACCGCCCGGGCCTTCGACAAGAACGCCAAGCTCGAAGGCCATGACGGCTTCACGCTCGATCCCATCTTCTCGCTGCGCCGCACCGTCCGGCTGAAGCCGGGGAAGAAAGCCAGCGTGGTGTTCTGGACCTTTGTCGCCCCGAGCCGCGCGGAGCTTGAGACCCGGGTCGCACGCTACCGGCATGCAGAGAATTTCGACAATGAGGCGGCGCTATCCTGGACCCGCAGCCAGGTGCAGTTCCGTCATCTCGATTCATCCAAGAGCGAGGCGCTGCTCTTCCAGCGCATCGCCTCCTTCCTCATCTATCCCGACACGCGCCTTCGCCAGGTGCAAACGCCCGGAAACGTGGTGAAGGCGACACAGGCGGCGTTGTGGCCCCTGGCCATTTCGGGAGATTTTCCGATCTTTGCGTTGCGCATCGACAATGAGGCGGACCTGCCGATCGTGCAGAAATCCTTCCGCATGCAGGAGTATCTCCGCTCGCGCGGCGTGATCGCCGATCTGGTGATCATCAACGAGCGCACGGCTTCCTATGCCCAGGACATGCAGCACGCCATCGACTTCATGTGTGAGAACGCCCGCCGGCGCGGCCTTTCGTCCGGCCCGGCCCAGCATATCTTCTCGGTGCGCAAGGACCTGATGGATCAACGCGCCTATGACGCGCTGATCAGCGCCGGCCGCATCGTCCTGCATACTCGAAACGGCGCGATTTCCGAGCAGATCGAGCGGCTTGAGCGCTTGTCTGACAGCGAGACGGAAACGTCACCGCAGGCTCCCTGGTGGAGACGGGGCCGGATTGCGCCCGCGGGTCCAGTCGCGGACAAGACCGTGTCGGGCGACGATCTGTCCATGTGGAACGGCTATGGCGGCTTTGATCGCGCGGGCCGTGATTATGTCATCCGGCTCAATGGCGGCGCGACGACGCCGCAGCCCTGGATCAACGTGATCTCCAACGGCGCCTTCGGCTTTCACATCGCCGCGGAAGGCGCGGGCTTTACCTGGAGCGCCAATTCGCGCGACTACCAACTGACACCCTGGAGCAACGACGCCGTCATCAACCGGCCATCCGAAGCCTTCTACATCCGGGATCTCAGATCCGACCGGATGTTCTCCCCCTTTGCCGCCATCGGGCGCAATCCGGATGATATCCACGAGGTCCGCCATGGGCCCGGCCGGTCGAGCTTCAGGGTGGAGACCGACGGGCTCGATATCGTCATGACGCACATCGTGGCGGAGAGCGATCCCGCCAAACTGATGCGGCTCAGCATCGCCAATCATGGCGGGCATGCCCGAACGCTTCGCGTCTACGCCTATACGGAATGGGTGCTGGGCAATAATCGCGCCCGCACCGCGCCCTATATCAGGACCTGGCATGAAGAGAGCCTCAACGCGCTGATGGCGCAGAATCCGTTTTCGATGGAAAGTTCAGCGCGAACATCGTTTTTCGCCGCCAGCCGCCCGCTGCAGTCTTTCACCAGCGCCCGGGCCGAATTTCTGGGCGCCAACGGCGCCAGCGCAGCGCCTTCGGCAGTCAGCCGGCGCCTGACGCTCTCCAATTCGCTAGAGACGGCGGGAGATCCCTGCGCGGCGCTGGCGGTCGATCTGGTCGTTCAACCCGGAGAAGCGGTCGACACGTTGTTTCTTCTCGGCGATGTCGAGAGTGAATCGATGGCTGCGCCGCTCATCGAAAGACTGATCCATGCAGGTTTTGCCGCCGAACAGGACAAGACCGATCGTCAGTGGGACGGATTTCTCGGCGCGCTCCAGGTCTCGACGCCGGACGAGGCGTTCGACCGGATGGTCAACACCTGGCTGCCCTACCAGAATCTCGCTTGCCGGATCCGCGCCCGCAGCGCCTTCTATCAGGCCTCTGGGGCATTCGGCTTCCGCGACCAGTTGCAGGACACGCTGGCGCTGATGCTGCAGGACCCGAGCCTTGCCCGCGCCCAGATCCTAAACGCGGCTAGCCGCCAGTTTCCCGAAGGCGACGTGCAGCATTGGTGGCTGCCGAGAACCGGGGCGGGCGTGCGGACGCTGATCTCCGACGACGTGGTGTGGCTTGCCTATGCGACGGCCCACTATGTGGCGGTGACAGGAGACGCAGGCGTGCTGGACGAAGAGCTCGCTTTTCTCGATGGCCCTGATCTCGGCGAGAGGCACGAAAGCTTCTTCCAGCCCAGTCTCTCGGAAGAGCGCTCCAGCCTCTATGATCACTGTGCGCGCGCGCTCGATCTCGCCATCACGAGAACCGGAGCCCATGGCCTGCCGCTGATCCTCGGCGGCGACTGGAATGACGGCATGAACCGCGTCGGCATAGCAGGCAAGGGCGAGAGCGTCTGGCTCGGCTGGTTCATGATCAAGGCGCTGGACGCGATGAGCGCCTTCGCCGAGGCGCGGGGCGACCAGCCGCATGCGGACGCATGGCGTGCCCACCGCAGCGCGCTCAAGGCGGCCATTGAGGACGATGGCTGGGATGGCGACTGGTACAGGCGCGGCTATTTCGATGACGGCTCGCCGCTGGGTTCGGCGACCAGCGACGAATGCCGGATCGATTCGATCGCCCAGTCCTGGGGCGTCTTGTCCGGCGGGGCCGATCCCGCGCGGTCGGCGCGCGCCATGGACAGTGTTGTCAACAGGCTGATCGATCCCGAAGCGGGCCTTATTCGGCTGTTTACACCTCCCTTCGAGCATTCCGATGAGGATCCCGGCTACATTAAGTCCTATCCGCCTGGCGTTCGCGAAAATGGCGGCCAATACACCCATGCCGCCATCTGGGTGGCCTATGCTCTGGCGGAGATGGGGCGATCCGATGACGCCTATCGGGTGTTTTCCATGCTCAACCCCGTCAGTCATGCCCGCACCCGGGAACAGGCGGACATCTACCGCGTCGAGCCCTATGTCGTGGCGGCCGATGTATATGGCGAAGGCGACAAGACCGGGCGGGGCGGCTGGACATGGTATACGGGCTCGGCCGGCTGGCTATACCGAACTGCCGTCGAAGCCATTCTCGGCATCCGCCGCGAAGGCGACCGGCTGCGGATTACGCCTTCGCTTCCAACCGCTTGGCCCGGCTTTACGGCTGAGTTGGTACAGGAGGGCAGGGTATTCGAAATATCGGTTTTCCGGGATGAAGCCGGCGCAGTCGGAGTTGAAGTGAATGGGCAGGCCGCGGATGACTGGACCTGGACGATACAGTGATATGCGTCTGCTGGCGCCAACCTTGTTGACTTTGCCGGTTCCACCAGTGTTGGCTCAAGGTAGCAGAAAAGCCGTTAATCGGATTAACTCGCTCGACAAACAAGCGACTCTTTGTCTCGCGTGCTTTGCTTCAAAGCTCCTAAGTCTCGGTAACTTTAAGCCGGTACCCACAGGTTCGGCTCCTTCTAAGGCGGCTCCCGGCCTCTAAGGTAAGACGCGGAATTGTATCTTCTTCGCTCCCATTGAGCGTGGGCTTTGCAGGTCCTAAAAATCGCTGCCGCTTCGTCCTGATCGGGATGGAAGATGAGCCTTCACGACCAAGGAGCTGCAATTGGTCCTGATCGGGACGTTTATCTGATTGCTCGCTTCCAGTATGCTATTTCCGTCCCGAAAAGGATGACAATGAGTGCCATTGCAGATGCGGAAACCTTTGGCGCGTTGGTTCGCGCCGAGAGAAAAGCCCAGAAACTGACCCAGGAACAACTCGCGGGCCTTGCTGGCGTGGGCGTGCGATTTTTGCGTGAGTTGGAGGCCGGCAAGGAGAGCTGTCAGCTTGGTCGCGCCTTGCAGGTCACCCAGACGCTTGGTCTCGTCGTCTCCGTCAATTCTCGGCGCGAGCTCTGACTGTGACCAGATATCTCGATGTCTATTTCAAAAACACCAAAGCTGGGGTCCTGGTATGATTACCAGGCTGGCGACAGAACGCCCCGACCATCTGAAACGGTCGCAGCCGTCATTGCGCAGGCCGCCGCCGACATCAGCCAGCGCATGTTCACGGAAGCCGAAATTGCCGGCGCCATCGTTCTGCCGATGGTGAACGAGGCAGCCCGAATTCTGGAAGAGCGTGTGGCCCTTAGGTCGGCGGACATCGATCTGGTCAAGATACACTGCTATGGTTTCCCGCGCTGGCGCGGCGGTCCCATGCACTATGCCGAACTACGCGGTCTTGTCGATGTGGTCGCGCTCCTTGACCGGCTCGCATCCAAAGGATTGGCCGAACCACCAAGCAAAGGCCTGCGCCGTGCCGCAGCCGCGCGCGAGTTTGCCGCGTTGTCTAACGAATGGGCAGAGTGACGGAGTCGCTCTGAACGGCGATTCGGTCCCTTCGATGTCGATCACCAACTTCTATTCGTCTTCGCAAATGAAGGAATATTCGATTCACCAGGCGGGCAAATCTACCCGCCGGCTCCTGCGTCTGTCGGACCAGTTGGAGCAACGACATCAACCATGGGATGAACTTAGATGACCGTCCGGGGTGGACATGATTGATCGTATGTCAGGACGCCTACTCATTCTGCCATTTTTGCAAAGCGTCATATCCCCCATGGAATAGTTCCTTTCCGCCTTTAAGAGTGTGTTCAATCTTGAGAGTAAGACTGCGAGGGTCTGCTTTATTTTGCCTAAACCGGTAGGTATATTCTACATCCAGTGGCGCCTGATTTATGAGTCTGTTTTGTTGCATGATGTCGGCGAGCATTAGGCCCATGATGACTTGGCCGGCACTCACCTGCGGCACACGCGGATCCGGAAATGGGTCTGCGGCAAGCCGATTGATGGCTTCGCGCCAATAGTTCAGGAGACGGGGCACCACAGACTCAGGGCTGCCATCCCAGTGCCGATAGATATAAGCTTGCGCCTCATCACCCTCTTGTCCCGGGTAGGGTGCGACAAAAAAATCGAATACGCTGCGTGTCCCCATTTGAGGGCTCCTTGGGTTACTGGATCGCTTATGCGACCGAGCATCATGTTTATGTTGTGGCTGTGCCTTCTCGGCATTTGGTTCTTCGAGATTGAGTTGAACGGTTGAACCGCAAGGCCAGTGTTGCTCGACTGTATAGTCGATGGTTCACGAAGATGAATCGATGGGACCTCATCGATTCAATGTTCTCATTGGACCGCCTGCACTCAGTCGATGATACTGATCGCATGGAGAACGCGATCGAGCTTGAGCGCAAATGCGAAAAGAAGAACATGGCCCGGTTCTATCGGCTCGAGATCGAGCGCGACCTTTTTGGCATTGTGATTGCGCGTAGGACATGGGGCCGGATTGGGAGCGTGGGCCGGACCATCGCGGCGCCCTGTTTGTCGTTGGAAGACGCCGAGCGTGAGTTGCGCCTTTGGGAGACCCGTAAGCGACGCCGCGGCTATCACGATAGGGCGCCGGCGTGAGGACATGGTCGGAGGGCGCGAATGCGGAAACTGTTTCTGCATCCGACGGCAGTTTCGAATGTTCTGTCAAAACGACATAGGCCGATATCATTCGTGCTGGGGCCGGCGTTGCAAGGACAGCAATCATGGTCGGTTGTCGATGCGCCTCGTGATCTGGGGCAAACGTCCCGCCGGCGCCCTGCCCTGCCCGCGCAAATTGGCCACGCGACCTTTCAGGCAGAGCCCGCGGCTCAACGACACTGAGTTCAATTCCGCGATTCATGATGTAACGCCGTTATAAGGAGTAATGGGGGGAGTAGACGTAAGAGTGACAAACGCCGTTTGCATGGCCGAGACATAGTAAGCGGACGTGCCGCTTGAGATAGGGGATGAGTCAAACCACGGCATCTTCGAGCAATGCAATGACGACGAACGGGAAAAAGACGGCCGTCCTGCAGGAAGCCTTCGAAGTCGGTAGTGACAGCGAAAAGGGGGCCGAGAACGGGATAGTAGGCGCAAAAACAGATGCCATCTCAGATCATCCCCGCGGGAGGCTGGTTCGGCTTGAGGTGGCGTTTGATCCTGAACGGCGGGTTGTCGGTGCGGTAGAGCACATAGAGACGCTCGATCTCATCGCCTGCTGCCTGACCATCAAAACCCTGTGCTTGCAGCAGGTCGGTGAGTGCATCCCTCACACTATCCAGGCGCACACGAGCATTACGGTCATTCTTCCATGTGCCGCTGATCAACCACCACAGCGTCATCCGCGCGACATCATCGCGGGACGGCTTGCAAGCTTTTTTCGCTTTATCGCGCTGGTCCTGCTGCCGCACCCTCTGATCCTCGCGTCGCTGGCTTTTCGGCTTGCGTCCCATCAGGCCTGGCTCCTCTTATGTTCATCCATTTTCGTTCTCCCAAATTCCAATTCGCCGCGAGGCCCGACAGGTTGTCTTGTGACGTGCTATGAACCCGACTGCCCGTCCGTCCATAATGTCGCGTGTACCTGCAGAGGCTGTTTTTGCGGTTAGAATGCAGTGCAAATGAGCTCACAGGCCTCGTCTTCGCTTAAACTTGTGTTGGGACATCAGTATCGCAAGAATAATCTGCATGAAAAAAGCATGTCAAGCAACAATATCCGTCATATAGCAGGGTCAAATTGCACAATGCAAGTTGCATTTTGCAAAGTGCATAGATAAATTACTCAATTATCCGATGCTTTATGTCATTATGCAACTATTATGCAAAAATGTATCGAAAACAACTACATCGGAATGGCTATATTATATTTTATTAATATTCACTTAAATTTGGCGGCGTTTCGGCAGGCATCGAATGGCATCACTAAACGCCTCCGGAGGGTGGCGTAACCCCGAGACCAGCTTTCTCGAGTGACACAATTCAGACACATTCTCGATGCGGGACAGCAGGCTGTCCGTATCAGTTGATCCTCCCGAACGTGTCCAGTTTTCCATCAAGAATCGCGGAACCTGAATGAGGAATCGCATCAGGGTAAATTGAGGTGCATTGTGGATAATGGAACCTGACGCGCCGAGAGCTCATTGCAGATCGCAATGACATTTCGCGAATGCAGATCGCCGTGGTGATAATTCACGGTCAGCAGGCCCCTCCCCTTCGGCCCGCTTTTGCCTGGCGAACGTCCCTCATTACGACCCGGCGCCACCGCTCCTTCACGTCTGTGCCGTTGTCTTGAACAAGGGCACAGACGTGTGTAACGGCGACCGGCGAGGGGAATGAGGGCGCTGCGGCGCCCGAATTAGACGTCATGAATGCGTAACGCTTTTTCGTAATTGTGAATCAGAATGTGCCGTTCATGAATCGCGGATTGCCATGTCGGAATCGATGGCAAGCTTATGCTCTTCATTCTGCAGCGCCGTCAGCCATCGCAGCCCGGAGCCTGCCCCCATCTAAGACAATCTCGGCTGCGAGCTGTTCGGCGAGACCGGCCAGAAAATCTAGCCTTCTCGCGAGGACCTCATGCGCGATTGTCTCCGCTTCCTCCAATCGCTTGTAAACGCGACCGGAAAGGATGGAGTTATAAAGCAGCGTCTCCGATGAGTTTGCGGGGCTGCGATATAGCAGAGGCATATCGACGCCGACACCGAAGCTGGTTTCAAGATCTAGGGCAATGGAGGTTGCGCGGGCGAGGTCGCTGTCCGATGTTCCGCCGGCGCCCATTAGGGCAGAACCGTAGACCAGCTTCTCCGCGGCTTGACCGGCCAGGAGGCAAGCGGTCCAGTGCATCATGCCTGCCTCGGTCTGGATTGCCTCGATATTCATTCTGGTCCGAGTTTCTCCTCCGCGCTCCCCACCGACGCGGACATGGATGACCCTCGCGATCCCGAGCGTCTCATAAGCAAGAGCGTGGCCGAGTTCGTGCACCGCAACCCGTCGAGCCATGGCAGGTGAGGGCAAGTTCTTGCCGTCGAGAAGAGCCTGTTCCAGGTCTGACCATGCGATCATCGGCGCATCGGGATCGTCGCGACGGCGGCCTTTCCCGCGGAGTTCGCGAATGATGCGTTCGATATCTGCTCCTGACATGCCGGCAGCCAGGAGGGCCAGAGGCTTGAGTGCATTCTTGTGTGTATCCTGTGCGATCATGCGCGTGGCTCCTCGGTTCCGGACGCTGTGGCGCCCGCATTCTTGCTGTTCACAGGCGGCTCTCGGCCGACCGACAACGATGCCACTGCTTGCACAGTCGAACTGGCAGGCTTCGGCCTGCTCGTGATGACGGCTTTAAGATCGCCGCCCAGATGATGCGCCAGAATGCCGATGAGAGCCTCGGTGTCTGGCAATGGAATGTCGATATGCGTCTCCAGCCGTCCGGAGCGCCGAAGCGCAGGATCGATCTTGTCCGGGCTGTTCGTCGCGCCGACCACGATGACGCCCTCGGTTTTCCCCGCCCCATCGAGCAGTTCTAGCGCGCGGTTGACGAGAGTGTCCCAATAATCCGAATGCGGACCACCGGCGCCGCGGCGGCCGATGCCGTCGATCTCGTCGACGAACAGGATGGCTGGTCGGAGTTTTGCGGCTGCTTCAAACGTTGCCGACATCGCGGTCATGACGTCACCGAGATAGCTCGCTTCGAGCCACTGTGAGACCGAAGTTGCAAGCAGCGGCGCCTGCAAGGTGTTGCACAGCGCTTTGGCAAACGTCGTTTTACCCGTGCCGGGCGGCCCGGACAGAAGAAGCTTGGTGCTCATCTCCGACCAGTCGAGATGACCCTCCCGCCAAAGATGAAGGTCGCTTCTGAGATCGAGCGCCCAATCACGTGCTGCGCCATAGCCAACAAGGTCTTCGACGAGGAGGATCTTCTCGGTCCACTTGCCGTTACCAGCATTCGCATTGGGATTTGAGGTGGCCGAAGCAACCGGCTGAACGAGGTCATACCGGGCGTGGGCCTTGCCGCTCTTTTTACCCTGGCCGGACGCTCCCCCTGCGCCCGACTTTCCGGTGTCGTTGCGCTCTTTGTCCTTCTTGCTCTCTTCCGCGGCCGCCCAGTTAGCAAGATCGAGACGTTCGAGTGCTCCGACGATCTGCTCGGCTGAGCGGCCCGGCCTTAAAGCTGCGACAAGATCTGCAATGCCGAGATAGCCCGGTGTAAACTCGACCGCATGCATAGCCGCCAGCCCCGTCTCTCGATCGATGCCAAGTGAGATCTGCATGACATCGGCAATGAGCTCCGGCGTGACCCCCTGCCCTTCCACAACGAGGTCTGCCGCGGCCAGGAGACGGCCAGGCAGCTCACGGACTTCGCTCTCGTCGAGCACGAGCACTGGCGTGGTCGAATTCAGCAGCGCCTTGGTGACCGCGTCCTTCAACTCAGTCTCGGCTTTCTCGCGCATGTATGTTCCCGAGAAAGCGAGCACGCGGCCCCGATCTCGCGGATTGTCGCGATAGTGCCGGGTCAGGCGCTGGCCCGGAAGCGCGTCGACCAGAGTGAGCGTTTGCGAAAGGATAAACTGGCGCTCGAGCATGTCGGCACACAGACGCTCAAAGCCGGGTACCGGCACGCCCAGCACGATGAAAGGATCGGGGCGCGCCAACATCTCAAATAGCATCTGTAGATCCAGGCCGGGTTTCGCCAAAGCACGCGCCACAAGAAGCGCGACCGTGACATCAGCGATCGGCAAGGACGGCAGATATGTGTGGATTGCGGCAAGGGTTGAAGATCGTAGAGGCGATGGTGTCAGTGCCGCCTTATCTTCGTCGCCCCGCGACGCAGCGGATACAGGCGTGTGATTGATTGTGGCAATGCCGTCATCGTCGTCGAGCCGCAGTGGATCGATCCTTTCGCTGCCGCGGTTCAACGCGCGCCCAAACCTCGACAACGGCTTTGTCTGCGATTGCGCGCGATCCTGCTCGATCAACGCCTGACCACGTGCGGTCAGAGACCATAGCTGAGCCGAGGCTTCGTTGGCTGGATCGACAAGTCGCGCTTCCAACAGCCCCGCACTTTCCGCACGCCGATAAAGCTTGCGGACAGCATCGCGGCGTAGGCATGCGAGCAGATATCTTTGCAAACGGGCTTCAAGCGTCATGCGCCTTGCCCTCCACAAGGATCCCCTCTGCCGCATCGACGAGATGACGTGTTCCTTGCCCGGGAATATGTCGGTTTTCCACCCATGCCCTGAACAGTTTTGCGGTCGGATCACCCGCCCCAATGTGCTTCTCGAGAAGATCGCGATGAAGCTGCGGCAGGCTCGACCAGCCTTTCCCCTTACGTGCGACGCTTGGCAGCGCGGTGCGGATCACCCAGGCGATGTCGGGCAGCGGCGCTGGTCGAGTGCATGAGCCTGCTGCGGTTTGCGCCGCAGCGATCTTCCGCAGTGCCCGGACAATGATATTGCCTTCCGGCTGACCCCCTGCCCTGCCCGGCGCATGCGATGGCAATGACGAACAAACGTCCGCCGCAGCGCCGACAGCAGCTGGCAGCACGGGTGTATCCATTGGATCTGCTAAGATCTGCAAAGGTTCCGAAGCACACTCTTTGACCGGCGGTGCGGCTCCATCATTCGTAGCCGTGGTTGTCGGTTGGCGATCCGGTCGCCGATGTCGTTGACGGGGAAAGGGAATGATCATGGACATGAGATCTCCATTGGCCGGGAGCGCACTCGACCGGCAGTGTTGAGTTATCTGTGGTGTCTGGGGGGTTAAGCCCGGGGATCAGGTGGCGTGCGTAAATGATCGCGCCACCGATCACCCGAGTCAGTGGCTTATCGGCGGTGGCGGGACGATGCCGACCCGAAAGCTACGATCTGACTTTTCCCTGCGCCCTGCCCTTGCGATCTCGTCACTTGTGGAGACATCGACGTCAGATTGATGTTGGCCGACGGGCGGCGTGCTCCTGAGGCCACCTTGCACCCCCCTCCCCTCACCGAAGCGCTGACGCTCCTCAAGCCGGCGCAACCTCTCCCGTGCCGTCGTGAGATTGTCTTCTGTCAGCTTCTCATAGACAGCACGGATGCGGCGGACATGATCGCTGGCGCCGGCCACGCCAAGAAGATGATCGAGATGGCCAAGGTTCCAGATCCCGGTCTTCGTGTCCGTCCGCTTCCCAGCGGCTTCCAGGATCACAACGCGGACCTCATCGATCACAAGCCGCTGATGATCTTTGTAGAGAAGATCAGGTGTGACGAGTCCAGCCGCCAACATCCTTTGCCTGAGCTCGATGATGCGCTGCAATTCGTATGACCCGAGGCTGCGCTTGATATCGACCAGATAGGCGACTTTGCTGATGCGGTCGACGAGGATCAGATCCGCGACATAGATCTTGCGCGTTCGGCCATCGGCATCAAGCGTGAGGCCTCTGAACAGGGTCTCAGGATTTTTATCGACGAGCTCCAGGGCGTCTTCCCTGACCGGCAGGCGGACCTGGGTAAACACCACCAAGTTGGGATTGCTCTCAGCGATGGCGGCGATGACCTTTTCGAGCAGACGGCCTTCAGCAACGCTTGCGGCATTCGCAAGACTTGCGAGCCCGGCGATCCCGCCTTCGAGCAGCTTCGAGATCGCCTCGACGGAAAGGCTGCGGGCGATCTCATCACGCACGAGCTGGTCGAGAGTCTGCCCGAGCGTGCTCTCACCGTGATCGGAAGAGGTATCAGGATGGCCCGCGGCGGAGCCGGCTGAGCCAGGCGAGGCGCTGAGGCTATGGTGCTGAGCAGGCATCTGGGTCGAAAGAGAGGAAGCGGACGGATGGGGTTTTGGCTTCATAAGTCTTCTCCTGAAGGCGACTCTGGAACAGATCGTGCCGGACGGCCGAATGCAGAAACAATTTCCGCATTCGTCAGCTGAGACGCGGACGCATAAAGCTCGCCGCGGCCGACTTTGATCAGATGTGAGGATGGTGATCAGCGACGCTCGAGCCGCACATACTGCGTGGCGCAGCGGCATACGGGTGCGTGAGCGCCGGTGGCCGGGTCGCAGACGAATGCCGGATCGACGACAGCTCCGGCCGCGACAACAGCAGTTTCGAGGGAGGCCAAGGGAGAAGATGCTTCCAGGGGGGAAGCGGATTGGGTATGGCTGTTCATAGCCTGTGGTCCTTTTAAGCCAAGGATTGCGGGTCAGGCCCTCGTCGGAATTGCCGTTCCGGCAGGGGCCGCTTTTGTTTAGCAAGATTGCCGTCTTGCTTGTACATGACCATATGGGGCTCGGCTGGGTTGCTGCAAGTGAAAAAAGAACATTCCAGGAACTAGGCCGCGGCTATGGTTAACAGCTGACGCGGCTAGCTAGAAAGCATCTCGGTCGGCTCGCATAAACAGACCTGAGTTTTGCCTGGATGCACCGCGTGTTCAACAATGCGGACCTCGAAAGGGCTGGATATGTGAAGTCCAATACAGCGCTACTCACGTGGCTTCCAAACTGGCAAACTGGCGGTTGCCAACAGAGGTCGCAGTCTTTCGGAGATCGATATCGACTAATATTTCGGGAACGTAGAAGGCGACGGGACGCCGGAACGACCGGCCGGCGAACCGAAGAAGTTCTCGTGTACAGAATGGCCCCGCCCGGAGGGGCGAGGCCTTGGTCGCGACCAACGGAACATCAGGTCTGGGGCGCGACTGAGACCGGACCGCGCGTGGGCTCCTGGACAGACGGGAGCGGCTTCTTCACGAAGAACGGGCGCTTGCCCCACTCCATCTTTGGTAGGCTGTCCTGGACAGGCTCGCCAAGATCGAGTGCAGCATAGATCGCGGCGGCTCGCGTCTCTGGATCTTCGTCTACCGGCGCCAGATCGACCGAAACCTCGCGTTCCTCCTCCACCGCGAAAGCAACGTCAACTTCAAAGGCGTGCTGATGGTCATCTTCGGCTAGTGCCGGGACCTCGGCGGGTTCGAGCCGACCTCCAGCGGAGGTTTGAACCTCCTCCTCCGCCCTATCCTCTGCTTCGATCGCATTGGCGACGCCGGGGCGCGCTTGGTTGATGTCGAGTGACTTGCCGTAGACGACAAACTCCAGGACCGGCAGCACTGTATGCTGAAGCCAAGGCGCCACATCTGCTTTTGCCGGCCAACGCGCCTGAGAGCTCAACTGTTCCAGAACCTGATAGGCTTTGCGCCAGCTCATTGCATCCTCAAGTCCGGTCTTGCGGGTGACGTCTTCGAGGCGTGTCACAGACCAGATCAGCATGTAAGCGGAATGAGCGTCGTCAGTGATTTTTGGCGCCAGCTCTTGGCGGCTGAGTTTATGTCCGCGGACATGGAGAGCGAGCGTTCTCACCAGGACACCGAGGATTGCCTTGCAATGCTCGATCAGCTTGACGCCGTCAGCATTGATCCGCTCGGCCGCAACCCCGCGGAGACCGGAGAGCCCGCCGCGGTTTAGTGCCGGAGCTCGTGGCTTGGACGTCTCTCCGATTGCTTCAGCGACCATCCGCCGGACAGCGCTTCCCTTAAGTGGCTTGCCGTCGCGAGCAGCGTCGAGAACCATCTCGACAATTTCGCTTGGCCCCCGCGCAAGAACATAAAGAACGGTCTGGGCGATGTCGGCTTCGACAAGTTCCTTTCGATATTCCGTCAGGCTCCGTGCGACCGACATATAGTTCCATGCCGTGCGGGCGGTGAGCCCAGTCGGCTTCAGGAACTTACTCCACGACTTCTCCGGCACTGCTTCTTGAAGCGGGATCAACGCGGCCCCGATCGAGAAGACGTTGTCGGCATTCTTGCGCACGAGACGGATCACGGCGTCGCGGCCGGCAATGAGATCGGCTCCCGGTTCGAACGCGGGTTCCTTGATCCTGGGCGCAGCAGCAACAGGGCGGGTCTTCGCAACCGCGGCAGCTGTCGCACGCTTCTGACTCCCGGTCTTCTTCTTGGCAGTGCGCTTCTGCTTGAGAGCGCGCGTGCCCGTTGCGCGCTTCACATGAAGCTCCGCCGCGAGCGCATCGAGCGTAAGGCCGCGCAAATCGAGGGCGGCGGCGGAAGCGAGGGTCTTTTCTAAGGTCTGTGTCATGTCTTTCTCCTAAGGATGATGATGTTGTATGTCAGTAGATCAACCTAACGACATGTACATATGGTCACCCTAAAAGATGAAAGGCGCAAATAAGGCAGGTTGTACTTCGATTTAAATAATTTAAAAAGTCGCGAATACGTGAGTTATCCACAGTGAATACATTGGGAAATCTGGCTCAACAAAAAATCTGAAACTAAATTTTTAGGACATCTCGTGAATCGCGGATTCGGACCCCAAAACCTCGAAAAACAAGCCCGATCCATTCCGAAAGCATACAGGTCCACCCACTGCAGGTTGTTGCGCAGGCAGTGAGTTATTGATTGCATGGAATGTGGCGGAGCACCTAATAAGAGTTTTTTGTAGCTCGGACGGAAAGCTGGTGACCGAGGGACTGCGTCAGTGATTCAAAGTGAATATTTCATAAGAGTGAGATTGCCACTGCTCAACAAAGGGGCGAGTTGCAAACTGGCGCCGCAGCTTCTTAACCATTGTCGCGTGAGCAAGGGCCCATCAATTAATCGTGCTGTGATGCGCTAGGAAGCTGCGCTCTTGGAACATAACTTTCAGAATGCGCATGCTTAGCGGTTAGCTAAATCGTCTGGCTAGGATTTAACGATGAGCCATGCCTCGAAATGCCAACCCTCGAAGGCGTTCTTTCATTTGCGCTTCAGCTTTGCGGCTATGACATCCAGAATATTCGCTGCGCTCCACACGATTATGGATTTAACCCCGCTCATGGTCACCCGGTCGTTAGTCAAGAGAATAGGAGGCAGGTCCTGCGGTAGTCGATCGCCCGCACGGGCCGAGAGCATCCAACAACTGGGTGGGAATGGTCGATGCATAGGACCTATATCGATTCTTGTTTTTCGACGCCGGCAACATCGAGGCCGGAGGTGCAACGATTTTCCCATGCCGGGCGACCGCGGAAAATGCTGGCGCGGAGCCGGTGTATGTCACGCATGCGGGCTGTACAGCTTTGCCCTTTGGATTCTTGATGGAGACAAGGCGCATCCGGCAAATCTCCCTTGCGCTAGTGACGCAAGGGAGATTTGCCGGGACTGTGAGGTCGGATCTACTTCCAAAAGTGCTAGCTGCTGATTCCAACTTGAACTGCTAGACCCGAAGGAAATCAGGTGATGCGGGTGTGTCACGAACCAGGGAATGTGTAAGTAACCGCTTTTTTGATCAGAGCCTTGCATGGGGTTAAGTTGCGGAATTGGCTTACAGAAATATGAATTGATCCGTTAGCGGTTCGTGTTGGGGCTGAGGTGTTTAGAGTTTGTTAACTTTAAATTCCTTGCCGAGTATTCAGAATCGGGCGATAGTTGCGTAAATAATGGCCAAAACGCCATTTTTTTGAAAGTTAAGCCACTTAGGAAACAGTTTGCAAAATGAGCCATCCGCAGCCGAACCGTTTTGATCTGGAAATCGCCGAACAGGGTTCGAAGATCTCGGGGGCTCTCCATATGCTGCGTAGCCAGCAGTACCCGCCTGACGCCCGTAAGGGACTTCGCAAATTTCAGATCGGCGAAGTCGCCGATTTCATGGGGGTAACTCAGAGCCATCTTCGACAGATTCATTCTGAGGGAAAAGGCCCGGAAATTGAGTCAGTCGGTGGTCGGCGCTACTATACGGTTGATCAAATGTTGGAACTTCGCGAATACCTTGAGGCGAACAAAAAGTCGGACAAGCGATATTATCTCCCGAAGCGCCGTTCCGGCGAGCCCATGCAGGTCGTCTCTGTCGTGAACTTCAAAGGTGGAAGTGGCAAGACAACGACGGCAGCCCATCTTGCGCAGTATCTTGCTTTGACCGGCCACCGTGTCCTCGCGGTCGATCTCGACCCCCAGGCATCTCTGACTTCGCTATTTGGTATCCAGCCCGAGCTAGATGAGACCTCATCTCTCTATGAAGCTCTTCGGTTCGACGACGGGAAGAAACCCATTGAGGAAGTCATTCAGCCGACGAACATTCCGGGCCTCGACGTTGTCCCGGCCAACCTGGTTCTACAGGAATATGAGTACGACGTCCCGCTCGCGATCTCCTCGAGAAAAGGTGACGAAGGCCGGCTTTTCCATATGCGGATTGCCAATGCGCTGAAGGCAGTCGACGATCGTTACGACGTCGTCGTCATCGACTGCCCTCCTCAACTCGGTTATCTGACAATCACGGCCCTTATGGCCTCGACGGGTATTCTGATTACGATCCACCCTCAGATGCTAGACATCATGTCGATGAGCCAATTTCTCATGATGCTGGGTGGTATATTGACCCCAGTGGCGGAGGCTGGAGCAGAAATCCGAATCGAATGGTTTCGCTATCTTGTCACGCGGTTCGAGCCTACTGACATTCCGCAAGCCCAGATGGTTGGCTTCATGCAGTCACTGTTTGCTCAGCATATGCTGAGAAATCACGTGCTCAAGTCGACCGCGATTTCAGATGCTTCGATTAAGAAGCAGACGTTGTATGAGGTCGAGCGCGGTGACTTCGTGCGTTCGACATATGATCGAGCAATCGAGAGCCTTAATTCGGTGAACGGCGAGATCGTGGAGCTGATTCACAGCGTGTGGGGGCGAAAGTGATGAATTTGTCAGCCGTTTTTTTTCAAACTTTTGATTGGCGCATCAACCTGTTATCGGAGTTGAACAGCACAAAGGGAGACAGCAATGTCGCGTGAGAACCCTTTCGCAAAACTAGATCTCTCGTCCATTCCTGCTGGAAAATCGTCGGTAAAGCCTGGCTACGCTATGACTGGTGCTGCCAAGACTGTCGTACGGTCCATCGAGGATCTCGCTGAGAACACCAAAAAGCTTATGGAAGGTGAAGTGATCGTGGATTTGGATCCGCGATCTCTTGATGGTTCATCTGTATCTGACCGACTTTCCGACAACGACGAAGAGTATCAGGAGCTAAAGTCAGCAATACGAGCGACCGGCCAAACCACGCCAATCCTCGTGCGTCCCATTGGAAACGGCCAGCGATACATGGTGGTGTTCGGACATCGCCGCCGGAGAGTCGCCGAAGAACTGGGTATCCCCGTCAAGGCAGTCGTCAAGAAGCTAGACGACATCACCTCAGCCATCGCACAGGGCCAGGAGAACTCTGCACGCTCGAATCTTTCCTTTATTGAGCGGGCTTATTTCGCACAGAATCTAATTGCAGCCGGGATGGGGAAGGATGTCGTCAGATCGTCGCTGGCAATTGACGAAGCTATGCTTTCCAAGATGCTTGGAGTAATCGAAATCGTCCCTGAGCCTGTCATCAAGGTGCTTGGAGCTTCCAAGAAGATCGGCAGAGATAAATGGTTAAGCTTGCGGCAAATGCTGCTTGCGCCTGCCCTGCGTCGGGTGGCCACCGATCACGTTGCGACGGCTGATTTCCTAGCGATCCCGGAGGATAAGCGTTTTGATGCACTTCACGACTACGTGAAGCGCTACAAAACCAAGTCTTCCGTTAAGGCTCCGAAGCCTGTCGAATCTAACAAGTCTTGGATGTCGAACGACAAGTCTTTGAGTTTTGCAATGAGTGCCAAGTCGAAGAAGGTGGCGATCGAGCTTTCTAGCGTGGAAGCGAAGCCCTTCAGCGACTGGCTTTCGAGCCAGATGGACCATCTGTACGACGAGTACAAGCGGTCGAAGCCCAACACTGATGGAGACTAAACCGCAAAAGAAAAAGGCCCCCGAACGGTAAACCGTGGAAGCCTCTCTCGTTATCCTTAGCAAGATCGAGAATCGCATTTCCCGGAATTGCAGTCAAGAGTCTTTGACACCGATTTGGTGAGCGTTTTTCTTTTGCCTAGAGAAAGGTGAGAGAGAAATGCAGACGGTACATGTGACGACGCCCTTTGGGCGGCGATCGATGACGCTTGCTTTGGTGAAAAGTCAGCTTGATGTCAGTGCGTCGAAACCGACACGTCGAGTTGAGAAGTGGAAGGTGTTTCGTGATATTAGCGAAGCACGTGAGCGCTTTGGACTCCAGGATAGAGCCCTTGCTGTCTTGGACGCGCTTCTTTCCTTCCATCCGGACAGTGAACTAGACCCCGAACAAACGTTAGTCGTCTTTCCCTCGAACGCGCAGCTTTCTGTGCGCGCCCATGGTATCACAGGCACAACGCTGCGTCGGCAGCTGTCGGCACTCGTGGAAGCGGGCCTGGTACAGAGACGCGACAGCCCTAACGGAAAACGTTACGCCCATCGCAATCGCGATGGTGAAATTGAGCAGGCTTTTGGTTTTGATCTTGCCCCGCTTGCAGCACGTGCAACAGAGATAGCCGCGCTTGCCCAGGAAGTAGCGGCAGAACGCAAGCGATTTAAGCGCGCGAAGGAAGCCCTGACGATCTGCAGACGTGACATTCGCAAGCTGATTTCGGCTGCTCTCGGAGAGAATGCCAGCGGCGACTGGGGCGCGATCGAGGCTGTTTATGTCGACATCTTGGCAAGGCTCCCGCGCAATGCGAGCCGCATCGAGGTCGAGGCGACTCTTAATGAGATGTCCATTTTGCGGGATGATGTCGTCAACCGATTGAAAAGCCTATTAAATGCTGAGAATATGGCTTGCAATGATAGCCAATGTGGATGCCACATACAGAATTCAAATACCGAGTCTATCCATGAACTTGAACCTAGCTCTGGAAAAGAGCAGGGCGCAAAGTCTAGACGGGAACTGCAGTTGTCGCGAAGTGCGACGCCGGCTCGTCGCATCGAGCCAATGAAGCTGTTTCCCCTGACCATGGTGCTGCGCGCCTGCCCGCAGATTATCGACTATGGTCCGGGAGGCAAGATTGACCATTGGCGTGATCTGCTGGCGGCAGCAATAGTTGTGCGATCGATGCTGGGCGTCAGCCCGTCCGCATACGAGGATGCTTGCTACACCATGGGGCCGGAGAATGCCGCTGTGGCGATGGCATGCATTCTCGAGAGAGCAAACATGATCAACTCGGCCGGTGGATATCTTCGGTACCTGACAAGGCGTGCGCAAGATGGGGAATTCTCTCTTGGGCCGATGCTGATGGCGCTACTGAGAGCCGGTGGATCGACCGATAAGCTCGCTGGCTAGGGAGTCACGTTGATACGCTCGCCGATAATCGTCCCTGCGGTCCCGACGCGGGACCTTGTCAGCCGTTTTTTTCGGCGACTTATTGCATAAATTCAGTGTGTTGAACGAGTTGAAGGCACATCTTCACGAGCACACCGGCGATCCTGATCGTGGGATAGCGTCGCGTCAACACTCTCAGTCGAGCAGTCTGGAGGCGCGGCCGCTGCGGCGTTGGGCATTGTTGTAGTAGCTCGACGCCTGCTGCACCGAGCGATGCCGCGACTGCTCCATCGCTTCCGGTAGCGGAATGCCGCGATTGGCGGCCTCGGTGAGATAGCCGGAGCGCAGGCCATGGGCGGAGAACTCGCGCGGATCGAGCCCGGCGAGCTCCGCCCGCTGCTTGACGATGTCGCTAACGGCCTTGGGATCCAGCGCCCGCCGGGAAAGATTGCCCCAGCGATCAATCGAGCGGAAAATGCTTCCGCCCTCGATCTTCGAGGCTCGTAGCCAGGCGTTTAGCGCGTCGACTGGGCGGCCGGTGAGATAGACGATCTCGTCGCTTGCCGCCGAACTGTTTTTTGTGCGGCCGAGATGAATGGCGAGCGAGGGAAGGGAGCCTCCATCCACCTTAATCGGCTCTTCCGGCGCCAATTGCTCCACCCGCAGTCCCGCGATCTCGCTCCGGCGCCGTCCACCGGAGGCGAAGGCGACCATCAGGAGGGCGCGATCGCGGAGATCGCGCAGACTATCGGTCCTGCAGGTGGACAAGAGTTTGGCGAGCACATCGCCGGTCACCGCCTTGGCGCTCTTGCGGCGCCGGGGTCGAACACTGGCCCGGACGGCGAGCTTGATTGCAGATTTGAGGGCAGGGGAGGCGAAGGCGCCCTCAAGCCCGCGCCATTTCGTCAGCGTCGACCAGGTGGCGAGCCGACGCCGCACTGTATCCGGCGCATGCGGACCGTTGGCGCGGAGAAAGCCCTGCAGACGCAGCTTGTCCTCCACATCCGCCGGCATGCCATGCAAGGGATCTGTGAGGCGGCGTTCGGGATCCCAGAGGTGATGGGCGACGAACTTCAACAGCAGCGCCTCCGGCGCCGGCCAGGGCAGAGCGTTGCCGGTTGAGGCCAGAGACCAGGCTTGCAGATAAGCAAGATCGGAGGTCAGCGCTCTGAGCGTATTGGCGCCCATGCCTTCATTGACGAGATGACGAAGCGTCTCGACATCCTGATCGCTCAGCAGTTCCGCTAGCTCGTCGCGCCGTTCCATGGGCAGGACTGCGGCGATGGTGTCGAGCGTGGCGGCGCGGCTGGAAACGGGACCTTTCATATGGAGCGACCTCAGAAGCTAGTTTGCCTATGCGGCGCTGACCTGCCTTGCCCCCGGCTTAAGGTAAGGGAGTTCATTGATTGCGCGCCACCGCTTCAAAAATCTGTAGACCTTCGGCGACCGCGGCGTCCGCGAGTTTTCGGTCAAGCGTTGCGAGCGGTAATCGTTCAAGCACAGCAAGAGCAAGATAGGCTGCATCATACGCGCTCAGCCGATATTTCCGCGACAGGCGCACTACTTCGGTGTCGTCTGATGAACCGGCAAACTGCAGCGGCAGGCTGCGGAAGCGGCTCAGCGCCGCGTGCACGAAATCGTCAGAAATCCTGCCGCGCCGCTCGGCATTGAGAAGGATGCTACGAATTTCGTGACGCAGCAGATCGGGCGCTATGGCGTCCTCGTCCGCCAGACGCGACATTGCCTGTTCAGCGAGCAGATTGGTCTCGTCCGGCAACAACCATGCGCCGGCGATCGAGGCATCGACGATGAATGTCATCAGCGGCGCCCCTCCTGCTTCCAGGCCTCAATCTCATCGCGGCTGACCGGGCTCGCTTGGAGGCGCAGCGCGCGGACTGCGTCGATCGCGGCCAAACGCTGCCGACGCTCGTCGATCGCCACCAATCGGGCGACCGGATCATTGCCGCGCGCTATGATAAAATCTTCGCCTGCCTCTACCCGCGCCAGCAGGTCTGACAGATGCGTTTTCGCTTCGGCGACTTTGACGGTAACAGTCATGGCAATGGCTCCATGCAATTAGTTTTCGTTCAAGATAAAGGGTGAAAAGAAATTGGTCAATGGGTTGACCATATAGCATACGATAAGGGTTACTTATCGATGGTTAGAGCCCCAACCCATAATCATACCATGTGGCGAACGACAACATTAATATAGAGTTCTTTTAGAAAATCATTTACCATAATTTCAATGACTTACGATCTCGCGAAATTGCCCATCTCAAACTTGCTTCGGCCCGCTTTTGACGCCGGCGTCGCGCTCACCCGTCTCGATGAGCGGATTGCGCGCTCGCTGGTCGGCGTCGGCTTCCTTGAGCGGCAAAATTTCGCCGACGCCTGTGCATCTCTCTGGATCGACGGCGAATTGGTGCACCTCGAAGACCTCGTCCTCCACGACGCCTTTCGTGATACCCGCACTCCAACCCACGAGCTCACCATCGCCCGTGACGTTCTTCGTACCCGCCGGCGGATTTCCGGGCAATTGCCGGATTGGGCCCTTTCCGCAGACGGTATCCGGATTTTACGACAAACGTCGGACACCGGTGCGAGCGGCGTCGAAGCTGCGGCGCCGGCCGACGTCCTGAGCCTCGCGGTCATCGTCGATGCGGAAGGGGAGGGGGAGGGTGTTGATGACGTCGAAACTCTTCCCGGCGTCGACTTTGCCGCCATCGATGCGACGTTGGCGCGATCGTCGGCCGCAATCGACAATGCAACACGGCCCAGCCGCGCTGGCGGCCGTGCGACGGTCAACCGTCATGACAAGGACCCGATGATCTATGATCTTGACTGGGACGAAGATGCCCGGCTCGACGAATGGCGCGGCGTGTTGCGACAGGCAGAAAATTTGCCGGCGGTGTTTTGGGCGATTGTCGCCCTCGATGCCTGGAACGAGCTGGCCGTGCTTCAGCACGCCCCCTGGCTCGGCCGCCTGTTTGCGGCGTCGATGCTGCGCGAGGCCGGCATCACCACCGGCGCTCATCTCGCCGCCATCAATCTCGGCCTGAAAACCATTCCGGTCGATCGACGCCGTCACCGCGACCGGGAAACGCGTTTGCTTGCCATCGCCCACGGGCTTTTGGCGGCCGCCGAGATCGGCATCAAGGAGCATGGCCGGCTGACGTTGGCGCGGACGATGCTTGACCGAAAACTGGAGGGGCGGCGCACCTCTTCGAAACTGCCGGAGCTGGTGGAGCTGGTGATGGCCAAACCGCTGGTGTCGGCCGGGATGGTGGCGAAGACGCTGGATGTGACGCCGCAGGCGGCGCGGCGGATCGTTTTGGAACTGGGCTTGAGAGAGATGACGGGGAGGGGGAGGTTTCGGGCGTGGGGGATCCTGTAGGCACATTTAAACAAAAAGCGAGATTGACGGCGGACGCCGGGGCCTCGCGCCCGGTTGACGTGCGGTTTTCCGTTAAATGCGGTGATCAAGATGAAGTCATGACGAAACCTGGATTGAAACCCGCAAACTCGCCCTGATGATGTAAAGCAACACGGTGCTCGAGGCTGAGGAGATTTATGTCGATCATTTGTTTCAGAGGACCACCATGGAGCAGCCGGAGCACCTCTGACAAAGCCAAGGTGGCTGCCACCGACCCACGAACGGTGCGCCCAATGCCTTTCCTGCCAGCAGAGTCATGCCACAGCGACTTCAGACGCATGGAAATCATGACAGGCGACGTCCGCCGGCGACGGTGGACAACCGAGCAGAAGCTGACCATCATCGAGCAGAGTTTCGAGCCGGGCGAGACGGTGTCGTCCACTGCTCGCCGCCATGGGGTTGCGCCCAATCTGCTGTATCGGTGGCGCAGGCTGTTGAGCGAGGGAGGCGCGGCGGCGGTGGATTCAGATGAGCCGGTTGTCGGCAATTCGGAAGTGAAAAAGCTGGAAGATCGCGTCCGCGAGCTGGAGCGGATGCTTGGCCGCAAGACGATGGAGGTCGAAATCCTCCGCGAAGCCCTTTCCAAAGCGGACTCAAAAAAACGGATATCGCGGCCGATCTTGTGGCCGTTGGACGGTTCCCCATGAAGACCGTTGCCGAGACGCTGGGCGTTTCCCGCTCCAACCTCGCCGAGCGGTTGAAAGGCATGTCGAAGCCGCGTGGCCGCTACCAAAAGGCTGAGGATGCGGAACTTCTGCCTGATATCCGCAGGCTTGTGGATCAAAGGCCGACCTATGGCTATCGGCGGATCGCCGCGCTTCTCAATTGCGAAAGGCGAGCCGCCGATAAGCCTGTCGTCAACGCCAAACGGGTTCACCGCATCATGGGCAACAACGCCACGCTGCTCGCCAAGCACACGGCCATGCGCAAGGGCCGCGTTCATGACGGCAAGGTCATGGTGATGCGCTCGAACCTGCGCTGGTGCTCGGATGGGCTGGAATTCGCCTGCGGAACGGCGACGTCGTCCGCATGGCGTTCATCATCGACGCCTTCGACCGCGAGATCATCGCCTGGACAGCGCTCGCCAATGCGAGCATCTCCGGCTCGGACGTGCGCGACATGATGCTGGAGGCGGTCGAGAAGCGCTTCGGAACGACGCGGGCTCCACAGTCGATCGAGCATCTCTCCGGCAATGGCTCCGCTTACACCGCGCGAGACACGAGATCGTTCGCCTAGGCGCTCAATCTGACACCCTGCTCCACGCCGGTCGCCAGCCCGCAGTCGAACGGCATATCGGAAGCTTTCGTGAAAACTCTGAAGCGAGACTATATCCGCATCGCTCAAATCCCGGACGCAGAAACAGCGCTCCGGCTCATCGACGGATGGATCGAGGACTATAATGAAATCCATCCCCCTTCCGCGCTCAAGATGGCTTCCCCTCGGCAGTTCATCAAGGATAAATCAACCTAGCCGACATGTCCGGTGAAACGGGGGGCACTCCACTTGCCGATGAAGATGGAGAGACCGAGCATCGCATGCACAAGGGAAAAAGTCCTGTTTTCAGTCCAAAAGCCTATGGTAGACAACTGGCGCCGGGCCAGCGATCAGAACTGAACGTCCTAGATGTGGCAACCGGAGCATCGACTGTCGTCTTCGCAACCGATGCACTGATCGAGGCGCCGAACTGGACACCGGACGGCGAGGCTTTGGTGTTCAACGCCGGTGGAGAGATGTGGAGGCTTGCGGTCGGCATGATTATCCGGAAAAGATCGAAACAGGAACGTTGTGCGATCTGAACAACAATCACGTCATCTCGCCCGACGGCAGGTTCATCTATGTGAGTTCGGATAACGGTCATTTGTATTACCGTTACGTGGATCACAAGGCGATCCCTGTCTTTGCGTCAGACGGGTCGTTGATTGAGTGGCATGGGATGTCCTGGATCAGGGACGCGCCACATATGACTTCTCACCAGACGGTCGAGTTACAGGGTATCCATGTCCGGGCGGCTCGCGCGCTCTTGGGTATGACCGCAAGAGAGTTGGCGGAAGCTGCAGGCGTGTCCTTCTCTACATTTCGTCGCATCGAAGATGATGTCACATCCATCCGCCACAGTGCGCTCGACAAAATCGAGAAAGAACTGCTGCGTAGAGGTGTCAGCTTCTCAACAGCCTCCAACGGTATGGTCAGCGTTTCAAAAATTGGTCCGGCGTTAGGCTAGTGTTTTAGATCGCCTGTCAGCGATGCCCCAGTCTCAGTTCATCGCTCTCTACGACGGCACCGCTAAGGTCAGATGCCCTCACCCTTTCTTGCCTGTAGGGCTAACCATTGTTCGCCTCGAACAGCATCACGTCCGGCAGCCTTTGCAGAGTACAGCGCTTCATCCGCCTGATTGACAAACTGATCCGGCGTCTTCGGACTAGCGTCCGGGTCAAAGGCCGCGACGCCGACGCTAATGGTGACGATACTTTTCTCGCTTGCCTCGTGTCTCAGGTCGAGGCTACGAACCCGCTGTCGCAGTTCGTCCGCAATCACCAACGCATCCTGAGCGGACGTGTTTGGCAGGATGACAGCCATCTCCTCGCCTCCGTAACGTGCGGCTCGGTCTCCGCGTCGGCGTGCGGTGGCGCGTACTGCCTTGGCGATCTGGCGGAGGCATTCATCGCCAGCCGTGTGGCCATAGGTGTCGTTGTAGGCCTTGAACCGATCGACGTCGATCAGCAGCAAGCTAAGGCAACTGCCGTTCTTCTGTGTGCGAGCCATCTCCGCCGCAAGCGAGGCGTCGAAGGCGCGGCGGTTGAGAAGGTTGGTAAGGCCATCTGTCATGGCCATCTCTTCAAGCTTTTCGTTCAGCTCGCGCAGTTCCTGCTCATCGCGCTTGGAGCGGGTGATGTCAGAGCAGACAACGAGACAGCCGCCATCTTCAGTTGGTGTTGTTCGCGATTCAACCCATCGACCGTCATAGAGCGGAAATTCCACCACTCCAGGCTTACGCAATTTCGCCATCGCTCCGTCAATGAATTCGCTCGCTCTCTCCGCGGGTATGCCTGCAAATTCGCCACGCGCTAGAGCACCTTCAAGAATGACCCGCGCCTGCGCGCCCGGCACTCTCAAGTCGGCGGTCAGAGGAAACATGCCCCGATACTGTTCATTGCAGAGGACAACATTCAAATCGGCGTCGAACATAATCAAGCCGTCGGCCATATTGCTCAGGGCTGCCTTCACACGGCGCTCGCTGTCCGCAAGAGCCAACATGAGCTGTTTCTTTTCGGTGAGATCTCGATTGTGGGTCACGAGGCCGATAAGATTACCGCTCTTGTCTCGGAGCGGAGACTTCAAGGTTGAAAGAACCAGCGGTTCATCGTTTTCCCACGACACAGTTTGCTCGATCGTGAGCGGTACGCCTTTTTCCATGACAGCAGTTTCATCTGCTCGAAGGGTTTCAGCAACCGAGGCAGGATAGAAGTCAAAGTCGGATTTACCAATCAGCGCTTCTGCCGAGGACGCTCTCATGAGTGTGGCAGTCGCTGGGTTTGCCAAAACAAACTGTCCAGCTAGGTCTTTGACATTTAAGCTTTCTGGAAGCGATTGAATGACAGCTTCATACATCTGCAGCCGCTGCTCGGTCACCCGCCGTCGAAGCTCGGCGAAGACAGCTAGGCAAGCGGAGAATGTTGTGACGAATACGATGCCAATCCATAGCGGGGCCGCGTCGTGGATTTCCGGAGCACTGCCGCTCTCGGGTAGAAGCTGAATGACGAAAAGATCGCCCAAAGCGATCACAGCCGAAAACAGTCCGATCTCCGCGTAATGGGCGACGCGACGGGCAAGATAAACAGATCCCAAAGCGCCGATCGCCGCCGTCAGGCTAATCACGACAAGACCCGGCAAAGCGCCGGCGCCGCCGAGCCAAAGTCGGTAGGCGCCGGTCATGGCAGCCGCAACAGCAGCGCCGGGCCAACCGCCGATCAAACCCGCCATGGCAAGAGGAATGGTTCTCAAGTCGATATAGATGCCAGGCTCGATCTCGAGCGGACGCAACATGACGGCGAGTGCGCCGAGGCCGAACACTATTCCAGTCTTGATTTGATGGGAGAACCCACTGGCTCGCGCCGAAAAGGGAGCGTGTGTCCAGGCAAGGATCACAAAGAGAATGATGGCGCAGTTGGCCAGCACATGATTCAGAAAAGGGCCCACGCTACAACTCTGAAATAGGAAAAGCTCCGTGCATATTACCTAAGGCTTACGAAAGATGTGTTACCTTGATGAATACGCTTGTCGCCCTTCCGTTAGGCAGAATGAAACAACCTGTTGGATTGGGATGATGCTGGTCTCACCGAAGCGCGCTCTTCCTGCCTCGAAATTAGGAAAGAAGGCGTCTACAAAACTGTGGGCTATTCGGTGACCTCTCGATCCTTTTCCTTCAACGCCTGGACCGTTGTCTCGTCGCCATGAATGAGCGGCTGTGATCTGAGCCGCAGCTTCAGCGCTTCATAGATGCGGGAGAGATGCCTTTCGCTTGAGCCGATCACCCAATGCCCCAGAGCGCCGCGGCTGATGGGAACGCCGGCGCCTGGGCCAGGCGGTAAAGCGGGGTGCCGTCGACATATTTGCGGACGAGCGCGAAGGCCAGCGTCGAGGCCGTGGCGATGCTGCCCGGCAAGGGCTGCGCGGGCATCGGCGCGATGACAACAGGCGTGTTGATGCCGGTCCGGTCGCAATGACGGCAGGCATATTTGAACCGCACATTCTGCAGGACCTTGGCCTTCACCTCGATATGGAGCTGCTCGGTAACGGCCTCACCCATGCGATGCATTTGGCGGCGGCAGCAAGGGCAGGTCTTCTGGTCGTCGGCAAGATCATACTCGACGCGCTCGCGCGGCAGGTGTTCCGGCAATGGCTTGCGGCCGCGCTTCTTTCCCGGACCGCTTTCGGCGGGTGGCAAACCGGTGTCCGGCAGGTCGATCACCTTGCCATCCTCACGGTCGCCGTCGTCTTCATCGACAACCTGTTCGGCTTCATTGAAGAGGCGATCGATGTGCTTTTCGCTCTTGGGCGCAAAACGATGGAGCCGCGCCAGCGTCAACTCTTCCTCGAGCTTGACCACGCGGGCGCTGAGCGCTTCCTTCTCGGCTTTCAGCGCGGCGATTTCGGCAGCATTGGCCGCCAATTGCGCCATCAGTTCCGCAATGCTGGGTTCGCCGGGTCGGATCATCAGATCCTTGAATCTGAGCCGCGCCGGCGCGTCAACAGAAGACGTCGGGAGCCGTCAGCCGGCGATCTGGTACTGTCGCATCGGATGCGGTATTGTTTGCCAGCTTGATCGCCGTGCCCGGCTGGCCCATGATTTGGATGGTCGTCCATTGTAGCCTCCTTCTCCGCGTCAGGCCTTTGGCCGCACGGCTTCGAACAGATAGGGCTTGCCGGACACGGGAACCGCAAGGACGTCGTAGCTCGCGGCGGGATCGTCGCCCATACCGAGGGAACCCGAAGGCATGCCCGGAACGGCGAGGCCCTTGATGGCGGGCCGCTCGTCGAGCAGACGCCGGACCGAGGACAACGGGACATGACCTTCGAGGAAGTAGCCTTCGACCTCGGCGGTATGGCAGCCTTCGAGCTCGCCCGGAACACCGAGCCGGGTTTTGATCGATGTGAGGTCCCCAAGATCGGTGAGCCGGACGTCGAATCCGGCGTTCTGCATCGCCTCCGCCCACAGATGGCAGCACCCGCAGTTCGGGTCCTTGTGGACTGTCATGACGGTAGCGGAGGCTAAGGCGGGTTTGGCGAGGACGGCCATAAGGAGCGCTGAGACGCTTCCTGCCAGAAACTGTCTGCGGTCGGTTTTCATGGTCGTTTCCTTCCCTGATCGAGAGTCAGGGCGGCAGGGTCTTGAGGACCATGCCGCCCTGAGTTCATTTAACTTCGGTCACGGTGATCTTGCCGTTCACCCGGTCGGCAGAGAACTCGATATCCGCGCCTGCCTTCAACTTGGCGGCATCGACACCCTCGCCGATGCGGAACACCATGGTCATGGCGGGCATGTCGAGGCTCTTGAGTTCCTCGTGGATGATAGTGACCTTCCCTGCCTTCTCGTCGAGTTTTTTAACCTTGCCTTTGGTCAACTCGGCGGCGAAGGCTGAGGTCGCGAAAAGCGCGATGGAGATGGTAATAGCGATGAGCTTCTTCATACTCGTATTCCTCCGTTAGATGTCACTTCTTCGCGACGGTGACGTCGCCATGCATGCCAGCGTCGTAATGACCGGGCACGAGGCAGGCGAACTTGAATTCTCCGTCCTTGGAGAACTGCCAGATGATCTCGCCCGACTTGCCAGGCGCAAGACGGATTGCATTTGGATCGTCGTGTTCCATATCCGGGAACTTCTCCATCAACGCCTTGTGTTCGATGACTTCCTTGTGCCCATCGAGCACGAATTCGTGATCTAGTTCGCCGACATTGCGGATCGACAGCCGCACTGTCTGGCCCTTGCGCACATTGATGGCGGCAGGCTCGAAGAGCATCTTGCCATCGTCCGTCTCCTTCATGGTGATCCTGATGGTCTGGGTGACCTTGGCCTTTTCACCCGGCTCACCGACAACCAGTTCGTCGTGGTGCCCGCCTTCATGGGTACCGGATGCCAATGCGGCTGATGCGAATGCCGTGAGTGCCAATGCGATGATCTGCGTTTTCATGGATTGTCCTTTCAATGAGGGTCTTTGTGGGATGAATTCGTGGTGGCACCGTCCTTCGGCGTCACCTTTGTCTGGGCGTTGTCGGCTTTGGCATGGTCAGGGAGTGATCCCGTCCACTCCCAGGCCTGGGTGCCGGGCGGGTTCTCGTACCAGCCGGGATCGCTGTAATCGTCAGCCGAAATGCCCTCGCGGACTTTCACCACCGAGAACATGCCGCCCATCTCGATGGGGCCATGTGGGCCCCAGCCCGTCATCATCGGCACGGTATTGTCCGGAAGCTCCATCTCCATTTCGCCCATGTCGGCCATGCCCTTGGTGCCCATGGGCATATATTCTGGCTGGAGCTTCTTGATCTTTTCGGCGACTTTGGACTTGTCCACGCCAATGAAGGTCGGCACGTCGTGGCCCATGGCGTTCATGGTGTGGTGCGACTTGTGGCAGTGAATCGCCCAATCGCCGGGATACTTCGCGTCGAACTCGTAGGCCCGCATCGCTCCAACAGGGATGTCGATCGACACCTCCGGCCATCGTGCCTCCGGACGCACCCAGCCGCCGTCCGTGCAGGTGACCTCGAAGTCGTAGCCGTGCATGTGGATGGGGTGGTTGGTCATGGTGAGATTGCCGACGCGCACGCGCACGCGGTCGTTCTTCGACACCACGAGCGGATCGATGCCCGGAAACACCCGGCTGTTCCAGGTCCAGATGTTGAAGTCCGTCATCGTCATGACCTTCGGCACCCAGGTGCCGGGATCGATATCGTAGCCCGCGAGCAGGAAAACGAAGTCCCGATCCACGGGCATGAACTTCGGGTCCTTGGGATGGATGACGAAGAAGCCCATCATGCCCATCGCCATCTGCACCATTTCGTCGGCATGGGGGTGGTACATGAAGGTCCCCGACTTCACGAGATCGAACTCGTAGACGAAGGTCTTGCCGACGGGGATATGGGGCTGGCTAAGGCCGCCGACGCCATCCATGCCGGAGGGCAGAATCATCCCGTGCCAGTGGACCGTGGTGTGTTCCGGCAGTTTGTTGGTCACGAAGATGCGGACGCGGTCGCCCTCCACGGCCTCGATCGTCGGGCCTGGCGACTGGCCATTATAGCCCCAGAGATTGGCGGTCATGCCCTCCGCCATCTCGCGCTGGACGGGCTCGGCGACGAGGTGGAACTCCTTGACGCCGTTGTTCATCCGGAACGGCAGAGTCCAGCCGTTGAGCGTGACTACGGGCTGGTAATCCGGCCCCGAAGGCGGATGGAGCGGCCCCTGCGTGGAGGCCTTGTCCATGAGGGCGGCCTCCGGCAATCCCATATTGGTCGTGGAAGCCCAGGCGGAACTGGAAAACAGTGCCGCGCCCGCGCCGAGGATTTGTCTTCTTGAGAACATCTCAGATCCTTCCTAGTGTCCGCCGGGGGCGTTGGACGGCGCGGCGGATGCGGCCTCTGTTGGGGTCGAACCTGCGCCGCCGCCATAGACCGCCGCCGTGAGGTTTGCCGCCGCCAGCCAGAAGTCGCGCTTGGCGTTGATGGAGAGCTGCTGCGCGTTGACCTTGTCGCGGGTGTCGGCCAGCAGCTCGAATGTGTTGGTGATCATGCCGTTGTAGGTGAGCAGTGACTGCTGCTCGATCGTCGTCCTCAGCGGCACGAGACTGTTGCGGTAAAGCCGGGCGATGTCATGGCTTGACCGATAGGCTTGATAAGCCGAACGCGACTCCGACCGAACGTTGACCGCCTTCTCCGCGAGCTGGTTGGCGGCCCGCATGTAGGCAAGCTCGGCCTTGCGCATCCGCGCCTTGCCGCTGTCGAAGATCGGGATGACGAACTCCAACTCCTTGGAATAGGTCGTCTCCTTCCTGATCTTGCCGTCCTCCTTTTCTCGCTCGGTCTCGAAACCCGAGACGATCTCGAGGTCGGTGACAAAACGGGTCGCTTCCGTCAGACCGTAGGCTTTGGCGTTTGCCTCCAGTTCCAACTTTGCCACCTGGAGATCGACGCGGTTGGCGAGCGCCTGCGCCTCGATGACGTCGGTCGTGATGAGCTTTTTCGGCAACGAGGGAAGTCGGTTGGGAAGCTTGTAGGCGAGATCGTTCCCCCAGAGACCCATAAGCCGCGTCAGTTCCTCCTTGGCCAACCGCTCGGCCAAGCGCGCCTGTGCGGCCTGGCCCGCCAGTTCGGCGTTGAAGGCGTGCTCCCGCGCCTGGGAGGCCTTCGTCATTGAGCCGGCCTTGCCAAGCTCCTGCGCAAGTTCGGAGGCCGCGTCTGCGGCGATCTGCGCCTGGCCCAGTTGCACGACGATCTCGCGTGCTGCGACCGCGTTGATCCATGCCCGCCGCGTATTGGCGGCCAGTTCGAGCGTCTTGAGCGCGGCGTTGAGCTGCGCCTGCTCGAAACGGACCTTGGCGACCCTGATCGTCTTCTCCCGCGTGGCGAGCGCCAGGAGGTTGACGGCGAGCGTCCCCTCGATCGCCCGGTAGGCTTCAAGGCCGGGCGTGCCGATCCCGGTGAGCCCTGCCGAAACCGTCGGATTGACGAACATCGTCGACTGCCAGACATCGGCCCCGGCGTCGCCGAGATCGGCGTAAGCCGCCTGCAGGCCCTTGTTGTTGAGGAGAGCGATCTGGACGGCCCTCTCGGAATCGAGGGTCTTGGACACGGCAAGAAGCGTCTTGACCCGCGCTTCGGTCATCTCGGCCTGGGCGCGGTTCTGGACCCAGACAGTGTCCTTCGCCAGCACCGTCGTCTTGTCGCCGACGCTACTGAAGCCGACGTCCTTGGCCGTGAACTCGGCTCCCGTCGTGCAGCCGGCGAGCAAAAGCAAAGCCGCCATACCGCCGATCAAGTGGAGGATTTTCATGAGGCGTCTCCTTCATCAGAGGAGATGTCCTCGTTGAGCTTCTTCCAGGGCTCGGGGTCGACGGGTACCCGCGCCGTATAGGCGACGGGGCTGCGGTAACGGGTCGATATCGTTTCCGCCGATGGGTCGGCCGGATCTCGGTAGGCGGTGATCTCGGCTGGTGTGGTGGCCGCGCATCCGGCCAGAAGAGCTGGCAGGACGGCCACCGTGTAAAGGGGTCTCATGGATGAATTCCGGGCATGGATTGGAACTGGTCGCGCGCGACCGCGTCAGCCGCCGGAGCGGCCGTCAATCATGTCCGGAACGCAGGGGGCCGATTGAGTCCGATCGGCTCAGCGAACACCATCAGGTCGTTCGTGTAGTGGAGAGCCGCCGACGCTCTGACGGCGCAGAACTCCGGCGCGTCTGCGACGACCGCCATGCTCAGACAGAAGCTGGAGCAGCAGTCCTGATTGGAGGTGTTCTTGTGATGGTCGGCGGTCTGGTCGCCATGGTCATGGACTGCTCCGGCACCGTCATGTGAATGGACGTGTTCGTCCGCCTGCACGTCTTGCGCCGAATAGGAGGCTGCGACATCCCCGTGCATCGCGTAGCTGGCCGTCGGCAGCATGTAACCTGCCAGCGCGGCAACGAGCGCGAGACGGAGGAAGAACATCAGCCTATGGGCAGCGATTGCGATCACGTCGTCGGATTCCTTCACCGAGGCCATTCAGAACGATTTGCGGTGCGCCGTCAAGGTGAGGCGAGAACGGCGACCTTCACAAAGCTGTAAGGCTTCCAACGCTGGCAAGGTCAAGCGGAATTTTCCATAGGCAGTTTTTTAACTCTGTATCGAAATGCTTGGAACTCTCCACATGTAGCCAGAATTGATGCAGGACAAGGCGGCTCGCGGCCCATGGGCTACTGTCCGGCTTCTGAGGCACAATATGGGGCCATCAAGGAGACATCACCATGAGAACGAAGCTAGCCATTCTTTCCGGAGCCGTCGCATTCCTGGGACTCGCATCTGTCCACGCCCAGGCTCAGGAGGCAGCCATGCCCGAAAAGTGCAGTAGCGCTGCTTCCGCAATGAACATGCCCATGGGCCAGATGATGGACATGCCGATGGGGCAGATAATGGAGCACATGCACGGCATGGAGCTTCAGGACTTCAACAAGAGCTACAAGGAAGGCATGCGCAAGACCATGCCGCCGATGATGCAGGCGATGATGGCTGAAGACCCCGACATTGCCTTCGTCTGCGGCATGATCGCCCACCACATGGGAGCGATCGAGATGTCTAAGACGGTCCTCAAGTACGGCAAGAATGAAGAGGCCAAGGCAATGGCACAGAAGATCATAGACGCTCAGCTCAAAGAAATCGGGGAGATGTCGAAGTGGGTCGAAGCGAACGCCAAGTGATTTGATCTTTTTTGGGAGTAGCCGGGCTACGGCTCTCGACCATTACTCGGCGGTCGTCTTGCCCGGCAAACGTGTCATGCAGTCCAACGTGCCGTCTCGGAGGACTAACGTGTGCCATGCGGCCGCCGCGAGATGCAGGGCCACCATGCCAAGGATCACCCAGGATCCTGCAACGTGAAGCGGTGCGACACTGAACGTGAGGTAGCTTGCAATGAAGCCGAGGCTGGCTTGCCCGATGATTGCGGCGTAGAAAGCGAGATGCAGTGCGCGGGCGGCAAGGCTCGCCAAAGACTTCGGCGTCTCCTCGGGCGCACCGCGCAGCCGGACGAGCAGGCGAAGCCCCATCAAAAACCCGATGGCGATGCCGCAATAGTTGTGTACGAGATGTTGGAGCATGTCCCAGGGGTCCGGCTCCATGCCCATGTGCGCGGCGTGGTGGGTGCGTTCGACGCTGCCACCCGTCAAATACTGGACGGGAATCATCGCGACGATGATCCAGTGCAGCGCGATCTGGATCAGGCTGTAGGCTCGTTGCATCAGTTTCTCCGCGAGCTGTCTTGAGACGTTGATAGCTGGTGCCCATTAACAAATTGCCGTCTGGCAGGAACCTGGCAGATGGACTGTGACGACATCGGGCATTCGCCCCTCGTCAAACGTAAGCAATGTCGAGCGGGAGTCTGCGGCCGGGTATCGCCACTGCCTTGGCATCAATCCATACGGCGAGACTTCCAGCCGACGGCGCTGCGTACTTCACCTCTTCCAACACGACAAGGTTCGCACCGACTGATTTGGACACGACTTGAAGACGTTGCGCCACGTTCACAACGTCCCCAAGGACCGTGTATTCGCTGTGGCATCCCGGCTCCAACATGCCTGCCATCGCGGTCCCTCCGTGCAAGCCGATCCCCGCCCGGAGCGCGGGGCGGCCCGCCGTCCCCTCGCGTTTCCGCCAAGCTTCAAGTTCGTCGACGAGTTCCAGCGCGCAGGCCATGGCCCGGTCGGCATCGTCCTCCCGGGGAGCCGGATGTCCGAACACAGCCATCACACCATCGCCGAGGAATTTGTCGACAGCGCCGCCATGCCGGACGACCGCCGCCGATACGATGTCCCGAAACTCGGAAAGCATGTGGCGCAGGTGTTCGGGAAGAGCTGACTCCGCGAAACTTGTAAAGCCTCTCAGATCGACGAACATGACGGCGACCTGCCGGCGCTCGAGCTGGAGGTCGCCGTCGCTAGCAAGCTGGTCGACGACGGTGGGTGAGAAGAACCGTGCGAGATTGCTCCCGCGCCGCCGGGCGGTCTCGGCGGCCGTTGCTGTGTCCTCGTGTTCGCGGACGATGATATAGACGGCAAGCGCGGTGACGCCGAAGCTTAGCGCCAGTCCCAGTTCACGTTGGACCTCTAGGTCGAGCAAGGCTTCGAACACGCCAAGTCCAGTGTTAGCGACTGCCGTCGCGATAATGGCGATCCAGCCGAGAAGGACCACCGACGAAAAGCAACCGACGAGTTTCGCGTCAGACGTGAGCGCGGGGTTTATTAGCAGGATGAAGACGACGACCAAGCCCGGCGGCGTCAGCGCGTGGCCGTGGTCCAGCGGCCCCTGCGCGGCGTGCATGAAAAGCATGAGCAGAACGGCGACCGAATCTGCGAGAACGAACAGCGGCTGCCGCCATGCGGCGTCCGGACGCCGGGTGGCGACGAGAAAAGAAATCAGCGTCGCGACCAGATAGCCGACGATGAGCGCGGTGTGGACAGGGCTTCTCTGATACGTGCCGATCACGAAGTTACCGACCAGAACCGCGGCGGCGGCCAAACGCAAGAGCTCGCCGCCGAGCAACCGTATGCTGAACCCGCCGCCTGGTATGGCCCGCGCATGCGCGGCGTGGTGCGCCGAATGATTGGACATGACTATCCACGCCCGGTTTGGTGCCCATGAATGCCGTCTGGGTGCTTGGGGATGGAGGCCCTGCCGAGGACTTGAACCTGGATCGGCTGCGTACCGAGCAGTTGCTCTGGCGTTGAGCTACTAGGGCCGTGTCCCTTGTATCGCTCCATGTTCCTTCGCACAAACGGATCGCGCTACTTTCAGACGGTCGCGACCCCGAACTTGCGCCCTTCCTTGGCAGGCGCGGCGTCGATTGTACCCTTGCCTTCAGCGAATCCTTCAATGATGGGGCAGTCCGGTCGATGATCACCGTGGCAGTTGTTCACGAGGTGCTTGAGTGTCTTCGTCATCTCCGCGATCGCCGCAGCCTTCCGTTCCAGTTCGGCGACCTGCTCCATGGCGATCGCCTTGACGTCGGCGCTGGCGCGGGAGCGGTCGCGCCACAGAGCGAGCAAGGTCTTCATCTGCTCCACCGAAAACCCGAGGTCTCGTGCCCGGCGGACGAAGCGCAGGGTGTGGATGTCGGTGTCCGTGTAAGTGCGGTAGCTCGAATCGGTACGGTGCGCGGGTTTGATGAGCCCAATCTGCTCGTAATAGCGGATCATCTTGGATGAGACCCCGCTGGCCTTGCTTGCGTCTCCGATGTTCATCGTCGTCTCCCTGGATGGTAGTGGCCCGCTCGATTGCAGTGCGAGCCGAGTTCTGGTCAGGCGGCCTTGAAGGTCCGCAGCCTGAGCGCGTTCGCAAGCACGAAGACGCTCGACATGCCCATGGCGGCGGCGGCTAGAACCGGGGACAGCAAGGTGCCGTTGACCGGATAAAGGACGCCTGCGGCCACCGGGATCAGGACCACGTTGTAGGCGAAGGCCCAGAAAAGGTTCTGCTTGATGTTGCGGATGGTGGCCTGGCTGAGCGCAATGGCGCGCGGCACCCCGGTCAGTTCTCCGGACGTCAGAACGACGTCGGCGCTTTCGATGGCGATGTCGGTTCCGGTACCGACCGCGAGGCCGACATCGGCTTCGGTCAGCGCCGGCGCGTCGTTGATCCCGTCGCCGATGAAGGCCACCTTGCGAGCGCCCTCGCGAAGACGCTTGATGGCGTCGACCTTGCCGTCAGGCAGGACTTCCGCGACGACCTCGTCGATCCCAAGCTGCCGCGCGACGGCATGGGCAGTGTGGGCATTGTCGCCCGTGATCATGGCCACCTTCAGCCCGAGCGCATGGAGTGCGGCGATCGCATCCGGCGTGGTTTCCTTGATGGGATCGGCGACTGCGATCACGGCAGCGAGCTTCCCGTCAACCGCGGCGTAGAGCGGCGAGCGGCCGAGCTTTCCCAGTTCCTCCGCACGGGCGGCGAGACCCGAGACGTCGATGCCCGACGCCGTCATCGCCCGGTCGGCACCGACGAGGACCTTGCGACCTTCGGCCGTTCCGCTCACCCCGAAGCCGGGCCTGGCTTCGAACCTGGTGACAGTCGAGGTAGCGACACCCTGCTCCTTGGCCCCGGTGACGATGGCTTCGGCGATCGGATGTTCCGAATGGGCTTCGACGCTCGCTACCAAACGCAAGACCTCGGTCTTTTCGAATCCCTTGGCAACGTCGAAGTCGGTCAGCTCGGGTCTGCCCTTGGTAAGTGTCCCCGTCTTGTCGATCGCAACGACGTTGACGTCGCGTAGGTTTTGCAGCGCCTCGCCCTTGCGGAACAGGATGCCGAACTCGGCGGCCCGGCCGGTGCCGACCATCATCGAGGTCGGTGTGGCGAGGCCCATCGCGCAGGGGCAGGCGATGATCAGGACCGCGACGGCATTGACGAGCGCGTAGGTCAGCGCATGATCCGGTCCGAGAGCCAGCCATGCGGCGAAGGTGATCGCCGCAGCCGCGATGACGGCGGGCACGAACCAGCCGGTCATGCGATCGACCAGCGCCTGGATCGGAAGCTTCGAGCCCTGGGCCGCCTCGACCATGCGGATGATCTGGGCGAGCAGCGTGTCGCCGCCGATCTTGGTCGCCCGGAAGGTGAAGGAACCGGTCTTGTTGATCGTACCGCCGACCACTTCCGAGCCGACCGACTTCTTCACCGGAACGGGTTCGCCCGTGATCATGGACTCGTCGACATAGGAGTCGCCGTCAAGCACGGTCCCGTCGACCGGGACCTTCTCGCCGGGGTGAATGCGGACGACATCGTTCCGCCGTACATCGTCGACCGGGACCTCGACGAACGCGCCATCGCGTTCCACATGCGCCGTCTTGGGCTGAAGGCCGATCAGGTGCCTGATCGCCTGGCTGGTCTTGCCCTTGGCGCGCGCCTCGAGGAAGCGGCCGAGCAGGATCAGCGTCACGATGACGGCGGCCGCCTCGTAATAGACGTTCTCGGTTCCCTCAGGCAGCAGCTCGGGCAGGAAGGTCGCGATGACGGAATAGCCCCACGCCGCCGAGGTGCCCAAAACCACCAGCGAGTTCATGTCCGGCGTCCAGCGAAGGAGGTTAGGCACGCCCTTCTGGAAGAAGCGCAGGCCCGGCCCGAACAGCACGAGCGAGGCGAGCGCGAACTGGAGGTACCGGTTCTCCTCCATGCCGATGGTCTCCATGACCCAGACATGGATGGCCGGAATAAGATGCGAGCCCATCTCGAGGACGAAGAGCGGCAACGTGAACAGGGCGGCGAAGGCGAGTGACCGGCCAAGCGCCTTCAACTCCTGTTCCTTACGGTCCGGCTCATGACCCGCCGTCGCCTCGCGCGGATGGATGACCTCATATCCGGCCTTGCGGACCGCGCCCTCGAGCGCGGAGACATCACCGCCTGTGAAACGAATGGTGCCCTTCTCGGTCGCGAGATTGACGTTCGCCTCCAGCACGCCCGGCACGGCGGCCAGAGCCTTCTCAACTCGACGGACGCAAGACGCGCACGTCATGCCCTCGATCTGCAGTTCTCGCATCTCGATCCGCGGCTCGTATCCGGCCTTGGAGATCGCCTGGATCACGGCATCCGCCACGGACGGATCACTCAAAGAAACGGTGGCCCGTTCCGTTGCGAGGTTGACATTGGCGGCCTGCACGCCTGGCACTGCGGCGATCGCCTTCTCGACACTGCGCACGCAGGAGGCGCAGGTCATGCCCTCGATGCCGAACTCGGTCCAGGAGGTGTCGAATGTGTCTTGTTCAGTCTTCTTGAGCGCAGTCATGGGATGGTCCCTTTCAGTAACTGCACAGATAGATAAGCCTTCCAAGCTTGGTAAGGTCAAGTGAGATTCCGAAGTTTATTCAGCCGTTCCGTCGATTGCTCGAAGACCGCTTCACGCGGACCGAGAACTCCCGATACAGCGCCTCCGACGACACGCCTATCTCCTCGGCAACGTTCTTCCACGATCCCTTCTTCGGCATGCCGCCTTCATTCCAGACGAGCCAGAAGTCGAGCCGTTCGGACCGTCCGCAGCGACATGAGTTCGGCCCTTCGCCTCGCCGCCTGGAGCTGGTGCGACATGCTTGCCGCCCAGGCACGGCAGAAGCCGATGTCGGCTTCCAGAAGGCGGCGGATGTCGGCGACGGCGAAGGCCTCCGTCACGGACTCTGTCAAGGCGACGGCATCGCAGTGGTACTCGGAGAAGACGGATGCCTCGGCCAAGATGTCGCCGCGGCAAGCCCGCTGGAGGACGACCGGATGTCCATCCAGCCGGTGGCGCAGGAGCCTGATGGTCC
This sequence comes from Rhizobium sp. TRM95796, assembly GCF_025779995.1. Classification (NCBI taxonomy): domain Bacteria; kingdom Pseudomonadati; phylum Pseudomonadota; class Alphaproteobacteria; order Hyphomicrobiales; family Rhizobiaceae; genus Rhizobium; species Rhizobium sp. TRM95796. The sequence goes on along the minus strand of NZ_JAOXHE010000015.1, from coordinate 43,492 downwards.
CGCTCCTGATGATGTGGAGCCGCTCGACCACGTCGCCGCGGTGGAAGACGGCGGCACCCGGTGCGAAGACACGTTCCACGCCTCGAAGGCTGGTGAACAGTTTGGCTGACATGACAGCTATTATGTCACGCGGGTGATGCGACATTCAGGATGCCGCGGAAACGGAGACCTTGATGCCGAAACGCAAAGTCCTGGTGATGGCTAGCCTCTTCGCGACCAATCCCGCGCTCGCCGCTGAAACCCATCATCGGCATGTCCACGCCTCGCCATATGCCGGGGAGGAAACGCGCGAGATCAAGGCGCTGTCGCAAGCGGATGTTGACGAACTGTTGCGTGGTGGTGGATGGGGCCTTGCGAAAGCCGCCGAGTTGAACGGCATGCCGGGACCGTCGCATGTTCTCGACATGGCGTCCGAACTGGGCCTGTCGGCGGAGCAGGTCGAACAAGCGCGAAGGATACACGATGCCATGCGCCGCGAGGCAAAGGCGATCGGTGGACGCTTCGTGGCAAAAGAGGCTGAGCTGGAGAAGAGGTTTCGGGCAGGCGACATCACGGAGCCGGAACTCGTGACCAGGATTTCGGAGATCGAAGCACTGAGGTCAAAGCTCAGGACCGTGCACCTGACATCGCATATCGAGATGACGCGCGCGCAATTGGCCCACCGGATCGAGCGCTATGCGACGCTTCGTGGATACAGGTGAGCGGACCGCTGCCAGCCCGCCCGCAATCCCAAATCAGGCGGCCTTGTAGGTCGCCGGATATCCCGCTTCGTCGAGGGCCGCGCCGATCATGTCGGGATCGGCCTTGGTCTCCACGGTCGCCTTGCGCTTGCTCAGGTCGACATCGGCGACGGCCGTCGGATCAACCGACTTGATCACCTGTGTGACGGTGCCGACGCAGTGGCCGCAGCTCATGTCGGGGATGTCGAATTCGTACATGGTCAAATCTCCTGTCCTTGTGACATGTGATGATATGGGGTTTCCAACGCTGGCTAGGTCAAGCGGCGGTCCCACCGACATGATGCATCGCGCATGCGATGGCAGCTTTCTGCCAGAATGCGCCATGACCTCACGGCGGCAGTGTGCACCGGGAGCAGTTATGTCACTCTTATGATGTGGGTGGCGGTTGTGCACTCTAAACTGGATAACCCAAGTGCCTCGTAAAATGCCGAAGCCGCTGTGGTGTCTGAACCGCCCCGGTTTTGCCGGAGACCATTTGGTTGTTATGCGGTGATGGCTGGCGCGTCCAGCATGGCATAGTATCGTTCTTCTGCCTCGGCGGGAGGAATGTTGCCTATGGGTTCCAGAAGACGCCGGTTGTTGAACCAATCCACCCATTCGAGCGTGGCGAACTCCATGGCTTCGAAGTTGCGCCATGGTCCTCGCCGATGGATGATCTCGGCCTTGTAAAAACCGTTGATCGTTTCGGCGAGAGCGTTGTCGTAGGAATAGCCGACGCTCCCGACAGATGGCTCGATGCCTGCCTCCGACAGCCGGTCGGAATGATGGACCAGCCCGCCGCGTTTGATGGGCCGCCGATCATGAAGCGCCTGGTCGAGGGCATCGAGTACAAAGCCCCCATGGGCTATCAGCAAATACGCCGCATATGGTTCCGCTGCCTGAGGCGGCGAAGTCAGAAAAGTCGGCGGATGAGATGGTTGCAATTTGAAATCCTGACCGCACGCTTCCCGCTGCCAGTCCCACGTATTACTCGAACTTGGTTTCAGGGTAGGAGATGACGCGGGTTACTCTCGGGAAGAGCCGGGTGCGGGAAATCCGCCCGCCCGGATCTGTGAGGGCGAAGCTGAATGGCAAAGCTACTCGACCACGATCCCAAGCTACTTTTTGGTCTTTGCTATCTGACGCTGGGTCAGACTCTGTCCGCCGCCTGTCCCGACCGGATCGCTCGTTCTCCTTCACAGTGAGAGAGTCTGTCGATCTCAATTTGAGTGCTGGAACCGTGAGGCGGGCACCCTCAACAACGGGCGATCTCTTTTCAAGTGATTAAAATCTGCATTGTTTTCTAAACAATTGAAACATGGCGTAAAATTTGCATGCACCCGTTCCAATTGGTTCGGGAGATCTCGTTGTTTGCCTATCCGCCTATCCTCAGCATCGTCATCGGATTGTGCTGGACCGACTTCGTCACGATGTTCTCGGCGCAAACAGGCGTTTCGCGCGGACGTTTGATCCGGATGACGATTGCCTCTAGTCTGCTGCTGACCTCACTGGCGTCGATATTTTCCGAGGCGAATTCGGCGTTGAGCCTAGCGCTTTTGCTGGCAATTGCGGCCGCCGCCCTCTTGGCGAGCCGCAGTCTGAGTTCGACTCCGGCGCTGAGCGTCGCGAGTATCGGCTTCGCGCTCTATTTTTCCGGTGCAACGCCTTGAATGAACCGAAAAACACGGCCGACCTCACCATTCTCGTGATCGACGAGAACGCAATCCGCGCGTCGATCATCGAGGAAGGACTGAACGAGGCGGGCCACCTCAATGTGAAGGTGATCCACGAGATGCGAGGGGTGGCGCGGCTGATCGAGACGCTCGATCCCGACGTCATTATCATCGACATCGAAAACCCGAACCGCGACATGATGGAGCATATGTTCCAGCTCAGCCGGACAGTCTCGCGCCCGATCGCCATGTTCGTAGACCGGTCCGACACGGCCGCGATCGAGGCCGCCGTCGATGCGGGCGTATCCGCCTATGTGGTTGACGGCCTGAAGAAGGAGCGCATCAAGCCGATCCTCGACATGGCCGTCAGCCGTTTCAACGCCTTCAGCCGACTGCAGCGGGAACTCACCGAAGCGCGCAATGCGCTGGAGGAGCGCAAGGTTATCGAACGCGCCAAAGGAATTCTGATGAAGATGCGCGGACTGAGCGAAGAACAGGCTTTCGCGCTGTTGAGACAGACCGCCATGAACGAAAAGAAAAAACTGGCCGACATCGCCCAGAGCGTCGTCACGGCAGCGGGGCTGCTGCTGTGATGGAAGCTCCGGACGACACAGGCTGGGGAGAACCATGATGGCCACGACAGAAAACGGCGACGCCGTGAAATCTCCAGCGCGGATTGGCGGCAGGGAAAGGAAGGTCGTCAGGGCGGGCTTCATCCCTCTGATGGACGCTTCAATTCTCATCGTCGCCGCAGAACTCGGTTTCGCCGAGAAAGAAGGCCTCCGCCTCGATCTGGCGCGTGATGTCTCCTGGGCCAATGTGCGGGACCGGCTCGCATTTCGACAGTTCGATGTCGCCCATATGCTCTCGCCGATGCCCGTCGCCTCGATGTTGGGGCTGGGATCGAACCCCTCGCCGACCATCGCGCCCTTCTCTTTCGGCCGTGGGGGCAATGCGATCACTCTCTCCGCGCGCATCTTTGAACGCATGAAAGCCGTGACGGGCCTGACCGACGACGCCGGCGCGCTGGCCAACGCCCGGGCGCTCGCATCGCTTCTCGCCGACATGCGGTCTAGGGGAGAGCCCGCCCCCACGCTCGGCATGACCTATCCGTTCTCGTCCCACAATTACGAATTCCGCTACTGGCTGGCGGCTGGCGGCATTCATCCCGATCGCGACGTCAAGCTGGTCGTGGTTCCTCCGCCTCTGACCTCGGACGCGCTGGCGGCAGGTGAAATCGACGGTTTCTGCGTCGGCGCGCCCTGGAATATGGTCGCATCCGAACGCGGCGCCGGCCGCATCGTCGCCGCCAAGCAGGACATCTGGCCGCTTGCGCCCGAAAAAGTGCTCGGCATGCGCCCCGATTGGGCCGAGGCCAACACCGAGACCGTATGCCGACTGATCGTCGCGTTGGACCGGGCGGCGCGCTGGTGCGACGACACCGCCCATCATGACGAACTGGCAGAAATTCTTGCAGCTCCCACCTATATCGCTGCGCCGAAAACCATCATCCGCCGCGTTCTCAGCGGCGAATTCAGTCTCGATGCTCATGGAACGACCCGCGTCATCCCCGATTATTTTCTGTTTCATCGTGGCGAGGCGAACCACCCGCGCCTGGATCAGGCAAGCTGGATCTACAGCCAGATGATCCGCTGGGGGCAGACGGAGTTCAGCGCCGAAGGTCTGATGCGGGCGCAAAGCGCCTTCCGCCCCGATCTCTATAAATTGGCGCTCGACGTCGACGCCCTCGAGCCGCATGATGCCGATGAAGGCGAGGCCTATGGCTATGACGGCTTCATGGATGGCCAGCGCTTCGACCCGAACGACATCGAGCACTACGTGCAGCGCTTTTCAGTGCGCTCGAACGCGCCGGCCAAGACTGAAGCCCATGAGGACTGATGGAGTGCAATGCACAATCCGAGGGCATTTGCATGGAATGCGAGGCCGCTGAACGTGCAATGTCCTGCCTCTTGCAGCGATCGATGCGAAGGCCGCTATCCGCGAAAGCACCTATATCTGTAATGGCTTGATCAGCCCTCGTTTGATTTGGCACGGCGCTTGCTTCATAATGTTCGTCCGCGGTCAACGGCGACCAAGGACGGATGAGCGCCCTGTGTGGCGCAGATAACCATCAGACATCGACGTCGCAGGCTCTTTTGCCGTCCGGCTCTCCCGCCCGGACCTGGCAGATCAGCACGCGGCGTTTTTTTGTTTTCCGAATTCCGTCAGACTCCAGAGGGACCAAGACCCATGACGAAGAATACAGGAATGACCATCAGCCGGCGTCGGATCCTCAAGGCCGGCTCTGCAGCTGGACTTCTCGGCGCCGTGCGCCTCGCTTTCCCGTCTGGCGCGTTCGCCGCATCATCCGGACCTGAGGTCACGGGCGTCAAGCTCGGCTTCATCGCGCTCACCGACGCAGCCCCGCTGATCATCGCCAAGGAGAAGGGCCTGTTCGAAAAGCATGGCCTGCCGGATGTGGAGGTGCTGAAGCAGGCGTCCTGGGGCGCCACCCGCGACAATCTCGTGCTCGGCGGCGAGGCGAACGGCATCGATGGCGCGCATATCCTGACACCGATGCCCTATCTGATTTCGACCGGCAAGGTGACCCAAAACAAGGTGCCGGTGCCGATGTCGATCATCGCCCGCCTCAATCTCGACAGCCAGGGCATCTCGGTCGCGAAAGAATATGCCCAGACGGGTGTCCAGATCGACTCGTCGAAGCTGAAGCAGGCCTTCGCGGCCAAGAAGGCCGCTGGCGGCGAGATCAAGGTCGCCATGACTTTCCCCGGCGGCACGCACGACCTCTGGATCCGCTACTGGCTCGCCGCAGGCGGCATCGATCCGGACAAGGACGTTTCCACCATCGTCGTGCCGCCGCCGCAGATGGTCGCCAATATGAAGGTTGGCAATATGGACGCCTTCTGCGTCGGGGAGCCCTGGAACGAGCAGCTCGTCAATCAGGGCATCGGCTTTACCGCCTGCACCACAGGCGAACTCTGGAAGGGCCATCCGGAAAAGGCGTTGGCGCTCCGTTCCGACTGGATCGAGAAGCACCCGAACGCGACCAAGGCGCTGATGATGGCCGTGATGGAAGCTCAGATTTGGGCCGACAGCATGGACAACAAGGAAGAACTCTCGACCATCCTCGGCAAGCGCCAGTGGTTCAATGTGCCGCCGAAGGATGTCGCCGGTCGCCTCAAGGGCACGATCAACTACGGCAATGGCCGGGTGGTCGAAAACACCGGGCTCGAGATGAAATTCTGGAAGGATCACGCCTCCTATCCCTTCAAGAGCCATGACGCCTGGTTCCTGACCGAAAATGTCCGCTGGGGAAAATTCGCGCCCGATACCGGCATCAAGGGGCTGGTCGACAAGGTCAACCGCGAGGACATCTGGCGCGCCGCCGCCAAGGACCTCGGCGTCGCCGCAGCCGATATTCCGGCGTCGACATCGCGTGGAAAGGAAACCTTCTTCGACGGCAAGGTCTTCGATCCCGAAAATCCGCAAGCCTATCTCGACAGCCTGACCATCAAAGCCGGCGCCTGACGCAGTTTCGCCCTTCGCTCCTTGCTGCGAAGGGCGACGCCGCACCGGCCGACATCGCTCGAAAGAGGACCAAACCATGACTGCCACCGCTCGAAAAAGCTCTCCTGAACCGGCTGCGGCCTCCCTCCCCGCCAAAGGCGGCGCCGCCATCGTTCAGATGACCAGGCGTCCAGCGCGCCGTCTCAAGCTGGAGCCCGCGATCAGATCGGTTTCGCACTCGGTTCTGCCGCCGCTTGTCGTGCTGATCGCGCTCCTGGGCCTGTGGCAGATCCTCTGTTCGGGTCCGGGCGCAACGCTTCCGCCGCCATCCCAGGTCTGGATCGACAGCTATGATCTGATCGCCTATCCATTTTTCGATTATGGCTCGCAGGATATCGGCCTCGCATGGCGCGTGCTGATTTCGCTGCAGCGTGTCGCGGTCGGCTTCGGGCTTGCGGCAATTGTCGGCGTGTTTCTCGGCGCCGTTGTCGGCCAATCGGTCTGGGCCATGCGGGGTCTCGACCCGATCTTCCAGATCCTGCGCACTGTGCCGCCGCTCGCCTGGCTGCCGCTGTCGCTTGCGGCTTTCCAGAATTCCAATCCCTCGGCGATCTTCGTGATCTTCATCACCTCGATCTGGCCCGTCATCATCAACACCGCTGTCGGCGTCCGAAACATTCCCGACGACTATCGCAACATCGCCCGCGTGCTCCGGCTGAATCCGCTCGAATTCTTCTACAAGATCATGATCCCGGCGGCAGCACCCTACATCTTCACCGGGTTGCGGATCGGCGTCGGCCTGTCCTGGCTCGCCATCGTTGCAGCTGAAATGCTGACTGGCGGCGTCGGCATCGGCTTCTTCATCTGGGATGCATGGAATTCATCCCGCCTCTCCGACATCATCGTGGCGCTGGCTTATATCGGCGTGACCGGCTTTGTCCTCGACAAGCTCGTCGCCCTCGTCGGCAGCGTCGTCACCCGCGGCACCGCCAAGAACTGAGGAGACGAGCTCATGACCGCCTATCTCAAGATCGACCATATCGACAAAAGCTTCGAACGCGGCGGCGCCCGCACAGAGGTGCTCAAGGACGTGACGCTGACCATCGACAAGGGCGAGTTCGTGTCGATCATCGGCCATTCCGGCTGCGGAAAATCGACCCTTCTCAACCTGATCGCCGGTTTGACGCGGGTCACGGCGGGAGCGGTGCTCTTGGAAAACCAGGAGGTCAACGCGCCCGGTCCAGAGCGCGCCGTCGTCTTCCAGAACCATTCTTTGCTGCCCTGGCTGACGGTCTATGAGAACGTCAATCTCGCAGTGTCCAAGGTCTTCGCCGGCAAGAAGAGCAAGGCCGAAAAGCACGACTGGGTGATGCGCAATCTCGACCTCGTGCAGATGGCGCATGCGAAAGACAAACGGCCCGCCGAAATCTCCGGCGGCATGAAGCAGCGTGTCGGCATTGCCCGGGCGCTGGCCATGGAGCCGAAGATCCTGCTGCTCGACGAGCCCTTCGGCGCGTTGGACGCGCTCACCCGCGCTCATCTGCAGGATGCGGTGATGGAGATCCATTCCAGGCTCGGCAATACGATGATCATGATCACCCATGACGTCGATGAGGCCGTGTTGCTCTCCGACCGCATCGTCATGATGACCAACGGCCCCGCCGCCCGCATCGGCGAGGTTCTGGACGTCCCTATCCCGCGCCCGCGCGACCGCATCGCACTCGCCGCTGACCGAACCTATCTCAAATCCCGCGAAGCCGTGTTGAAGTTCCTCTACGAACGTCACCGCTTTGTCGAAGCTGCGGAGTAATCACCATGGCGCAAAAACTTGTGATCATTGGCAATGGCATGGCCCCGGGCCGCATGCTGGAGGAGCTGTTCGAAAAGGCGCCCGGCCTGTACGACGTGACGATCTTCAACGCCGAACCACGCGTCAATTACGACCGCATCATGCTTTCGCCGGTTCTCTCCGGGGAAAAGGCCTATGAGGACATCGTCATCCATAATGACGCCTGGTACGCGGCTCATGGCGTAACCCTGCACAAGGGCGCAAAAGTCACTGGGATCGACCGGCACGACAAGACAGTCACCGCCGCCAATGGGGTGACGGCGGCCTATGACAGACTCGTCATCGCCACGGGCTCCCTGCCCTTCATTATCCCGGTTCCCGGCCATCAGCTGCCCGGCGTTCTCGCCTATCGCGATCTCGATGATGTCGAAAAGATGCTGGAGATCGCCAAAGGCAAAGGGCGCGCGATCGTCATCGGCGCCGGACTTCTCGGCCTCGAGGCCGCCTACGGCCTGAAGCGCCAGGGCATGGATGTCACCGTCATTCATCTCATGCCGACCATTATGGAGCGGCAGCTCGACCCGGCAGCAGCCTATCTGCTCGAAAAGGCGCTGACCGAACGCGGTATCGAGATCATCACCAAGGCCAACACCAAGCAGATCCTCGGCCCTGATAAAGTCGAAGGCATCGAGCTGGAGGATGGCCGCATCATCTCCGGCGACATGGTGGTGATGGCCGTCGGCATCCGTCCGGCTTCCAGCCTCGCCAAGGAAGCAGGACTCGCCGTCAATCGCGGCATTGTCGTCGATGACGGCATGATGACCTCGGACCCCAATATCTTCGCGCTTGGCGAATGCGCCGAACATCGCGGGACCTGCTACGGCCTGGTCGCGCCGCTTTATGAGGCGGCCCGGGTTCTGGCCGATCGCCTGACCGGCGGATCATCGGAATATCATGGCTCCGTCGTCAACACGAAGCTCAAGGTCACCGGCATAAACCTGTTCTCCGCCGGCGACTTCGCGGAGGCGCCGGATCGGGAGGAGATCGTGCTGCGCGACGCCTCGGCCGGAGTCTACAAACGCCTCGTGCTCAAGGACAGCAAGATCCTCGGCGCCGTGCTCTATGGCGACACCGCAGACGGATCCTGGTTCTTCGATCTGATGAAGCGCGGAACCGATGTTTCGGCCATGCGCGAAAGCCTGATTTTCGGCCAGTCCTTCCAGGGGGGCGCTCCGCTGGACCCTATGGCGGCCGTTGCAGCCTTGCCGGATGATGCGGAAATCTGCGGCTGCAACGGCGTCTGCAAGGGCAAGATCACCTCGGCGATCACGGCCAAGGGCCTGACGACGCTCGACGGCGTCCGCGCCCATACCAAAGCCTCCGCCTCCTGCGGCAATTGCACCGGCCTAGTCGAACAGCTGATGACGTTGACATTGGGCGACGCCTACAACCCCGCGGCTGTGACGCCGATGTGCGGCTGCACGGAACTGGGGCATGACGACGTCCGCCGCCTGATCAAGGCCAAGGGTCTGAAGACCATTCCGGCCGTCATGCAGGAGTTGGAGTGGAAAACCTCCTGCGGCTGCGCCAAATGCCGGCCGGCGCTGAACTACTACCTCGTCTGCGACTGGCCCGACGAATATGCCGACGACTATCAGTCGCGTTTCGTCAATGAGCGCGTTCACGCCAATATCCAGAAGGACGGCACCTATTCGGTTGTGCCGCGGATGTGGGGCGGCGTGACCAACGCCGCCGAACTGCGCGCCATCGCCGATGTCGTCGACAAATTCGAGATACCGCTGGTGAAGGTCACCGGCGGCCAACGCATCGATCTCCTTGGCATTGAGAAAGAGGATCTGCCCGCCGTCTGGGCCGACCTCGGCAAAGCCGGCTTCGTCTCGGGTCAGGCCTACGCCAAGGGACTTCGCACCGTCAAAACGTGCGTGGGGTCCGACTGGTGCCGCTTCGGCACCCAAGACTCGACCGGGCTCGGCATTCGCATCGAAAAATTCATGTGGGGCTCATGGACGCCGGCCAAGCTCAAGCTTGCCGTCTCAGGCTGTCCTCGCAACTGCGCGGAAGCGACCTGCAAGGATATCGGCGTCATCAGCGTGGATTCCGGCTTCGAGATCCATTTCGCCGGCGCCGCCGGCCTCGACATCAAGGGCACCGATATTCTCGGGCTCGTGAAGACGGAAGACGAGGCGCTGGAGCATATCGTGGCGCTGACGCAGATGTATCGCGAACAGGCACGCTATCTCGAACGCATCTACAAATGGGCCAAGCGCATCGGCCATGACGAGATCCGCCGGCAGATCATGGCGGATCACGACAAGCGGTGCGCCTATTTCGACCGCTTCGTCTTCAGCCAGAAGTTCGCCCAGGTCGATCCGTGGTCGGAACGCGTCTCCGGCAAGGACAAGCACGAGTTCAAGCCGATGGCCACCATCGGTTTCCATCAGGCGGCGGAGTGAGATCATGGACAGCAACTGGATCGCAATCGGCCATATCGACGACATTCCGCTGCGCGGCGCCCGCTGTGTGAAGACTCCGCAAGGCAAGATCGCCGTCTTCCGCACCGCCGAAAACGAGGTTTTCGCCATCGAGGATCAATGCCCGCACAAAGGCGGGCCGCTCAGCCAGGGCATCGTGCATGGCAAATCCGTCACCTGCCCGCTGCACAACTGGGTGATTTCGCTCGAAAGCGGCCAAGCGCTCGGCGCGGATGACGGCGCGGTCCGCACCATGCCGGTGCGCAACGTCGACGGGCGGCTGTCGATCTGCCTTACACCCATCATGATGGAGGCGGAATGATAACGATGGCGGCTGTTGGCATCCCCCCCTCTGTCCTGCCGGATATCTCCCCCTCAAGGGGGGAAATCGGATGGCGCCCGCTGCCGATTGCCTATCCAGCGTTCTTGCATTTTGCTCGAACCGTTGTGACCGGGCGATGCCGTCACCCCGGGTCGATCTTCCGCCTTCAGGGAGAGATGCCTGGCAAGGCAGAGGGGGGTGCCGGCGGGCAGATCGAAGGAGGCTTTCATGCCCACTGAAACCCGCACCACCTGTCCCTATTGCGGCGTCGGCTGCGGCGTCATCGCCCAGGTAGACAATGATGGTCACGTCAGCGTCAGGGGCGATCCCGAACATCCCGCCAATTACGGCCGGCTGTGTTCGAAGGGGTCCGCTCTGGCCGAAACGCTCGATCTCGACGGACGGGCGCTCTATCCGGAAGTCGGCGGCTTGAGAAAGAGCTGGGATGAGGCGCTCGACCTCGTCGCCCGGAGCTTCCGCCAAACCATCGCTGAGCATGGGCCGGACGCGGTCGCCTTCTACATTTCCGGGCAGATGCTGACCGAAGATTATTACGTCGCCAACAAGCTGATGAAAGGCTTCATCGGCTCGGCGAATATCGACACCAATTCGCGGCTCTGCATGGCGTCTTCGGTCGCCGGCCATCGCCGCGCTTTCGGCTCGGACACCGTGCCCGGTTGTTATGAAGATCTCGAATTGGCGGATCTTGTGGTTCTCGTCGGCTCGAACATGGCCTGGTGCCATCCAGTGCTGTACCAGCGCCTGGCGGCGGCGAAAGCCAGCCGGCCCACGATGAAAGTCGTCGTCATCGACCCGCGTCGGACCGCCACTTGCGACCTTGCCGACATACATCTCCAGATGAGCCCGGACGGCGACGTCGCATTGTTCAACGGTCTGCTTGCTTATCTCGCCGAAAATGGCGGGATCGACGAAACCTTCGTCGGCAAGCACACGTCGGGGATCGGCGAAGCGCTGGTGGCCGCCGCCCGTTTGGATATGGCGGAAATCGCCGGGGCGACCGGAGTTTCCATGCCGGCGCTCCGTCAGTTCTTCCGGCTTTTCTGCGCCACCGAACGAGTGGTGACCTGCTACAGCCAGGGCGTCAACCAGTCGGCCTCCGGGACGGACAAGGTCAACGCCATCGTCAATTGCCACCTGGCGTCCGGCCGCATCGGCCACCCGGGCATGGGTCCGTTTTCCCTGACCGGCCAGCCCAACGCCATGGGCGGGCGCGAAGTCGGCGGGCTCGCCAATATGCTCGCGGCGCATATGGCCATCGAAAATCCCGCCCATCGGGATCTCGTCAAGCGCTTCTGGAAAGCCCCGGCGCTCGCTGGCAAGCCCGGACTGAAGGCCGTCGACATGTTCGAGGCGGTCGCCGACGGCCGGATCAAGGCGATCTGGATCATGTCCACTAATCCTGTTGTATCCATGCCCGAAGCCGATCGCGTGCGGGATGCGCTTCGAGCCTGCCCCCTTGTCGTCGTGTCCGACATCCAGAAGAACACAGATACGGCCCGGCTTGCGCATGTGCTGCTGCCTGCCGCAGGATGGGGCGAAAAATCGGGCTCCGTGACCAATTCGGAGCGACGGATCTCCAGACAGCGCGCATTTCTGGCATCGCCCGGCGAAACGCTGCCGGATTGGCGGCAATTGGCCGAAGTCGGCAAGCGGATGGGGTTCGGCGCGGCGTTCGATTATGCTTCTCCGGCAGAAATCTTTGCGGAACATGCGGCGTTGTCGGTTTTCGAAAATGACGGCGCGCGCGACTTCGACATCGGCGGCTGTGCGGATATTGATGAACAAGCCTATGAGGAACTGACGCCCTTCCAGTGGCCTCGCTCCAAGGATGGATCATCGCGCAAACGCTTCTTCGAGGATGGCCGCTTCTTCACGGAAGACGGCAAGGCGAAGTTCGTTCCGGTTCACGCCCCGACGCGGTCTGAACCGGACGAGCTGTACGCCTTCACCCTGAACACCGGCCGCATCCGCGATCACTGGCACACGATGACGCGTACCGGAAAAAGCGCACGACTGTCGGCGCATATCGCCGAACCCTTCTGCGAAATCCATCCGCTTGACGCGCGCCATCTTCGCATCGCGGACGCAGATCTCGTTCGACTTCAAAGCCCGCAAGGCGCCTCGATCATCGTGCGGGCGCTGATCACCGATCGCCAGTTACGCGGCTCGGTCTTTACGCCCATGCATTGGACGGGAGAAACCGCGCCAAGCGCTCGGGTCGACGGTCTCGTCCCGTCCCGCGTCGATCCGGTATCGGGTCAACCCGCCCTCAAGACGGGCCGCGTCGCGCTCAGCCGTTATGCGGCGCCGGCCCATGGCTTTCTGGTATCCGCCCGCCGGCCCACCGATCTACCGTTTTCCTACTGGGCGATCGCAAGGGCAGATGCAGGCTATCGTCTGGAATTTGCTGGCGAACCGCCGGCCGATGGCTGGGAAGCCTGGCTCCGTCGCAACTTGCAGGCCGAAGGTCTGGGCGAACTTACCGGCTATCACGACGCAGAAAGCGGCGATCATCGGTTTCTCGCCTTCGACGGTGAGAGTCTCCTCGCCGCGTTGTTCGTTTCATGCGGTCCCGTGGAAGTGTCGCGCCAATGGGCGGCGGAACAGTTGACGGTCCGTCATGCAGATTTTCGCGCCCGGACGGCGCTGATCGCTGGGCGTCCCGCCGCGGGCGGCGCAGACAAAGGCGCGATCGTCTGTTCCTGCTTTTCGGTCGGCGTCAATGACATCTTGGCTGCGGCGCGAAGCGGTTGCCGCTCCGTCGACGCCATCGGCGCGGCGTTGAACGCCGGAACGAATTGCGGCTCCTGCCGCCCCGACATCAGGAGGATTCTCGATGCAACCCATATCATTGCCGCCGAATGAGACGGCGTCCCGCATCGAGCCCCTGGCCAAACTGCCGGTCTTCTGGGATCTCGCGGGAAAACGCGTGGTCATGGTCGGCGGCTCGGACGCCGCGGCGTGGAAAACCGAGCTGCTGCTCGCCTGCGGCGCGGACGTCGATCTCTATTGCGAGACGAGTGATCTCGGAGACGCCATGATTGCATTACTCGATCGGGCCTCGTTACGACACCATGCGCAACCCTGGTCTTGCTGGATCTTCACGGGTGCTGCGATGGCGCTCGCGGATTGCGGCGACGACGCCCAAGCGCAGGCGTTCTTCTGCGCCGCTCGCGCGGCGGGCGTTCCTGTCAATGTGATCGACAGGCCTGATTATTGCCAGTTCCAGTTCGGCTCGATCGTCAATCGCTCGCCGGTCATCGTCTCCATCTCGACGGATGGAGCGGCGCCGGTGCTGGCGCAGGCGATCCGCCAGCGGATCGAAACACTGCTCCCGCCGGCGCTGAAGCAGTGGGGCAAACTTGCCCAAACACTCCGCGAGACCATCAATCTTCGGCTCGCCCCGGGTCTCGCCAGACGGGCGTTCTGGGAGCGCTTCGCCATCCGCAGCCTGTCGACCAATGAGCCGCCGCCGAAGGAGGCGGCCGAGGAGTGGATTGCGTCGACCGACCGGATGTCCGGACAAATGGGTTCGGTGACGCTGGTCGGCGCCGGTCCAGGAGACGCGGAGTTCCTGACGCTCAAGGCCATGCGGGCCTTGCAATCCGCCGATGTCATCCTGTTCGACGATCTTGTATCGCCAGAAGTGCTGGAACTGGCGCGGCGGGAGGCAAAGCGATTTCTGGTCGGCAAGCGCGGCGGCCGCGAAAGCTGCAAACAGGACGACATCAACGACATGATGGTTCGCTTCGCCAAGGCAGGCAAACGCGTCGTTCGGCTCAAATCGGGGGATCCGATGATCTTCGGGCGCGCGGGGGAAGAAATTGCCCGGCTGGAGAGCGAGGGCATTGCCGTTGACATCGTCCCCGGGATTACAGCGGCCTCGGCCATGGCCGCTTCGCTGAAAACCTCCCTCACGCATCGCGACCACTCCCAGCAAGTGCGTTTCGTGACAGGACATTCCCGCCATAGCGCGCTGCCTGCGACCATCGATTGGGCGTCGCTGGCTCAGCCGCATCAGACGAGCATCTTCTATATGGGCGGCCGCATGGCCGGGCAGATCGAACAACGCCTGCGTGAGGCGGGGATGCCATCGGACATGCCGGTCGTGATCCTGTCTTCGGTGAGCAGGACGACAGAGCGGCGCTGGGCTGGCCGGCTCGCGGATCTCGGGGCAACCATGGGCAGGATTGGCGTGGACGAACCAGTCTTGATCGGTGTCGGCCAGGTGTTCGGGGCTGCCGCAGCAAGCCGCATGTCCACTAAAAAAACCGCCGCGCCGACAACAAATTTTAGGACTTTGGTCGGCTGAGCGACCATCAACCACGAAGAGGGAGACGTCATTGATGAGGAGGGGAGGTCGGTTAGATAGATGTGGTGGGCTTCCTTATTCTCGAAATTGCCGCCGGCGCGGCTGACATCCCTTGCCACCGTCGTGCCATAATACCGGGTCTCAGATCGCGGGCGATGTTGACGAACTGTTTGGCTTCGGCGTCATGCCTGCAGTTCCCACCTCGCCCGATCATTTCAAACTCAACCCGTTGCCATCGCCATTGGATCGACACCGAAGGTCTCCAGATGGCCCCCTCTCAGCAGAAGCGCTGCTGTGAGCACGGTGAGAGCGAATGCCAACCGTGCCAGCGCGTCCCAACGGATATTGAAAGGATTACGAAATACACAGGAGGTGCCCTTCGAAACGATTGTCCATCGCGCGCCGAGACGCTTGCGACCCCGGCGCTCCTGCATGGCTACGCCGCCCAGGGAAAACAGAGCGAAACCGCCGAACAGCAGCAGCGACCGCAGATCGCCATTCGGTGCGATATGGCCGATAGCCCAGACGAAGAAACCCCAGAGCACCGGATGGCGGGTGAAGCGGACGATCGCGCCGACCTTGTCCGTTTGCCGTCTCAACGTAACGGAGAAAGGATTTTGGCTGATCAGTCCGGCGGTGACCAGAAAAAGGCCGACCGGAGCCAGCAGCAAGGTGATCCAGGCCTGCCAGGGCGCGGGCTCCCAAAGCTCGATATAATCCGTCTGCAGCGCCTCGTAGAACAGCCAGCCGAGAACCAGCGTCGAGACGACCGAATAGGCGATGAGGTAGGCCCTGCGCCCCATTTTTTCGATCAGCCGACCACGCAGGGCAGGGATCGCCGGGACCGAATGCAGCGCGATGAAGACGGAGAACGCGATGAGAAGGCGGATCATGGCGGCCTCAACCCTATTGCTGAAAGAACAGCACGCCCGCGACCACGACAGACGCCATCACCGCGACCGCTGTGCTGTAACGCTGCAGCACGCCCATTCTGTATAGCGCGATCGAAAACCCGATGATCACAGGCGTCGCCACCATAAGTCCCGTCTGCGCATCCGTCATGGTCAAATCTCCGTTTCTCGTTCTATCCGCCGTTGAAGCCGCCTGCTCTTTGTCAAAGAGCAAAGAAGAGAAAATTTTGCCGCGCTACCCCGGATCGACGAAACGGAGAGACGGCGATGGCGGCGATCATAGACAGCACTGTTGTGGAAGACGAAGGCGGAGACCTCATTCTTTGGATTTTGGTATGGAGCGAGCTTGCGGCCTTCGGCGTGTTGCTTGGCGGTTTCCTGGTGATGTCGTTTCTGCATCCGGAGGATTTCGGCGTCGCCAAGCTCCATCTCGACACGCGGCTCGCCAGCCTCAACACGCTGGTGCTGCTGGCGAGCGGCTTGCGGGCGGCGGCGGCGGTGCGCGCCAATTCCGAACTGGGCCGCAAGATCGGCCTGTGGTCGGCAGGAGGCCTCGGCGTCGTCTTCGCTGCGATCAAGGCCTGGGAATATCGGGGCGATCTGCATTTTGCGGGTGACGCCGACTTCCACGCCTTCTTCGAGCTCTATTTCCTGATCACCGGCTTCCATCTCGCCCATGTCGTCTTTCTGAGCTTGATCATGTTGCTGGTGGCGCGGCGGCCGCAGCCGGGCAATATCGCCCTTGTCGCCACGCTCTGGCACGCGGTCGATCTCGTCTGGCTCGTCATTTTTCCCATCGTCTATCTCGGGTGATTTCATGCGCAATATGCAAACGCGCTGGCTGTTCGGCTGCGCCATCTGGCTTTTTCTCATGGCCATCACCGCTTCGCTGATCGTCTCGCAGTGGAGACACGAGGCGCTGCCGCTCTGGGCGCTCGCCGCGGTGACCGGCTTGACGATCATCAAGGCGCGGATCGTCATTCTCGATTTCATGGGACTGCGCGGGGAGAGGCCGCGACTGGCTGCGGCGCTGATCGCCTGGCCCGCGCTGTTCACAGCGCTTGCGGTCGCCAAAGCCGCCATTCCCCTCTTGCTGAGCTGACGCTGAGGCCCTTCGGGGCCTCTCATTTTGGCGTCAGATTTATTTGCCTTTCGACAAAGAAGGCGCGCGTCTCTTCCGGCATCCCTAAACTCAGAGGCTGGCGCGCCGGCCTCCGCATCATCCGATCCCGCGCCTTTTCCGCGGGAAGCGAGAGGGACAGACATGTCGGACTATTTGACCAAAACAGGAGCGCGGAACGTCTTCTACGGCGGCTCGGTCTTCTTCTTCGCCATCTTCATCGGGCTGACCGCGCACAGCCACTACTACATGCGCACCACCTCCACCGACGAAAGCACGCTCACCTCTGCGGTCGAGCGGGGCAAGCGGGTCTGGGAGAAGAACGCCTGCATCAACTGCCACACGCTGCTCGGCGAAGGCGCCTATTTCGCCCCCGAACTCGGCAATGTCTGGACCCGCATGGGCGGCGACGATGATGTTGAGACAACGCGCGAGACCTTCAAGGCCTGGATGGCTGCCCAGCCTTCGGGCATCGAGGGTCGTCGTCAGATGCCGCAGTTCCATCTCAACGATCAGGAACTCAACGATCTCGCCGAGTTCCTGCGCTGGACCAGCAAGATCAAGACCCAGAAATGGCCGCCCAACGAGGCCGGTTGAAAGACGGGAAGGAGCATCATAATGAAATATCAGACCCAGAAGGTCGCCATGCTGTATTTCTACGGCGCGCTCGGCCTCTTCCTCGCCCAGATCCTGTTCGGCGTCCTCGCCGGAACGATCTATGTCCTGCCCAACACGCTGTCGGAGCTCCTGCCGTTCAACATCGTGCGCATGATCCACACCAATGCGCTGATCGTCTGGCTGTTGATGGGCTTCATGGGTTCCACCTATTTCCTGCTGCCTGAAGAGGCGGAGACGGAGCTTTACAGCACCCGCATCGCGGTGGCGCAGTTCTGGTTGTTCCTTGTCGCGGCCGCGGTCGCCGTCGTAGGCTATCTCTTCCACATTCATGAGGGCCGTGAATTCCTCGAACAGCCCTTCGCCATCAAGGTCGGCATCGTCGTCATCGCGCTGATGTTCCTGTTTAACGTCACGCTGACGGTGCTCAAAGGCCGCAAGACAGTTGTCACCAATATCCTGATTTTCGGGCTCTGGGGCGTGGCGGTCTTCTTCCTGTTTGCCTTCTTCAATCCCGCCAATCTCGCGCTCGACAAGATGTATTGGTGGTTCGTCGTCCATCTCTGGGTGGAAGGCGTGTGGGAGCTGATCATGGCCTCTGTCCTGGCCTTCCTGATGATCAAGCTCAATGGCATCGACCGCGAAGTGGTGGAGAAGTGGCTCTATGTGATCGTCGGGCTCGCGCTGTTCTCGGGCATTCTCGGCACCGGCCATCATTTCTACTGGATTGGCGCGCCCGGTTACTGGCAGTGGATCGGTTCGATTTTCTCGACGCTCGAAGTCGCGCCCTTCTTCACCATGGTCGTCTTCACCTTCGTGATGACCTGGAAGGCCGGCCGCAAGCATCCCAACCGCGCCGCCATTCTCTGGTCGCTCGGCTGCTCGGTCATGGCCTTCTTCGGCGCCGGCGTCTGGGGCTTCCTTCATACGCTGTCCTCGGTCAACTATTACACCCACGGCACACAGGTCACCGCCGCGCATGGTCATCTCGCCTTCTTCGGCGCTTATGTGATGCTCAACCTCGCGATGATGGCCTATGCAGTGCCGGAACTCAGGGGACGGGCACCCTATAACCAGATGCTGTCGATGATCAGCTTCTGGGTCATGTGCTCGGCCATGTCGGTCATGACTTTCGCGCTCACCTTCGCGGGCGTGCTGCAAGTGCATCTTCAACGGGTTCTCGGCGAAAGCTACATGGATGTGCAGGACCAGCTGGCTCTCTTTTACTGGATCCGGCTGGGCTCGGGTGTCTTCGTGCTGATCTCGGCCGCCATGTTCCTCTGGGCTTTGTTCGTGCCGGGCCGCGAACGCGAGACCCGCGCGGCAAGCCTGCAGGCGGCTGAATGATCTCCCTTCGGTCTCGCCTCGGGCGGGGCCGTCTTTTTTCCCCTTCTCGGAGTGACGTCATGAATATGCTCTCCACCGCGCGCGAACGCGCAGCCATCGATATTCCACCCTACATCCCGAGCGGTCGCGAATGCGAACTTTTCGAAGCCGCCTGGACCCGGCAATTGCCGCTGCTCCTGAAGGGCCCGACCGGCTGCGGCAAGACCCGGTTCGTGAGCCATATGGCGGCGCGGCTGGGACTGCCGCTCTCCACCGTGTCCTGCCACGACGATCTCGCCGCAGCCGATCTGACCGGCCGTTATCTGCTCAAGGGCGGCGATACAGTCTGGGTCGACGGGCCGCTGACCCGGGCCGTGCGCGAGGGCGGGATCTGCTATCTCGACGAGATCGTCGAAGCGCGCAAGGATGTCGCCGTGGTGCTGCATCCCTTGACCGACGACCGCCGCATCCTGCCGCTCGAACGGACCGGCGAAACGCTCGCCGCGCCAGCGGGCTTTATGCTGGTCGTGTCCTACAATCCCGGCTACCAGACCATGTTGAAGGCGTTGAAACCCTCGACCAAGCAGCGTTTTGTGTCGATTGAGTTCGACTTCCTGCCCAAGAAGCAGGAGATCGCCGTCGTCGCGATCGAAAGCGGGCTAGACGAAGCCCGCGTTGCGCCCCTGGTGGAGCTGGCGAGCCGGCTACGCAAGTTGAAGGGCGCAGACATCGAGGAGGGGGTGTCGACCCGGCTGCTCGTCTATTGCGCCGCCCTCATCGACAGCGGCATGGACCGGAAGGATGCGATCCGCGCCGCCATCATCGAGCCCCTGAGCGACGACGCCGACGTCAAGGTGGCGCTTACCGAAGTCGCCGCCGCCATCATCGCCTGAGGCCGCCATGTTCGAATTCCTGGAACTCGAGGAGAGCGTCGGCAAGGCTTGGCACCGACTGGTCGGATCCACCTCCAGCATGCCGCGCTATCCGCAGGCCGCCATAAGCTTTGATGACGTCAAGCCGGTTCTGGCGACCTGCTTTCGCGCCTTCGGCGGCGATATCGCCGCCCAGCTCGGCCCCGCCCATGCAAGAGCCAGCGGCCATCGGCTGCGGCTTCGGCAATTGGTGGGTTTGGGAGAGGAAAAGACTGCTCCCGCGGCGCGCGATCGCGGCGCTGTGCAGCTACCGCCCGTGATCGATCTTTTTTCCGAGCCAGCGCTCAATCGCGACCTCTATATCTGGCTCGCGGCCTATATGGCGCAGATGGAGATGACCGCCACCGATGCGAAAGACGCGCTGAACGCGGATGTCGCCGCGCTGGACGCGGCCAAGCGCGCGACGCGGCGGACGCAACAGGCCTTTCCGGGACTGGCGTCGCGTTTTGCCGCGCTCTGCCGCGGCGTGCTTGCTGGTCGCCGGCGCGGCGCGCTACCGCCGGTGGAGCAATTGGTGGAGAACGAGGCGCTCGCCATGCTCAAGGCCGGCGCCGGTCTGCCGATCGATTGTCCGCCGTCGATCTTTCCACGCAGCGCGCCGGCAGGCTACCAGCCCCTGATGCCCATCCCGCTCTGGCCGCGCTACGAGCCGCGCGCCGAAGTTCCGAAGGGCGTCGAGGCCGAGTATGATGCGGCGACCACCGGTGACGATCTGGGCTCCGCCGGCCGCTACCGCGCCGATCGCGAAACCGAGCGCGGCGCCAGCGACCGCTCGCCCTTCATCCTCAACCGTTTCGAGAAGATCCTGGCGATGGCGGAGATGGTCAATGTCGACCGTCCCGCCGACGACAATGACGAGGCCGATCGCGAGGCCGCGCGGGACCTTGATGAAATCACGCTGGGCCGGCGCAAGGAACGGCCGTCCTCGAAATTCCGCTTCGATCTCGTCCTGCCGCCCGAAGCGGTCGATCCCTCGGCTATCGAGGCGGAGATCAGCTATCCAGAGTGGAACTACCGGACCGACGCCTATATGCTCGCTTACTGCCGCGTCGTCACCACTGTTCCGGGCGAGGCGGAGGCTAGTCTGATGTCCACCGAGGAGACGCGCGCACATATCCGCAATGTGCGGCGGCAGTTCGAATTGTTGCGGCCTAAAAACGAGGCGCTCAAGGCGCAGCTTGATGGGGAGGAACTCGATCTCGACGCGCTGGTGCGCCGGCAGACGGACCTAGTCGCCGGCGGCGAGGGCAGCGACCGCATTCATCTTCTGTCGCGGCCGCAAGGCCAGGATCTAGCTGTGACCATTCTCGTCGACGTGTCCCTCTCGACCGACGCCTGGCATGACGATCATCGCGTGCTGGACGTCGAAAAGGAGGCGCTTGCGGCTCTCGCGCATGGACTGTCGGCTTGCGGGGTCAACCATTCCGTTCTGACCTTCACCTCGCGCCGTCGCGCCTGGGTGCGGATCGAGACGGTGAAGGCCTTCGGCGAGCCGATGAGCGAGCGGGTGGAGCGCCGCATCGCAGGTCTCAAGCCCGGCTATTACACCCGTATGGGTGCGGCGATCCGGCATGCGGCGGCGGAACTCGCAAAGCAGCCCAACCGGCGCAGGCTGCTGCTGGTGCTGACCGACGGCAAGCCCAACGACATCGATCATTATGAAGGCCGTTTTGCGCTGGAGGATTCGCGCAAGGCGGTGGCGGAGGCGCGCCGAAGCGGCGCGGCCGTCTTCGCCGTCACCGTCGATAAAGAGGCGCAATCCTATCTGCCCGTCATGTTCGGCCGTCACGGTTTCACCGTCGTGGGCGATATCGGCAAACTGCCCAGGGCGCTGCCGGCGATCTATCGCGGCTTGACCCGCTGATAACAACGAGGACGAAAAGATCCGGCGGATGTGCATCCGCCGGGTCTTTTCGTGCGCGCGTAACAAATGTTTCCCGCTTTACGCCGCCTTGCTGAAGGTGCGCCCGAGATCACTGAGATAGGCGTCGAAGGCGGCCGCCACGGCGCGGATAAGAAACCGCCTGGACGGATCGACCCGAACGACGCCATCGGCAATCGTTGCGATCCCATCCTCGGCGAGAGAATGCAGCGCGGCATTGCCGCGCAACAGCATATCGCGCTCAAAACCGTGAGAGGCGGAGATTGATGCGACATCAGCAGCGAAATCGCACATCAGCCGCTCGATCACATGCGCCCGCAGCCGGTCTTCGGCGGTGAGACGATAGCCTTTCGCCGTGGGAAGACGACCGGCCACGACTTCGCGGGCATAGACGCCCGGCGGCGTTGCGTTTTGCACATATCCCTCGGCGAGCCGACCGATGGATGAAGCGCCGAAGCCGATCAGAGCGTCGCAGCTGTCCGTCGTATAACCCTGGAAATTGCGGCGCAGCAGGCCGGCGTCGGCTGCTTTCGCCAAATCGTCTTCGGGCAAGGCAAAATGGTCGAGGCCGATGCGAAGATAGCCGCCGGCTTCGAGCGTCTCGGCGATGGCTTCGGCCTGTTCATGGCGGGCGGTGGCGTCGGGGAGCGTAGCTTCATCGATGAGACGCTGGTGTTTCTTGAAGCTCGGCACATGTGCATAGCCGAACACGGCCAGTCGTTCTGGCCGCATCGCCACGCAGGCGCGGGCGGTTTCCTCGCAGGAGCGGATGGTCTGATGCGGCAGGCCATAGATCAGGTCGAAATTGATGCTTCCGATTCCATTTGCCCTCAAACCCTCGGTCGCCAGCGCCGTTTCCTTCTCCGACTGGATGCGATTGATGGCTTTCTGGACGCGGGGGTCGAAGCTCTGCACGCCCAGGCTCGCCCGGGTCACGCCGGCTTCCCCTAAAGCTTGCGTCATCTCTGGGGTTAGCCGGCGCGGGTCGATCTCCACCGACACATTGGCGCGGCTGTGAACGCCAAAGCTGCCGCGCAACCGCGCCATCAGGCCGAGAAATTCTTCGGGCTTGATGATGGTGGGCGTGCCGCCGCCGAAATGGATCTCGCGGACATCGAGTTTACCCTCTGTCAGCCGGGAGACCATGTCGATTTCCCGCGTCAGAGCATCGAGATAATCGACGATCGGCTGGTCGCGCTCGGTGATCGTGGTGTGGCAGCCGCAATACCAGCACATCGACCGACAGAAGGGGATGTGCAGATAAAGCGAGGTCTGGCCGCCTCGCGCTCCCTTCAGCCATCCGGCATAGTCTGCAGGGCCGATCACGTCAGCGAATTTCGGCGCGGTGGGATAGCTGGTGTAGCGCGGCAGGCGCGCCTCTCCATAACGGGCGATGACGGCGTCGGACATGGCGTTTCCTCTGATTTCTTCGTCAGATGCCTAGGCGTTTCACGCTCTGCCTTCTTTGCCCCAGCGCAAGCCGGCCTGACGAAATGCAAGCAGTTTGTTCCGGAACAAGGTGCGGGAGGCAGTTTACGCCTATTCAATTCTCGCCGGGCGAAAGACCCAGCGCGACAGCAACATTGAAGCGGAGACGATATGTCGAGCGCCATTCCAGAAATCGATGTGCGGGTGATCCCGCCAAGCCAACGCCATCCCTCCATCTTCGGCATGCTTGCCCAACTCGAACCGGGCCGGGCGATGCAGGTGACCAGCGACCACGATCCGCGGCCGCTGCATCACCAGATCATGACCCGCTTTCCTGACGAATTTGGCTGGGATTATGTCGAAGAGGGTCCCGACGTCTGGAAAGTGCTGATCACCCGCGCCGAAGGCGGCGGCTGCGACTGCTGCTGCGGCGGTCACTGAGGACCGATCATGCCGGGAGCCCCCTTGTCACGCTGGACCATGAGCTATTTCGCCGTCGCTCTCGCCTGCCTGTTGTCAGGGCTTTCGCTGATGGGCCTCGGCTTCGGCTTTCCGTCCGTCGACGTTGGGGCTCCCGACACGCTCGTTCTCGTGCACCTCATCGCAATCGGCTGGCTGGGGCTGTTGTTTCTCGGCGCGCTCCTGCAATTTGCACCGG
Organism: Rhizobium sp. TRM95796; assembly: GCF_025779995.1. Taxonomy (NCBI): domain Bacteria; kingdom Pseudomonadati; phylum Pseudomonadota; class Alphaproteobacteria; order Hyphomicrobiales; family Rhizobiaceae; genus Rhizobium; species Rhizobium sp. TRM95796. Next base: position 19,764 of record NZ_JAOXHE010000015.1, on the reverse strand, counting down.
TACTGGCGGCGGGTTCGCCGCGCTACGGCTGGGTCGCCGCGCCGACGCTTGTCATGATCGTTATCGGCTTACTTATTCTTCTTCTGGGTTTTCTATCTCTGGGCGGGTGGTTGGGCATTGATCCTGTCGTTCTTCCAATCGGCGGACTGTTGTTGTTTCTGGGTTTCAGCGCCCATGCGCTGTCGATCGCCGCCACGCTGACAAGGCGGCAGGAGCGCGATCCACCAGGGCTGCTGGTGCTGCTTGGCTTGCTTGCGCTCGCCGCCACCGCCGGTCTCGGCCTCACATTTTCGTCGCTGCTTGGCGGCGTGTTCATCCCTAACTGGGCCGGCGATGTCCTCGCCTATGCTCTTCCCGCCCATGCCTTTTCCGGCCTTGTCGGCTGGATGACGCTTACCGCGATCGGCGTGAGCTATCGGTTGTTCTCGATGTTCATGCTGGCGCCGGAGAAGAGCCGCTTTGGACGGTTGCTGGCGCTCGCGGCCTTCGCCGGTCTTCTGTCGCTTTGGGCTGGCGCGATGTCAGGCGGGTTCGTTCCGCTGCTTCAACCGTTCGCCTTCTGGCCGGTTGCGATTTTCTTAACGCTGACTCTTGCCTTCTATCTCGCCGATCTCGTCACCATGATCCGCGCCCGCCGCCGCAAGGCGCTGGAGCTCAACACGTCTGCAGGCCTGGTCTCCGTGCTGCATCTGCCGACCGGTCTCGTGCTTATCTTTCTGTCGCAAACAATCACGACCTCCGCGCCGCTTCTCGAAACCGGCGTCTATAGCCTCGCCATGGGCTGGCTGTCCGGCTTGGGCTTGGCTCAGCTTTACAAGATCGTGCCGTTTCTCACCTGGCTCGAAGCCTATGGGCCGGTGATGGGCCGCAGCGCCGTGCCGCGCGTGCAGGATCTCGTCCGGGAGCCGAAGGCGCGGATGTACTTTGCGCTGTATCATGTCGCCGTCATCGCCGGCGGTCTATGCCTGCTCTTGGGGCTCGATTTCTGGCTTCGGCTTGCCGCCTGGATGCAGTTTGCGACTGTGGCGGGGCTCGGGCTGGAATTTTTCCGAGCCCGGCGCCTGAGCTATGCGCCCGAGTCCGTGCGGCTTCCCTCGGGCGCTGTGCGCCCGCATCTCGTTACCGCCAATCCGAATTGAAGGAGATTATCATGGCCGTGGAGTTTAGAGACCTCGATGTGAGGCCGATCCTCGAGGCGGGCGTCGAGCCCTTCGCCGAGATCATGGCGAGCGTCAATGCGCTCGCGCCCGATCAGGGGCTGAGGCTGATCGCGCCGTTCAAGCCGCAGCCGCTGTTTTCGGTGATGGCGCGCAAGGGCTTCCGCCATGAGGTGCTTGAACTGGAGGATGGCGATTTCGAAGTTCGCTTCCTGCCGGAAACCATCGCCGTGCGCGTTTCTGATGACGCCGAAGGCGCGGACGCCTGGCCGGATCCCCTCATCGAGCTCGATCTCACCGATCTCGACCCGCCGCAGCCGATGCTGCGCATTCTTCAGACGCTGGAAACGTTGCCGTCGGGAGCCGTGCTGTTTGCAGCCCTCGGCCGCGAGCCAATCTTGCTTTATCCCGAACTGGTCAAGCGCGGCCATCAATGGGTCGGCAACTACGACAAGACCGGCGAGACCTTCCGCGTGATGATCCGGCGTGGGGAGACGGCGACATGACCGCCGATCTCGTTCCTGAAATAGCCGCAGCGCTCGCCGAGGTCATCGATCCAGAACTCGGCCTGAGCGTCATCGACATAGGCTTGATCTATCGAGCCGAAGCTATGCCGAAGGGCGGCCTTCGCATCATCATGACCACGACGACGCGCGGCTGCCCCGCCGCGGGTCTTCTGGTCGAAGCGGTTCGGGAGAGGGCGCTGGCATCGGGTCTGGCCGCTTCCGTCGAGGTGGAGCTGACCTATGATCCGCCCTGGACGCCGGACCGCATGCGCGCCTGATCCGGGGCAGACGAAAAGCCGGGAGGAGCCCGATCGGTCCCTCCCGGCTTTTGCGTCTCCCTTCAGCCGCCAATCATCTGCCGGCGGCGGGTGACCAGCATCGGGCCATATTCCAGGACATAAAGGCCGAAACCGCCGATCCATAACAGTCCCGCTGCCGCATAGATCAGCGCCAGCTGATCTGGGAACAGGCCCGCAAGCGGGCGGATCAACGCGCAAGCGAAAAGGACGGCGTAGCTCAGGCATGTCATGCGTGAGGCGGTCAGCGCCCGGCCGGTATGGCCGCGGGTAGCGCGCGTCATCACCGCCAGCATCATCGTCGCTACGCTGCCCACCGTCAGGACATGGAGGGTTGATACGGGGTCGAGAACGTTGAAAGCAGCGCCGGCGATGGCAAGAAAGCCGAACGGGATGAAGGCGTAGGCCAGATGCAGCACGCTGACCAGCGGCTCCCGACCCGTCGTCCAGCCCTTCCAGCGAATGAGCCTCGCCGTGTGAAGCGCCGAGACCGCTAGCGCCGCCGTGCCGGTGATCCTCTCGTCCGGCAGGATGATCCAGAGCGCCAGAGCCGGCAGCGAGGCGAGGATTGCCGTCGCGTCGTACCGATTATGGGGCGTGGGGAAACTTGTCTTGCCCGCCTTGGCGAGCCAGTTGCGGGTGAAGCTCGGCAGCATGCGGCCGCCCACCACGATGATCATCATCAGATAGGCGGAGACCGCCAGCCTTCCGGCATGAACAGGACCACCCTCGGCAATGACTTCATAGTGAAAGCAGAGATTGACGAGCGTCAAGGCTCCGAGCCCGGCCATGACCTTGAGATCCGCCCATTTGCGGCCGGCGATGATCTCGCGAACGCAGACGATGGTCATAACCGGCAAGAAGGCCGCTTCGATCATTGCTGATGGGACCACTCCGAGTGTATCCGGAAACAAGAGGGCAAGCCGGCCCGCCGTCCAGAGAAGAAACAGCAGCATCAATGGCGGCCCGGAAATCGGCAATCTGCCCGTCCAGTTCGGCGTGGCGGTCAGCAGAAAGCCTGCGACAATGGCGGAACCGAAGCCGAACAGCATTTCATGCCCGTGCCACGCACGCGCGCCATAGCCGCCGCCTATCCCGATGTCTGTGGAAAGAGACGCGATCCAGAGGATCATGCTTACGCATGCCCAGCTTGCGCCGCCGAGGAAGAACGGCCTGAAACCGTAAGAAAACAGTATTGGGCCGAACCCCGACAAGCCACGGGGGTCCTGTCTTTTGTCAATTGCTTCCTGTGATAACGTCATGGCGGTCTCCTGATTGTTTTGGAGACAGTAAAGACGGCGGCGATCGTGCTCTTTGCGAAAACACAAGTCCGGAGAAGGTTGGTAAATCCTTGAGATATTGTGCTGGCGCAAAGAGAGGGGAGGGCTGATCGGTTAGGTTCTTCTTCGACAGGGCGGCAAAACCTCCGTCCACATCAAGGAGATGTCCGATGAGCAATGAGTTCCAGATCACAAGACGCTCGATCCTCGCAGGCGCCGCTTTCGCTGGCGCCATGGCGCCGCTCGTGGCCGCCAGCGTCGCCCAGGCCAACGACAAGCTCGCTGCGAAGCCGGCTCCGGTCGACCTCTCGACCCTCGAACGGGTAAAGCTCGAACTGGTTAAGCCGCCCTTCGTCCATGCCCATAGCCAGAAGGCTGAAGGCGCCCCGAAAATCTATGAGGTGACGCTGACCATCCAGGAAAAGAAGATCGTCGTCGACGACGAAGGCACGGAAGTCCACGCGATGACCTTTGACGGTTCTGTGCCCGGTCCGATGATCGTCGTTCATCAGGATGATTACGTCGAACTGACGCTGGTCAACCCGGAAACCAATGAATTGCAACACAATATCGATTTCCATTCGGCCACCGGCGCGTTGGGCGGCGGCGCGCTCACGATCGTCAATCCCGGCGAAAAGGCCGTGATGCGCTTCAAGGCCACCAAGGCGGGCGTGTTCGTCTATCACTGCGCCCCTCCCGGAATGGTGCCCTGGCATGTCACCTCGGGCATGAATGGCGCGATCATGGTGCTGCCGCGTGATGGGCTCAGGGATCACAAAGGCCATGATCTCGTTTACGACCGCGTCTATTATGTCGGCGAGCAGGATTTCTACGTGCCGCGTGACGAGACAGGCGCCTACAAGAAATATGAAAGCCACGGCGACGCCTATGCCGACACGCTTGAAGTGATGAAGACGCTCACTCCCAGCCATATCGTGTTCAACGGCGCGGTCGGCGCGTTGACCGGCGAAAATGCGCTCAAGGCCAAGGTCGGCGAAAACGTGCTGATCCTGCATTCGCAAGCCAACCGCGACACCCGCCCGCATCTGATCGGCGGTCATGGCGATTATGTCTGGGCGACCGGCAAATTCGCCAATCCGCCGGAACTCGACCAGGAGACCTGGTTCATTCCCGGCGGCGCGGCAGGGGCGGCTTTCTACACGTTCCAACAACCCGGCATCTACGCCTATGTGAACCACAATCTGATCGAGGCTTTCGAGAAGGGCGCAGCCGCCCATTTCAAGGTCGAGGGCGAGTGGAACAACGACCTGATGACGGCAATCGTGTCGCCGAACAGCCACTAACCGGGCGGAGAAACCGAGGAGATCGCCATGACGGGCCAGACCTTCATAACCAAGACCGTCCCGCTCTTCTCGGTCGCGGCGCCGGCTGCGCTTCTCCTCGCCTTCTCGCTCGGCGTCGCCCATCAACTGGGCGTCGGAATCGGAAAGGCGGGCGCCAATCCAGCGATTGCGCCGGTGACGGTGACTATTCCCGACCACGCTTTCCGCTATCGCGCCGACGGCGAATTTTATCGAAATGGATTTGCCGTCGATCCGCCGATGGTGTCGAAGGACGGTCTCGGTCCGATCGCTGTGATGAAATATCAGGTTTCGGAGGTCGACTATCGTCGTTGCGTCCAGGCCCAAGCCTGCCCCGCCATCGCAATGGCCGATCATCATGGCGAAGTTTTCCCTGCGACCGGCGTCAGCTTCGATGACGCCAGCGCCTATGCCCGCTGGCTGAGTCGCGAAACTGGCGAGATCTGGCGGTTGCCGAGCCATGAGGAGATCGCCTATGCGGCGGGCGACCGCTTTCCCGACGATGCGCTCGGCGTCGATGAAGATAGCGACAATCCTGCTCTGCGTTGGCTGGCGGATTACGATCGCGAGACCGCACGCAAGGCGGCCAGCGATCCCAAGCCGCGCGAGCGCGGCCATTACGGCGAAAACCTCTATGGTCTCGCCGATTTAGCAGGTAATGTCTGGGAATGGACCACCACCTGTCATCGCCGCGTCGATCTCGCGGGTGATTGGACTGCGTCTGCCGTATCGAGTTGCGGCGTCTATGTCACGGTTGGGCAACATCGGTCGCCGATGAGCGCCTTCGTGCGCGATCCCAAAACTGGCGGCTGCTCGGTCGGCGCGCCGCCCGCCAATCTCGGTTTCCGGCTGATCCGAGACGATCGCTGGTACGCCAAGGCCTTGATGCGGTTGAGGGAGCGCGGGCTTATTTCGTGACGATTTGCTCTATGTCAATTGCGGAGGGTCTCCATCGGTTATCGTCGCGCCAAAGACCGGGGAGAATTCCGTGAAGATCGACAGAACCGTCCTGCGCCGTTTTTCCATGTTCGAACGCATGCCGGACGGGGATCTCGACGCGCTGATCGCGCAAGCCGTTCCCAAGCGCGCGGATGCCGGCGAAGCCTTCTTCGAACAGGGCGCGCCGGCGACGCACTTTTATCTGCTGATCAATGGCCGGCTGAAGGTAACGCAGGTCACGCAGGACGGCCAGCAAATCATCGTGCGGGTTGTTCATCCTGGCGACCTTTTCGGCTTTGCGCGAGCGTTGCGGCGCAACGATTATCCCGGCACCGCGCTGACGATGACGGAGAGCCTCGCAATGTCCTGGCCGACCGAGGCCTGGCCGCAATTCATCGACCGAAGCCCGCATCTGGCGGTCAGCGCGCTCAACACCATCGGCCAGCGGCTTGAAGAAGCCCATACCCGCATTCGGGAAATGTCCACCGAAGAGGTGGAGCGCCGGGTCGCCCATACGGTCCTGCGGCTCAGCCAGCAGGCGGGCAAGCCTGCCGAAAACGGCGTGCGCATCGATTTCCCGATCACCCGCCAGGACATCGCCGAGATGACCGGCACCACGCTCCACACTGTTTCGCGCATTCTCAGCGCATGGGAATCCAAGGGGCTTGTCGTGGGCGGACGGCAGAAACTTCTGGTGCGCGACGTCAAGGGGCTGCAGGCCCTCGCCGACGCCTCAAACCGCTAAGTCTGTCTTTCCTCAAGATCTTTGACGAACCGCAAAGAGCGCCTCGGCGAAACGACTATGGTCTTCTCAACAGAGCCGAATGCGCTCTCAAACCGGAGCTAGACCGATGACCAAGACCCTCCTCTCCCTCGCCGCTACAGCCGTAATTTCTTTGGCGTTGGCCTTTGGCGCTCAAGCGGCCGACCACGAAATCCACATGCTCAACAAGGGCAAAGACGGTGCGATGGTGTTCGAACCCGGCGGCCTGAAGGTCGCCCCTGGCGACACAGTCACCTTCGTTCCAACCGACAAAAGCCACAACGCTGAAAGCGTCAAGGATCTTATCCCGGCCGGCGCCGAAGCCTTCAAGGGCAAGATGAACGAGGCGATCAAGATCACCTTCACCGTGCCAGGCGCCTATATAGTAAAATGCGCGCCGCATTTCGGCATGGGCATGGCCGCCGTCGTGGTCGTGGGCGGTGCGCCTGCCAATCTCGACGCAGTCAAATCCGCAAAACTGCCGAAAAAGGCGCGCGAGCGTGTCGAAAAAGATCTCAGCGCGCTGGGCCTCTGAAATCCACAGAGGTTATGCGCAACAGAGCGGTCGGTGGCGACAGCCCCGGCCGGCTTCTGCGTCGAGACGGCTGAGTATATGCTCCTCTATTTTCTTTCGTCATTAACGGCGACTGCAGGGAAGATCGCGGTATTGTTCTAGAACGCCATATGTGACCTGAGACCCAATTTCCCTCCAGTTTTCGGGAGAGTCTTGAGTTGGACTTGCATCGGAAAAGTGGAGAGGTTTTCTTGAGTTGAAAGGAAATCGGAATTCCGAAGCAGAAGAATTTAACCAAGGAATTTGAGACTGAGGCGGTGCGCTTGGCGCAGACGGGCGGGCGGACTCAGCGCGAGATCGCCCAGGACCTGGGCGTCGGCCTGTCGACGCTGGTGCGCTGGATCGGTCGTAGCCGTGATTAGGCGATGGATGCGCCGCTAAGATCCACTGCCATGGAAGACATGGCGGCCAAGCTTCGGCCGGATGCAACGGAGGTTGCATTGTTCTCAAGGATGGCAGCGCCATTCTCTTCGATTGAGTAATCGTCGTGATGCTTGATCAGCAGCCAATTTGTTGGCTTGCCGCCGTCGCGGTCATTGCGCATCCGCACCAGCACAAAACTGCCAAGCAGCCGCTCTCCCTCCAGCGTAAACTTGAAATCACCCTTGGCCAGGGCCTGCTCCGGCGTCTTGTTGCCTTCCGGCTCGCAATAGCCCCAATCCCAGAGCATGACCGTGCCGCCGCCATACTGGCCTTTCGGTATGGTACCTTTGAAGTCGCCGTAGTCCAATGGATGGTCCTCGCCCTCGACAGCCAAGCGTTTGTCGTGCGGATCCAGAGAAGATCCTTTGGTCACCGCCCAGGACTTGAACACCCCATCGAGTTCGAGCCGCAGTCATAATGCAGCCGCGTGGCTTGGATTCCGAACAATCCACCCAGCCGTGTTATATTACGTTGGTATTCGCTTTCAGTATAATTATGCTGCGGCAAAGTCTATTTATTGGACGAATTGAACCAATGATGTCGGCAAGCGTCGCAAAATACACACTCTTTCCGGCCTTCACGGCTTCGACACCGAGCGCTGTGGGCGAGATGGCTTTTGCCTGTTCCCGGCGGACCAAGGAAATGAACGGCCTCATGGCTATCGACGAAGCCAAGCTGCGCCAGGGTGAAGATGCGATCTTGGTCGAGTGAAGGCTGAAAGGTGAAGTCGAAGCCGGCGAGTGTCTTGATCGTGCCGACCCTGCCCATCCGCAGGGCCGTCTTGATGCGGCTGTTCTCCCGTAGGGTCGATTCTTCGGACAGGAGGATATCAATGGCTTCCAGCGCAGAAAGCTCACCGTGTTCCAGGCGTCGAACGACATGTGCACGTGGCATCTTCAAGCCGACGAGATCATGACGGATACGATCGATCATGGACGGAATGGCATCAAGGGCCGCGCTCATGGGCGGTTCTCCTGTGCCAGAACTTTGCCGACGGCGTCATAGAAGGCGAGAGATCTCTGAAGCACGGTGTCGCCTGCGGGCTTGACGACAATGGCATCGTCGCGCGTCCTGGAGCGATGACGAGTGCTCGTCGCGATGGGGGGGCTGATCCCGGCGCTGTTTGCGGCCCTCCAAGACGGGATGGCTGCGATCAGCATGCCGTTCTCGAAGATGCGGATCTCGTCGGCGAACGAATGGACTTCGACCATAGCCTTGCTGAACAGAGGCTCTTCTTTGGCTTCGGCACGATCCAGCGCTTCTTTGCACGGCACAACATGCCGCGTAAAAAAGAGTGCGCATGCCTCCGAGCAAGATCGCCCCAACATCTTGAAGCGGCGGCAGGAATGGTTCGAAGGCCAACTTGACCTCGACCCGGCGCGCCTCATCTTTATCGACGAGACCTGGGCTTCGACAAACATGGTCCGCCGCCATGGCCGGTGTGCACGAGGCGAACGCCTCCGGGTCAGTGTTCCACACGGCTACTGGAAAACAACGTCTTTCATTTGAGCGCTGACGTTGCGTGGTTTCATTGCCCCCTTCGTCATCGACAGGCCGATCAACCGCATCAGCTTCGAGACCTATGTCGGGAAGGTATTGCTGCCCGACCTTCGACCCGGCGACATCGTGGTCACGGACAACTTGTCCAGCCACAGGGGCCAAGGGTAAGGGAGATGGTTGAAAGCGCCGGCGCCAGGCTCGAGTACCTGCCGCCCTACAGACCGGATCTCAACCCGATCGAAAACGCCTTCTCGAAACTCCAGGCGCTGTTGCGTAAGGCCGCTGAACGCTCCATCGGCGGCCTTTGGAACGCAACCGGTCGCCTCTTCAAACTCTTCACGACAACCGAATGCCGGAACTATTTTGCCGCTGCAGGATATGATGCAACATGATCGGATTCCGCTCTAGTCGCAGCTTTCGCGACCACTTGACGCTCGCTACAACAATTTAGCGGTTGTGGCTCTCTTAGGATAACCGCAATGAAGCCACAAATGTTGTCCCGGCGTTCGCTTCGAAGCGATAAACTCCACCCAGTTGGTGGACCGAGCCGTCGATCAGGCGGCTTCCCGTCCCTTTTTGCGTCGTGACAGGATCGAATCCCTGACCCTCATCTCTTATGATGAGTTCGGTGAGCCCATCAGCTGTCGGCGGAAACAGAGTGACCCACAGCGCGCCCCCCTGATCGCTAGGATAAGCGTATTTGACAGCATTGGTGACCACTTCGTTGACCAGCAGAGCCAGTGCAGTGGCTTTGTCGTTGAAAAGTCTCTGCGGCGCCAAGTCAAACAAGACACTGAGCCGGGACTCGTGCGCTGAAAGCGCATTTTTGACAACTGTCTCGATAAGCAGGGCTGCGTCGATCGCAGCGTATTCGTCGTGCATGTAGATTTGTTCGTGGACGGCGATCATCGACCGGATACGATTGTTAAGAGCCTCGGAGCCTTCTGCACGACGGATATGCATCCGAACGAGGGAGAGGACCGACTGAAGGTTGTTCTTAACCCGGTGATGGATTTCCCGCAGCAGCATTTCGTTGGTTTGAAGCGCCTGTTCCAGTTCGACAGCCTGACGATCTTGCGCGCGTAACAGATGGTGAATCCACCATCCACCAGCGACGGCCCCTGCCGCAATCGCCAATCCTATACTCCCGAGCATGTAGATTGCAGACCAAAAGGGCTGGATCAGTACATTGTAGTCGGCAGCGGCAACTGCCACAAGCGGCGTACCCTCTACCCGGCGATAGCTCACGAGTCGTTTCGCCCCATCAAGCGGGGATGCTTCCGCCAAATAGACGCCAGAAGAAGACTGCCTCAGGTACTGGGTGAATAGCACATAGCCAGACATGTCCAGGGTCTTGGAAGCTCGGGGATAGCGCGCCATAAGCATGCCGTCATTGCGGATGAGGCTTACGGTGAAATTTCCGCCAAGGTCCACCGTTTCCCATATCGCCCGCATGATGTCTGCAGGCATCGAAACAATGACGGCTCCTTTAAAAACGCCGTTGCGCACAATCCTCCGACTGATGACAAATATCTGAGTGCCGTTCAGCCGACAGATCAGCATCGGCGATACATATTCCAACTGTCCGTTCTGGACGGCGGTGAAATAATCACGATCGGTTACGTCCATCGTATTGATGTCGGGATCGGTAGAGAGGAGCGTGCGACCAGTAGCGTCAACGACATAGGCAACTACGTTGGCAGGGAGCCCCTGGGTCTCGACGCCGATGTTCCGCACCGTTCCGGTAAACTGGAGATCGCTGTCTGAAAGGGACTCGTCGATGCGTCGCACGGCCTGAATCCCAAGCTGGTAGATCCAGTAAGCATTGCTCGCGACGATCTTCGCAGAGCCTGTCACCCTAATTTCAGCCTGATTTATTGTAAGGTAATAGGTTTGGGTTGCCCATGCCGACAGAATGACGAGAACCATCAAAAGGGTTCCGGACGTCGTAAAAATCGCGAGCTGAGAGACCGAGCGTAGGGGACGGGTTGACATGTTACTCCGCCCTCGCACTCGTCAGGCTTTGCGTTCCCAATACCTTTATTTTTTTGCGTGCGGAAATCAATATCCAGAAAAAGATCTGCAGAAATCCGACCGCAAGAGGTTGCTGTCGATTGTAATTATCTATTGCTTGGCCCCGGCCGTTCGAGCCATGCTTTCACTTCACGCCAATGTTGTCCGGTCATCCCAGCGAGACGTAGGATCGAAAAGTCCCCAACGGCAACGACATCATAGCGGGTGAAGTCATCCCGCTTTACTGCTTCCGCTAACAAGCCACGCACCCGAGGACTGAGGTGCAGTGGGTTCGGCTGGATGGGCAAGCTATCAGCCAGCATCAGCTCGGCTTCCCGCTCGATCCTGACTTTCTCAAGATCAATTAGTATGCGCACGCGGTTGACACTCAAACAATGACGCCTCGCCAGTTCCCGAAAAGAAAAGCCTTTTTGTCGCTCGTCAAACAGCTGGCGATTACGTGTTGCCTTACGGCGCGCCTCAGATGCGTGAGGTGATGTCATTAGTTGCTCCAGGTTTTTGTCTAATTAACAATAGCAACCTGACCTCCTACGTCTACTGTCGGCCTCAATTTCCCCACAATAAAACTTCTTTATCAGAAATAACTACTTGATGGAAATTTACATTACCGCAAGTTGCTGAAATTTTTAGCAAAATTGTATAAATCATTCATATTTAGTAAAGAAGTGGCTGCTAATAATAGCTTCATCAACAAAATCCGGCAGTGGGCGCGGGTATCTGCGATATTGGAGCAGCATTGGATGTTCGGTTTGGATGCAAAGGCGGTTCTTGAGGCCGTAGCGAAGTCGCAGGCAATCATTGAATTCAAGCTGGACGGCACCATCCTGACCGCCAACGAAAACTTCTGTAAGACCTTAGGCTACCAGCTCTCGGAAATCGTCGGCAAGCATCACCGGATGTTCGTCGACCCAGCCGAGGCAAACTCGCCCGAATACCGCGAATTCTGGGCTCAGCTCGGCCGTGGTCAGTATGACCGCCGTCAGTACAAGCGCATCGGCAAGGGGGGCCGTGAAGTTTGGATCGAAGCCTCCTACAATCCGGTGATGCGGGGCGGAAAGCCGTACAAGGTGGTGAAGTTTGCCACCGACATTACGGCAGCAAAGCTCAAGACGGCAGAAGACGCCGGAAAGCTCGACGCTATTTCCCGCGCGCAGGCGGTCATTGAATTCACGCCGCAGGGCGAGATCCTCGACGCCAACGAGAATTTCCTGAAGACCCTTGGCTACCAACTCTCCGAGGTGAAGGGGAAGTCGCATGCGATATTCTGCGATCCTGCCTTCGCAAACAGCCCAGAATATAAGGCATTCTGGTCGGGGCTAGCGAATGGGGAATTCTTCAGCGATGAATTCACGCGCTACGGCAAGGAAGGCCGCAAGGTCTATATCCAGGCGTCCTACAACCCCATCTTCGACATGAACGGCAAGGTGTTTAAGGTGGTGAAGTTTGCCACCGACGTGACGACGCGCGTGAAAAACGTCAATGCGCTGGCGTCGGCGTTGACGGCCCTTTCCGAGGGGGATCTGACCAGGGAACTCGAAATCCCCTTCATGCCGACCCTGGAAAAGGTGCGTCTCGACTTCAACAATGCGACTGCCAAACTGCGCAGCACCATGCAGACGATCACCCATAATGCCGAGGCAATCGCCGCTGCTTCGGTGGAAATCCAGACCGCCTCGAACGACTTGGCGCGCCGCACCGAACAGCAGGCCGCCTCTATTGAAGAAACGGCTGCAGCGCTTGAAGAAATCACCACGACGGTCACCGACTCCAGCCGGCGCGCCAGTGAAGCAGGTCAACTCGTAAGCAAGACCAAGGACAGCGCCGAGCGTTCCGGCAAGGTCGTCGGCCAGGCGGTCGACGCCATGGGCAAGATCGAGACATCCGCCGGCGAAATCTCGAACATTATCAGCGTGATTGATGAGATCGCCTTCCAGACCAATTTGCTGGCGCTCAACGCCGGAGTAGAAGCAGCCCGCGCCGGGGAAGCTGGAAAAGGCTTTGCCGTCGTGGCGCAGGAAGTGCGCGAACTTGCCCAGCGGTCAGCGAAGGCCGCCAAAGAAATCAAGGGCCTCATCACCACGTCCAATGGTCATGTCAAAAGCGGTGTGGAGCTTGTCGGCCAGACAGGCATGGCGCTTGAGGAGATTGTCGGCCAGGTGCTCCTGGTCAACACGAACGTTGCGGCCATTGTAGAGGCTTCCCGAGAGCAGGCCACCGGCCTCAAGGAGATCAATACAGCGGTCAACACAATGGACCAAGGCACTCAGAAGAACGCCGCGATGGTAGAAGAAACCTCAGCTGCGTCTCATAGCCTCGCGCGAGAAGCCGAGCAGCTGTTCCAGATGCTCTCCCAGTTCAAGATTGGTGAGACGTCGAAGCGTCGTGCTGCGCCCGCAGTTGCCGCCCCTGCTCGGCTGCAGCCCGTTGCCTCCCCCGCGCGTCAGATGACGGCTAAGGTCGCTCGCGTATTTCACGGTAATGCAGCGATCAAGAACGACAGTTGGGAGGAGTTTTAATGGCCTTGTCGCAAATTTTTCGGCTTAACGCGGTGTTGACCATCATCAGAGAAATTTACGCTCCCAAAGTTATGGAGCGAGCCCATGATTCTAAATGCCATTGCCGAAAAGCTGAAGCGCCAGTCGAAGGATGATTTCAAAGGCAGGCACTTCGAAGCGTGGCTGATTGTACAGGCGGTTGCCTGGTACTTGCGCTACCCGCTCAGCTACCGTGACTTGGAAGAAATATTTCGCGAGCGGGGCTTCGAGGTCGATCATAGCACCGTCAACCGTTGGGTTTTGGCTTATGCGCCGATGATCGAAAAACGGCTGCGGCAGTTTCGGCGACCCCATTGCGGCTCGGTCCGGATCGATGAGACCTATGTCAAGATCCGCGGCAAATGGCGCTATCTTTACCGCGCCATCGATAAACACGGCAATCCGGTTGATTTCCTGCTGACTGCTAAGCGCGATCTCGACGCCGCCAAGCGGTTCTTCCGCAAAATGCTGAAGGACGAGCCTTTGTTGTCACCGGCTAAGATCGGGACGGACGGAGCCAATACCTTTCCGTCGGCCATCAATGCATCAATCGATAGTGGGCACCTGCATCCGGGTCCGGTTCATTATGTCACCAAGCACCTCCAACAGAGAATCGAGAGCGACCATTTCCGGATAAAGAAGAACATGCCAAAGGTCGGTGGCTTTCAATCCTTCAACACCGCGCGGCGAACCATCGCGGGTTTCGAGGCGATGCTATGGTTGAAGAAAGGCTTCGGCTTTTCCGGCGGCTGGACTGTCAACGAACAGAACGATTTGCTTGCGCGCCTCTTCGGACTGCAAAAGGTTAATAAAGCATGAAACGTAAGATGCTCACGGGATAATCGCGCGCTCCGAAAATGTTTGCGACACGCCCAATATTAGGGACACCTTGCACGAGACATTCAGTGCATTCACCGAAAATTTGCAGCCGAAAATTCGAGGCCCTCATGCCCCCAAGGGCCGGTCACAGACACAATCTTGCGTCCTGACATCAACGGATCGGGAATCTAATGTTTTCTGAAGGCGGAAAGAGTCTGTATGTCGGTCGCACTCGCGATGTGCGCAAGCGCTACGGCCAGCATACCCGCCGATCCAGCGGCCACAACAGCGCTCCATTTGCCTTCAAACTTGCACGCGAAACTACCGGCTTTCCGAGGTCGGACTACCGGCCAGGAGAGACCTCGCACACCGGGCTGCTGTTGAAGCCCGAATTCGCATCGGCATTCGCCGACGCGATCGAGCGCATCAGGCGCATGGAGTTCCGTTTTATAGTGGAAGCCGACCCACCCGCCAGTGCTTGCTCGAGGTCTACGCCTCGGTCGTGTGTGGATCACCATACAACGATTTCGATACGCATTGAGCTGCACTTCACCCCAGCGCGGCAACAGTCGCCTTCCTCTCGTCTTCCAGATGTTGACGACGCTATGTTCTGACGTGGCGCACGAGCGCCTTTAATTGCGAACCCCTATCTGTCGCGAACGATCGCTCGAACGGCGGCACGGCCATGCCGGATTTCCATCATGTCAATCCGCCTCGGCGGCTCGCTGGTGTGGCTCGATCGCTTGATCTGACCGGGGGAGGTGCCGGCTTCATTTGGAACGCCAGAGAGAACCGCCTTTGGGTTTAGTCATCATCTGACTGACGACGGCAGTCTGCAGCAGAGACTAACAAGACGCTGTTCTTGTCATCAGCCATTTTCGTGAACGATCAGCGTAGCGAGGCTGTCGGTTCACTGTGCTGGGAACACTGTGATTGAAATGGCGTTTCTCCGTGATGGAGACGAGCATGCCACGCTATTATTTTCATCTCTTAAACGGTTCAGAGCGAAATGACGACCCGGAAGGCTGCGAGTTGCCGAACGACAAGCTCGCCATTATCGAGGCGACTACCGCCGCGCGAGAAATGGTGGTGGAGGCAGTGTTGCAGGGAGCACCAGTTGGCAGATTAGCATTTGAAGTGGTGGATCAGGACAACCGTCTGATCGTCGAGCTTCCATTCATAAGCGTAGTTAGAGAATAGTGATCAATCGTTGTGGATATGCAGGCGGCTCCCTTGTCTGCAAATTGCCCCGACATCGCGCCCGCGCATGGCGACTGACATGCGGAGAATACACTATTGAAATCGAGCAGATTGATAAATCGCCGACACGGAGCGACACTTAATCCGCTTTCCCGCATTCTCATCTGACGCCTTCGCGTTCGTTTTATGGAGATACGACCGATAGCATGATTATCGAGCAGTGTTATGCGGCTCAATTAGGGCTCTCGTGACCTGTGGACTACTTATGTATGCGCCTCTTGGTTGTTGAGGATGGTATTTTTAACTGCTGAGGTCGAGCAGATTATCAAAGAGTTCGGCGCGGAGGTTGTTGGCAGCGCTCAGGGTGTCAGGGCAACATCGGTCATACTTTCTAATTCCTGCATTGACAGGGCCGTCCTCGACATTGACTTAAATTCAGAAGAAGCTTTTGAAATCGTGGACGCGCTAATGTCTCGCCAAATCCTTTATCTGATCGCATCGAGCGCCGTGCGAGGACCAAGCTGTGGCGGATTCCCAGGCTATTACCTGGCCGGAAATCGGCGAAATCGGGGGCATCATTGCGGCTCTGGTTGGTCCAACGAATTAGAGTCAACACCTCCCGCATAGTGGGAACCTCTATCAACAAGCGAGGTTCTGCCTCAGTCTGGAGATTGCCCGTGAATATTGAAAGCCGCATGAAGGGCCAGCACGTCCTCATTGTCGAAGATGAGTTCTTTATAGCCATGGACACGCAACTGGCGCTTGAGCAGATGGGCGCCATTATTGTTGGACCAGCATCAAATGTGGCTGACGCTTTAGGTCTGATAGCGTCCAGAACGGTGGATTGCGCGATCCTCGACATCCGCCTCGACGTCGATGACAGTTATCCGATCGCCGATAAGCTTATGGAACGCCACATCCCCTTCCTGTTCGCATCATCGGAGAGCAGGGGCGCGCTTCCTGAGCGCTTCAGCGGCTATGTTCTCATCGACAAGCCATTGGAGATGAGGCTTATTGTGGATGCTTTGCTGGGCCCGCCTCACTGACATGACTGATCCTGTAATGTTTTTCCGCCGCGAGACTGCAGAATGCCAGCAGCTTTTCAGGCACAACTAATCCGCGGAAGTATTGTCCTGAGATGGTAATCGCCTGACATTTGGTCCGAAGTTTCGATGCGCGACCGCAAGAGTCGAGCGCATCGAAACGGGTGTGGCCATGCCGCGCTTGAGCGGGTTTGATGGTGTCGCCAAACATCTCAAATCCGAGGACAACGAACATGGCCACGATGGACAAGATAGCACGTCGCAAGCTGTCTTTGCTCGATCTCGCGAGCGAACTTTCCAATGTCTCCCGCGCCTGCAAGGTAATGGGCTATTCCCGCCAGCAATTCTACGAGATCCGCCGCAACTTCCAGACCTATGGAGCCGAGGGTCTGATCGACCGGCTGCCGGGCGCGAAGGGTCCGCATCCCAACCGCGTGCCCGCCGAGATCGAAGAGGCGGTGTTGGCCCACAGCCTCGATCCCCCCTGCCACGGCGCGCTTCGGGTCGAGCAGGAGCTCAGGCTCAAAGGCCTCTCCGTCTCGTCGGGCGGCGTGCGCGGCGTCTGGCAGCGCCATAACCTGCTCACCAAGCACGAGCGGCTTTTGCGTCTGGAGAAGGAAACGGCCGAGCGCCGGATCACGCTGACGGACGAGCAGGTCAAGCTGCTCGAACAGTTCTCGCCCGAGTTCCGTGAGCGCCATATCGAAGCCGAACACACAGGAAGTCTCGTCGCCGTCGATACTTTCTTCGTCGGAACGCTGAAGGGGATCGGCAAGATCTACATGCAGTCGGCCATCGACTGCCATTCCCGCTATGCCTGGGCGAGGCTCTACCCTTCCAAGCTGCCGGTCACTGCCGTCCATATCCTCAACAATGACGTCATCCCTACCTTCGAGGCCCATGATGCTAGGATCGAGGCGGTGCTCTCGGACAATGGGCGCGAATTCTGCGGCCGGCCGGACCAGCATCCTTACGAGCTCTTCCTGCAGCTCGAGGAGATCGAGCACAAGACGACCAAGGTCAGGCGGCCGCAATCCAACGGCATCGTCGAACGCTTTCACCGCACCGTGCTCGACGAGCATTTCCGCGTCGAGGGCCGCAGGACCTGGTTCGAGACGATCGAGGAGATGCAGGCCGCACTCGACGAATGGCTCGTCATCTACAACACCAGACGCCCGCATCAGGGTCGCAACATGGCCGGACGCACACCGCTCCAGGCCTTCATCGACGGGCTGAAAAAAGACCCCGCACCATCACCACAAAAACCGAGAGGAGACACGCTGACAAAGACGCAAAAACAGGCTTCAATGACCCAACAAACCCGCGCCGCCTGAACCCGCTTCAAAACGCGGCAATGTCAGGCGAATACCGTCTTTGTACATATGTCTCTGCGACGTAAATTGCAAAGGCGCGCCGCTGCTCGGGCTCTGCAACAAACCAAGGCTCGCCGGTGATGTCCTCATGGACTTTCTTGATAGTTCCGACGCCCTCGAAAGGAAGGACTCGCATTTTCCGCAGGTCATCAGGAAACGGCATGGGCATTCCTCCCATACTTGGCCGAATGCGCTCAGTTTCCGTTCGCTGACGCTCTCAGCAACAGTTTGTCAATGCCGGTTGAATTTTCCCCAGAAGCGCCGAAGTAAAATTCCCCAGTTATGCCGAGGTGGACGCCAAGGAGGTTTGGGGATTTTTCGGCGGCCGACCGCGTGGCTTTTGAGGCGGCGCGAACGCCGGGGGTGCGATCAAGGCTTTGGAGCGGACATGCTCCGGCATCAGCTCGGCATGCTGCCGCAGCCGATAGCTGGATCCTTCGATCTGCACGACGACGGCATGGTGAAGCAGTCTGTCGAGCAGCGCGGTTGCGACGACGGGGTCTCCGAACACATCGCCCCATTCTGCGAAGCCGCGGTTTGACGTCAGGATCATGGCGCCACGTTCATATCGGGCATTGACGAGCTGAAAGAAGAGATTGCCGCCGCCGTGGACGACCGGCAGGTAGCCGATCTCGTCGACGATCAGCAAGCTCGGCCTGCAGAAGAAGCGGATCCGCTCCTGCAGTCTGCCTTCTCGTTCGGAACGAGCAAGCGAGCCAATGAGGTCGGCAAGCGTGGTAAAATACACACTCTTTCCGGCTTTGACGGCTTCGACACCGAGCGCTGTGGCGAGATGGCTTTTGCCTGTTCCCGGCGGACCAAGGAAATGAACGGCCTCATGGCGATCGACGAAGCCGAGCTGCGCCAGGGTGAAGATCCGATCTCGGTCGAGTGAAGGCTGGAAGGTGAAGTCGAAGCCGGCGAGTGTCTTGATCGTGCCGAGCCTGCCCATCCGCAAGGCGGTCTTGATGCGGCTGTTCTCCCGCAGGGTCAATTCTTCGGACAGGAGGATATCAATGGCTTCCAGCGCAGAAAGCTCACCGTGCTCCAGGCGTCGAACGACATGGTCGAGAGCTTCGAGTGCACGTGGCATCTTCAGGCCGACGAGATCATGACGGATACGATCGATCATGGACGGAATGGCGTCAAGGGCCGCGCTCATGGGCGGTTCTCCTGCGCCAGAACTTTGCCGACGGCATCGTAGAAGGCGAGCGACCGCTGCAGCACGGTGTCGCCGGCGGGCTTGACGACAATGGCGTCGTCGCGCGTCCTGGAGAGATGTGGCGGCGCGAGTGCTCGTCGATGGTCGGGCTGAACCCGACGCTGCTTGCGGCCCTCCAGGACGGGATGGGCTGCGATCAGCATGCCGTTCTCGAAGATGCGGATCTCGTCGGCGAGCGAATGGACTTCGACCATACGGCTACGGGTCGCATCCGGAACGCTGTAGGTGTTGCCGCCGACGCTGACCATGCCTTCCCGCGATACCCGGCGCTCCAGCTTCAGAACGGATTTGAACGGAGCCAGCGGTAAAGGTCGCAGGTGCTTCCGCTCCTCGGCGAAGACCTCATTGACGATGCGCAGGGTCGTGGCATGCTTCCTTGGATTGGCGACTGTATCCAGCCAGTGCCGAAGCTGAGCATTCAGGTCGTCAAGGTTGCGGAACGAGCGGGCGAGGAAGAAGTCTTCGCGGATATAGCGGAACGGCCGCTCCACCTTGCCCTTCGTTTTGGCGCGATAGGGTTTACAGGCCTTCGGGTGGAAACCGTAATGGCGCGCCAGGTCTATGAGGGCGCGGTTGTAGACGATGCCTTCTGTCTGGCCTTCGCCGATGACGGCCGTCTTCATCCGGTCGTAAAGCACGTCCCGCGGAGCGCCGCCGAGAGCCTCGAAGGCCGCGATATGGCAACGCAGAACGGTCGGCAGGTTCTGATGCATGACGAAGCGGGCCCAGATCAGACGGCTGTGCCCCAGCACCATGGAGAACAGCCAGACGATCCTCGG
>NZ_JAOXHE010000014.1:0-67983 GCF_025779995.1 Rhizobium sp. TRM95796 | reverse complement strand
GAAAAGCTGCGCTTCGCCATCCGCGAAGGCGGCCGCACCGTCGGCGCCGGCATCGTCGCCTCGATCATCGAGTAATCGTTAACCATCACGGTTTACGGAGCGAGGGCAGGGGCCTTCAAAGCCCCTGTCCTCCTTCAATAAGAAACAAGAACAGTGTCCGGATCGCGGACATTTATTAAGGACTAGTCGAATGAACGGCCAGAATATCCGCATCCGCCTCAAGGCGTTTGATCATCGGATCCTCGATGCCTCCACGCGCGAAATCGTCTCGACGGCCAAGCGCACGGGAGCCCAGGTTCGCGGCCCGGTTCCTCTTCCGACCCGGATCGAGCGCTTCACGGTCAACCGCTCTCCGCACGTGGACAAGAAGAGCCGCGAACAATTTGAGATGCGCACGCACAAGCGCCTACTTGACATTGTCGATCCGACACCGCAAACGGTCGACGCGCTGATGAAACTCGATTTGGCCGCAGGCGTCGACGTCGAAATCAAGCTCTGAGACTGGCGAAAGCCGAATAACAAGGAAGGTACGTGGCGGGTCCCGCCAACGGCTTCCAACAACGGGAAACCGTAAGGCCGAGAGGCCTCACGGAATCTTTAAACAAAGAGGCGTGAGGGGGCTTGCCCCGTCAGGGACTCTCAAGAGGACGAACCGATGCGTTCAGGTGTAATTGCACAGAAAGTGGGAATGACCCGCATCTACACAGATGCCGGCGAACATGTTCCCGTCACAGTTTTGCGCATGGAAGGCTGCCAGGTGGTCGCCCAGCGTACCGAAGACAAGAACGGCTACACCGCCGTTCAGCTTGGCGCGGGCGTCGCCAAGGTGAAGAATGTTTCCAAGGCCATGCGCGGCAACTTCGCTCTCGCGCAGGTGGAGCCGAAGGCAAAGCTCGCAGAATTCCGCGTGTCCGCCGAGAACCTTCTCGATGTCGGCACCGAACTGGCCGCGAGCCACTTCGTTCCGGGACAGCTGGTCGACGTGACCGGCACTTCGATCGGTAAGGGCTTCGCCGGCGCCATGAAGCGCCACAATTTCGGCGGTCTCCGCGCCACGCACGGCGTGTCCGTCTCTCACCGTTCGCATGGTTCTACCGGTAACCGCCAGGATCCGGGCCGCGTCTTCAAGAACAAGAAGATGGCCGGCCACATGGGCGCGACCCGCGTGACCACGCAGAATCTCGAAGTGGTTTCGACCGATGACGATCGTGGTCTGATCCTGGTTCGCGGCGCCGTTCCCGGCTCCAAGGGCTCCTGGATCCTGGTCCGCGACGCGGTCAAGGCTGGCGTACCGGCTGACGCTCCGCGTCCGGCTGGCGTCCGCGCGAAGTAAGGGGG
Source organism: Rhizobium sp. TRM95796 (assembly GCF_025779995.1). Classification (NCBI taxonomy): domain Bacteria; kingdom Pseudomonadati; phylum Pseudomonadota; class Alphaproteobacteria; order Hyphomicrobiales; family Rhizobiaceae; genus Rhizobium; species Rhizobium sp. TRM95796. The sequence goes on along the minus strand of NZ_JAOXHE010000014.1, from coordinate 66,645 downwards.
CCGATATGGATCTCGTAGTTAAGACTCTCGAAGGCAAGGACGCCGGCACTCTCTCGGTCTCCGACGCCATTTTCGGCCTCGAGCCCCGCGAAGACCTGATCGCGCGCATGGTGCGCTACCAGCTCGCCAAGAAGCGCCAGGGCACGCATCAGACCAAGACCCGCGCCGAAATCTCGCGCACGGGCAAGAAGATGTACAAGCAGAAGGGTACGGGCCGCGCTCGTCACCATTCGGCTCGCGCTCCGCAGTTCCGCGGCGGTGGTCGCGCCCATGGTCCGGTCACCCGCAGCCATGCGCATGACCTGCCCAAGAAGATCCGCGCTCTCGCGCTCCGCCACGCCCTTTCGGCCAAGGCGAAGTCCGAGACGCTGATCGTTCTCGACAATCTGGTCGCGGCCGAAGCCAAGACCAAGGTTCTCGTCAATGCGTTCGCCGGTCTCGGCCTCAGCAACGCGCTGTTCATCGGCGGCGCCGAGCTGGACAGCAACTTCAAGCTCGCCGCTCAGAACATTCCGAACGTGGATGTGCTGCCGGTTCAGGGCATCAACGTTTACGACATCCTGCGCCGCAACACGCTCGTGCTGTCCAAGGCTGCAGTCGAAGCCCTCGAGGAGCGGTTCAAATGACTGACCTTCGCCACTATGATGTGATCCGCACCCCGTCGATCACGGAAAAGTCCACTCTCGTCTCCGAAAACAACCAGGTTGTTTTCAACGTCGCGAAGGACGCTTCCAAGCCGCAGATCAAGGCCGCCGTCGAAGCTCTCTTCGGCGTCAAGGTCAAGGCCGTGAACACCCTGATCCGCAAGGGCAAGGTCAAGCGCTTCAAGGCCACGATCGGCAAGCAGCAGGACGTCAAGAAGGCCATCGTCACGCTGGTCGAAGGCCAGTCCATCGACGTGACCACCGGCCTCTGAGGAATAGAACAATGGCATTGAAAACATTCAATCCGATCACCCCGAGCCTGCGCCAGCTGGTCATCGTCGACCGGTCCGGCCTGCACAAGGGCAAGCCGGTCAAGTCGCTGACCGAAGGCCTGCACTCCAAGGGCGGCCGCAACAACCTCGGCCGGGTCACCGCGCGCTTCCAGGGCGGCGGTCACAAGCGTTCCTACCGCCTGGTGGACTTCAAGCGTCGCAAGTTCGACGTCGAAGCGACCGTCGAGCGTCTGGAATACGACCCCAACCGCACCGCCTTCATCGCGCTCATCAAGTATGACGACGGCGAGCTGAGCTACATCATCGCCCCGCAGCGTCTCGCTGCCGGCGACAAGGTGATCTCTTCTCTGAAGGGCGCGGACGTGAAGCCCGGCAACACCATGCCGCTTCAGTCCATCCCGGTCGGCACCATCGTCCACAATGTGGAAATGAAGCCGGCAAAGGGCGGCCAGATCGCTCGTTCGGCCGGCGCCTATGTGCAGCTGGTCGGCCGCGACCAGGGCATGGCGATCCTTCGCCTGAACTCCGGCGAACAGCGCCTGGTGCATGGTTCCTGCCTCGCCACGATCGGCGCGGTGTCGAACCCCGACCACGGCAACACGAACGACGGCAAGGCCGGTCGTTCGATCTGGAAGGGCAAGCGTCCGCATGTTCGCGGCGTCGCGATGAACCCGGTCGACCACCCGCACGGCGGTGGTGAAGGTCGCACTTCGGGCGGCCGTCACCCGGTCAGCCCGTGGGGCAAGCCCACCAAGGGCAAGCGGACCCGGTCGAACAAGTCGACCGACAAGTTCATCATGCGCTCGCGCCACAAGCGCTAATTGAGAGAGGAAGTCATTAAATGGCTCGTTCAGTTTGGAAAGGCCCGTTTGTCGACGGATATCTTCTCAAGAAGGCTGAGAAGGTGCGCGCAGGCGGCCGCAGTGAAGTCATCAAGATGTGGAGCCGTCGCTCCACCATTCTCCCGCAGTTCGTTGGTCTGACCTTCGGGGTCTACAACGGCGCCAAGCACGTTCCGGTGCTGGTCACGGAAGAAATGGTCGGACACAAGTTCGGCGAATTTTCTCCGACCCGGACCTATTACGGTCACGGCGCGGACAAGAAGGCGAAGAGGAAGTAATCATGGGCAAGGCTAAAACCGAACGCCGGCTCAAGGACAACGAAGCGCAGGCAGTCGCCCGCACGATCCGCGTCAGCCCGCAGAAGCTCAACCTGGTTGCCGCGCTCATCCGCGGCAAGAAGGTCGATCGCGCTCTCGCCGAGCTCGAATTCTCCCGCAAGCGCATCGCCTCGACGGTCAAGAAGACCCTCGAATCGGCGATCGCCAACGCCGAAAACAACCATGATCTCGATGTCGACTCGCTCGTCGTCTCCGAGGCCTATGTCGGCAAGTCGATGGTGATGAAGCGCTTCCACGCCCGTGGCCGCGGCCGCGCTTCCCGCATCGAGCGTCCGTTTTCGCACCTGACGATCGTCGTCCGGGAAGTTGCCGACACTGAGGAGGCTGCATAATGGGTCAGAAAATCAATCCGATCGGCTTCCGTCTCGGCATCAACCGGACCTGGGACAGCCGCTGGTTCGCAGACAACGCCGAATACGGCCAGCTTCTTCACGAAGACCTGGCGATCCGGACCTATCTGATGAACGAACTGAAGTCCGCCGGCATCGCCAAGGTGGTCATCGAGCGTCCGCACAAGAAGTGCCGCGTCACGATCCACTCGGCTCGCCCGGGTCTCATCATCGGCAAGAAGGGCGCCGACATCGAGAAGCTTCGCAAGAAGATCTCGGACATGACGTCCTCCGAGACGCATCTCAACATCGTTGAAGTGCGCAAGCCGGAAATCGACTCCACGCTCGTCGCGCAGTCGATCGCCCAGCAGCTCGAGCGCCGCGTGGCTTTCCGCCGCGCCATGAAGCGCGCCGTTCAGTCCGCGATGCGTCTTGGCGCCGAAGGCATCAAGATCACCTGCGCCGGCCGTCTCGGCGGCGCGGAAATCGCTCGCACGGAATGGTATCGCGAAGGTCGCGTGCCGCTGCATACGCTGCGCGCCGACATCGATTACGGCGTCGCTGAAGCCCATACGGCTTTCGGCGTCTGCGGCATCAAGGTCTGGATCTTCAAGGGCGAAATCCTCGAGCACGATCCCATGGCCTCCGAGCGTCGTGCGCTGGAAGGTGACAACCAGGGCGGCAACAACAACCGCCGCCGCGAAAACGCGTAATTGACGCGTAACGGCAGAGTTGGAGAATAGAAAATGTTGCAGCCAAAGCGTACGAAGTACCGCAAGCAGTTCAAGGGCCGCATCCATGGCGTCGCCAAGGGTGGCTCTGACCTCGCCTTCGGTCAATACGGCCTGAAGGCCCAGGAGCCGGATCGCGTCAATGCCCGCCAGATCGAAGCGGCCCGCCGCGCGATCACCCGCCACATGAAGCGCGCCGGCCGCGTCTGGATCCGCGTGTTCCCGGACGTTCCGGTGACCGCCAAGCCGACCGAAGTCCGCATGGGTAAGGGTAAGGGGTCGGTGGAATACTGGGCTTGCCGCGTCAAGCCCGGCCGTATCATGTTTGAGATCGACGGCGTGAGCGAAGAGCTTGCCCGCGAAGCCCTTCGCCTGGGCGCCGCGAAGCTCTCCGTCAAGACGCGCTTCGTCCAGCGCATCGCCGAATAAGGAGAAGACGAATGAAAGCGTCTGATGTTCGCGCGTTGAGCGCCGACCAGCTGAACGACGAGCTTGCCAAGCTCAAGAAAGAGCAGTTCAACCTTCGCTTCCAGAAGGCGACCGGTCAGCTCGAAAAGACCGCCCGCATCGATGAAGTGCGCAAGGATATTGCTCGCATCAAAACCATCGCCCGCCAGAAGGCGGCCGAAGCCAAGGCTTGAAGGAATAAAAAATGCCGAAACGCATTCTTCAGGGCACCGTCGTCAGCGACAAGAACGACAAGACCGTCGTGGTCCGCGTCGAGCGTCGCTTTGCCCACCCGCTGCTTCAGAAGACGGTCCGCCGTTCCAAGAAGTACAAGGCCCATGACGAAAACAACACCGTGAAGACGGGCGACGTCGTTTCCATCGAGGAATGCGCGCCGATCTCCAAGGACAAGTGCTGGAAGGTCGTCACGGTTCACAATTGAGCCGTTTCAGCCTGATGCTTTTGAACATCGCGCCCGGAAATAACGTCCGGGCGTGAAGTCTTTTTGAGAAAAGACTTGATTTCGGGCGTGTTTTCTATAAGACGCGCCCATTCCAGTGAAACTTGGATCGACAAGCCGGATCAGGGGATTCGACCTTCGGGTCCTGTCCAACCGTTCCGGTCATAACAAGAAGGCGACCTGACATGATTCAGATGCAAACAAACCTCGACGTGGCGGACAATTCCGGCGCCCGTCGTGTCATGTGCATCAAAGTGCTGGGCGGCTCCAAGCGTAAATACGCTTCGATCGGCGACATCATCGTCGTCTCGATCAAGGAAGCCATCCCGCGTGGGCGCGTGAAGAAGGGCGACGTGATGAAGGCCGTGGTGGTTCGGACCGCCAAGGACATCCGCCGCGCCGACGGCAGCGTGATCCGCTTCGACACGAATGCAGCCGTTCTCATCGACAACAAGAAAGAGCCGATCGGCACCCGTATCTTCGGACCGGTTCCGCGCGAACTCCGCGCCAAGAACCACATGAAGATCATCTCGCTGGCTCCTGAAGTTTTGTAATTATCGAGGAACGACTGAGATGCAAAAAATTCGTAAGGGCGACAAGGTCGTCATTCTGACCGGCAAGGACAAGGGCCGTTCCGGCGAAGTCCTCCAGGTCATTCCCAAGGAAGATCGCGCCATCGTCCGCGGGATCAATGTCGTCAAGCGCCACCAGCGCCAGAGCGCTTCGCAGGAAGCCGGCATCATCACCAAGGAAGCTCCGATCCATCTGTCGAACATCGCGATCGCCGACCCCAAGGACGGCAAGCCGACCCGCGTCGGTTTCAAGGTCGAAGGCGACAAGAAGGTCCGCGTTGCCAAGCGTTCGGGAGTGTCCATCGATGGCTGAAGCTAAGTACGAGCCCCGGCTCAAGACGGAATACGTCTCCCGCATCCGCAAGGCGTTGCAGGAGCAGTTCAACTACGCCAATGAAATGATGATCCCCCGTCTGGACAAGATCGTCATCAACATGGGCGTCGGCGAAGCGACGGCTGACTCGAAGAAGCCGACCGTGGCCGCCCAGGACCTCTCGGCGATCGCCGGCCAGAAGGCCGTCGTCACGCGGGCCCGCAATTCTATTGCAGGCTTCAAGGTCCGCGAAGGCATGCCGATCGGCGCGAAGGTCACCCTGCGCGGCGCCCGCATGTTTGAATTCATGGATCGCCTGGTCAACATCGCGCTGCCGCGCGTTCGCGACTTCCGCGGCCTGAATCCGAAGAGCTTTGATGGTCGCGGCAATTTCGCCATGGGCATCAAGGAGCACATCGTGTTCCCGGAAATCAACTACGACAAGGTTGATCAGATGTGGGGCATGGACATCATCGTTTGCACGACGGCGAAGACCGACGACGAAGCTCGGGCTCTGTTGAAAGAGTTCAACTTCCCGTTCCGTCAGTAACCGTAACGACGAGCGTAGAAAAGGAAAAACCAATGGCGAAAACGAGCGCAGTTGAGAAAAACAAGCGCCGCCGTAAGCTGGTTGCCCAGCAGGCCAACAAGCGGGCCAAGCTGAAGGCGATCATCCAGAATCGCGAGCTTCCGATCGAAGACCGGTTCCGGGCTACCCTCAAGCTGGCCGAAATGCCGCGCAACGGCTCCAAGACCCGCATTCGCAATCGTTGCGAAGTGACTGGTCGTCCGCGCGCATTCTACCGGAAGCTCAAGATGTCGCGTGTGGCTCTGCGCCAGCTCGGCAACTTCGGGCAGATCCCCGGCATTGTGAAGTCCAGCTGGTAAGGAGGGCAAGCGATGTCCATGTCTGATCCCTTGGGTGATATGCTCACCCGTATCCGCAACGGCGTTGCCCGTCGCAAGTCGTCGGTTTCCACGCCGGCCTCCAACCTCCGCGCTCGCGTCCTCGACGTGATGCAGGCGGAAGGCTACATCCGTGGCTACAGCAAGGTCGATTTCGAGAACGGCAAGTCCGAGCTCAACATCGAGCTGAAGTATTACGAAGGCGCGCCGGTGATCCGCAAGATCGACCGCGTGTCCAAGCCGGGCCGCCGGGTCTATGTCTCGGTCAAGTCCATTCCGCAGGTCGCGAACGGTCTCGGCATCACCATCCTTTCGACTCCGAAGGGTGTGATGGCCGATCACCAGGCTCGTGAACAGAATGTTGGCGGCGAACTGCTCTGCTCGATCTTTTGATCGAGCCGACGGTTTCGCGTAACGAACAGACAGGTAAGAAAAATGTCTCGTATCGGTAAAAAGCCCGTTCAGGTGCCTGCAGGCGTGACCGCCACTGTCGAAGGACAGAAGGTAACGGCAAAGGGCCCGAAGGGCGAACTCGTCTTCGTCGCGAATGACGAAGTCGTTCTGTCCTATGAAAACAACACGGTTGCGGTGGCTCCGGCCAACGAATCGAAGGACGCCCGCGCAAAGTGGGGCATGTCCCGCACCATGATCGAAAATCTGTTCAAGGGTGTGAAGGACGGCTATGAGAAGAAGCTCGAAATCACCGGCGTCGGTTACCGCGCCGCGATGCAGGGCAAGAACCTGCAGCTTCAGCTCGGCTTTTCCCACGACGTGATCTATCAGCCGCCGGAAGGCATCTCGCTTGCTTGCCCCAAGCCGACGGAAATCGTCGTCACGGGCATCAACAAGCAGGTGGTCGGTCAGGTCGCTGCCGAGATCCGCGAATATCGCGGTCCCGAGCCCTATAAGGGCAAGGGCGTGAAATACGCCGGGGAGCGCATTGTCCGCAAGGAAGGCAAGAAGAAGTAAGGAAGACGCAAAATGGCTAGCACTAAAGAAAAGCTCGTGCAGCGCGCAAGCCGCGTCCGCCGTCAGATCAAGGCTGTCGCCAATGGTCGTCCGCGTCTGTCCGTGCATCGTTCTTCCAAGAACATCTACGCGCAGATCATCGACGACGTGGCCGGCCGCACACTCGCCGCCGCTTCGACGCTCGACGCCGGTCTCCGTTCTTCGCTGAAGACGGGCGCCGACGTTTCCGCCGCCGCCGCTGTGGGCAAGCTCGTCGCCGAGCGCGCCGTTGCAGCGGGCGTGAAGGACGTGGTCTTCGACCGCGGCGCCTTCATCTATCACGGCCGCATCAAGGCTCTCGCCGATGCAGCCCGCGAAGGTGGTCTGAACTTCTGATGTCGAGCCCGGTCCGCCGGGCTCTTCCCCTTTGAAGCCAAGCTTCATTGAACCGGCCCTGGAGCCTTTTCGAGGACCCAGGGCTTTTATGTAAACTGCCGTTTGCACCCGGAAAAGAAAAAGGAAAAGGACAATGGCACAGGAAAAGCGTGGTTCGCGCGACGAGCGTTCGAACCGTGAAGAGCGCGACAGCGAGTTTGTCGACAAGCTGGTCGCCATCAATCGCGTCGCCAAGGTGGTGAAGGGCGGCCGTCGTTTCGGCTTTGCCGCTCTCGTCGTCGTCGGCGACCAGAAGGGCCGCGTCGGCTTTGGTCATGGCAAGGCGCGCGAAGTGCCGGAAGCCATCCGCAAGGCCACCGAAGCCGCCAAGCGCGATCTGATTTTCGTGCCGCTTCGCGACGGTCGCACGCTGCATCACGACGTCAACGGTCGCCATGGCGCCGGCAAGGTTCTGCTGCGTTCGGCCAAGGCCGGTACCGGCATCATCGCCGGCGGCCCGATGCGCGCCGTCTTCGAAACGCTCGGCGTTCATGACGTCGTCGCCAAGTCGACCGGTTCGTCGAACCCCTACAACATGGTTCGCGCCACCTTCGACGCCCTGAAGAACCAGGTTCACCCGAAGGACATCGCTGCTCAGCGCGGCATCAAGTACGCGACGCTTCAGAACCGTCGCGCGTCCATCGGCGCCGCCGCTGCTTCCGAAGAATAAGGATTCGCAAGATGGCTGAAGCAAAGAAGACGATCACCGTTGAGCAGATCGGTTCGCCGATCCGTCGTCCCGACCGTCAGGAAAAGACCCTGATCGGCCTCGGTCTCAACAAGATGCACCGCACCCGTACGCTCGAAGACACGCCGTCTGTCCGTGGCATGATTGCCAAGGTCAGCCACCTCGTGCGCATCGTCGACGATAAGTAAGACGGAGACACGACAATGAAACTGAACGAAGTCAAGGACAATGAAGGCGCGCTGAAGTCGCGCAAGCGCGTTGGCCGTGGTATCGGTTCCGGCACCGGCAAGACCGGCGGTCGCGGCGTGAAGGGTCAGAAGGCCCGTTCGGGCGTCGCCATCAACGGTTTCGAAGGCGGCCAGATGCCGATCTATCGGCGCCTGCCGAAGCGCGGCTTCACCAACATCTTCGCCGCCGACTACGTCATCGTGTCGCTCGGCCGGGTGCAGCAGGCTGTTGACGCCGGCAAGCTCGACGTCTCCAAGACCGTCGACGCCGCCGCTCTCAAGGCCGCCGGCGTGATCCGCCGCATCAAGGACGGCGTCCGCCTCCTGTCCGACGGCGAACTGACCGCGAAGGTCTCCTTCGAAGTGTCCGGCGTTTCCAAGCCGGCCGTCGAGAAGGTCGAAAAGGCCGGCGGTTCGGTCAAGATCCTCGGCGAAGCAGCCGCCGCCGAGTAAGTTGATGATTAAGACGCCCGGTGTGCTTCACACCGGGCGTTTTTGCTTCTATATGAATGCCTCACGACCGGATTCCGTCTTTTGAGACGGTCCGGGCCATTCGCCAGAGGTGAGGCCGTGTTGATGTCCATCGCCGCCCGCTTCCGGTTCATTCGACAGGAAAGACCCCGCCAGTCCCCGGTTCTCGCCGCGGGAGTTTGGTTTTGCGGAGAGAGTTATGGCTTCTGCAGCGGAACAGCTTGCGTCCAATCTGAGCTTTTCGACATTTTCGAAGGCTGAAGAACTTAAAAAGCGTATTTGGTTCACCCTTGGCGCACTTCTCGTGTATCGCCTCGGCACCTATATCCCGCTGCCAGGCATCAATCCCGACGCCTTCGCAAACGCCTTCCAGTCGCAGGCGGGCGGCATTCTCGGCCTCTTCAACATGTTCTCCGGCGGCGCCGTCAGCCGCATGGCGATCTTCGCCCTGGGCATCATGCCCTATATCTCCGCTTCGATCATCGTCCAGCTGATGACCTCCGTCGTGCCTGCGCTCGAGCAGCTCAAGAAAGAGGGCGAGCAGGGCCGTAAGATGATCAACCAGTACACCCGCTACGGCACGGTGATTCTCGGCGCGCTGCAGGCCTACGGCATCGCGGTGTCGATGGAAGCCGGGCAGGGGATCGTCGCCGATCCGGGCTGGTTCTTCCGCATTTCCACGGTCGTCACGCTTCTCGGCGGCACCATGTTCCTGATGTGGCTGGGCGAGCAGATCACCTCGCGCGGCATCGGCAACGGCATCTCGCTGATCATCTTCGCTGGCATCGTCGCTGCTCTTCCGCATGCGCTGGCCAACACGCTCGAACTCGGCCGCACGGGCACGCTGTCCACGGCGATCATCCTGGTCGTCATCGTGGTCGCGATTGCCGCGATCGCCATGATCGTCTTCTTCGAGCGCGCCCAGCGCAGGCTGTTGATCCAGTATCCGAAACGGCAGGTCGGCAACCGGATGTTCCAGGGCGACACTTCGCATCTGCCGCTCAAGCTCAACACGGCCGGCGTCATTCCGGCGATCTTCGCCTCGTCGCTTCTGCTCTTGCCAGCCACGCTTGCCGGCTTCTCCGGCTCGAGCGCGCTGCCGGACTGGGCGACGGCGATCGTCGCCGCGCTCGGCCACGGCCAGCCCCTCTACATGCTGCTCTATGCGGCCCTGATCGGCTTCTTCGCCTTCTTCTACACGGCGATCGTCTTCAATCCGAAAGACACGGCCGACAATCTCAAGAAGCATGGCGGCTTCATTCCGGGCATCCGTCCGGGTGAGCGGACCGCCGAATATATCGATTATGTGCTGACCCGCATCACGGTGATCGGCGCGGCCTATTTGATCATCGTCTGTATTCTGCCCGAAATTCTGATCGCTCAAACCGGCGTCCCGTTCTACCTTGGTGGTACTTCGCTTTTGATCGTGGTTAGTGTTACTCTGGATACGGTTGCGCAGATCCAGGGCCACCTCATCGCGACCCAGTATGAGGGGCTCATCAAGAAATCGAAACTCCGGGGAGGGAAGAGGGGATAATGAGGCTTATTCTGTTGGGGCCTCCGGGGGCCGGCAAAGGCACCCAGGCCCAGCGTATCGTCGAGAAGCACGGCATCCCGCAGCTTTCGACGGGGGACATGTTGCGGGCGGCCGTCGTTCAGGGGACCGAAGTCGGCAAGCGCGCAAAGGCTGTGATGGACGCCGGCAATCTGGTGTCCGACGATATCGTCAACGCCATCGTTTCGGAGAGGATCGACCAGGCCGATTGCGCCAGGGGTTTCATCCTCGACGGCTATCCGCGCACGCTGGTGCAGGCCGATTCCGTCGATGCGATGTTGTCGGCCAAGGGCATGAAACTCGATGTCGTCATCGAGATGCAGGTGGATGACACGGTGCTCGTCGAGCGCGTGTCTGGTCGTTACACCTGCGCCACCTGCGGCGCGGGCTATCACGACAAGAATCACCAGCCGAAGGTGGAGGGCGTCTGCGACAAGTGCGGCGGCCATTCCTTCAAACGTCGCCCCGACGACAACGCTGAGACCATGACCACCCGTCTTCAGGACTATTACAAGAAGACGTCGCCGCTCATCGGCTATTATCACGCCAAGGGATTGCTCAAGCCGGTTGACGGCATGGCTCCGATCGATGAAGTAACGGCAGCGATCGAAACGATTCTTTCGCGCGTGTGACATCCAAAAAACTTTTAGCGGAAGGTTGCCTTTTTAAGGCTTTTCCGCTAATGACGCGCCAACTCGCGAAAGATTTAAAGCGATCGGCGCGGATTTCCCCTGAAGTGGGAAAACCCGTTACGGTCGTTTTTGACATGAAGCGAACCGGATAAAAGGCAACAGGCGGCCGTACGCGGTCGTGAAACAACAACCGATTGCCGGATGGCAAGCGGAATGCAAGGAGAATAGGTGTGGCCCGTATCGCTGGCGTCAACATCCCGACTCAGAAGCGCGTCGTCATCGCGCTGACCTATATTCACGGGATCGGTCCGAAATTTGCTCAGGAAATCATCGAGAAGGCCGGCATCGCTGCCGACCGTCGCGTGCATCAGCTCACTGATGCGGAAGTCCTGCAGATCCGTGAAACGATCGACCGCGACTACCAGGTCGAAGGCGACTTGCGTCGCGAGACCTCGATGAACATCAAGCGTCTGATGGACCTCGGCTGCTATCGCGGCCTGCGTCATCGCCGCTCCCTGCCGGTGCGCGGTCAGCGCACGCACACCAACGCCCGCACCCGCAAGGGTCCGGCCAAGGCGATCGCCGGCAAGAAGAAGTAATTCCTCCTTGCCGCAGCCGATAGGCGGCGGATGCCGGTTCCCGGCGTCCACCGCCTAAATGCTATGGCGAGGATGGTGTAGCCGCTGGTGTTACGGCGGTGAAGAGATCAACGAAAGGACTAAAAATGGCCAAGGAAGCCGCTCGCGTTCGCCGTAGGGAACGCAAGAACATCTCGTCGGGCGTCGCCCACGTGAACTCCACCTTCAACAACACGATGATCACGATCACCGATGCCCAGGGCAACGCGATCGCCTGGTCGTCTGCCGGCGCGAAGGGTTTCAAGGGTTCGCGCAAGTCGACCCCGTTCGCCGCTCAGGTCGCCGCTGAAGACTGCGCCAAGAAGGCCCAGGAACACGGCATGAAGTCGCTGGAAGTCGAAGTCTGCGGCCCCGGTTCGGGCCGTGAATCCGCGCTGCGCGCCCTGCAGGCCGCCGGTTTCACCATCACTTCGATTCGCGACGTCACGCCGATCCCGCACAATGGCTGCCGTCCGCGCAAGAAGCGCCGCGTCTGATCATCAATAACGGCCGGTTCGGGTTTTGGCCCGGGCCGGTTTTCCTCGATGTCGATCGCCACGATTGGATGGTGGCGCGAATGGAAGGTCACATCACATGATTCAGAAGAACTGGCAGGAACTCATCAAGCCGAATAAGGTCGAGTTCACCTCCTCGAGCCGCATCAAGGCGACCCTGGTCGCCGAGCCGCTCGAGCGTGGTTACGGCCTGACGCTCGGCAATGCGCTCCGCCGCATCCTGCTGTCGTCGCTGCGCGGCGCCGCCGTCACGGCGGTGCAGATCGACGGCGTGCTGCATGAATTCTCCTCGATTCCCGGCGTTCGCGAAGACGTCACGGACATCGTGCTCAACATCAAGGAAATCGCCATCAAGATGGATGGCGACGATCCCAAGCGTATGGTCGTGCGCAAGCAGGGTCCGGGCGTGGTCACCGCTGGAGATATCCAGACGGTCGGCGACATCGAGATCCTCAATCCGAGCCATCCGATCTGCACGCTCGACGAGGGCGCTGAGATCCGTATGGAATTCACGGTCGCCAACGGCAAGGGCTATGTTCCCGCCGACCGCAACCGTGCGGAAGACGCGCCGATCGGCCTCATCCCGGTGGACAGCCTGTTCTCTCCGGTCAAGAAAGTGTCCTACAAGGTGGAAAACACCCGCGAAGGCCAGGTTCTCGACTATGACAAGCTGACCATGACCATCGAGACCGATGGTTCCGTCACCGGCGAGGACGCCGTCGCTTTTGCGGCTCGCATTCTTCAGGACCAGCTCTCCGTGTTCGTCAACTTCGACGAGCCGCAGAAGGAAGCCGAAGAAGAGGCGATCACCGAACTCGCGTTCAACCCGGCCCTCCTCAAGAAGGTCGACGAGCTCGAACTGTCGGTGCGTTCGGCGAACTGCCTCAAGAACGACAACATCGTCTATATCGGCGATCTCATCCAGAAGACCGAAGCCGAGATGCTCCGCACTCCGAACTTCGGTCGCAAGTCGCTGAACGAGATCAAGGAAGTTCTCGCCTCGATGGGCCTGCATCTCGGCATGGAAGTGCCTGCATGGCCGCCGGAGAACATCGAAGAGCTCGCCAAGCGCTACGAAGACCAGTACTGAGAAACAAAAAGGCAGGCTCGCTTGCCTTTCCCAGACAAACGGCAGGACTTGTTCCTGCTTGTGCCAGGAAACGGCAGGCTCGCAAGATCTGAGACCTGCGCTTAAAGGAGTATAGCCATGCGCCACGGAAATTCGGGCCGCAAGCTCAACAGAACCGCCAGCCACCGCAAGGCGATGTTCGCCAACATGGCGGCTTCGCTGATCGAACACGAACAGATCGTCACCACCCTGCCGAAGGCGAAGGAAATTCGCCCGATCGTGGAAAAGCTGGTGACGCTCGGCAAGAAGGGCGACCTGCACGCTCGTCGTCAGGCCATCTCGCAGATCGGCAGCTCGGAACTCGTCGCCAAGCTCTTCGCCGCGATCGCTCCGCGCTACGCCAACCGCAACGGCGGCTACCTTCGCATCATGAAGGCCGGCTTCCGCCACGGCGACAACGCGCCGCTGGCCGTGATCGAATTCGTCGATCGCGACATTTCGGCCAAGGGCGCCGCTGACCTGCAGCGCGTCGAAAACGAGAAGGCCGCCGAAGCCGCTTGATCGGTTTTGGACTGGTGTCATTCGAAAGCCGGGCCTCGCGCCCGGCTTTTGTCGTTGAGGGAGACGGATGATGATCGCCACCGAACGGCTCGTGCTGCGACCGCATGCGCTAGAGGATTTCGACGCCTATGCGCCGATGTGGTTGACGCAATCGATGAGCGGCGACATCAAATCGCCGCTGCCGGTGCTGAACGAAGAACAGGTGTTCGCCCGGTTGTTGCGATGGATAGGCCATTGGCAGTGCTTTGGTTTCGGCCCGTTTGTGGCCGTGGATCGTGAGACGGGCGCAATCTGCGGCGAAGTGGGTTTCGCCTATTTCAAACGTGGTCACGGACCGCTTTTCGATCAGGCGCCCGAAGCGATGTGGAAGATCGCCAACGGTTTTCAAGGACAGGGGCTTGCGCGCGAAGCCAAACAGGCGGCGCTGGCCTGGATGGACAAACGCCCGGAAGGAAACCGTGTGGTCTGCATGATCGACCCCATCAATACGCCGTCGATTGCGTTGGCTCAAAAGCTGGGATTCCGGGAGTTTGGCGGTAGAGATTATCATGGCGTCAATCTGGTGTTGTTCGAGCGCGTTCTGCGCTGAGCAATGACCGTAAGAGCGGCGGATGCTGATGCTGGGGAGGAGGAAGTTCAACGTGACTGTTCCGCATCGTCCGATCCGTCCTCGATGTCAGGCGTGATCTGCGGCATTCGGCCGTGGCGGATCGCCAGGATATGGCCGTTCCCTGCCCACGCTGATAATCGAAAAGATAAGCGTCCACGACGAGAGTACGCCCGCCCTTGATCTGAAGCCCGTGCATCCGATTTCCGGCTTCGTCGAAGGTCGCCGACACAGTCTTGGCGCGGCGGATGATATCCAGAAAACTCTGGGCGGCGTGTTTGTTTCGGCGGCGAAGATATACGGTTTCATTCCGAACGAAATCGGCCGCTTCTCTCGAAACCTTGATCCGGTCCCGGCGATTTCGTCATGAACGTGCTCCTCGTTGAATATGTAAGACAATGTAAGACGCAGGTCTCGCTGCGTCAGCTTGGTGATGTTTCTCGATCGCGCGCAGCTTGCCACGGCGCCCCTGCGAATGCAGGTCCGGATCGTAAATTCTCTTGTGGCGTTACGTCCCCCTCTTTCTCCGCGGCTTTATCCTCTATCCGTTCCGCCACCGGAGTGTTTCGCGAGACTTTGCGGGCAGGCGGAAACGAAGCGGTCGTTTCGGCGGGTCCTCGCCAAAGCCGAGATGACTTCGAAGCAATCGACGCCTCTGCTGGCGGCGTCGGCTGCGTCAGGTGAGCCGGTTCCCAACACGGTTCATGCTTCGAGGCCGCGCGGAAGCAAAGCCTGACTACAGACTACCAGGAATGCCCGCTTTCGCGCGGCTCTCCTTCATCACCCCGGCGGATTTCTCCGTGCGGGATTTTCGTGTTGGCGCGTTCGCGACAAATCAAAACGCCGGGGTCGTGAGACCCCGGCGTCTTAAAAAATCGGTCGATCGTCGCAGCTCAGTACACGACCACGCCGCGCACGCTTTCGCCCGAATGCATCAGGTCGAAACCCTTGTTGATGTCTTCGAGCGGCATCACATGGGTGATCATCGGATCGATCTGGATCTTGCCGTCCATGTACCAGTCGACGATCTTCGGCACATCGGTGCGGCCGCGCGCGCCGCCGAAGGCGGTGCCCATCCAGGTGCGGCCGGTGACCAGCTGGAAGGGACGGGTGGAAATTTCCTGGCCGGCGCCGGCGACGCCGATGACGACGGATTTGCCCCAGCCGCGATGGCTGGCTTCGAGCGCCTGGCGCATCACCTTGGTGTTGCCGGTGCAGTCGAACGTGTAGTCGGCGCCGCCGATCTGGTCGGCTCCGCGCTTGGTCATGTTGACGAGATAGGGGACGATGTCGCCCTCGACTTCCTTCGGATTGACGAAGTGGGTCATGCCGAAGCGCTCGCCCCAGGCCTTCTTGTCGTTGTTGATGTCGACGCCGATGATCATGTCGGCGCCGGCGAGGCGCAGGCCCTGGATGACGTTGAGGCCGATGCCGCCGAGACCGAAGACGATGGCGGTTGCGCCCATTTCCACTTGCGCCGTGTTGATGACGGCGCCGATGCCGGTGGTGACGCCGCAGCCGATATAGCAGATCTTGTCGAAGGGCGCGTCTTCGCGCACCTTGGCCACCGCGATTTCCGGCAGCACGGTGTAATTGGCGAAGGTCGAGCAGCCCATATAGTGATGGATCTTGTCCTTGCCGATCGAGAAGCGGCTGGTGCCGTCGGGCATCACGCCCTGGCCCTGGGTCGAGCGAATCGCGGTGCAGAGATTGGTCTTGCGGCTGAGGCAGGAGGGGCAGGAGCGGCATTCCGGCGTGTAGAGCGGAATGACGTGATCGCCCTTCTTCACCGAGGTCACGCCCGGGCCGACATCGACGACGACGCCGGCGCCTTCATGGCCGAGAATAGCGGGGAACAGGCCTTCGGGATCCGCGCCCGACAAAGTGAAGTCGTCGGTGTGGCAGATTCCAGTCGCCTTGACCTCGATCAGCACTTCGCCGGCGCGCGGGCCTTCGAGCTGAACGGTCATGATTTCGAGCGGTTTGCCGGCTTGCACGGCCACGGCGGCGCGAACGTCCATGGGAATCCTCCATTGGCGGATGACAATTGTTTTGCGGCTAGAGAACATATCGGAGGCCGGCCGGGCAAGCCTGAAAGCGTAAAATAACGGCGCGTCTGACGCCGCCGTCGTCACGCTGTCAAGAAGCGGTTGACCTTTACGTAAGCGAGAACAATTCTAGGGCCGGGGAGGATCACGTCATGGAGTTCGACTATGTCATCGTCGGTGGAGGATCGGCGGGTTCCGTGCTTGCGGCGCGGTTGAGCGAGAGGCCTGAGGTGACCGTTTGCCTGATCGAGGCGGGCGGCGAGGGCCGCGATCTCGCCATCCGCATGCCGCTCGGCATTGTCGCCATGGTCAGCGGCAAGCCGAAATACAACAATTGGGCGCTGTTCACCGAACCGCAGGAAAAGCTCAATGGCCGGCGCGGCTTCCAGCCGCGCGGCAAGGCTCTGGGCGGATCGAGCGCCATCAACGCCATGCTCTATGTGCGCGGCCATCCCACCGATTACGATCGCTGGGCGGAGCTCGGCTGCGCCGGCTGGTCCTGGCGCGAGGTGCTGCCCTGGTTCGTGAAGACGGAGGGCAATCAGCGCGGCGACAGCCGGCTGCATGGCGGCTCTGGTCCCTTGCAGGTGGGCGAACAGCAGACGCCGCGACAGATCTCCGCCCGCTTCATCGACGCCTGCCGGCAGGCGGGCCTGCCGCTCAACGACGATTTCAACGGACCGGAGCAGGAAGGAGCCGGCCTCTATCAGGTGACGCAATTCTGGGACGGGCCGAAAAAGGGCGAACGCTGCTCGGCGGCGGCGGCCTATCTGCATCCGGTCATGGGACGGGGCAATCTCAAGGTCATGACGGGCGCGCATGCCGAACGATTGCTCCTCGAAGGACGAACCGCGCGCGGCATGGTCGTCAGGCGCGGCGGCCAGAGACACGAAGTGAGGGCGCGGCGCGAGGTGATCCTGTGCTCCGGCGCCTTCGGCTCGCCGCATCTGCTGCTGCTGTCCGGCATCGGCCCTGGGGCCAAGCTCAAGGGGGCGGGAGTCGAGGTCGCGCATGACCTGCCGGGAGTGGGCGAAAACCTTCAGGACCATCTCGACTATGTCCACGCCACCCGCTCCAACGGCGCCGACACGGTGGGGCTGACGCCGTCAGGCCTGATGACCATCGGCCGGGAAATGCTGCGCTGGCGGAAGAATGGTGCCGGGCTCTGCGCCTCGCCGGTCGCCGAAGTCGGCGCCTTTCTCCGCTCTTCGCCGGAGGTCGCCATTCCGGACCTGCAACTCCATTTCGTCATCGGCCTCTTGGAAAATCACGCCCGCAAGCTGCATCTGCCGCAGGGCTATTCCGGCCATGTCTGCGTGCTCCGGCCGTTCAGCCGCGGCGAGGTGGGGCTGCATGGTCCCGATCCCAGACTGCCGCCCAGGATCGATCCGCGCTATCTGAGCGACGCCCGCGACGAGGCGCTGCTGATCACCGGCATCCGCCGGATGCTCGACATCATGTCCAAGCCGGCGCTCGACGCCGTCAGGGGCCGCGATCTCCATCCTTTCGCGAATCTGAGCGATGCGGAGATCCTCAGACAGATCCGGGCGCGGGCGGATACGATCTACCACCCGGTCGGCTCCTGCCGGATGGGCGTCGATGCGCTGTCGGTCGTCGATCCCGAAGCGATGAAGGTCAGGGGCATGGAGCGGCTGCGCGTCATCGACGCCTCAATCATGCCGACGCTGATCGGCGGCAACACCAATGCGCCCACGATCATGATGGCCGACCGCATGGCGGCGCGGATCGCGGCGGGGAGGTGAGGCGCGGCGGCGGTCGTCAGGCGTGATGAAGATCGGCTGATTCTGAGATTGAGGACTATTCAACGCCAGGCCGCTTTTATCGCGTGTGTCAGGCCACGGCCTTCGCTAGATTGCGCGCACGAATCCGGTTCGAGTCCCTCATGACCTCCATCACATCGTCGCCGCCAAACTCCTCCCTTATCCGCGGGCTTCTCATCATGGCCGGGGCCATGATGATCCTGCCCTGCATGGACGCCATCGCCAAATATATGGCCAATGTGCAGGCCATGTCGCCGGGACAGGTGACCTTCTACCGCTTCTTCTTCCAGACGGCGCTGACGCTGCCGCTCTTGGTGACGGTGGCCGGGCGCGGGGCCTTCGTGGCCAAGCGTCCCTGGATGAACCTGCTGCGCGGAGCCCTGCATGCCGCCGCGACGCTTCTGTTCTTCACCGCGGTCAAATATATGCCGCTCGCCGACGTCTTCGCGATCTATTTCGTTGAGCCCTTCATGCTGACGGCGATGTCGGCCTGGATCCTCGGCGAGAAGGTCGGCTGGAAGCGTTGGGTCGCAATCCTGATCGGCTTCGGGGGCGCTATGATCGTCATCCAGCCTAGCTTTCGGCTGTTCGGCCTGACGGCGCTGCTGCCGGTCGCCTGCGCCTTTCTCTTCGCGCTCTATCTGTTCCTCAACCGCGCGATCGGCGAGGCCGATCCGCCGCTCACCATGCAGACGCTGTCGGGCGTCGGAGGCTCGCTGTTCATGGGGGCCGTGCTCGTGCTCGGGGACACCGCCGGCTGGGGCGATTTTCAGATGGCGCTGCCGGATGGGCTGTTCAGTTTCGGGATTCTACTCCTGCTCGGGGGCCTGTCGGGCTATGGCCATCTGCTGGTCGTCAAGGCCTTTCGGCTGGCGCCGGTATCGGTGCTGGCGCCCTTTCAATATTTCGAAATCATTTCGGCCACCGCGCTCGGTTATCTGCTGTTCGGGGATTTTCCCAATCTCTCCAAATGGCTCGGCGTCGCCGTGATCATCGGATCGGGCCTCTACATCATCTGGAGCGCGCGACGCGACGAGATCCGGGTGGCGGTTCAGGATTAACCGAAGGTTCACCCTTTCGATTGGGTTCAAATTTACCTTCGGCTGCGAGATTGCTCGCGCTTCATGATGAAGCGGGAGCTGCTTCGATGTTGGAGTTGACGTTGCGTTATCCCGCCTCGGCGCTCGCCGGGAAACCGCGGCTGACGCGAGACGATGTGCAGATGCTGCGCAGATGGATGTTTCCGGCAGGCCTCCAGAGCGAGACGGACGCCTGGCGCATATTGTTGATTCACCGCTCCGCCCAGGAGAAGAGCCTCGATTGGAGCCGTTGGTTCGTCGAGGTCATGGCCGGATTTTTTACACGAGGCGGCGATTTCCGCCGCAATCCCGACGCCGACCGCGCCGACTGCCTGATGGCGATGATCGCGCCGGAAGGCGTGATCGGCGACGCCGACGAACTCGATCTTCTGCTGCATACGATGGAACTCGCCGGCGCTCGTGCGGACAGCTTGGCGGCGCTTGCGCTCGACCAGTTGCGCCTGGCGTTGGAAACCGGCGAGGGCGCTTACGCCGCGCAGCGCTCAGCCAAACGCAGCGGCATATCGGTCGATGACCTCGACTTCGTCTACCGCATCGTGAGAGACAGGCTGGAGCGCGGCCGTCTTTGCATGACGGAGCGTGAAGCCGCGGCCATGAGCCGGATCGACGCCGTCGTTCGCGGCCGGATGAACCATCCGGGCTGGCGTCGCCTCGTCGACAGCCTCGTCTTGAGCGACGACGACAGGCGGGCGGACCGCGGCTGGCTTCGCGTTGCGCCGACCGACGGTCTCATCCTAGAGGACGCGGCCTGATTGGCC
Organism: Rhizobium sp. TRM95796; assembly: GCF_025779995.1. NCBI lineage: Bacteria > Pseudomonadati > Pseudomonadota > Alphaproteobacteria > Hyphomicrobiales > Rhizobiaceae > Rhizobium > Rhizobium sp. TRM95796. The sequence continues at coordinate 46,758 of NZ_JAOXHE010000014.1, read as the reverse complement.
CTTGTCGATCGCGACGCGGAAACAGACGCCGGGTCCGTCGACATCCTCGATCGTCACCGATCCGCGATGCAGCCGAGCGATTTCCCAGACCAGCGACAGGCCGAGGCCCCAGCCGCCATCCGCCTCGCTGCGGCCGGATGGGCGATAGAAAGGTTCGAACACCCTGGCGCGATCTTCGGGCGCGATGCCGGATCCATGATCGCGAACCCGCAGGATTGCGGCGTTGCCTTCGACGCCGAGCGTCACCGACACCGGCGAAGCGCCATGGCGTTCGGCATTCTGCAGCAGGTTGCGGATCAGCCGGCGCAGAAGTTTCTCGTTGCCTATCGCAATCTCGGCGTCGCCTTCCACGGCGGCGCCCGTCACGGCCGCTTCTTCGCTGACCAGCGCCAGGAGATCGACCGATTGGTCGAGCGGCGGCGGGCGCTCGCCGCCGAGACGACTCTTCAGCAGGATTTCCTCGACGATGTCGTCGAGTTCGGCCAGATTGCGGATGATCTCGTCGCGGGTCTTTTCGGTTCGCGCCAGCTCCTGCATCTCGACCGCGAGCCGGAGACGGGCGAGCGGCGAGCGCAGCTCGTGGCTGGCGTTGGCGAGCAGGCTCTTTTGCGATGTCACCAGCGCCTCGATGCGATCGGCGGCGAGATTGAAGGTGCGGGCGACGGCGGCGACCTCGTCGCGGCCATGCACCGGCGCGCGGACGGATAGGTCGCCATTGCCCCAGCTGTCCATGCTGCCCCTGAGGTGGTCGAGCCTGCGGGTCAGGTGACGGACGACGGGATAGGCGCCGAGTCCGACCAGCAGGGCGGTCAACAGAAACAGCCCGACGAGATGGCCGCGCGGCGGCGCGAAGCGGCGGGGCACATAGGCGATCAGCGTTGCGCCCTCGGGCAATTCGATCCGGAAGGCCCGGAAACGGTCGGTCTTTCGGCTCCAGGCGTCATCGGAGTCGAGCCTGGCGATGCGCTCGCCAGCCCCCTGCACGAAGCGTCCCCCGGCGTCGAAGATGGCGATATCGGCGTCGAAGGCGCGGGCGAGGCGATCGAGCATGGCCTGGCGCTGGGCAAGCGGCACATCGGCGCTCAGCACCGAAGCGGCGAGCTTGCTGACGCTCTGTTCGAGCGGGCCGCGATTGGCGTCGAGCCGGCCGAGAAAGGCCAGCGCGCTGAGCGTCACCACCACCAGCGCCAGGCAGCCGAGCACGGTCAGATAGATCTTGAGAAACAGGCGGGAGGCGACCAAGGTTCAACCCTCGTCCTGATTGCGGGCGAAGAGATAGCCCGAGCCGCGCAAGGTGAGAATGCGTCGCGGATTTTTCGGGTCTTTCTCGATCGCCGCCCGGATGCGGGAGATATGCACGTCGATGGAGCGATCGAAGGCTTCGAGTTCCTCGCCCTTGACCATCTCCATCAGCCGATCGCGGCTGAGCACGCGTCCCGCGTTTTCGGCGAGAACGACGAGCAATGAAAACTGATAGCCGGTCAGCGCCGTTTCCTGGCCGTCTATGGTGGCGATCCGGCGGTCGCGGTCGATCTCCAGTCCGCCGAAACGGAGCAACTCCATCTGCTGGACGGAGGAGCGGGCGCGGCGCAGCAGCGCCTTCAGCCGCGCCGCCAGTTCGCGCGGGCTGAAGGGTTTGCCGAGATAGTCGTCGGCGCCGATTTCCAGCCCGACGATGCGGTCGGTCTCTTCGCCACGCGCGGTGAGCATGAGGATCGGGAGGTTGGAGCGGGCGCGGATCTTGCGGCAGACGTCGAAGCCGTCGGTGTCGGGCAGCATCACGTCGAGCACCACGGCGTCCGGCGGGCGGCGGGCGATCTCCTGGAGGCCCGAAGCGCCCGTCGCCGCCGTCCGTACGGCATAGCCTGCCGATCCCAGATAGTCCGACAACATGGCGGACAACCGTGTGTCGTCGTCGATCACCAGAATTTCATCCGCCATGTCGTCGTCCTGCTGTTTGCTCGTTCAGGGAGCTTTCGGCGTCATGTCGTCCATCATGCCGGGCGGATGGTCGCCGTCCATGCCGCGTCCGCGGCCGAAGCCCATCTCGTCGAGCTCGTCGACGAGTTTCTTGCGCTGGTCGGGGTTCAGCACATCTGCGGCATCGGCGACGGCCTTGGCAATGATTTTCGACTTGGCGTCGAGCTTTTCGATCTGCTGCGCCCGGAAGGATTCGATCGCGGCGCGGTCGATGGTCGGGGCTTCCAGCAGGTCGAGAGCGCCGTCGCGCATGGCGCGACGTTCCTGTCGGTCGGGGCGAACCTGGTCCATCGCCGTCTTCAGGATCGTCTTGATCTTGGCCTTTTGCGCGTCGTCGGCGCCGGCGTCGTCCAGCATTCGGTCCATGCGATACTCCATGTAGCCGTGCATGAGCCGTTGGCGCATGCCGCCGGGCCCGAAGCCGTCCTTGCCGTCGGCGAAGGCCAGCGCGCCCGCGCCGAGCACGACGGCCGTGGTGGAGCCGATGATGACGATGCGGCGAAGCCAATTCGATTTCGGCGCTTCCACGATGCCCGTCTCGAGGTCTTGCGTCATGGCTTGGTCCTTTCTTCGCTCTGTTTTCGATGGAGCCAGAATGAACGGCGGATGTTGCGCGGTTTTTGCCGGCGCATGAAGAAATGTAAAGTTGGCGGCAGGGCGCGAAGATGCGCTGCATCAATTTGATTTCGCACGGAAAATTAACGCGGCCTCGACTAATGTTCCCGACGGGATTTTCGGTGGACCGCGCTTGCGAATTCGTCTAGCACCGTTCGGCGGCCATGGATTTGTCGGAAAGAGAAACCGTTCATGCTCAACAGCTCCTGTGCGCCGGAAGGCGCGCGCGGGTGAAGAAGGACAGGACAAGGGGAAGGGGGCGGAGCGATGTCGAAAGACAGCGAACAGGACGTTTTGGACGCCCTCGAACCGGCGGAACGCCCGGAACTCTCCGACATCTACACTGAAGACGGCTCGGTGCGGCACGATTTTCTCGCGCTGGTCGGCGCGGCGATCGCCGATCGCGACGTCATCTTTCTCCGTCGTCATGTCGGCCGCCTGCATATCTCCGAACTCGGCGACGTGCTCGAGGCGATGATGCCGGAACAGCGCATCGCGCTGATCCAGCTGCTCGGCGACGATTTCGATCTCGCGGCCCTGACCGAGGTCGATGAAGCGATCCGTCTCGAAATCGTCGAGCAGATCCCCAACGACGCCATCGCCGCGGCCATCGGCGATCTCGATTCGGACGATGCGGTCTATATTCTCGAAGACCTCGACCAGGAAGACCGGGAAGAGATTCTCGCCAAGCTGCCGTTCACCGAGCGCGTGCGGCTGCGCCGGGCGCTGGACTATCCGGAAAGTTCGGCCGGCCGGCGCATGCAGTCGGAATTCGTGGCCGTGCCGCCTTTCTGGACCGTCGGTCAATGCATCGACTATATGCGGGAGGAGGAAGATCTTCCCGAGACCTTCACACAGATCTTCGTCATCGATCCCACCTTCAAGCTGTTGGGGGCTGTCGATCTCGACCGCATCCTGCGCACCCAGCGCGGCGTCAAGATCGACGAGATCATGCGCGAGACCAGTCACTCTATCCCGGCCGACATGGACCAGGAGGAAGCGGCGCAGCTCTTCCAGCAGTATGACCTCTTATCCGCCGCCGTCGTCGACGAGAACGACCGGCTGGTGGGCGTGCTGACCATCGACGACGTGGTCGACGTCATTCACGAGGAAGCGGAAGAGGACATCAAACGCCTGGCCGGCGTCGGCGACGAAGAACTGTCCGACAATGTGCTGTCGACCGTGCGGTCGCGCTTCCTCTGGCTGTTTATCAATTTCGGCACGGCCTTCCTGTCCTCGACCGTCATCGGCCTGTTCGACGCCACGATCGAACAGATGGTGGCGCTGGCGGTGTTGATGCCGATCGTCGCCTCGATGGGCGGCAATGCCGGCACGCAGACGATGACGGTGACGGTGCGGGCGCTGGCGACCCGTGATCTCGACATTTACAACGCCGGCCGCATCATCCGCCGCGAATTGGGAGTGGGAACGACCAACGGCCTGATCTTCGCGATCCTGGTGGGTCTCGTCGCGGGCTTCATGTATCACGACATCCATCTGGGACTGGTGATCGCCACGGCGCTGTTCATCAATTTCCTCGCCGCCGCGATGGCGGGCAATCTCGTGCCGCTGCTGCTTAACCGGTTAGGGGCCGATCCGGCCGTGGCGTCGTCGGTCTTCGTCACCATGATCACCGATCTCACCGGCTTCTTCGGCTTCCTTGGCCTCGCGACGCTCTGGTTCAGCATGCGCTGAGGAAAATTGACTTTTACGTCAAGGTCAATTAATCTCACGCCGATCCTGAATCTGGCGGCGAGCATGGCAGTGAACAAGTTTTACAGTATAACCGAGTTGACGCGGGAATTCGATATTTCCACGCGCACGCTCAGGTTCTACGAGGATGAAGGTCTCATTCATCCGGAACGGCGCGGCCGCACCCGGCTCTACCGTCAGGCGGACCGGCACCTGATCGCGCAGATCCTGCGCGGCCGCCGCATCGGCTTCACCATCGCCGAGATCCGCGAGATCATTCATGTCTACAAGGAGCCGCCGGGAGAGATCGGGCAGTTGAAGTTGCTGATGCGAAAGGTCGACGACAAGCGCGACGATCTCCGGCAAAAACGCCGCGATATCGACGAGACCATCGCCGAACTCGACAGCATCGAGGAGTCCTGCCTCAACCGGTTGGCGGAAATCGGCGTTTCCACCTGATTTTCATCAAGTTATGTGAAGTCGTCCGCGGCGATCAGAGCCAGGGGCGGGTGCGCCGGCGGTAGCGTTCGAACTCGTAGCCGAATCGCGCCTGCAGGAATTGCTCCTCGCGCTTGATGACCCAGAGATGGGTGGCAACGGCGGCGCAGACCGCCAGACCCGCCGTCCAGAGATTGTTGGCGGCCAGCGCAACGCCGAGCGCGGCGATCATGTAACCCAGATATATTGGATTGCGCGTCAGTCTGAATGGTCCCGACGTCACCAGTCGCGAGGTGTTCTTCATCGAGCCGAGCGCCGTGTGGTGGCTCTTGAGCGCCACGATGGCCCAGACCGCCAGGAACAGGCCGGCTCCGATCATCAGGCTCGACGCGGCGATGCGCAGCAGCGGGACCCCGTTCAGCATATGCATGGGGGCAAACTTGTAACACAGCATGGAGAGTGGAAGGATTATCAGGAAAAACGCAGTCGGCCACGGATAGGTCACCGGTCTTGCGCGATATACATTCATCTCGTCCACCCGCCATTGTGCCCCTATTCGGAGCGAATGCTGCACTGGAATGCGATATCCTTGATCCGATCATCGCTGACCGAGATTGCGCCAGACTGGAATCGCGACAGCAAATCCGTCTTTGAAAGCTGTTCCAGCGTGCAGTCGCAAAAGGACTGGCAAAAGCCGGGCGTCTGGTTTCGTTCGCAACTGGGTCGGCAATTCTGAATATAGGCCTCGCGCGCATCCACCGCCGGGGGTGGGGCGACGAGACTGATCCCATAGAGAATCGCAATCAGCACCGGTTGGTGCGCGAGATAAAAGACGAGACTGTGTCGCCCGATTGCGGCCAGATAGGTTTTCCAACGGTTTTCGCGAGTTTTCCCCAGGTTATTGGCCGGCGTCCATCCGCGGGAACTGACGAATTTGCTGGCGGCCAGCCCGGTCAGAAACGGCGCCAGCCAGGGCAGCATGGGCACGAAGTCGAAAGAGGGACGGTTCTGGTCGGCAAGCCCCAGCCACCACAGCCAGGGCTGGTTGAAGACTCCTCCCAATGGGATGACATGCGGGGCGGCGAAGAAGGCGGCGGCGGCCGCGAGCGTCAACGCCACGGGCGCGCGAAGAAACGCCAGGCCGAAGATGCTCGCGGTCGCCATGGCGTGCAATATGCCGAAATAGATGAAACCGCCCGGCATCCAGAGATAGGTGCCCAGAGAGACCGCGCCGGCGGCGAGGCCGATCACGCCGAGGCGCTTCAGGAAATTCGTCGCCTTGAAGCCGGAGCCATGCGCCAGATAGAGCGAATAACCGGCGAGAAACAGGAATGTGGAGGCGATGGCGCGCGCATAGATCTTCGGCCAGCCGGAGGTGGGAAAGTCTGCCGCGAGATAGCCGAAATCGGCGAGGTCCCACATGAAGTGATAGCTCGCCATCGGAAACAGCGCCAGGCCGCGGGCGATGTCGAGCCAGGCCTGCCGTCTTTTCGGCGGCGCGGCTTCATGAAACGTGTCTGGATTCAAGATTCAATGCCTCGGACAATGGCGTCGCGCGCTTCGGAGAAGAACTGACGGCGGATGAGAACGAAGATGACGAAGGTGCTCATGGCCATGAAGGCATAGGCGTTGACGAACCATCCTAGGTAACCGATCGACAGAAATATGGCGCGCAGCCCGGCGTTGAAGTTCTTTGCGGCGATCACGTTCATGGCGATGACCGCCTCGGCGGCGCGGCGCGCGCCCTCCGGATCCTTCTCGGCCTCGGAGTGCATCGGCAGGCCGCCGAACATGATCGAGCAATAATTGAACAGCCGGTAGGACCAGCCGAACTTGAAGAAGGAATAGGCGAACATCGCGGCGAGCCCGCCGACCTTCATCTCGAATGCGGCGCGGCTGCTGTGAAATACGGCGGGAAGGTCGGCGAAGATGGCCTGCACCTGTTCTGTCTGGCCGAGCAGGGCGAAACAGCCGCCGAGCGCCAGAATAGAGGTCGAAGCGAAAAAGCCTGTGCCGTTCTGCAATCCCGCCATGATCTGGGTGTCGATCATCTTGAGGTCGCGATTGAGCGAATTGCGGATCCAGTTGGCGCGGTGGATAGCCATGCCGCGCGTGACGCTCATACGGCTGAAATTGCGCGAAACGCCGGTCAGCCAATTGAACAGCGCCCAGAGCAGCACGAAATAAGCGATCGCGATGTAATCAAGATGGGTCATAGGGCGGCGTCTGCCTTCGAAGTCTGGAAATCATGCCGCGTCATGGCTGGCGGCGCCGGCGCATGAAACGACGTCATGTCGCCCCCGTGCCAGTGACTGGCGGAAGTTCGGAGGCGACAAACGTCAAAACCATACTAATGTCCAGCATAAAGCTCATGACAGGCGGAAGGCGATAATTCATGTTTCTTTCGGTATTCGACGTTTTCAAGATCGGCATCGGTCCGTCGAGCTCGCATACGATGGGGCCGATGACCGCGGCCAATCTGTTTCTCGATCTCATCCTGTCGCCCGACTGGCCGCGCCCGACCGGCGCGAAGGTCGCGGCGATCAAGGTCAGCCTGCACGGGTCGCTCGCTCACACCGGCATCGGCCATGGATCCGATCGCGCGGTGATCCTCGGACTGACGGGGGCGAAGGCCGCCAGCGTCGACCCCGACAGAATGGACGCGCTCGTCGCCGAAGTCGAGACCTCGGGCCGGATTTCGCCGCCGGGACATGAGGGCTACGCTTTCCGTCCCAAGGACGACCTCGTGCTCGACAAGAAGACGCCGCTCACCGGGCACGCCAACGGCATGTTGTTCCAGGCCTTCGACGGCTCGGGCCGGTTGCTGCTGAAGCAGATCTACTATTCGATCGGCGGCGGTTTCGTCGTCACCGATCTCGAGCTCGAGAAGATGCGCGCCGCCGCCAAGAAGCCTGAGGCGATCAAGGTTCCCTATCCCTTCGCCACCGCAAAGCAGATGCTCGACATGGCGGCCCGATCCGGCCTCACCATCGCCCAGATGAAGCGCGCCAACGAAGAAGCGACGATGAGCCGCGAGGCGTTGGACGCCGGGCTCGACCGGATCTGGGACGCCATGCGCTCCTGCATCGAACGCGGCCTGCAGGTGGACGGCATCATGCCCGGCGGGCTGAAGGTGCGCCGTCGCGCCAGGCAGATCCACGACAAGCTGCAGGAGGAGTGGCGCTCCAACAAGTCCAATCCGCTGCTGGCCAATGACTGGCTGTCGGTCTACGCCATGGCGGTGAACGAGGAAAACGCCGCCGGCGGCCGCATCGTCACCGCGCCGACCAATGGCGCGGCGGGCGTCATTCCCGCCACCATCCGCTATTACGAGCATTTCCATGAGGACTGGGACCAGGACGGCATCCGCGACTATCTGCTGACGGCCGCCGCGGTCGGCGGCATCATCAAGCACAACGCCTCGATCTCCGGCGCCGAAGTCGGCTGTCAGGGCGAAGTCGGCTCCGCCGCCGCCATGGCGGCCGCCGGTCTCGCCGCCGTGATGGGGGCCACGCCCGAGCAGGTGGAAAACGCCGCCGAAATCGCGCTCGAACACCATCTCGGCATGACCTGCGATCCCGTCGCCGGCCTGGTGCAGGTGCCCTGCATCGAGCGCAATGCGCTCGGCGCGGTCAAGGCCGTCACCGCGGCGTCGCTGGCGCTCAAGGGCGACGGCCAGCATTTCGTGCCGCTCGACGCCTGTATCGAGACCATGCGCCAGACCGGGCACGACATGAGCGAGAAATACAAGGAAACCTCGACCGGCGGCCTCGCCGTCAATGTGGTCGAGTGCTGATCCGACCATGCAGTCCGGCGGACGCGGTTGTTGATGCTCCGCGTCCCGCCATTGACGCGGCGGCCTTGCTGACGGAGAAGGGGCCATGGCTCTTCATCTCATCAAACTCTGCGTCGGCGCCGAATCGATCGACGATCTCCGCGAATGGGTGGACGAGCGCGCCCGCCTCGCCGTCTCCGCCGGCCTGGAACCCCATTCCGCCCATGTCACGCGCATGGTTCCCAAACGCATGGCGGACCTGCTGGACGGCGGTTCGCTCTATTGGGTGATCAAGGGCGTGCTGTCGGCCCGCCAGCAGCTGCTCGGCATCGAGGAATTCACCGACGCCGACGGCATCGGCCGCTGCCGCCTGCTGCTCGCGCCCGAGGTGATCGAAACCATGCCGCAGCCGAAGCGGCCGTTCCAGGGGTGGCGCTATCTCGAAACCAAGGATGCGCCGGCCGATCTGATGGCCGGCGGCCAGGGTGAGATGCCGGCGGATCTCAAGCGCGAACTGGCGGAACTGGGCCTGCTCTAAAATCGAAAAAAGGCGGAGCCTCGCGGCCCCGCCATGTCTGGTCGATCCATGTTTTCCAGTCAGCGCATTCGCAACCTGACCGGTGCTTTGCCGCGCGGCGAGCGCACATGCAGGTGCAGGGCGACATGCGGTTGGTTGGCGCGCCAGGCGCGGGCGCCGTGGCTGAGCAGCATCGCCACCAGATCCTTGGTCTTGTCATGGGATCGGTTCAATCCCATGCCGGCGAGCTTGAGCGCGGCTTCGTGTAGCGGCAGAAGGCCGAGGCTCTTGCCATAGGCTTTCCGTTGCGGTTCGTCGCGCAGGTCTGAATGCGGCGTGTTGGACATGAGGGGCCTCGTACGCAATACAAAATCGAGGTTTCCGTGCGACCGCGGCGAAAACGCACGCCGCGGCCGAATTCTTCAAGCTTATTGCATGGCCGCCCAGCAGCTGACGCCCTTGCGCTTCAGCGCCTTGCAGGCGTTGACGGCGGCGTCCTGGTCGGCGAAGCCGCCGAACCGGGCGCGATAGACCTGTGCGCCGCCGTTCGAGAAGGCCATGGCGAAGGGGGTGGCGGCGCGGAGCGAGCGACCGCCCTTGTCCTTGACGCGATCGAGGATGTTCATGGCTTCCTGGCGTTCGGACGCGGTTCCGACCTGAATGACCCAACCCTTCGCATAGGATTCGGACGGGCCGGTGGAGGCGGTGGTCACGGTGTCGACCTTCTGCGCTTCGGCGACCGGACGCTGCGGAATCTCCGAGAGGCCGCTGGTGTCGGGCGCGCCGACGGAGCTGTCGAGCGAAGCGGTCTTGGTGATCTTGACGGTCTTGGCGCGGATCACCGGCACGGTGTCGGCGGCGTCGGCCTGCAGTTCCTGCGCCTGGGCGCCGTCGTCGTATCGGGCCTGCGGCACCGGACCTCTGTGCGGCAGGTCGAGGCTGTGATCGGCCGAAGCGACCTGCATGGCCGGCGCATCGTCCGAGGACGAAGCGGCGTAGGCGGTCTCCACGGCGTTTTTCGACGCCATCGACACGAAGGCTTCGCCATTGCCCTTGCGCGAGGCCTTGGGCAGATAGGCTTCCACCAGACGGCGCATTTTGGCGTTGCGGGCGCCGCCCGAGGGGCTGCCGAGCACGACGCCGACGATGGAACGGCCGTCGAGCTGCGCCGAGGTGGCGAGGTTGAAGCCGGCGGCGCGGGTGAAGCCGGTCTTGATGCCGTCGACGCCGCGGACCACGCCGAGCAGACGGTTGTGGTTGCCGATCACGCGCTTGCCATAGGTGAAGCTGCGGGTCTGGAAGTAACCGTAATACTGCGGGAAATGCTTGCGCAGCGCCAGGCTGAGACGCGCCTGGTCGCGGGCGGTGGTCACCTGGCGGGAGTCCGGCAGGCCGTTAGCGTTGACATAGATGGTGCGGCTCATGCCGAGGCCGCGGGCCTTGGCGGTCATCATCTTGCCGAAGCGCGGCTCGCTGCCGCCGAGGAATTCGGCGAATGCCGTGGCGCAGTCATTGGCGGACAAAGTCACCAGCGACAGGATGCCCTGTTCGACCGTAAACGAGCGGCCGGCGCCGATGCCGAGCTTGGTCGGCGACTGCGACGCGGCGTGTTTGGACATGGTGATCTTGGTTTTCAGCGAGATGCGGCCGGATTCCAGCGCATCGAACACCATGTAGAGCGTCATCATCTTGGTCAGGGACGCAGGGTAGCGCAGACCATCGGGGTCTTCCTGATGCATGACCTTGCCGTTGCGGGCGTCGATCACGATCGAGGCCGGCTTGGGGCCGGCGACGGTTTCAGAGGCGTTGGCGAAAACGAGGGTTGCCGCCAGAGCCATTGAGCAAACGGTTTTTGCGAGAAGGACGCATTTCCCCCTGAGGGAGGGCAACGAGAATGTGGGCTTCGACACTAGGCTACTCTTTGCTTCTGTTGCGCTGACCTGAAAAGGCCGAGAGTTCGAAACCGCAAGATAGGTCGTTAGCGTTACCAAACCGTTGACGCGTTGTTCGAAACCGGGTCCGAACGCGAGAAACGCCGCATTTTGGGACGTTTCGTGAACATTTGCGAGAGTCCGTTTTTCGGCCGGGTTCAAGGCGACGGATCGAGCCGGCGATCGGAGAATTCCCTGACGGCGCGGTCGAGGTTGCGCCATTCGGGCAGCAGTCTCGAGGAGAACCGATAAAGAAGCGTGAGATCGCGTCCGACATGGATGTCGCGCTGGCAATCGCTGGACGTCGCGTCGCCGGCGTTTTGAGGAAGGATGCAGCGGGTGACGAACGGCATGGGGCTCGTTTCGTCGCCGGTCAGGATGACCTCGGCGCCATAGCCGGCGTTGGGATCGAGCCGGTGCAGCGAAAGCCCGCCCGGGCCGGGTTGCGGCTCGCCCGAAAACAGCCGCCTGTAGATCGGCTCGAGCCGGCCGGACATGTCCCGCGACATCACGCTTTGGCTATATTGCAGGAAAAGAAGGTTGCCGCCGTCGTCGGCCTGGTTGAAACGGTCGGCGGTCGCCGCCGAATAGCCCGCCATCTCCGGCCAGGCGACGACGATGTCGACCTGATCGGCGTCGCCGCTTTTCCGTTGTTCCGGGAAACGAAACATGTTGGCTGGAAGCGCCAGCGTATCCTGGCCGATCGTCACCGCGAGAAGCTCCTCGGAGTCGGTGCGGCCGTCCTGGGCGAGCCAGGCTCCATAACGGGCTGCCCCATATGACAGCACGAGAGACGCGACCGACAGCGCCGCAAGCGCCCCGACGACTTTCCACAGGAACGAGGTCGACAGAAGCGGGGCTTCGTCAGCGTCCGAATTGTCGTCACGCATAGGGTCTCTCCAGGCGCTGGCGGATCACGCCAAGTCTCGGACCGAGTGCTAGCGCCGCAGCCCTGCGCCTGGCTGGATGCGGCGTCTGGCCCGGAATTTGCTGCGGGTCTGGAAAAGCGTCTGCAATGGATGGAAGTGGCACATGTTGGAAGCGAGCGACGTCGTCGTCAACCTGGTCATCGGATTGGCGACGCCTCTGGCGATCGTGGATTCAAGTCGGCTGATCTTCAACGGACCGCGTCCCGAGCAGGAGACGGGTGCGGGCCGATCCGGCCGCCTGTTTCGTCTTCTCCTGGCGCTGGTGGCGGGTCCCGCTCTTTTCGGCGAGCGGATCATCACGGAGATCCGCTCCGGCGGGCTGCGCGGCGCCCAGATCGGTCTGTCGATCGCCGCCGTCCTCGCCTGGTCCTGGCTCTACGGCCTGGCGCTGCTCGGACTGCTCAGGCAGGTTCATGGATAAGAAAAAGCCGGTCCCGGGGACAACGGGACCGGCAAATTGGGCTCGGTCGGACGGGGATTGGGGACGTGACCGGCCCTTGGAGGGTCATTCTGCGGCGTTGGCCGCAATCAGTTCAAGCTGCCGACCACCGGTGCGCGATCATCCTCGATCTTCACCCATTTGGCGGCGCTCAGCGTCGATTGGCGCTTGAGATAGGTATATTCGGTGTCTGCCCAAAGAAGGACCTTGTTGCGCATATTGTCGAGCACGAAGTCGCCGCGGTCCGTGCGGACCGTCAGCACGGCATGGCCTTCGCCATTCGGCTGCAGCACGACGGTGATCAGCAGGTCGGCCGGCGAAAAGCCCTTCTTGATCAGCAGTCGCTGCTTCAGAAGCACATAGTCTTCGCAATCGCCGACGTCGGTGGGATAGGCCCACTTCTCTTCGACGCCATAGATTTCCTGGTCGGTCAGCGGCTGGACCTTCGTGTTGACGTCGTAGTTCACCTTCAGGATCGTCTTCCACGCCGCCTCGGTCAATTGCATCGGTCCGGGGTCGTCCTGCTTCGCGGAGCAGGCGTTGGGGTTGTCGCGGCAGAATTCGTAATGGCCGATCGGCGGATTGGTCTTTCCGAGCGTCACCATGTTTGGCGAGTAGGCCAGAGCCGCGCCCGCCGCCGCCGTGATCGCCGCGGCGGTGATGATCGTTTTGATGCTTCTTGTGTCGAACATGTTTTTGTCTCCCCGTGTTGAGAAGACAATGGCACAAGCATTTTTACCGCTCGCGAATATACGCGGATGAATTCGATGTAAAAACGAGTAAAAAGCAAATTCATTTCGAGGTAAATCGAGTTATTGTTTGATTTATACTTGAGTAAAATGCAAATAGATTTAAACTAAAATAAGCATCGATTTCGCGCCAAATGCGCCGAAAATTTTATCGAACCTGTCTTAGGCTTTTGAAAACACGGAACAAATTTCCTGGGTCAACGCGCACTGGAAGAGCATTGTCGCCTCGATGACGTTGCTGTGCCAGGACGAAACAATCTGTCCCGCTCTGGGGCAGGGGCGTTTTCTGGACCGACCGGCGCCTCCCGCTCGAGATCTGGACCGGCTAGCGGCGAAAAAATAATTTTTCTTTTTTTGAGGCGAAAAAACCGCGCCCCGAACAATTCGGAGCGCGGTCATCCGGCCAGCGCGCGAGGGCAACGAGAAAGGCCGGGCGTCTGGCCCGGCCTCGCGTAAATCCGTCTGATCTGGGTTCTTACCGGTAGGACTCGAAATGCTCGCGGCTCAACATGCTCGCGAATTCGATCGCCACGCCTTCCTGAAACTGGCGCACGACCTTGCCGCGCATGGTGCCGAGCCGAACAGGCGTCCCGAGCGCCGGACGCACCTCGATTTCGATGGCGCAGCCGGACATCGACAGGTCGATGATGCGGCAGGGATAGGAACGGCCGTCGTCCAGGGCCAGTTCCGAACGGGCCGAACGCGGCGTGATGCGCTCGTGGCGGCGATCTTCGGGCAGGCCGAGCGCGGTCTTGTTGGCGAGCCAGGTCAGCTGCGCGGCGAGTTTCTCGCGCTTGCGGTCGGTGGCGTTGATGGTGGTGACGAAACCATGATCGACGAGTTTGATGACCGAGCCTTCGATCCGGCCGATATGATCGACATAAGCGATGATCCGGTCGCCGATCTTCGGCAGCGCGGCGCAATGGAAATGAATATCGCCCGGCGACATATCGACGGCTCTGCATTCGAGCTCGGTATAGTCCGGCAGCATCAGGCGGCCGGCCAGGCTCACGACCACGCGCTGAAACGAGCGTGCGTCGATCGTAACCGGTGATACGGCGGTTTGCGAAGCTGGCATTCTGAAACCCAATCGTTCTTGAAGCGAGAAGAATAGCCTCCCGCACCTTAACAATCTGTGTCGGTGCGGCTCACGAGAATGGGCAATCTGATTAAATGTCCAGATTTTCTGCGAATTGCGCCCGCTCCTGGATGAAGCGGAAACGCGCTTCGGGCTTGGTGCCCATGAGAGCGTCGACCGCGCCGCGCGTTCCTTCGAAATCCACCTCGTCGATATCGACGCGCAACAATGTCCGCGTCGACGGATCCATGGTGGTCTCCTTCAACTGCGGCGGCGACATTTCGCCGAGACCCTTGAATCGGCTGATCTCGATCTTGCCGCGGCCGGTGAATTCCGTCTCCATCAGCGCCATGCGATGGGCGTCGTCGCGGGCGTAGAGCACCTTGGCGCCCTGGGAAATGCGATAGAGCGGCGGCACGGCGAGGAACAGATGTCCCTTGCGGATCATATCCGGCATTTCCTGATAGAAGAAGGTGATGAGCAGCGAAGCGATATGCGCGCCGTCGACGTCGGCGTCGGTCATGATGACGACGCGTTCGTAGCGCAGGTCTTCCTCGCGATATTTCGTGCGCGTGCCGCAGCCGAGCGCCTGGATCAGATCGGCGATGGTCTGGTTGGCGCCGAGTTTCTCCTTGCCGGCGCTGGCGACGTTGAGGATCTTGCCCTTGAGCGGCAGGATGGCCTGGTTGGCGCGGTTGCGCGCCTGCTTGGCCGAGCCGCCGGCCGAGTCGCCTTCGACGATGAACAGTTCGGCGCCTTCGGCGGAATTCTGCGAGCAGTCGGCGAGCTTGCCGGGCAGGCGCAGCTTGCGGACCGCCGTCTTGCGGCTGACTTCCTTTTCCTTGCGCCGGCGCATGCGCTCTTCCGAGCGCTCGATCACCCATTCGAGCAGCTTGTCGGCTTCGTTGGGATTGTCGGCGAGATAATGGTCGAAGGGGTCACGGATGACGTTCTCGACGATGCGCTGCGCTTCGACGGTGGCGAGGCGATCCTTGGTCTGGCCGACGAATTCCGGTTCGCGGATGAAGACCGAGAGCATGCCGGCGGCCGAGATCATCACGTCGTCGGTGCTGATATTGGCGGCTCGCTTGTTGTTGGTCAGTTCGGCATAGGCCTTGAGGCCCTTGGTGAGCGCAATGCGCAGGCCGGCCTCATGCGTGCCGCCTTCGGGCGTCGGGATGGTGTTGCAATAGGAATGCAGCATGGCGTCGCCGCCATACCACGTGACCGCCCATTCGACCGAGCCATGGCCGGTCCGCTCGGTCTTGCCGGCGAAGATGTCGCGCGTGACGGTAAAATCCTTGCCGATCTGGGCGGCGAGGTAATCCTTGAGGCCGCCCGGGAAATGGAAGACGGCCTTGTCTTCATATTCCGTGCCGGCCACGAGTTCGGGCGCGCAGGACCAGCGGATCTCGACGCCGCCGAACAGATAGGCTTTCGAGCGCGACATCCGGTAGATGCGGCCGGGATCGAACTTGGCGTGGGCGCCAAAAATCTGCGGATCGGGATGGAAGCGCACGCGCGTGCCGCGGCGATTGTGGACATCGCCCAGTTCTTCCAAGGGCCCCTGCGGAATGCCGCGCGAAAAGCGCTGGCGGTAGAGCTTGCGATTGCGGGCGACCTCGACTTCGACGAAATCCGAGAGCGCATTGACCACCGAGACGCCGACGCCGTGCAGACCGCCCGAGGTCTCGTAAGCCTTGCCGTCGAACTTGCCGCCGGCATGCAGCTTGGTCATGATCACTTCGAGCGTCGACTTGCCGGGCACCTGCGGATGGTTCTCGACCGGGATGCCGCGGCCATTGTCGCTGACGGTGAGGAAGCCTTCGGCGTCGAGATGCACATCGATGAAATTGGCGTGGCCGGCCACCGCCTCGTCCATCGAATTGTCGATGACTTCGGCGAAGAGGTGATGCAGCGCCTTCTCATCCGTGCCGCCGATATACATGCCGGGACGCATGCGCACCGGCTCCAGCCCTTCGAGCACGCGGATGGCCGAGGCGCCGTAGTCGTCGCCGGACTTGGCTGCAGGCTCCTGCGGCGCGGCTTTTGGCGGCGCAGCGGCGGACCGCTCCGGCTTCGGGCTCTCGGGCATGTCGTCGAATAGGTTCAGGGCTTGGCTCATAGTGTCCTGTTCGGAAGTGATTGGTTCCGCGAATCAGCAGATTCTGCCAGAAGCCGCGGACAGGCGCGATCGGCCGAGATTTGCGTCCGAAAGCGCCGAAAGGCAAGCGCGCATGCGAAATGCAGGCGAGGGGGAAGGCAATGTCCACAGTTCAGTTGCTGAAAAGCGTCGCAATCGCTGCGATCTTCACGGTTTTTGCGACAGGATCGGCCTCTGCGCTGGAACTGAAGCCGTTCAAGGACTCGTTGTTCGCTTATCCCGCAATCCTCTCTTCCGAGGACGATGGCGACTTCGTCACCGTCGATTATCAGGAGATGCGCGACATCAACGGCCGCGATCGCGTGCCCGAGCGCGAGGTGAAGGGCGACTATGTCTCGCTCGGCGTGCGCTGGAAACAGGATTTCGAGACGAGCGAGGCCGGCGGCCGCGAAATCGAGGTTTTCCGCGCCGGCAAGCTGAAAAATGCGGCATTCGCGGTGATCTTCATCCATGGCCGCGGCGGCGATCGAAAGCTCGGGGCCAACGACAAGCGCTTCGGCGGCAATTTCAACCGGCTCAAGAATCTCGCCGTCGACAATGGCGGCGTCTATATCGCGCCGTCGGTGAAGAGCTTCGACGCCGATGGCGCGGACGAAATCGCCGCGCTGATCGGGGCGGTGAGGGCGAGCGCCCCGAAAGCGCGGATTGTGCTGTCTTGCGCGTCCATGGGCAGCTTCATCTGCTGGAACATCGCGCGGGATGCGCGGACGGTGGCTGAATTGAGCGGCATGATGGTGATGGGCGGCGTGACCGATCCCGATTACAAGGCAAGCGCCGCGCATCAGGCGAAATTGCCGCTGTTCTTCAGCCATGGCTCGCGCGACAGCGTTTACGCGGCGGAGCAGCAGGTCGCGGCCTATAAGGCGCTGAAGAAGGAAGGTTATCCGACCCGCTTCGTGCTGTTTCAGACAGGATCGCATGGCACGCCGGTGCGCATGACCGACTGGCGCGACAGCCTGAACTGGATCTTCGCGCGCTGACGTCCCTCTTGCCACAATTCGCTTGCCGGGTTTTCCCCGCCTCTGATAGAGCGGCGGTTACAATATCGGGAGAGACGAGATGACACCGGACGTTCGGCCGCTCGTGGCGGGCAATTGGAAGATGAACGGGCAGCGTGAGCAGCTCAACGAACTCAAGGCCATGGGCGAGGGCGCGCTGGCGCTCGCCGGCAAGATCGACATGCTGATCTGCCCGCCGGCTACGCTTCTCTATGTCGCGACCGCGCTTCTGACCGACAGCCCGCTGGAAATCGGCGCCCAGGATTGCCACACCGCGCAATCCGGCGCCTATACCGGCGACATTTCCGCAGACATGATCGCCGATTGTTTCGGCACGCATGTCATCGTCGGCCATTCCGAACGCCGCACGCTGCATGGCGAAAACGACGCGCTGGTGCGCGCCAAGGCGGAAGCCGCGCATGCGGCCGACCTCACGGCCATCGTCTGCATCGGCGAGACCGAAGCCGAGCGCAAGGGCGGCCAGACGCTCGACGTGCTGGAAACGCAGCTCGCCGGCTCCGTGCCGGATGCGGCGACCGCCGAGAACACCGTGATCGCCTATGAGCCGGTCTGGGCGATCGGCACCGGGTTGACCCCGACGGCGGCTGACGTGGCCGAGGCGCACGCCTTCATGCGCAAGGAGCTCGTCGCGCGCTTCGGCGACGAGGGCGGCAAGATGCGCATTCTCTATGGCGGCTCCGTCAAGCCGTCCAACGCCGCGGAACTGATGGCGGTCGACAATGTCGACGGCGCGCTGATCGGCGGGGCGAGCTTGAAATCATCCGACTTCCTCGCCATTTGCGGCGTGTATGAGACGCTGATCTCCTGATCCGCATCTGCCTGATCGCGGGGCGATCCCCGCATTTCGCTCGCCGGGGGCTTTCAAATCGGCGTGCGCTCGTGTAAGAGCGCCCGCGAAACTGGGCTTTTTCCGGAAAGAGCCCAAACAGGATAGGACTTATGCAGACCGTATTGATCGTGATCCATCTGATGATCGTGCTGGCGCTTGTCGGCGTGGTGCTCATCCAGCGTTCCGAAGGCGGCGGCCTCGGCATCGGCGGCGGCTCGGGCTTCATGAGCGCCCGCGGCGCGGCCAACGCGCTGACCCGCACCACGGCGATTCTCGCCGCGCTGTTCTTCATCACGTCGCTCGGTCTCGGCCTGCTGGCCCGGTATGAGGCCAAGCCGACCGACATCCTGAACCAGCTGCCGACCAGCACCTCGGGCTCCAACCCGAACGGCCTGCTTGACTCGCTCGGCGGCAACAAGCCGGAAGCCAAGCCCGCCGATCCCAACGCAATCCCGACCGGCGGCGACAACACCAATGCGGCGACGCCCGCCCAGAACGGCGCTGCGGCTCCCGCCGTCACTCCGGCCCAGCCGGCGGCGACCCCGGCCCAGCCCGCGGCGACGCCCGCCGAGCCTGCCGCGACCCCGGCCCAGCCTTCGGGCGCGGCCACCGCGCCGGCCGCCGGCGGGCAGCAGACGCCCGCGCAATAACGAGGCCTTCGATGGCTGACAGAACCGGCAGGCTGGACCTGCCGGTTTTTTGTTGGGAATGCGCGAGCAGTTCCAATTTCGCATGAAGTTGAAATCAGGACTGGCGGAATCAGCCGGGACGCAGTAACGGATAAAGCCCATGGCGCGATATGTTTTCATCACTGGCGGTGTGGTATCCTCTCTCGGCAAGGGGATCGCGGCCGCAGCACTGGCGGCATTGCTACAGGCGCGGGGCTACAGAGTCCGGCTTCGAAAGCTCGACCCCTATCTCAACGTCGATCCGGGCACGATGAGCCCGACCCAGCACGGCGAAGTCTTCGTGACCGACGACGGCGCGGAAACCGATCTCGACCTCGGCCATTACGAACGTTTCACCGGTCGTTCGGCCAACAAGGCCGACAACATCACCACCGGCCGCATCTACAAGAACATCATCGACAAGGAACGCCGCGGCGACTATCTCGGCGCGACCGTGCAGGTCATTCCGCACGTCACCAACGAGATCAAGGATTTCGTCGTCAGCGGCAATGACGGCTATGATTTCGTGATCTGCGAGATCGGCGGCACGGTGGGCGATATCGAGGCGATGCCGTTCATGGAAGCCATCCGCCAACTCGGCAACGACCTGCCGCGCGGCACCGCCGTCTATGTGCATCTGACGCTGATGCCCTATATTCCGGCCGCCGGCGAACTCAAGACCAAGCCGACCCAGCATTCGGTCAAGGAATTGCAGGCGCTCGGCATTCATCCCGACATCCTGCTGGTCCGCGCCGATCGCGAGATCCCGGAAGCCGAACGCCGCAAGCTGTCGCTGTTCTGCAATGTGCGCGCCTCCGCCGTCATCCAGGCGCTGGACGTCGCCTCGATCTATGACGTTCCGATCGCCTATCACAAGGAAGGCCTCGACGACGAAGTGCTGGCCGCCTTCGGCATCGAGCCCGCGCCGCAGCCGCGCATGGACGCCTGGGAAGAAGTCTCCCGCCGCATCCACAATCCGGAAGGCGAAGTCACCATCGCCATCGTCGGCAAATATACCGGCCTCAAGGACGCTTATAAGTCGCTGATCGAGTCGCTCTATCACGGCGGCATCGCCAACCAGGTGAAGGTGAACCTGGAATGGATCGAATCCGAAGTGTTCGAGAAGGAAGATCCGGCGCCCTATCTTGAAAAGGTCCACGGCATCCTGGTGCCGGGCGGCTTCGGCGAGCGTGGGTCTGAAGGCAAGATCCGGGCGGCGCAATTCGCCCGCGAGCGCAAGGTGCCCTATTTCGGCATCTGCTTCGGGATGCAGATGGCGGTGGTGGAAGCCGCCCGCAATCTCGCCGGCATCGAGCATGCGTCCTCGACGGAATTCGGCAAGACCAATGAACCGGTGGTCGGCCTTATGACCGAATGGGTCAAGGGCAACGAGCTTCAGAAGCGCTCGGCGTCGGGCGATCTCGGCGGCACGATGCGCCTCGGCGCCTATCGCGCCGCTCTCAAGAAGGGCACCAAGATCGCCGACATCTACGGTTCGACCGAGATTTCCGAGCGTCATCGCCATCGCTATGAAGTGAATGTCGACTACAAGGATCGTCTGGAAAACTGCGGTCTGGTGTTCTCCGGCATGTCGCCGGACGGCGTGCTGCCTGAGACGGTTGAATATCCCGATCATCCCTGGTTCATCGGCGTGCAGTATCACCCCGAGCTCAAGAGCCGGCCTTTCGAGCCGCATCCGCTGTTTGCGAGCTTCGTCGAAGCGGCGTTGGTGCAGAGCCGCCTGGTCTGATCGTCCAAGAGCAGAATTCAAAAAGGCCCGGAAGCGACGCTTCCGGGCCTTTCGTTTTGCATCAGGCGTAGGCGCCCTTGCGCAGGACCTTGTCCTTGGCGCGCACAGCGTAACCGGCCTGCGGCGCATGCAAGTCATAGGCGCCGTCGCTCGGATCGAGCGCGACTTTGGCGTGGGCGGCGAAATTGGGATCGTCGAGCGCCTCGCGGGCCAGCGCGACGAGATCGGCCTTGCCTTCGGTCAGCAAGGCTTCGGCCTCGCGCGCTTCGGTGATGAGGCCGACGGCGGCGGTGGGAATGTCCGATTCAGTGCGGATGCGGGCGGCGAGATCGGCCTGGTAGAGCGGGCCGGGCTTGATCGACGCGCCGTCGAAGCCGCCTGAGGAGACGTCGATCACATCGACGCCGCGCGCCTCGAGTTCGCGGGCGAGCACGATGCTGTCCTCGATCGTCCAGCCGTCCGGATGCCAGTCGGTGGCGGAGATGCGGCAGAACAGCGGCTTGGACGCCGGCCAGGCGGCGCGGACGGCCTGGGCCAGTTCGAGCAGCAGGCGCATGCGGTTTTCGCGCGAGCCGCCATACTCGTCCGTGCGCTTGTTGGCGAGCGGCGAAAGGAACTGGTTGAGAAGATAGCCGTGCGCGGCGTGGATCTCGACCACGTCGAAGCCGGCTTCCTCGGCCCGGCCGACGGCGGCGACATAGGCTTCCTTGAAGCTCTGGATGTCCTCCAGCGTCATTTCGCGCGGCGTCTTGTAGCCGCGTGCGGACTCGGAATGGATGACCGGGCTCGGCGCGATCGGCTCCCAATCCTCGTAACCGATCGACAGCTTGTCTTCGTCCCTGACCTCGGGACGGAACGGCACGGGAGACGAGGCCTTGCGACCGGCATGGGCCAATTGAATGGCGGCGGCTGCGCCCTGGCTATGGATGAAGGCGACGATGCGTTCGAGCGGCGTGATCTGGAAATCCGACCACAGGCCAAGATCGGCGTAGGAGATGCGCCCCTCGGGCGAAACGGCGGTCGCCTCGACCATGACCAAGCCGAAACCGCCGATGGCGAAGCGGGCGAGATGGGCGAAATGCCAGTCGTTGGCCGCGCCGTCGATGGCCGTATATTGGCACATCGGAGCAACCATGAGGCGGTTCTTGAGCGTCAGACCGCGCGCCTGGAAAGGAGAAAAAAGCATGCTCATCGGAAGATCCTTGTAAAGCTCCGCGCCCCTTTCGGTCCGAGACCACAGCGCGGCTCCCGGCATATCGGCGCCATGGTCGAAGAATGCAAGGCGCTTAAATGTGGACGCGGTCGGATTTTATCCGCGCCGAGCAAGACAATGTCGCAAACGAACTCGCCGTGTCGCATGAGCCGTGGTGATATCCGGACATCGAGGCGCCTCGCGGTCTAGGCCAAGGGGTTAAATGGGAAGCCGGTGTTCGAACCCGGCGCTGCCCCCGCAACGGTAAAGACGCTGAATTCGCGACGGGAGCCACTGGGCCATAGGCCTGGGAAGGAGATCGCGAAAGTCCTGGAAGGGACGGCGTCTGAGCCCGGACACCAACCTCGACGACATAACCCGACTGATCGCGGTGGGCGATCAAAGGAAGACCGGCGGATCGTCCGCGCTTTCGCGCGCGGCGTTTGGCGGTATTCCGCGCGCGTCCACCATGCCCAGCCCTTGAATTGACGAGGATCGACCATGGATATTCGCGCCGACATGCTCTCCAGACTCCGCGCCCGCAAACCCGGTTACAGCCTGGACCAACCCTTTTATATCGATCCCGACTATTTCAAGCTCGATCTCGAAGAGATCTGGTATCGCGACTGGCTTTTCATCGGCCATGATTGCGAATTGACCACGACCGGCGCCTATATGACCGTGCAGGTCGGCGCCTATCCGGTGGTGATCGTGCGCGGCGAAGACGGCCGCATCAACGCCTTCCACAATTCCTGTCGCCATCGCGGCAGCCGCGTCTGCACCAAGGAGCGGGGACAGTCCAACAAGCTCGTCTGTCCCTATCACCAGTGGACCTATGAGCTCGACGGCTCGCTGGCCTTCGCGCGCCAGATGGGCGAGAATTTCGACACGACCAATTTCGGCCTGAAGCCGGTGGCCTGCGAAACGGCGGGCGGCTACATCTTCATCTGTCTCGCCGACCAGCCGATGGATTTCGCGCCGTTCCGGGCGATGATGGAGCCCTATTTCCTGCCGCACCGGCTGCGCGACGCCAAAGTGGCCTTCGAGAGCACGATCATCGAAAAGGGCAACTGGAAGCTCGTCTGGGAAAACAACCGCGAATGCTACCATTGCGCCGGCAATCATCCCGAACTCTGCAAGACCTATCCGGAAGCGCCGACCGCTTCGGGCGTCAGCGGCGCAGAGGATGATCCGGAGATCACCGAACATTGGGCGAAGTGCGAAAACATCGGTCTGCCCAGCAAATTTGTGATCGACACCGACGGCCAGTACCGCACTGCGCGCATGCCGCTGCTCCGCGACGCCGTCAGCTACACGATCTCCGGCCGCAAGGCGGTGCAGATGCGACTGTCCGACAATGTCAACATGGACCGGATCGGAACGCTGCTGCTGTTCCATTATCCCACCACCTGGAACCATGTGCTGAGCGACCACGCGATCAGCTTCCGCGTCATGCCGATCAGCGCCACGGAAACGGCGGTCACCACCAAATGGCTGGTGCACAAGGATGCGGTGGAAGGCATCGATTATCGTCTCGACGAATTGACGCATGTCTGGACCGAGACCAACGACCAGGACCGCCAGATCGTCGAGGAAAACGCCTTTGGCATTCACTCGCCGGCCTATGAGCCCGGCCCCTATTCGGAAATGCATGAGGGCGGCGTGGCGCAATTCGTGGACTGGTATTCGAGCTTCATGGAAAAGCGGCTGACGGATGCGGGCAAGCCCGCGCTGCGGTCCGTGGCCTGATCGGAGGACGCGCGCGATGATGCTGATGGGCGCAACGCCGACCCCGCTTCCGCTCGACGAGCTGAAGCCCTGGAATTCCGCAAGGCAGATGCTGGTCTGCACTGGCGTCACCGACGAGGCGCCGGAGGTGAAGACCTTCACCTTTGCGGTTGAAGGCGGCGGCTGGTTTCGCTACCAGCCCGGCCAATTCATCACGGTCGAGTTGCGCGCCGAGGGCGGCGATCTGCACCGCACCTACACCATCTCGTCATCGCCTTCGCGCCCCTACGCCATTTCGATCACGGTGAAGGCGCAGCCCAACAGCGTCGGCACGCGCTGGATGTTCGAGAATGTGAAGCCGGGTTCGCGCGTCCGGGCTTACGGTCCAAGCGGCCATTTCACGCTGGGGCGGGATCTCGGGCGGAAATTCCTGTTCGTCTCGGCCGGCTCCGGCGTGACGCCGATGATGTCGATGCTGCGCTGGCTCGCCGATTGCGCTCCAGGCACGGATGTCGTCTTCGTCAACAGCGCCCGGCGACCGGAAGAGATCATCTTCCGGGAGGAGCTCGAACTGCTCGCCACGCGGATGCCGAATCTCAAGCTGGCTTTCCTGCCGGAGCATCGTTCCGGAGCCGCGCCCTGGGCGGGGCTGATGGGGCGCATCGACATGCGCAAGCTCGAAATGCTCGCGCCTGATTTCCTGAAGCGCGACATTTTCTGCTGCGGGCCGGATCCGTTCATGAAGCTGGTCAGCGACATGGTGCGCGGCGAAGGCTATGACATGAACCGCTATCACCAGGAAAGCTTTGGCGCGGCGGCTGTGACCGACATCGCCCAGAAGCCGGCCAATGACGATGGCGAAGCGTCGGTTCGCGACGAGACGGCGCTGGACGTCGCCTTTGTCGGCACGGGCGAGACGGCGTCCTGCCAGCCGGGCCAGACCATTCTGCAGGGCGCGCGCTCGGTGGGCGTGCGCATTCCGGCGGCTTGCGAGTCGGGCCTGTGCGGCACCTGCAAGGTGAAGAAGCGGGCCGGCGAGGTGGCGATGAGCCACAATGGCGGCATCAGCGAGGCCGAGATCGCCGAGGGCTTTGTGCTCGCCTGCTGTTCGCGGCCATTGAGCCGGGTCGAAATAGAGGCCTGAGCCGCTTCAAAGATAGCCCGCCGCCTGGAGACGCTCCCATGTCCAGGCGGCACCGGCCGCTGCGATCGCCAGCGACAGCGGCGATACGACCCAGGCGCGATACCAGCGCCGGCTGCGGGTCCAGAAGCCGACCAGCAGGATATAAAGGCCGATCACGGCCATCTGCCCAAACTCCACACCGAGATTGAAGCCGATCAGCGCCGGGACAAGATCGGCGGATACGGGCGCCGCCTCGCGCAGCGCGCCGGCAAAACCCATGCCGTGCAACAGGCCGAAGGCGAAGACGATCAGCGGGCGCCGGGCCGTTGCCCGCGGCTGGGCGAGGTTTTCGACCGCCACATAGGCGATCGACACGGCGATCATAATTTCCACCAGGCTCGACGGCGGGCGAATGACGGACCTCATAGTCAGCGCCAGAGTAATGGAATGGGCGAGCGTGAAGGCGCTGGCTTGCCACAACAACGGACCGAGACGCGGCGCGTAGAGGCACAGCGCCAGGATGAACAGGATGTGATCGAGCCCGAGCGGCAGCACATGGGTGAAGCCGAGGCGGATGTAATCCGCCACCGTTTCTGCGAGCCCTTTTTCCTTCGCCGCCGTGAGTGAGAAGGGCAGGCTCGCCGCATCGCCGTCCACCCAGAGGAGAGACGGCTCGGTCCGACCGGGACGATGGATGGAGAGCGAATAGGCGGTGGCGACGAGATCGAATCGCCAGGTCGCATCCGTCGCCTCGGCCGGCAGAAGGCCCTCGGCGAGAATCTCGATAACGGCGGGGCGATCCTTGTCTTCGGCCTCGTGGCGAACCACACCGAGCAGCCTCGTTTGCGATGGATGGCCGCCGACCGCGAGGCTGATGGCGGCTTCGAGCGCCGGGCGATAGGCGTCGATGTCGGCGCGGCGTTCGACGTCCGGCATCCGTGCGGCGAGACGGGCGATGAGGGCGGAAGGCGGCGTGGCGATCAGCGCCCGCCATCGGCCTTCGGTCGAGATGTCCAGGCGAACGCGGGTCGTGCCGATTTCATGTGCGGAGAGGTGAGACGCGCCGATCATCAGCGTCAGGAAGATCAGGAGGAGGCGGATCATGGCGTCATGCTCCGCCAATCGAAGATGAAGGAAGCCCAGCGGCTTTCCCAATCGCAGGAGGAAAAGAAGCCGGCGCGGTTGATGGTGACCGCCATGACTCCCCAGAGACCGGGGCCGGGGAGAGGGACGGCGAAGCCGCCGTCTGCGTTGCTGCGCGCTTTCAGGTCGAGCCTCGAATCGCCCTTGCGATAGAGGCGCACCAGCGCGCCGGCGACCGGTTCTCCTCGTGACAGAAGCCTGCCGCCGACGACGCCGCTCTTCGCATTCGGAAGCGTCGAGAGCGTGATCTCGAACGCCCAGTCCTGCGCTGCGGCCGACAAATGGCCCGCATCGGCTCCGCCGATCGCGCTTTTGGCGTAGCGATAGAAGCATTCGCGGAACGGTCCCGGCTCGCTCCAGCCGCCTTGCGCCTCGATCGCTTCTCTGAGGCCGTAGGCGTCGGCATAGCGGTGGAAATCGGCGAGCGACAGCTCGACCGATGCGCCGCCGCCGACATAGACGAGCAGCCCCGTGGCCGGAGACGGAACAACGACGATGCCGGCGGGAACCTCGCCCGCGCCGCCCGTCACTCTGCTGACGCCGCCCGGATACAGGAATTCGAACCGGTCGACGCCTCGAGCCGGCCGCGGCAGCGGGTCGCCGATGAAACGCTCGCCGACCGCGAGGCCGACGGGCATGACCTTGCCGGCGAGCGGTTTCGTCTCATGCGGCTCCAGCCAGAAATCATGCCCGTGGACCGGGTCCGCGAACAGGACAAGGGGCAGGGCGGCCAGCCGGCTCAATGAGCGGAGATGACGAAACGCGTCCATAGCCGCCAGAGACGTTTGATGAGGAAGCGCAGGGCTTCGCCGATCAGCCAGAAGACGAGGCCGATGGCGACGAGCAGGCCGATGGCATAGGGCCAGATGCTGCCGGTCGGCGGCGTTTCCTTCGCCGACGGCCAGGGCGGCGCCTCATAGGGCCATACGCTCAGGAACGGTTTGTCGTTGGTGGTCGAACGCGGAAAGTCGCCCTCTATGAAGGACAATTCCTGCAGCAGGCAGTCGCCGAAGGCGCAGGTCTGCGCCACCACGTCGTCCGTCAGCAACCGTCCGTTGGGATAGCCGACCGGAAAGCGATCCGAATAGATCATCACGTCGGGCTCGACGTCGTATTTACGCAGGAGCACGGTGAACTCCATGAATTCGGCAAGCGCCTGCGACCACCATTCGCGGTTGCCCCTCAGGAAATTGTAGATGTCGTCCAGCGTGCCCTTTCGGTCTTCCAGCGCCGCTTTCTGAGCCTTGGGCTCCAGCGTGTTGAGAAAGCCGAAGCGCGGCAGCTGGGTGCGGATCGACCGGCCGACATGGTCGATCTTCTCGCCGTTGCGATAGGTTCCGCCCCAGAGAATGAAGTCGGAGGGATTGCCCGGAAAGGCGGCGCGGGGAATGCTCAACACCATGGTGACGGCGTTCCTCTTGTAGAAGCGTGGGAAATTGAAGGGATCGTCGCGGACCATCGCTTCGTAGCGAATGGTTTCCGGCGCGGTGAAGCCGGGGAACTCCACCTTGTCGATCGTGGCGTCGTTCTTCAGTCGCAGGACGACGGAGGCGGTGGGCGCGATGCTGTCCGTCGTCAGCACCGTGCCGCCATAGCGGGCGCGGTTGGCGGCGTCCTCGAAGGAAACCGGCGTTTTCAGGTCGAAATCCACCCGGTAGACGAAACTCGCGAGATTGTAGGGCGGTGGATTGAGAAGCGCGCGCCTGACGTTGAAGATCAGCGTCATGCGGTCGCCGTCGGGGAATAGGAACAGGTCGGTGATGTTGCTTTCCGGAGCGAGCAGGCGCGTGGGGTCCGCGTGATCGGAAGCAATCGTATTGGTTGTGGAGACGCCCAGCCAAAGCAGCAAAACCAGGAGAAGCGCCAGACGTGAATTTGGCGCCAAGAAAAATCTCCATGTCGACCGATTTGCAAAAATCGGTGACCGACCGCTGAAAGATGTCCGTCGGTCGGAGTCTTCATCACTGTACATCGCATGTCTCCCGTGAAAACCGCTCTCTGTCTTCGGTGTGAGGATCTGTGTTTCGGTCATGAGAATATGCTCCGCGAGACGACTGCCTTACCGCGCCGAACATCTTGATGAATATTTGGTCCCATCTTTTCGACTACGATTATGTCTTGTGTTTTGGAAAAATCAATAATAGGTTGTGTTGCATTGGAAATAAATCTCAAGTAGCAACTCGATACAACTCCTAGAATGTAGAGGGGGTGTGGCATGTGGCGTGATGGACGCGGAAGCGTCGTCGCGATGGCGGCGGCTTGTCTTTTTCTGACGGCGTGCGGTGACGATGTCGTGGTGGACGAGGCCAAGAAGGCCGGCCGCTCGGCCGCGACCTTTCCGGCGGCGGCGGAAGATTACTTCAAGGGCATGGACGGCGGCGTCGAGCTCAGCCGCGACGAAGTGATCGGCCGCAACAACTGGCTGGTCTGGACGGCGGGCAACGATCGATTCTGGAACGAGATCACCCGCAGCGCCTTCGGCAATTTCGATCTGCTGAAGACGATCTCCAGCCATCCCTCGCTGGCTTTCGGCCGCAGCAATCGTTTCCGCGAGTTGGGTTTGATCAACGAGCCGTGCTACCAGGCGCCGACGAAAGGCGCGAACGATAAATTCGGCCTGTGGCTGGATGTGCGCCGCAAGGACGATCCCGCCTGCGACGCGCCGGATCCCTTCGCCGATGCGAACAAATATCCGGGGGTGAAAATCGGCGCGCGCGGCGGCGCCGTGCCGGTCGGCTCCTTTTACGGCGAAGCGACGGGCGTCGTCGGCCTCAGACTGTTTCCCAATCCCGATTTCGACGAGAAGGCGAAAGCGCGCTGGGACGCCGACCGCTATTACACCGATCCCAGCTATTACAACGACAAGGACCTGGTGCGGCCCTATCGCGTCGGCATGGCCTGCGGCTTCTGCCATGTCGGACCCGACCCGGTGCGGCCGCCGCTCGATCCCGAAAATCCCACCTGGGACAATCTCAGCGGCGTGGTCGGCGCCCAATATTTCTGGATCGACCGGATCTTCGGCTGGAACTACGGCGGCGAAAAGGATCGCAAGCGCTGGGAGGAGAACGAAAAGAACTATCTGATCCAGCTGGTGCACACGTCGCGGCCCGGCGCGCTCGACACGTCGCTGGTGTCGACGGACTACATCAACAATCCCCGCACCATGAACGCCGTCTATGCGCTCGGGGCGCGGCTGGGCGTCGCCAAGCAGCGCGGGCGGGAGACGCTGGCGGGCGGCGAAGTCAACAACAAGCAGCTGCCCGACTATTTCGACCCGCCGAACACGGTGTTCACGCCGCGCGTGCTGAAAGACGGGGCCGACAGCGTCGGGGCGCTGGGCGCGCTCAACCGCGTCTTCATCAATATCGGCCTGTTCAGCGAGGAATGGCTGAGGCACTTCAACCCGCTGTTCGGCGGCAAGCCCAACACCGCGATCGAAATCGACGTCGGTCGCAAAAATTCCAGCTATTGGGGGGCGACCGAGGCGCAGACGCCCTATCTCGCGGCCTATTTCCTGAACCCGAAAGTGCAGGCCGGCCATAGGCTGGCGGATGCGCCGGAGGGCGCCGCGCATCAGACGACCGACCCGGCGACGCTGGACAAGGGCAAGGAGCTGTTCGCCGAAAACTGCGCCGCCTGCCATTCCAGCAAGGCGCCGCCGCTGCCGTCGAGCATCGATCTCAACGCCTGCAACGGCTCGGGCTATCTGGATTGCTGGAACGAATATTGGCGCTGGGCGCAGACGCCCGACTTCAAGTCCCAGATGGTGGAGATCGTCAAGGCTCCGGATTTCCTGGACGGAAACTATCTCTCGACCGATATGCGGGTGCCGGTGACGCTGCTGGAGACCAATGCCTGCAGCCCGCTCGCCACCAACGCCATCGCCGGCAATGTCTGGGACAATTTCTCATCGCAATCCTACAAGGACCTTCCGTCGGTCGGTGAGATCACGGTGCGCGACCCATTCAACGGCAAGGAGAAAAAATTCAAGATGCCGGCGGGCGGGCGCGGCTATACCCGTGTGCCCTCGCTGATCGCGCTCTGGTCGACCGCGCCCTACCTGGTCAACAATTCGGTGGGGCCGTTCACCGGCGATCCCTCGGTCGCGGGTCGCATGAAGGCCTTCGACGCTTCGATCGAGCAGATGCTCTGGCCCGAAAGGCGCGTGCGTGACAGCGAGTTCGGCAAGGACGGGGTGTTCCTGATCGACCGCACCACGGCCTCCAGCTATCTCATCGTGCCCGGCGGCTTCCTGCCGGACGGTTTGCAGGCGCTGATCGATCCGCTCAGCCGCTGGCTGCCGTCGATCTTCGGCGAGGGCGAGTTGCGCATCGGCCCGATCCCCAAGGGAACGCCGGTCAACCTGCTCTCCAACACGGAACTCTACAAGGACGACGTGACGCTGGCCGAAAACCTGCCGCGCTACGCCGAACTGATCAGCCTGCTGAAGACGGCGCTCAAGGATCTCAAATCGCTGCCCGCCAATGCCGGCGACGAGGAGGCGAAGGAGGCTTTCGCCAACCTGGCCATGCCTCTGCTCGATCTCAGCAAATGCCCGGATTTCGAGGTCAATCGCGGCCACTATTTCGGAACCGGCAAGGTCGCCGGGACCACGGCGCTCACCGACGACGACAAGAAGGCGCTGATCGAATTTTTGAAGACGTTCTGACCTCGCCTCGCCGGCGCTCACGCCCGCCGGCGTCTCCATCTTCATGTGCAAGAAGAAGGGCATGCTCATGACAGACGCAAGACGACAAAAGTCCGGATCGTGGGACGCCGACTACGACTATATCGTCGTCGGCTCGGGCGCGGGCGGCGGCACGGTGGCCGCGAGGCTCGCCGAGGGCGGCCAGAAAGTGCTGGTGCTGGAGGCGGGCGGAGATCCGCACAAACTCAGCGGCGGCGATCCCGCTTACCCGGTCGAAAACCGTCTGCCGGATGACTACGACGTGCCCGCCTTCCATCCCTTCGCCTCGGAGAACGAGGCGATGCGCTGGGATTTCTTCGTGCGTCACTATGAAAATGAGAAAAAGGCCGCGAAGGACCCGAAATATGTCCGCGAATTTCAGGGCCGCACGGTCGACGGCATTCTCTATCCTCGTTCGGGCACGCTCGGCGGCTGCACGGCGCACAACGCTCAGATCTTGGTCTATCCGCACAATCAGGACTGGGATTTCATCGCCGACCTCACCGGCGACGCCAGCTGGAGCGCCAAGCGGATGCGGGCGCTGTTCCGCCGGCTGGAGAATTGCGATTACCACTGGCCTTACCGGCTGCTGTTTCTGCTGACGGCGGGTCTCTTCAATCCGAGCGGTCATGGATTCGGCGGCTGGCTAACGACCCAGAAAGCCCTTCCGCTCAGCGCCTTCAAGGACCGGGCGCTGGTCGCGACGCTGCTCGACAGCGCAGGCGAAATCCTGCGCGGCGATCCCAATGCCGACGAGACGGTCGAATGGTTGTTCGAAAGCCAGGGCGACCCCAACGACTGGCGGCTCGTCGAAGCCGAGGCGACGGGGCTGCGTTACCCGCCGCTGACCAATCGCAACCATGCGCGGCTGGGCGCGCGCGAGCGACTGCTGGAGACGCGCGACAAACATCCGGAACGGCTGCATATCGAGCTCGACGCCTTGGCGACCCGGGTGCTGTTCGACGGCAAGACGGCGATCGGCGTCGAGTTTCTCAAGGGCGAACGGCTCTATCGCGTTTCCGGGCTCCAGGCGCGGAGCGAGGGCGAGTTGCGGCAGGTCTACGCCCGCAAGGAAGTCATCCTCTCGGGCGGCGCCTTCAATACGCCGCAGCTGCTGATGCTGTCCGGGATCGGCGACCGGACGGATCTCGCCAAATTCGAATTTCCGGTCGTCCACCATCTGCCCGGCGTCGGCAAGAACCTGCAGGACCGCTACGAGGTCGGCGTCGTCACCGAGATGACCCAGGATTGGGAAGTGCTGAAAGGCGCCAAATTCGCCAAGGGCGATCCGCAATACAAGGCGTGGGCGTCGGCGCGCGAGGGCGTCTACACCACCAATGGCGCAGTGCTGGCTTCCATCAGCCGCTCGGCGTTGGAGCGCCCCTTGCCGGATCTCTTCTGCTTCGCGCTGCTCGGGGAGTTCAGGGGGTATTTTCCCGGCTATTCCAGGCTGTTTCCCGAGCGCCACGACATCCTGACCTGGGCTATCCTGAAGGCGCACACCCTCAATCGGGCCGGGACGGTGACGCTGAAAAGCGTCGATCCGCGCGACCCGCCCGACATCGATTTTCGGTATTTCGATGAGGACAGCGACCCAGATGGCCAGGATCTGAAAAGCGTGGTCGACGGGATCAAGTTCGTGCGCAA
This sequence comes from Rhizobium sp. TRM95796, assembly GCF_025779995.1. Classification (NCBI taxonomy): domain Bacteria; kingdom Pseudomonadati; phylum Pseudomonadota; class Alphaproteobacteria; order Hyphomicrobiales; family Rhizobiaceae; genus Rhizobium; species Rhizobium sp. TRM95796. The sequence goes on along the minus strand of NZ_JAOXHE010000014.1, from coordinate 14,665 downwards.
GGCGACCAGGGCGCTCTATGAAAAGGGCATCGCCAAGGAGGAACTGCTGCCGGGCGATCAGGTCCAGAGCGACGAAGAGCTGATGGACTTCGTGCGCAGCCAGGCCTGGGGCCACCATGCTTCCTGCACATGCCCGATCGGCGGCGAATATGACGGCGGCGTTGTGTCCTCCGACTTCCGAGTGCATGGCGTCAAGAATCTGCGGGTCGTCGACGCCTCGGTCTTCCCACGCATTCCGGGCTTCTTCATCGTCAGCTCGGTCTACATGATCGGCGAAAAAGCCGCCGACGTCATCCTCAATTCCCGCTCCTGACGCCCGATATCACGGAGGCTCCCATGTCCCTTCCGCTCAGCACCACCGACATTCTCAGAGAAGAAGCCTGCCGGATCCACGGCGAACATGCGCTCGACGACTACGAGGACGCCCGACTCGCCGTCGGCCTCAACCAGTTGGAGTCGAGGGCGCTCTGCCTGTCCGGCGGCGGGGTGCGCAGCGCGGTCTTTTCGCTCGGCGTCATCCAGGCGCTGGCGGATCACGAGGACGCCGAAGGTGACCTGCTGTCGCGCTTTCATTTTCTTTCCACCGTTTCGGGCGGCGGCTTCATCGGGGCCTGGCTCACCGCCTGGCTGTCGCGGCAACCTTACCAAAGGGTGCGACGGCAATTGACGGGGCGGACCGCGCGGATCAATGCCATAGAGCCGACGCCGATCGGCGACCTTCGCCGCGACAGCAATTACCTGACGCCCAAAGTGGGCCTGCTCTCGGCCGACACCTGGGCGGCGCTGTCGATGGTGTTCAGGAACATGGCGCTGAACTGGATCGTGCTGCTGCCGATCCTGCTGCTCGCCGTGATCGCGCTGAAATTCCTCACCATCGGCGTCGCCTGGCTGCCGCATTCCTTCGGGTCGCAATCGACGGGGCTGGCGCTTCTCGTGCTCGGCGGGGCTTCTCTGGCGCTCGTGCTGCTGGCCTTGCGGTTCACGCTCAAGGAGCAATCGCTGAGCGGGCCAGCCAGCCCGACCCAGAACGACTACCTGCGCGGCAATCTCATTCCGCTCTTCCTCGGCGGCATCGCCTGGACAGGGATGCTGCACACGGTGCTGGCCTATCGGACCCTGATCGTCTTTTCGCTCGGCGATCTCGTGGTGATCGGGGCGCTCGCCGGCCTTCTCGTCTACGCGTTCGCGCAACTGCTCACGCTGCTGACCACGGCGCGGCTGGTGACGGTGGCGCTTTCGCCCAGCAACTGGAGCAAGCTCAAAGACAAGCGCGTCTGGGGCTGGGTGCTGTCCGGCCTCGTCTATGGCGCGGTGTTGGCGGTGGGGGCGCATCTGCTCGGCGCGGGCAGCGACACGGCGCTCCGGCTCGTGCTGCTGCTGGTGTTCGGACCGCCCTGGCTTCTGCTGGCGCAGGTGACGGCCGAGACCGCCTATGTGGCGCTGACCAGCGCCAGCCCGAATTCCGACGAGCAACGGGAATGGTTCGCCCGCGCCGCCGGCTGGTGCATCGCCGCGGGCGTTTTCTGGATCGTGGTGGTGGGGTTGGCGCTGTTCGGCTCGCTGTTGGTCGGCAAGGCGGACGAAGGCTTCGACCGCTTGATCGACTGGATCGCCGCCGCCGGCGGGATCAGCGCGGTGATCGGCGTCGTCACGGGCGCCAGCAGCAAGAGTTCGGCGCTGGGAAAATATCAGTCGCGGTTCATGTCGATCGCTTATGATGTGGCCGCCAAGCTGTCGGCGCCGTTGTTCTTCCTGCTGCTGATCACGCTCGGCTCGGCGGTGATCGATCATCTCGTGCTCGGCAAATCCTTGTTCGCCTATCTCGTCTCCTTCGACGACTATCCGCTGTTCGAGCAAGGCTTCGCCGCCGATTGGGGACAGAGCAAGATTGCGGTGAGCGAACTGCCCGCCGGCGTGCGCACTTTGCTCACGGCCACCGTGATCCTCGCCGTGATCGGCTATATCGGCTCGACCTTCGTCAACATCAACCGATTCTCGTTGCATGGCCTCTATCGCAACCGCTTGATCCGCGCCTTTCTCGGCGCCTCGCATCTCGGTCGCAAGCCGGATCGCTTCACCGGCTTCGACCGCGACGACAACCCCGACATGGCCGAACTCTGGCCCGATGCGGGCGAGATTCCTCGGGGCGTAAACTGGCGGCCGTTCCACGTGCTCAACATGGCGCTCAATATCGTGTCGACGCGCAATCTCGCCTGGCAGCAGCGCAAGGCGCTGTCCTTCACCGTCTCGCCGCTGCATAGCGGCTCGGGGGCGCTGAGCGGTCTGCGCGACGAGCCGGGAGGGCTGGTGACGGCCTATCGCGGCGCCTATCGCCGCTCGGATGAATATGGCGGCTCGGATCTGAGCCGTTGGCGCTGGAACAAGCGCACGGATAAGGATGCGGAGAAATCGGGGATCTCGCTCGGCACGGCCATGGCGATATCGGGCGCCGCGGTCAATCCGAGCATGGGGTATCACTCGTCGCCGACCGTCTCGCTGTTGCTGACGCTGTTCAATGTCCGGCTCGGCTGGTGGCTGGGCAATCCGGGGCCTGCGGGCGAGCATTCCTGGCGCCACAACGGCCCGCGCCACGCCGCCTTTCCGCTGATCATGGACGCCTTCGGACTGACCACCGATCGCCGTCCCAATGTCAGCCTGTCGGACGGCGGGCATTTCGAAAATCTCGGCCTGTATGAAATGGTCAGGCGGCGATGCCGATGCATCCTGGTGATCGATGCGAGCTGCGATCCCGATTTCACCTATTCCGATCTCGGCGACAGCATCCGCAAGATCGAGATCGACTTCGGCGTGCCCATCGTCTTCGACGATCTGCAGGCGCTGAAGCCGAGACCGTCGGCGCTGGGCGTCACGATCGAAGCGCCCTATCACGCCGTCGCCCGGATCGATTATTCGGCCGCCGATGGAAAAGACGCGCCCGACGGCATTCTCGTCTATGTCAAGGCGAGCTTCCACAACGACGGCGAGAGCGCCGGCGTCAAAGCCTATGCCAACGCCAATCCGGCCTTTCCGCACGAGCCGACCACCGATCAGTGGTTCACGGAATCGCAGTTCGAGAGCTACCGCGCGCTGGGCTACGACATCATGCGCCACGTGTTGAAAACGGAGCACTGCTTCGGCAAGGCCGGGACGGAAGAGCCGCGGAGCGAAGCTGCTCATGTTGTGCGTGAAGATGCTGTTTCTTAAGGTTAAGGAATATATTTAACACATTGATTATATGAGGCGAAGCCCCTTCAGGCTGGCGTGGCCGTCCTTGCCGATGATGATATGGTCATGGATGGTGATCCCCAGCGGCTTGGCCGTCTGGATGATCGTCTGGGTCATGTCGATATCGGCGCGCGACGGGGTCGGATCGCCGGAGGGATGATTATGGACGAGGATGATGGCGGTGGCAGAGAGCTCCAGCGCCCGCTTGACCACCTCGCGCGGGTAGACGGGCGTGTGGTCGACCGTGCCGCGTTGCTGCACCTCGTCGGCGATCAGTTGATTGCGCTTGTCGAGAAAGAGAATGCGAAACTGTTCCGTCGTCTCATGCGCCATGGCGGCGCGGCAGTAATCGATGACCGAGGACCAGGAGCCGAGAATGGCGCGGCCCTTGATCTCGCTGCGTAGCGAGCGATGGGCGATGGCGCCGACCAGTTTGATGTCGGTGGCGACCGCTTCGCCGACGCCCTTCACTTCCTGAAGGAGATGGGCGGGCGCGCCGAACACGCCGGCGAGCGTGCCGAAGCGCTCGATCAGCGCCTTGGCGATCGGTTTGGTGTCGCGGCGGGGAATGAGGCGGAAGAGAAACAGTTCGAGGATTTCGTAATCGGCGAGGGCGCCGTCGCCCAAGTCGCGAAATTTTGCGCGGAGCCGATCGCGATGGCCGTGGTAATGAGCGGGCGCCGGTTGCGGAGGCCCGGGCGGCCGCGCTTGAGAGCGCGGCGCGCTTTCGTAAAAGAAGCCCCGCTCGTCGGGCGGATCGCCGTCGCCCGTGTCGTTGAGGTCGCGTCCAGTCTCGGGGTCGATCGGAAGCGCCATGGGAGGTCCCTTATTTGAGGCCGGGTCTGTCGAGGCCGGTGGGCGACAGCGTGAAGACTTCGCAGCCGTCCTTGGTGACCCCCACCGTGTGTTCGTATTGGGCCGAGAGCGAACGGTCGCGGGTGACGGCGGTCCAGCCGTCGGACAACACCTTCACATGCGGGCGTCCGAGATTGATCATCGGCTCGATGGTGAAGATCATGCCTTCCTTGATTTCCGGGCCGTCCTTGGCCGAGCCGTAGTGCAGGATATTGGGCGCGTCATGGAACAGCGCGCCGACGCCGTGGCCGCAGAAGTCGCGCACCACCGAGCAGCGCTCCTTTTCGGCGAAGGTCTGGATGGCCTCGCCGATCGCGCCGATGCGCGCGCCGGGCTTGACCGCGGCGATGCCGAGCAGCAGGCATTCGTAGGTGACTTCCATCAGCCGTTCGGCGGCGCGCTTGACCTCGCCGACCGGATACATGCGGCTCGCATCGCCATGCCAGCCGTCGAGGATGAAGGTGACGTCGATATTGACGATGTCGCCGTCGCGCAGCGGCTTGTCGTCGGGAATCCCATGACAGACGACGTGGTTGATCGAGGTGCAGGAGACCTTGCGATAGCCGCGGTAGTTCAGCGTCGCCGGCAGCGCGCCATGGGCGAGGCCGAATTCCAGAACGAACTGGTCGATCTCATTGGTGGTGACGCCCGGCTTGACCATCGGCCAGAGCGCGTCGAGGCAGCGCGCCGTCAGCTGGCAGGCCCGGCGCATGCCTTCGAAGGCGTCGGGGCCATACAGTCTGATCACGCCGGTGTTCTTCATCGGCGCGGCGGCGGCTTCAATATAATTCACCATAGAGGGCTGCTTTCCACTTCATTTCCGGCTCCCTTCATAAAACAGCCATGGGCGCTTCGTCCATCAAGAACTGCGCCGCCCACAGTGCGCGTATAGGTTTTGGAAAACGAGACGCGGCTAATCGCACAGCCTGGAGAATTCGCGGGCTGCGGGGCTCAGGCCCCGTTCCTTGTGGCGCAGGAAGGTGAAATCGCGGGCGGCGAGCGAGACGGGGGCGACGCTGAGGCGGCCAAGGGCGAGATAGGGGGCGGCGGCGGCGCGAGACAGGCAGGAGGCGCAATCGCTGTCGATGAGCGCCGAGATCACCGCTTCGTTCGAGGGCAGGACGAGCGCGATGCGGATGGCGTCCGGGTCGATGGCGCGGCGGGCGAGCGCCGCCCTGAGCGCGGCGCGGGTGCCCGAGCCCTGTTCGCGCATGACCCAGCCCGTCGCGCGCAGGAGATCGTCGACCTCCGCCGCTTTTGCGGAGGCGAGCGGATGGCGCGGCGCGCAGAGGATGACCAGTTCGTCGCGCGCCACGCGCTGGGAGGCCAGCGCCGGCTCGTCGATCTCGCCTTCGATCAGGCCGATTTCGCTGGCGCCCGAGAGCACGTCGCGGGCGACGGTGGAGGTGTTGCCCACCGTCAGATCCACCTCGACGCCTGGATAAAGCATGCGGAACCGCATCAGCCGGGGCGGCAGCCAGTGGCTGGCGGTGGTCTGGCTTGCCGACAGCCGGAGCACGCCGCGCTTCAGACCGCCGAGATCGCTCAACGCCAGCGCTGCGGCCTGGGCGCGGGCCAGCGTGGCGCGGGCCTCCTCGACGAACAGCCGCCCCGCGTCCGTCAGTTCGATGCCGCGGCCGACCCGGGAAAACAGCGCGACATTGTAGAACCGCTCCAGCGCCTTGATCGAGGCGCTGACCGCAGACGGCGTGAGGCCGAGCCTCTCGGCGGCGCGGGTGACATGCTGCGCCTCGGCGACGGCGAGAAAGATCGTGAGCTGTTCGAGGGTCAATCGTGAAATCCTGTTGCATGATATTGGCAACATTATTCGATGGATTTGGATTGTTGGTAAAGGGATATTTGGACGCAGGAGTTGATCATGCTGTCCATCGCCCACAAAACCTCTTTATTGCCCGGCGCGGGCCTCTGCGTCACGCTCGCCGTCACCTCACTCGCTGCGGAGCATCTGTTTCCGCAGGCTCGCGCTTTCGGTCTCGATCCCATGATGCTGGCGATGCTGGCGGGGGTGGTGCTGCGCAGCGCCGGCCTGCCGCTGGCGGGTTTCGACGCCGGCATCCGGGCGATGGCGCGCAGACCATTGGAAATCGCCATCGCCGCCATGGGCGCGACGATCAGCGCCGCCACCATCGCGTCCATGGGCGCGACGCTGCCTTTGGTGGTCTTCGCCGCCGTCGCCGCCTCGATCGCCGCCTCTTATGCGGCGGGTCGGATGCTCGGGCTCGAGCCGAGGCTGGCTGCGCTGGTGGCGTCGGGCAATTCCATCTGCGGCAATTCGGCGATCATGGCGGTGGGGCCGGCGATCGGGGCCAAAGCCGACGAAACGAGCCGCGCCATCGCCTTTACCGCCTCGCTCAGCATTCTGGTGATCGCCGCGCTGCCGGCCTTCGGCTCGGCGCTCGGCTTCGATGCGCTGCATTTCGGCGTCTTCGCCGGCATGACCGTTTACGCCGTGCCGCAGGTGCTGGCGGCGACGTCCTTCATGGGGCCTGTCAGCGCAGAGATCGGCGCGGTGGTGAAGCTCGTGCGGGTGCTGACGCTCGGTCCGGTCCTGATGATCCTCGGCCGGTTTTTTGCGGTCGAGGGCGCAAAGCCCGCTTCGCTGTCGCGGATTGCGCCCTGGTACATCCTCGGCTTCTTCGTGATGATGGCTTTCAATCTCGCCGGCGCTCTGCCCGAACAGGCCGTGACGCTCTGTCGGTTCACGGCGGCGGTGCTGCCGGTGGTCGCCATGGCGGCGCTGGGACTGTCGGTGGATCTGCGCGAACTGGCGCGATCCGGCGGACGCATCGCCGCCGCCGGCGTGGTCTCGGCGCTGATGCTGATCGCGATCTCGGCGGTCGTGGCGCTGGTGGTCGTCCGCGCCTAACCGTAAGCGCGGTCTATCACACCCGCACGCGCACGAAAGCGCCAGGCGCTTCCTCGATCGGGTTCAGCTGGTCGCCGCCGGGTTTGCGCGGGGCCACGGTGCGGGCGTCCTGGTCGAGGATCCAGCCATGCCAGTTTGGCCACCAGGAGCCCGGCGTTTCCTCGGCGCTCGCCAGCCAGTCCTCGTATTCGCCTTCGACCTTGCCGTTGGTCCAGAACTGGTACTTCTTCTTGTCGGGCGGATTGACGACGCCTGCGATATGGCCGGAGCCGGAGACCACCAGCTTGACGTCGCCGCCGAACAGTTTCGAGCCTGTGAACACCGATTTCGCCGGCGCGATATGGTCTTCGCGGGCGGCGAGGTTGTAGATCGGGATCTTCACCTTCTTGAGATCGAGCTTTTTGCCGTCGAGCACCATTTCGCCGCGCGCCAGCGTGTTGTTGAGATAGCAGTTGCGCAGATAGAAGGAGTGGTTGGCGGCCGGCATGCGGGTGGAATCGGCGTTCCAATAGAGCAGGTCGAAGGCCATAGGCTCCTGCCCCTTGAGATAGTTGTTGACGAAATAGGGCCAGATCAGCTCGGAAGCGCGCAGCATGTTGAAGGCGAGCGCCATTTTCGTGCCGTCGAGATAGCCCTCGGCTTCCATGCTCTTTTCGATGGTGCGGATCTGCTCCTCGTCGGCGAAGACCTTGAGATCGCCGGCATAGGTGAAATCCACCTGGGTTGTGAACAGCGTGGCCGAGGCGATGCGCTTGTCCTTTTCCAAAGCATGCCGGGCGAGCGTGGCGGCCAGCAGCGTGCCGCCGACGCAATAGCCGATGGCGTTGACCTTGTCCTCGCCGGTCGCTTTCTTGATCGTCTCCAGCGCGAAATCCACGCCTTCGCGGGCGTAATCGCCCCAGTCCTTGTCCGCATGGCGTTCGTCGGGATTGACCCAGGAAATCACGAAGACCGTGTGGCCCTGGTCGACGCACCATTTGATGAAGCTCTTCTGCGGATTGAGATCGAGCACATAGAATTTGTTGATCCAGGGCGGGCAGATGAGGAGAGGGCGCTTGAGCACGGTCTCCGTCGTCGGTTCATACTGGATGATCTGGCAGATATCGTCCTCGGCGATGACCTTGCCGGGGGTGACGGCCATGTTCTCGCCGACCTTGAACTTGGTCATGTCGGTCTGGCGGATGCGCAGGTCGCCGCGGCCGGACTGAATGTCTTCGGCGAGCTTCTTCATGCCCTCGACGAGATTGGCGCCGTTCTGCGCCACGGTCTCCTTGTAGAGCACGGGGTTGGTGAGCACGAAATTGGCCGGCGACAGCGCGGCGGTGATCTGCTTCACGTAAAAGGCCGCCTTGTGGCGGGTGTGGTCGTCCAGCCCGTCGGCCTGGGTGACCAGCTTGTCGGCCCAATCGGCGGTGACGGTGTAGACCTGGCGCAGGAAGTCGAAGAACGGATTTTTCTTCCATTCCGCGTCGGCGAAACGCTTGTCGTCGCGCACGACGGGAGCGGGAGATTCGCCGGCCGCCTTCTGCAGCGACGACATCCAGATCTGGGCGTAGGTGGAAAACAGCAGCGTTTGCGCCTGAAGCGCGCGGTTTGGATCCGCGACCCAATATTCCACGACTTTTCCGAGCGTGCGGACGAGGTCGGTGACCGGCTCGGCGATCAGATCCTGCTTTTCGCCGCTCTCGCGAGGGCCGAGCCATTCGGACGCCGCCTTGCCGAGATTCTCCAGCGAACGCGCGAGATTGACGGTCAGCGCTTCGGGATTCTTGATGATGAACGGCTCGAGATCGGCCGGATCGAGGCCGGGAATGGCGCGGCGTTCCTTATCCTGAGTTGCGCCGTCATTGCTCATCGCGCCTCGCTCCCCGATGCATCGTCTTTTGCTTGCAGACCACTGTGCATGAACCGGATTGCAATTTCCAGCGTTTCGGCCCACTACTCCGCACAAAGAACTAGGCCCGTGTTGTCGCAGGCGAAGCCTGCGCGCAAGACCAATATGGGGATGGCGGATATGCGAATGGTGAATGGCGGCTTGAAGACGCTGGCGGTGGTCGCCCTCACGGTGCTGACGGCGGTCGGTTCCGGTTGCGCCTCCAAGGTCAGCGACGAAGCGCGCGCGATTCCCGTCGATCCCGGCCCCTATCCGGATTTTTCGCGTCCTCTCAACTCCGCCATGGAGCAGATGAGCGACGAGGACGCCAAGAAGATGGAGACACAGCTCACGGCGTTGGCCGGCCAGCGTCGCGCCGGCGCGATCAGCGAAGCCGAATATCTCCGCCGCGTCGAGGAGTTGCGGGCTCTGGGCAAGGCCACGGCGACCAACTGACGCTGCGCGCGCGCCAGCCGGTCCGATCGCGGAAATCGCAGGCCGGCGAGCGGGCTTTTTGCGCTTGCCTTTCTCGGCATTTGGTCGCAAAGCGTGATTTGCGGCATGACGTGGCCGCATTTTCGTCAAGAGGACAACCATGGAAGAGTTTCACAAGGTCCGGCGCCTTCCGCCCTACGTGTTCGAACAGGTCAATCGCCTCAAGGCGGCGGCCCGAGCCGGCGGCGCCGACATTGTCGATCTCGGCATGGGCAACCCGGATCTTCCGACCAACAAATTCATCGTCGACAAGCTGATCGAGACCGTGCAGCGGCCCGACACGCATGGCTATTCCTCGTCGAAGGGCATTCCCGGCCTGCGCCGCGCCCAGGCCAATTATTACGAGCGCCGTTTCGGCGTGAAACTCAATCCCGACACGCAGGTCGTCGCCACGCTCGGCTCCAAGGAAGGCTTCGCCAATATGGCGCAGGCGATCACGGCGCCCGGCGATGTGGTGCTGTGCCCGAACCCGTCCTATCCGATCCACGCCTTCGGCTTCCTGATGGTGGGCGGCGTGATCCGCTCCATTCCGGTCGAGCCGAACGAGGAATTCTTCCGGGCGCTCGAACGCGCCGTGGCCCATTCCATCCCCAAGCCGATCGCGATGATCCTCTGCTATCCGTCCAACCCGACGGCGACGGTGGTGGAGCTCGACTTCTACAAGGACGTGGTGGCCTTCGCCAAGAAGCACGGCGTCTATGTGCTCTCCGACCTCGCTTATTCGGAAATCTATTTCGACGGCAAGCCGACGCCGTCGGTGCTGCAGGTGCCGGGCGCGATGGATGTCGCGGTCGAATTCACTTCGATGTCCAAGACTTTTTCCATGGCCGGCTGGCGCATGGGTTTCGCGGTCGGCAACGACCGGCTGATTTCGGCGCTGACGCGGGTGAAGTCCTATCTCGATTACGGCGCGTTTACGCCCATCCAGGTGGCCGCCGCCGCCGCCCTCAACGATCCCGATCTCGACCAGCATATCGACGAGGTGCGCCAGACCTATAAGCGCCGCCGCGACGTGATGGTGGAAAGCTTCGGCCGCGCCGGCTGGGAAATCCCGCCGCCTTCAGCCTCGATGTTCGCCTGGGCGCCGGTGCCGGAAAAATTCCGCCATCTCGGCAGCCTGGAATTTGCCAAGCTCCTGATCGAGAAGGCCGATGTGGCGGTCGCTCCCGGCGTGGGCTTCGGCGAGCATGGCGACGACTATGTGCGCCTCGCGCTGGTGGAGAACGAACACCGCATCCGCCAGGCCGCCCGCAGCATCAAGAAATTCTTCGGCACGGCCGACGAGACGCTGCACAATGTGGTGGCGCTCAAAACCGCTGGCTGAATGATCAAGACAAGACAGGAATGATAGTATGGCTGATGCCCTGAAGATCGGCATTGCAGGACTGGGAACCGTCGGCGCTTCGCTCTTTCGCATTCTCGGCGAGCGCCACAATATGCTGGCCGTGGCCTGCGGCCGCGATATTCGCGTCACCGCAGTGTCGGCCCGCAACCGCAGCGCCGATCGCGGCGTCGACATCACGGCGACGGCCTGGTTCGACAATGCCGTGACCATGGCCGCCGAGGCCGATATCGACGTTTTCGTCGAACTGATGGGCGGCGCGGGCGATCCGGCCTATACGGCGGTCAAGACCGCGCTCAATCGCGGTCTCCATGTGGTGACCGCCAACAAGGCGTTGCTCGCCAAGCATGGCGTCGAACTCGCCGCGCTTGCCGAGGAAAAGGGCGTGATCCTGAATTTCGAAGCGGCGGTGGCCGGCGGCATTCCGGTGATCAAGGCGCTGCGCGAATCCCTGACCGGCAATACGGTCAGCCGCGTCTATGGCATCATGAACGGCACCTGCAACTACATCCTGACCCGGATGGAGAAGGAAGGCCTGTCCTTCGAAGCCTGCTTGAAGGAAGCGCAGCGTCTCGGCTACGCCGAAGCCGATCCGGCCTTCGACATCGAGGGCAACGACACCGCGCACAAGCTGTCGATCCTGACCACGCTGGCCTTCGGCACCAAGATCGCCGCTGACGACATCTATCTCGAAGGCATCACCAATATTTCGCTCGAGGACATCCTGGCGGCCCGCGATCTCGGCTACCGGATCAAGCTGCTGGGCGTGGCCCAGAAGACTGCCTCCGGCATCGAGCAGCGCGTGCATCCGACCATGGTGCCGCAGGATTCGGTGATCGCCCAGGTCGACGGCGTCACCAATGCGGTGGCGATCGAATCCGACGTGCTCGGCGAACTGCTGATGGTCGGCCCCGGCGCCGGCGGCAACGCCACGGCCTCGGCGGTGATGGGCGATATCGCCGATATCGCCAAGAGCCGGCCGGGCTCGCAGCTCGTGCCGAGCCTTGGACGGCCGGCGACCATGCTGGACGCCTATATTCGCGGCGAAATGCAGAGCCATGAGGGCGGCTATTTCATTCGCCTGACGGTGGAGGATCGCGCCGGCGTGTTCGCCAGCATCGCCACCCGTATGGCGGAAAACGCCATCTCGCTGGAATCGATCGTGCAGCGGCCGCAGGCGGCGACGCAAGGCGACGACCGCAAGACGATCATCCTCGTGACGCACGCCACCACCGAATCTTCGGTGCGCAAGGCGGTTGATACGATCGAGACCGAGGGCTATCTGATCGGTAAGCCGCAGGTGATCCGCATCGAACGGCCGAAGGCGGCGTGACGCCGGGGATGCCCTCAACATCCCTTGCGCCGCTCCGTGTGACGCGCAAGGGAATGATGTGACGATGTTCGAGCCCGTAGATCCCGTCGACCGCGCCTTTCTCGGCGTCGAGCGCTCCGTGAGCGGTCAGCGCTGGGCCTCGCGGCTCGACCAGGCCGGGCTCAACCGCGCGCTGGCGATGAGCCAGCAGCATGGCATCCCGGAACTCATCTGCCGGGTGCTGGCCGGGCGCGGCGTCGGTGTGGACGATGCGCCGGCCTTTCTGCAACCGACCATCCGGTCGCTGATGCCCGATCCCTTCACATTGACCGATTGCCGGCCGGCGGCCGAGCGCATCGCCCGCGCGATCGAATTGCGCGAACACGTGGCCATCTTCGGCGATTACGACGTCGACGGCGCGGCCTCGGCGGCGCTGATGCATCGGGTGTTGTTCCACTTCGGCATCGATGCGACCATCTATATTCCGGACCGAATTTTCGAAGGCTATGGCCCCAATCCCGGCGCGATCGGCAAGCTGATCGACGACGGCGCAAAGCTCATCGTCACCGTCGATTGCGGCTCGACCAGCATCGAGGCGCTGAAGGTTGCGCATGAGCGCGGCATCGACGTGGTGGTGATCGATCATCACCAGGTGGGGCATGCGCTGCCGGAGTGCCATGCGCTGGTCAATCCCAACCGCGAGGACGATCTGTCGGGGCAGGGCCATCTCTGTGCTGCGGGCGTGGTCTTCCTCGTCATGGCGGGGCTGCATCGGCTGATGCGCGAGCGCCGCGATCCCCGCGCCGCGAGCCTCGATCTTCTGGCGCTGCTCGATCTCGTGGCGCTCGCCACCGTCTGTGATGTCGTGCCGCTCAAGGGGCTCAACCGCGCTTATGTGGTGAAGGGTTTGATCGCCGCCCGACACCAGCAAAACCCCGGGCTGGCGGCGCTGTTCGTCAAAGCGGGCGTCGGCGGTCCCGTCACCCCCTATCATCTCGGCTTCCTCATCGGGCCGCGCATCAATGCCGGCGGGCGAATCGGCGATGCAGCGCTCGGATCGCGGCTGTTGACGCTAGAAGACGCCGGCCACGCCGCCGAGATCGCCGCCAAGCTTGACGAACTCAACCGCGAACGCCAAGCGATGGAGCAGGCGATGCTGGCTGAAGCCGAGGCCGAAGCGCTTGCAGAATATGGGACGGGCGAGGGGACGCCCGTCATCGTCACCGCGCGCGAGAACTGGCATCCGGGCATCGTCGGGCTGATCGCGGCGCGGCTGAAGGAGAAGTTCAATCGCCCGGCTTTCGCCATCGCGCTCGACCCCTCGGGCAAGGGCACCGGCTCGGGCCGCTCGATCAACGGTTTCGACATGGGCAAGATGGTGCGGGCCGCGGTCGATCAGGGCCTGCTCGTCAAAGGCGGCGGCCACGCCATGGCGGCGGGGCTGACGGTGGAGCGATTGCGGTTGGGCGCGCTTCGCGCCTTCTTCGAGGAGGCGGCGCGGGACACCGTGTCGACGCTGACGGCCAATCGTGTTTTGAAGATCGACGGCGCGCTGGGGGCGAGCGGCGCCACCTTCGAGCTCATCGACCAGCTGGAGGCGGCGGGCCCCTATGGCTCGGGCCACTCGCAGCCAATTTTCGCGCTGCCGATGCACAGGGTGAAGGACAGCCGATTCGTCGGGACCAACCATATCAAGGTGACGCTGGAGGGGCTGGACGGCGGTCGCCTCGACGCCATGGCCTTCCGCGCCGGCGACACCGATCTCGGCCGCCTGCTGACCGGCTCGCGCGGCGACAATCTGCATGTGGCGGGCACGCTGTCGGGGGATTTCTGGCAGGGGACGCGGCGCATCCAGTTTCGGATCCTGGATGCGGCGAAGGCGTAGACTTCGCGACAATTGCGCGCGGAGAGGCTGACTTTACGCCGCTCCACGTATAGTTTGACGGAATGAAGAACACTCGACTGTCATATCACACGGATTTTCCCTGCACCCCGATGAGTGGACGCGCCGGCGCGAGATATGACGGCTGGGTAATTGAGCGCACGCCATCAGGTCAGTTCCGTCGCCCGACTCGGATTATCCATCCATTTCCATATCAGCGGAAACGCTGGTGCCTGTTGCGGGTTCACTTCAATGGCGTCGACCTTCGCTTCGCCATGCCCAGCGAGTTGGACCTGTTTATCAGCGTCATGTCACAGAACCCTTTGCCGTCTGGACGGTCGCTTGCACCGGAGTGCCCGATCGGGCGGCCCAAGAATCACTGGCTTGCGACACTACCGGGAAAGGCGAAGCCCTGGAAATTCAGGCAGGCTATCTGCAAATATCTACAAGACAGCGACGATGTGAGACGCTTTCGGGAGTTCTATCAAGAGCAGCCGCCCGCAGTTCAGTTTAACGGCATTTATGGAAGTTTTTGGGAAGCGCATGTCGCCTATCGGATGAAGACCGTCCGTTCCGGTGTCGCATTGGCGGATAGCGCTTGAAGCGTGGACGGACGACATATCTGAGAGTGTGACGCGTACAAACGATCTCTGCAACGGCTCACGGGCTATACTCGCACCACAATTGCAGATCGGCTTTGTCTGAGGCTTTGAAAAGAAGTGGCACGCCCTAGGGGAGTCGAACCCCTCTTCCCAGAATGAAAATCTGGTGTCCTAACCGATAGACGAAGGGCG
>NZ_JAOXHE010000013.1:0-103346 GCF_025779995.1 Rhizobium sp. TRM95796 | reverse complement strand
AGTGGCACGCCCTAGGGGAGTCGAACCCCTCTTCCCAGAATGAAAATCTGGTGTCCTAACCGATAGACGAAGGGCGCGCATCGCTTGCGAGCGGGCTTATAGGCAGAGGACGGATTTCGCGCAAGAGGTTTTTTGCGGGTGTGGATAAGAAAAATGAGGGAATGTCCAGGGTGGCGTTACCCCCCTCTGTCCTGCCGGACATCTCCCCCTCAAGGGGGGAGATTGGCGGGAGGCAGACTCTTGCCTCAAACTCTTCTCTGTGCGGATGTTATGTCAGTGCGGCTGACTACAAGGCACAAAAAAACCGCCCGAAGGCGGCTTTCTTGAAGAGCAAGTGGCACGCCCTAGGGGAGTCGAACCCCTCTTCCCAGAATGAAAATCTGGTGTCCTAACCGATAGACGAAGGGCGCACTGCGCTTGCGAGGCGGTATATAGACGGAGGCTTTTGGCTTCGCAAGCCCCTTCGCCGGATTTTGTCACAAAAATGCGAAATTGCCGGATCCGATGGCAATATGCGTTCGAGAACAGAGGCTTAGCGGGGGAGCGGCGCGATGCGGAGCACGGTGAAGGGCGCGCCGCGTTCGGTTTCGATGAAGAGCGCCAGGTGATCGATCGCGAGCGGGCGATCGAGGATTTCGGCGAAATGGCCGTCGATCGCGGTCTTCAGCACATCGCGCTGCGCGTCCAATGTGGGGCCGGTCAGCGTCATGTGGAATCGGAAATCCTCGAAGACATAAGGATAGCCCCAGGTCTCCAGATGATGGCGCTCGCTGGGGCTGAGTTTTTCCGGCTTGCGGCGGAGAATGTCGGCTTCGCTCAAGGGCGCGCGGAAAGGCTCGAAGGCGCGGACGCAATCGGCAGCGAGGGAATCGAGCTGTTCAGACGTCTCGGCCGGAATCAGCGCAAAGAAGGGGCCGAGTTGGCCGAGCGTGATGCGGGGCAGGGTGAAGGCCTGTCGTTCCGAGACGAAAGTCTCGAAAGCGTCGATCAGATGATACTCGGCGGTCCCATCCTTGAGTTCGAATGGCGCTTTCAGCGTGGCGTGAAAGCCGTAGCGGCGAGGATCTGCTGTCAGCGCGGCGAAATCCTCGGCGTCGAGCCCATCCACGGCGACTTGCGGCAGCTCCTCGCCGGTGGCCGCGTCGCGACCGAGCCAGGCATTGGCCAGCCGGGTCAGCTCATGGTCCAGCGCGGGGGCGAAATAGATGGCGTAACGCATGGCTCAATTCCTCATTCTGGGACGCGGGCGGGAAACCTGCCCTAGAACCGGGGGATGACACAAGCGTGACGCCGCTATTGAAAAAACTGATGGCCTGCGGAGAAAGAATCGGTGGCGGCTTCGCGCGCGTGGGGAGATGATGGGGAAAACTGCAGACAGACAGGATGCTCGCATGACCGCTAACAGCCCGCTTCACGGCGTCAAGGTGCTCGAACTCGCACGAATCCTCGCCGGCCCCTGGTGCGGCCAGACGCTCGCCGATCTCGGCGCCGAGGTGGTGAAGGTGGAAAGCCCCGAAGGCGACGACACAAGGCGCTGGGGCCCGCCCTATATCGAGAAGGACGGCGAGAAGGCGGCGGCCTATTTCCACGCCGCCAATCGCGGCAAGCAATCGGTGACGGCGGATTTCACCACCGAGGAAGGTCGCGATTTCGTGGTCGCGCTCGCCAAGGACGCCGATGTGCTGATCGAGAATTTCAAGCTCGGCGGGCTCAAAAAATATGGTCTGGACTATGAGGGCCTCAAGGCCATCAATCCGAAGCTCATCTATTGCTCGATCACCGGCTTCGGGCAGGACGGGCCCTATGCGCCGCGCGCCGGCTATGATTTCATGATTCAGGGCATGGGCGGCATCATGGACCTGACCGGCGCCCCCGATGGCGAGCCGCAGAAGATCGGCGTCGCCTTCGCCGATATCTTCACCGGGCTTTATTCGGTGGTGGCGATCCAGGCGGCGCTGATCGAGCGGCAGCGCACCGGCGAGGGCCAGCATATCGATATGGCGCTGTTCGACTGCATGACCGGGGTGCTCGCGAATCAGGCGATGAATTTTCTCGCCTCCGGCGTCTCGCCGCGCCGGATGGGCAATGCGCATCCGAATATCGCGCCTTACCAGACATTTCCCGTGGCGGATGGGCATCTGATCGTCGCCTGCGGCAATGATTCCCAGTTCGGGCGGCTGGCGGCGGTTCTGGGATTGGCGGAGCTGGCGGGCGATTCCCGCTTCGCCACCAATTCCGCCCGCGTCGGCAACCGCATCGAGCTCAGCCGGATCATGGAGGAGAAAACGCTGACCTTCCGCCGCGACGATCTGCTGGCGCTGCTGGAGAAAGAGGGCGTGCCGGCAGGTCCCATCAACAGCGTCGCCGACGTGTTCTCCGATCCGCAATTCATCCATCGCGGCATGAAGATCGATCCCGAAGGCGCGCCGGGCATCCGGACGCCGATCCGCTTTTCACGCTCCGAACTGGCGTTGGAAAAAGGCGCGCCGCGACTCGGCGCCGATACGGATTCGGTGAAATCGCGGTTAGGCGAGCGCTGAGCGAAGCGGGGCGGGCAGACGTCTACGAAGGCCGCGCCGGGAGATTCAGGCGGTCCGGCGGCTGCCGTCATTTTGTCACAAAAGCTGCTTGACACTGGACGCGCCTCGCCTTAGACACCGCCTCACGAACGGCGGACAACACGCCGAACGGAACAAAGCGCGGGTGTAGCTCAGTCGGTTAGAGTGCCGGCCTGTCACGCCGGAGGTCGCGGGTTCGAGCCCCGTCACTCGCGCCATTTTCCTTCCAGAAAATGAATTCAGTAACTTTGAGAGATGCCCTCGCGGCGTCTTTTGTCGTTTTGGAATCAGCGTCTTGGCGGGTTTTTCTCAAGCAGTTTGGAAAAATGCCGGATCGAGCAAAAAACTTCGCAACCTCGCTTGACACTTTGATGCGGGGGCCTTAGACACCCCCTCACGAACGGCGCACAGCCGAACGGAACAAAGCGCGGGTGTAGCTCAGTCGGTTAGAGTGCCGGCCTGTCACGCCGGAGGTCGCGGGTTCGAGCCCCGTCACTCGCGCCATTCTTCTCTTGAATTTCAGCTGTTTGTCGTTTTCTCTATCGTCAGCGCGCGCTGGCGTGTTCGGAAATATATGTCGCGTAATAGAAGCCGGGCGACTCGGCGGTCAGCAAATTCTCGAACATATGCTTGGGAATGTTGGGGAAGACCTTCTCGGTCCGACCCTGGAAGCGGATGTGCAGTTCATTCCCCGCTTCGTCATAAGCGATCTCGGAAATCAGCTTCGAGCGCACCTTAATCCATTTCATGGTCATCGTCCTGAAAATGGCGCATTAAGTCTTCGCATCATCTATTTTGCGCTGCACTATGTCAACAACGCAACTGCGGCAAGATTCGGTCCATGCCAGGCGCCATATTTCGCTGGCCTCAGCCCCTTGTGCCGCGGCGGCCATGGGCCTAAATCGGGGGCAGGGCATATGATCAAGTCCGCCCGACAGAACAACGCGCAGACGACATGCCCCAATTCGAAACCACCCGCACCGTCAATCACACCGCCCAGCAGATGTTCGATCTCGTCTCCGATGTCGAAACCTATCCGCAATTTCTGCCGCTCTGCGAGGCGTTGACCGTGCGCAGCCGCAAGGAGCGCGACGGCAAGGCGCTGCTCGTGGCGGATATGACGGTAGGCTACAAGGCGATCCGCGAGACCTTCACCACTCAGGTGCTGCTGAAGCCCGAAGAGCTGGCGATCGAGGTGAAATATATCGATGGACCTTTCAAATATCTCGACAATGTCTGGCGCTTCGTCGATCTCGACGGCGGCCGCTGCGAGGTGAAGTTCTTCATCGATTATGAGTTCAAGAGCCGGATTCTCGGCGCGCTGATGGGGTCGATGTTCGACCGCGCCTTCCGCATGTTCGCGGAAGCCTTCGAGAAGCGCGCGGACCAGATCTATCCGCGCGCCTGAGTCTCTTGCGTCGCTCAGCCGAGTTTGGCGAGCTCGACGATCATTTCCAGAGCGACTTCGACGGACGCCATGCGGATCGCATCGCGGCCGATGTCGCCAAAGCGCATTTCGCGATGGATCATCTTGCCCTTGTAGTGACGGCCGCCGAAATGCACGAGCCCGACCGGCTTGCCGGTCGAGCCGCCGTCGGGGCCGGCGATGCCGGTCGTCGAGATCGCGATGCCGCCCTCCGAACGCGACATGGCCCCGTGGGCCATTTCCAGCGCCACATCCTTGGACACCGCGCCATATTGACGAAGCGTGATCGGCATGACGCCGAGCATTTCGCATTTGGCCTTGTCGGAATAGGTGACGAAGCCGCGCTCCATGACCTGCGACGAGCCGGGAATCGCCGTGATCGCGGCGGCCACCAGACCGCCGGTGCAGGATTCGGCGGTGGACACCATCACATTCTTTTCGGTGCAGAGCTCGACGACATCGCGGGCCAGCGCCAGAATTTCCTTTTCGAACATTATCGTCTCCCGAAAGCCACGGTGGCCGTGGCGATGGCCGCGATGCCTTCGCCACGGCCGATAAACCCGATTTTTTCATTGGTGGTCGCCTTGACCGAGCAGCGCTCCAGCTCGATGCCGAGACAGTCCGACAGGAATTGTCGCATGGCTTGCCTGTGCGGACCTATCTTGGGCGCTTCGGCGATCAGCGAAATATCGGCGTTCATGATGGTCCCGCCATGCTCGCGGACGATGTTCGCGGCGTGTTCGAGGAAGATCCGCGAAGCCGCGCCGCGCCATTGCGGATCGGAGGGCGGGAAATGGTCGCCGATGTCGCCGGCGCCGCATGTGGCGAGCAGCGCATCGGTCAGCGCATGCAGCGCGACGTCGGCGTCGGAATGGCCTTTCAGCGTGAAATCGTGCGGGATGGTGATCCCGCACAGCGTCACGCCGTCGCCCGGAATGAGTTGGTGGACATCGTAACCGTTGCCGGTGCGTATGTCGGGAAGCGAGGTCTGCGCGAGCATTCTGTCCGCCATGGCTATATCCGCTTTCAGCGTGAGTTTCACATTGCCGCGATCGCCTTCGACCAGCCGCACCGGCGCGCCGGCCCATTCGGCGATCGCCGCGTCGTCGGTCAGCGTGGTCACGCCGGCCTGAGAGGCGCGGCGGTGGGCGTCGAGGATGAAGTCGTAGTCGAAGCTCTGCGGCGTCTGGGCGGCGTAGAGCCCGTCCCGCGAGACGGTGTCGGCCACGAAACCGTCGGCGCTGCCGCGCTTGAGCGTATCGGCGACCTGCGTGGCGGGCAGGACGGCGCGGCTGCCGGCCACGAGCGCGGCGGCGATCCGGTCGAGCAGGCCATGGCCGACGAAGGGGCGAACGCCGTCCTGAATCATCACATGGCCGACGCCGAGTTCGGACATGGCTTCGAGGCCCGCCAGCACCGATGTCTGCCGCGTCGCGGCGCCGAAAGTCCGATGCAAACGGGCGGGATCTGCAGTCGTTCTCGCGACGGCCTCATAGAGATCGATATCGTCGGGATGGATGACCACCATCACCGGACCGCAACCCGGCCAGGACAGGAAGGCGTCGATCGTATGGGCGAGGATAGGGCGGCCGCCGATCGGGCGATATTGCTTGGGCCCTTCGCCCGCTCCGCCAGCCCGTTCGCCGCGGCCCGCCGCCACGATCAGCACGCCTAAAGTCATCGATTGCGTCTGCCTCATATTGTTTCAGCTGATGTAATTGGATAGTCGCATTGCGCGGTGTATAGGCGCTCGCGCGCTCGTCACATAGACCCCTTGCGCAACCGGCGCATAATTTTTGGGCGCGAGTCGATTTCTCTTGGCAAGTTGCCGCAATATGGCTAAAAATCAAGCAAACAATGGCCATGCCCGAAAGATAATCATTTGACGAAAGACGTGATCTCCACGCCTCTTCAGATCGGCCCCGTTGCCTTTCGAAATCGAATTGCGCTGGCGCCGATGTCTGGCGTCACCGATCTGCCGTTCCGCCAGCTCGCCCATGAATTCGGCGCCGGCTTCGTGGTGACAGAGATGGTGGCGAGCCGGGAACTGGTGCACAACGCCGCCGAATCCTGGTCGCGGCTCAAGAATTCCGGCATCTCACCGCATATCGTGCAGCTCGCGGGCCGCGATCCGCATTTCATGGCGGAAGGCGCGCGGATCGCCGAGGCGCACGGCGCCGACATGATCGACATCAACATGGGCTGCCCGGCCAAGAAGGTGATCGGCGGCCTGTCCGGTTCGGCGCTGATGCGCGAGCCGGCTCTGGCGCTCGCCATCATCGAGGCGGTGGTGGAGGCGGTTGAGGTGCCGGTCAGCGTCAAGATGCGGCTCGGTTGGGACGAACAGTCGCTGAATGCGCCGGACCTGGCGCGGGAAGCCCAGGAGCTCGGCGTCCGCATGATCACCGTGCATGGCCGTACGCGCATGCAGTTTTACGAAGGTCGCGCCGATTGGGGCAAGATCGCCCGCGTCCGCGAGGCTATCTCGATTCCGCTGGTCGCCAATGGCGATGTTCGCTCGCGCGAAGACATCGCCGGCATTCTCGCGGCGTCCGGTGCGGATGCGGTGATGGTCGGCCGCGGCGCGCAGGGACGGCTTTGGCTGCCGGGCGTGCTGGCCGGCGCGCGCGCCGAGCCCGACATCGCCGAGATTAAGACGATCTTCGCGCGGCATTACGCGATGATGCTCGATTTTTATGGCAGCGAGCCTGGCCTGCGCCATGCGCGCAAGCATCTGGGCTGGTATCTCGACGGCGCCGCGCCGCACACGCCGGCGGCGCTGCGGCAGCAAATCCTCACCTCCCGGTCTCCCGAAGAGGCGGCGGCGCTGATGGACGCCGCCTTCGATGGCGATTGGTCCATGCAAACCCCGGAGGCGGCGTGATGACGGGCGACGGCAAGAAAAAGAGCGTGACGCCTGCGAACGAAATCGCCATGGCGGTGCTCAACGCGATCCAGAACGCCGTGATCCTGGTCGATGAGGACGGCTATATCCGCTTCGCCAATTGGGAGGCCGAAGCGTTTTTCGGAGCCAGCGCCTCCTATCTGGCCCGACACACGATCTACGCCTATATCCCTTTCGGCAGTCCGCTTTTGGCGCTGATCGAGCAGGTGCGCGAGCGGCGCGCGCCGGTCAACGAATATCGCGTCGACCTGAGTTCACCCCGGCTCGGCTCCGACAAGCTCGTGGACATCTATGTCGCCCCGGTTCTGACCGAGGCCGGCTCCGTGGTGATCGTGTTCCAGGAGCGCACCATGGCCGACAAGATCGACCGCCAGCTGACCCATCGCGCCGCCGCGCGCTCCGTGACGGGGCTGGCGTCGATGCTGGCGCATGAGATCAAGAATCCGCTGTCGGGCATTCGCGGCGCCGCCCAGCTTCTCGAGACTTCGGTGACCGACGAGGACCGGGCGCTGACCCAGTTGATCTGCGAGGAAACCGACCGAATCGTCTCGCTGGTCGACCGCATGGAAGTGTTCTCCGACGAACGTCCGGTCGATCGCGCGCCGGTCAACATCCATTCGATTCTCGATCATGTGAAGGCGGTCGCCAAGGCCGGCTTCGCGCGGAACGTCAAGATCAGCGAGAATTACGATCCGTCGCTGCCGCCGGTGCACGCCAATCGCGACCAGTTGATCCAGGTGTTCCTCAACCTGATCAAGAACGCCACCGAGGCGGTGGGCGAGCGACCCGACGCGGAGATCACGCTGACCACCGCCTATCGGCCGGGCATCCGCATGTCGGTGGCCGGCACGCGCGAAAAGATCTCGCTGCCGCTGGAATTCTGCGTCGTCGACAATGGGCCGGGCGTGCCCGAAGACCTCGTGCCGCATCTCTTCGATCCGTTCATCACCACCAAGACAAACGGCTCCGGCCTGGGGCTGGCGCTGGTCGCCAAGATCATCGGCGGTCACGGCGGCATCGTCGAATGCGACCGCCAGAACAACAAGACGATATTCAGGGTGCTCCTGCCGGCGTCGCGCGGAAACGCGGGCGAACCGACGGACGCCAAGACGCAGGGAAACTGACATGAGCAATGCCACGATTCTTGTCGCCGACGACGACGCCGCGATCAGGACGGTGCTCAACCAGGCGCTCAGCCGCGCCGGCTACGATGTGCGCATCACCTCCAACGCCGCCACCCTCTGGCGCTGGATTTCGGCGGGCGACGGCGATCTCGTCATCACCGACGTGGTGATGCCGGATGAGAACGCATTCGATCTCTTGCCGCGCATCAAGCGCATCCGCCCGGATCTTCCGGTGCTGGTGATGAGCGCGCAAAACACCTTCATGACGGCGATCAAGGCGTCGGAGAAGGGCGCCTATGACTATCTGCCCAAGCCCTTCGACCTGACCGAACTGATCGCCATCGTCGGGCGCGCGCTGGCCGAGCCGAAGCGCAAGCCGCAGCGCATCGACGACGACAGCCAGGACGGCATGCCGCTGGTCGGCCGCTCGCCGGCGATGCAGGAAATCTATCGGGTGCTGGCGCGCCTAATGCAGACCGACCTGACGCTGATGATCACCGGCGAATCGGGGACCGGCAAGGAACTGGTGGCGCGGGCGCTGCACGATTACGGCAAGCGCCGCAACGGACCCTTCGTCGCCATCAACATGGCGGCGATCCCGCGCGACCTGATCGAGTCGGAACTGTTCGGCCATGAGAAAGGCGCCTTCACCGGCGCGCAGGCGCGGTCGACCGGCCGCTTCGAGCAGGCCGAGGGCGGCACGCTGTTCCTCGACGAAATCGGCGACATGCCGATGGACGCCCAGACGCGGCTGTTGCGCGTGCTGCAGCAGGGCGAATATACGACGGTGGGCGGCCGCACGCCGATCCGCACCGACGTCCGCATCGTCGCCGCCACCAACAAGGATCTTAAACAGGCGATCAATCAGGGCCTGTTCCGCGAAGACCTCTATTACCGTCTCAATGTCGTGCCGCTCAGATTGCCGCCGTTGCGCGAACGTTCGGAGGACATCGCCGATCTCGTGCGCCATTTCGTACAGCTGACGGAGAAGGAGGGCATGGCGCCCAAGCGCTTCGATAATGAGGCGCTGGACGTGATGAAGGCCTATCCCTGGCCCGGCAATGTGCGCGAGCTCGAAAATTTCGTCCGCCGTCTCACGGCGCTCTATCCGCAGGACGTCATCACCCGCGAGATCGCCGACAGCGAGCTCAAGCCCGACATCGCCTCGGGACCGGCTGAAAAGCCCGGCTCCGCCTCCGGCGTCGTGTCCATCGCGCAAGCGGTGGAAGAGAATATGCGCTCTTACTTCGCCGAATTCGGCGACCAGCTGCCGCCGCCGGGCCTCTACGACCGGGTGCTGGCGGAGATGGAATATCCGCTGATTCTCGCGGCGCTGACCGCCACGCGCGGCAATCAGATCAAGGCGGCGGACCTGCTCGGACTGAACCGCAACACGCTCCGCAAGAAGATCCGCGAGCTCGGCGTCACCGTCTATCGCAGCGCGCGATCGGCGTAAGCGGCGTCATTTTTCCGTTGCATTTCCGCCACAATGCGTTGCTTTAACGCAACGCATTGCGAGAGTGGGAAGACGATTCGATCGGATCAGATCCGGGCGAGGCGAACGGGGGACCGGATGGCGATCAGCCAGGAGCAGACGACGGCGGTGGGTATTGATCCGCGCCGTATTTCTACGACCACGGGCGTCGCCGTCGCTGGCGGGTCGCTCCTAGCGGCCCTGATCACGCTGGCCATCCTGCTCGGCGTCACGCCTATCCAGCCGGAACCGAGAGTGGTCATCGCCTCGGTGGTGGTCAATGTTCTGTTTGTGCTGGGTTTGTTGACGCTGGTCGGCTATGAGCTTTACCGGCTGTTCAAGGCGCGCGCGCGGGGCCGCGCCGCGGCCAGGCTGCATATCCGCATCGTCTCCCTGTTTTCCGGCGTCGCGATCGCTCCGGCCATCCTCGTGGCCGTCATCGCCTCGCTGACGCTGAATGTCGGCCTCGACCGCTGGTTTTCCGTGCGCACCAAGGAAATCGTCTATTCGGCGATGAACGTGGCGCAGGCCTATCTCAACGACAACGCCAGCTATCTTTTGGGCCAGACCGTGTCGATGGGCAACGACCTGGAACGCAACCGCCAGCTCTTCGTGCTGGATCGCTCGGGTTTCGAGCAGTTGCTGACCCGCCAGACCAAGGGAAGGGGGCTGCTGGCGTCCTTCCTGATGAACAGCGACGGGTCCGTGATCGCCAAATCCGAGGTGGACAGCGACAAGCCGCTGCCGGCTTTGCCGGCGGAGGCGATGAAATCGGCGGTGTCGGGCAAGCCGGTGCTGATCCCGCCGGGAAAGACCAATCTCGTCGGCGCGATCATCAATCTCGACCAGCTCGACGCCTATCTCTACACGATCCGCGCCGTCGATCCGCGCGTCCTCTCCGCCGCCAATCTGATGGAGGCCAACGCCACCGAATATCGTGTGATGGACGAAGGCAAGGTTACGACGCAGATCGCTTATGGCGTGATCTTTCTAGGCTTCGCGCTGGTCGTGCTGCTCGCCGCCATCTGGGCGGCGATTGCGGTCGCCGACCGGAT
Source organism: Rhizobium sp. TRM95796 (assembly GCF_025779995.1). NCBI lineage: Bacteria > Pseudomonadati > Pseudomonadota > Alphaproteobacteria > Hyphomicrobiales > Rhizobiaceae > Rhizobium > Rhizobium sp. TRM95796. The sequence continues at coordinate 92,804 of NZ_JAOXHE010000013.1, read as the reverse complement.
CGTCCGGCCGATTCGCCTGCTGATCAACGCCGCCGACAATGTCGCGGGCGGCAATCTCAATGTGATCGTGCCCGTCCGCGCCATCGACGGCGACGTCGGCAGTCTGTCGCGCACCTTCAACAAGATGATCTCGGAATTGCGCAGCCAGCGTGACGAGCTGATCGTCGCCCGCGACGAAGTCGACGATCGCCGGCGCTTTATCGAGGCGGTGCTGTCGGGCGTGACGGCGGCGGTGATCGGGGTCGAGGAAGACCGCACCATCACCATCGCCAATCCGTCCGCCGGCCTGTTGCTGGGGCAGGATCAGGACACGCTGCCGGGCCGGCAGTTGAGCGAAGTGGCGCCGGAAATCGATGGGCTGCTGTCGGAAGCCGCCAGCCGGTCGCGCAAGGATTTTCGCGGCGAGATCGCCATGATCCAGGGCGGCAAGGAGCGAAACCTCAATGTGCAGATCACCCGCGAGGAATCGCATGCGGGCAAGGAATCCTTCGTCATCACCATGGACGACATTACCGATCTGATGATCGCACAGCGCTCGACCGCCTGGTCGGATGTCGCCCGTCGCATCGCGCATGAAATCAAGAATCCGCTGACTCCGATCCAGCTGTCGGCCGAGCGGCTGAAGCGCCGCTATGGACGCCAAATCGCCGAGGACGACCGGGCAGTGTTCGACCAGTGCACGGACACGATCGTGCGCCAGGTGGAGGACATCGGCCGGATGGTCGACGAATTCTCGTCTTTCGCGCGCATGCCGAAACCTTCGAAGGAAACCAGCGACTTGAGGATGATCCTCAAGGACGCTGTGTTCCTCCGCGAGATGGGCAATAATCATGTGCGCTTCATCCGCGACTGGGGCGAGGAGCCGCTGACCGGCGCCTTCGATTCGCGCATGCTGGGCCAGGCCTTCTCGAACCTCATCAAGAATGCGGTCGAGGCGATCGAGGCTGTTCCCTCCGACCAGACGCGCGAGGAATACAAGATCATGGTGCGGGCCAAGCCCGATCCGCGCGGCGATCGGCTGGTTGTGGAAATCATCGACAATGGCAAGGGCCTGCCACAGGAAAACCGTCATCGCATCCTCGAGCCTTACATGACCATGCGCGACAAGGGCACCGGCCTCGGTCTGCCCATCGTCAAGAAGATCATCGAGGAGCATGGCGGGCATCTGGAAATTCATGACGCGCCGCCGGATTTCGATCACGGCTTCGGCGCGATGTTCAGAGTGATATTGCCGTTGGCCGATCAGGCGACGGACAGGTTGGACGAGAAGGTGAGTGCACATGGCGTCTGATATTTTGGTGGTCGACGACGAACAGGACATCCGCGAGATCGTCTCCGGCATCCTGTCGGACGAGGGACATGAAACGCGCACGGCGCACGACGCCGACAGCGCGCTCGCCGCCATTTCGGACCGTGTCCCCCGGCTCGTCTTCCTCGACGTCTGGATGCAGGGCAGCCGCCTTGACGGGCTTGCGCTGCTGGATGAAATCAAGACTCGTTATCCCGAGATCCCGGTGGTGATGATCTCCGGCCACGGCAATATCGAAATGGCCGTCAACGCCATCAGGCGCGGCGCTTATGACTTCATCGAAAAGCCGTTCAAGGCGGACCGGCTGATTCTGATCGCGGAACGGGCGCTGGAAACCTCCAAGCTCAAGCGCGAAGTGCGCGACCTCAAGAAGCGGTCCGGCGACACGGCGGAGCTGATCGGCACCTCGGTGGCGGTGTCGCAGCTCCGGCAGAATATCGAGAAGATCGCCCCCACCAACAGCCGCATCATGATCATGGGCCCCTCGGGCTCGGGCAAGGAATTGGTGGCGCGCATCATCCACCGCAAATCCTCGCGCGCCGAAGGCCCGTTCGTGGCGTTGAACGCCGCCGCGATCACGCCGGAGAAGATGGAGATCGCGCTGTTCGGCACCGAGGGCACGCCCGGCCAGCCGCGCAAGACCGGCGCGCTCGAAGAGGCCCATCGGGGCGTGCTCTATCTCGACGAAATCGGCGAAATGCCGCGCGAAACGCAGAACAAGATTCTCCGCGTTCTCGTCGACCAGCAGTTCGAACGCGTCGGCGGCTCCAAGCGCGTGAAGGTCGATGTGCGGATCATCTCCTCGACGGCCTATGATCTCGAACAGATGATCGGCCAGGGCCGCTTCCGCGAAGACCTCTACCACCGTCTGTCGGTGGTGCCGGTCAAGGTGCCGCCGCTGTCGGATCGGCGCGAGGACATTCCCTTCCTCGTCGATCTCTTCATGCGCCAGATCTGCGAACATGCCGGCATCCGTCCGCGCAAGATCGGCGACGACGCGCTGGCCATCCTGCAGGCGCATGATTGGCCCGGCAACCTGCGTCAATTGCGCAACAATATCGAGCGCCTGCTGATTCTCGCCCGCAGCGACGGACCGGATACGCCCGTCACGGCGGACATGTTGCCGGCAGACGTGCTCGACGCCATGCCGAAGGTCTCGTCGACCGGCGACCAGCACATCATGACGCTGCCGCTCCGCGAGGCGCGGGAAATGTTCGAGCGCGATTATCTGATCGCCCAGATCAATCGTTTCGGCGGCAATATTTCCAGAACGGCGGAATTCGTGGGGATGGAACGCTCCGCGCTGCACCGCAAATTGAAGACGCTCGGCGTCTGATTTCGACCACAGGACAAGCCATGTCGAGAATTGCCTATGTGAACGGCGCCTATGTTCCGCATTCGGACGCGATGGTGCATGTGGAGGACCGCGGCTACCAGTTCGCCGACGGGGTCTATGAGGTTTGCGAGATCCGCCATGGCGTGATCGTGGATCTTACCCGCCATCTCGATCGTCTCGGTCGCTCGCTCGGCGAATTGCGCATCGACTGGCCGATGAGCCGGGCGGCGTTGACCCAGGTGATCCGACGCGTGGCGCGTTTGAACCGTGTGACCAACGGCATGTTCTATCTGCAGGTGACCCGCGGCGTCGCCAAGCGCGACCATGTGTTTCCCAAGGCGGGCACGCGGCCCTCGATCGTCGTGACCGCCAAGAGCACCGATCCGAAGATCATCGCCGCCAAGAACGCCAAGGGTCTCAAGGCGATCACCGTTGCCGAAAATCGCTGGGAGCGGGTCGATATCAAGAGCGTCGGCCTGTTGCCGAACGCCATGGCGCGGCAGGCGGCCAAGGAGAAGGGCGCCCAGGAAGCCATCTATGTCGATCGCGACGGCAATGTGACCGAGGGCGCGGCCACCAATGTCTGGATGGTGGACGCGGACGGCGCGCTCGTCACCCGACCGGCGGAAACAGGCATTTTGCGTGGGATCACCCGCACAACCTTGCAGGATGTCGCGGCGCGGCTGGGCATCGAAATCCGCGAGCGCAAATTCAGCGCCGAAGAGATGAAGGCCTCTCGCGAAGTGTTCATCACGGCGGCGACGAGCATCTGTTTTCCGATCGTGGAAATCGACGGGCAGGCCGTCGGCAATGGCCATCCAGGCTCGATGTCGCAAAAAATTCGCGAAGCTTTTTTCGACATTGCGGAAAAGACATCGATTTGATAGCTGTCTATGCAAGGTTGGGGCGATGGGAGTCCCGCCGGGAGGCATGAACAATAATTCCGGCGAAGTCGCTGGCAAAAACCGAAGAAACGGCGGGCGCAATGGCTGAACGTTCTCAAAATCTGCAGGATTTGTTTCTCAATACGGTCCGCAAGCAGAAAATTTCCCTGACAATCTTTTTGATCAATGGCGTCAAGCTGACGGGTGTGGTGACGTCTTTCGACAATTTCTGTGTGTTGCTGCGTCGTGACGGTCATTCCCAGCTCGTCTACAAGCATGCGATCTCGACGATCATGCCGGGCTCTCCCGTGCAGATGTTCGAAGGCGAAGAACACGCCGGCTGACGAAGGCCGCATTATCCGCGACAAGGAGCCGGGTTGGAACCTGCGCTCCTTCTTGTCGTTTCAGACAGAATTTCCGGAGATACCGACATCAACGAGCGCGAAGTGAATCACGAATCCCTGGGGCCGGAGCTGGAAAAGCGCCGCGACCAGATGCGATGCGTCGTGGTGGTCCCGGTGCTGAAGTCCACGGAGCGCGACAGCGCGATCGTGCGCACCGGCGAGGGTCGTCTCGAAGAAGCGATGGGTCTCGCCCGCGCGATCGATCTGACGATCGCCGGCTCGGCTGTGGTCACCGTGTCGCAGCCGCGGCCGGCGACGCTGATCGGCTCCGGCAAGATCGAGGAAATCGGAACGCTTCTGGATGATGGCAATGCAGGCTTGGTGATCGTCGATCATCCGCTGACGCCCGTGCAGCAGCGCAATCTCGAAAAGGAATGGAACGCCAAGGTCATCGACCGCACAGGGCTCATTCTGGAAATCTTCGGCCGCCGCGCCTCCACCAAGGAAGGCTCGCTGCAGGTCGAACTCGCCCATCTCAACTATCAGAAGGGCCGGCTGGTGCGCAGCTGGACCCACCTCGAACGCCAGCGCGGCGGCGCGGGCTTTCTCGGCGGTCCCGGCGAAACCCAGATCGAAGCCGACCGCCGCATCCTGCAGGACAAGATCGTCAAGCTGGAGCGCGAACTGGAGCAGGTTCGCCGGACGCGGCAATTGCACCGCGCCAAGCGCAAGAAGGTTCCGCATCCGATCGTGGCGCTGGCAGGCTACACCAATGCAGGTAAATCGACACTGTTCAACCGGCTGACCGGCGCGGGCGTGCTGGCCGAGGATATGCTGTTCGCGACCCTCGATCCGACGCTTCGGCGCATTCGGTTGCCGCAGGGACGCATGATAATCATGTCCGACACCGTCGGCTTCATTTCCGATTTGCCGACCCATTTGGTGGCGGCGTTCCGGGCGACGCTCGAGGAAGTGCTCGAAGCCGATCTCATCCTGCATGTGCGCGACATGTCCGACCCCGACAACGGCGCGCAGGCAACCGATGTTTTGCGGATCCTGACCGATCTCGGCATCGAGGAAAGCGAACAGGAAAAGCGCATCATCGAGGTCTGGAACAAGATCGACAGGCTCGATCCCGAGACCCATGACGCTTTGAGATCCAAGGCCGACAGCACGCGGAATGTCCACGCCGTATCGGCCGTCACCGGCGAGGGTGTGGACGCCCTGCTGGCGACGATTTCCGAGCGCCTGTCCGGCGTGCTGACCGAAGTCACCGTCGTGCTGCCTGTCGACAAATTGTCTCTCCTGCCCTGGCTCTATCAGAACGCCATCGTCGATGGTCGCGAAGACAATGAGGACGGCACGGTCAGCCTCGATGTTCGGCTGTCTGAAAACGAGGCCGCGTTGCTCGATCGGCAGCTGGGGCTGTTCCAGAAGCGCCTCGACGACGAAAATTACTAAAATTTGACTGTTTCACATTTAAATTATTTTGCGGCGCATCGATACTGCCGGCAATTGACTGATTCTTTTAGATCGCTGCGGCGAGACAACATGCTTTCGTAGGCCATTTTCATGGACGTCCTGAACCTGCTTATCCTGGTTTTCGAGGCATGCCTCTATTTCGGGCTGCTTGTCTGCCTCCTTCATTGGAGAGCGAGATTGGGGATAGGGGTGCTGATGACCGTGCTCGGCGTCGCGCACTTTCTGGAGACCTATCTCGCCGCCCGATTTTACGTGACGACGCCGTTCGGCATGGCCTCGCCGGGCTCCATCCTGTTTTACAGCGGCAAGCTGGCGATGATTCTGATGATCTATGTCCGCGAGGACGCCGCGACCGTCAGGCAGCTCATCTACGGATTGCTCGGCGGCAATTTCATCTGTCTGCTGTTCGCCTTCATCCTGCGCCTCCATCCCGGGCACGGCCTTGCGCCGGGCGCGATGCCGGACAATGACTTTCTCGATCAGATGGGCGTCCTGATGGTGTGGGGCACGGCGCTGCTCTATATCGAGGCCGTGGGCGTCATCCTTCTCTACGAGGCGCTCGGTCGCTGGATGGGGCGTTCGCCCGCGCCCCGGCTGTGGGTCGCCAGCGTGCTCGCGCTCGCATTCGACCAGATTGGATTTTATGCGGCGCTCCACATCCTTTACGACGCGCCGGCGTCCGTCTTCTGGGCCACCCTGTTCGGAAAGTGCTTTTTCGCAAGTGTTTATGCGGTGTTGGCAGCGGTGTATTTCCGGTTTTTCGCCAGTGGGGTCGCCACGGAGAAACGCTTTCCGTCCGATGTCTTCGCCGATCTCACCTATCGGGAGCGCTACGATGCGCTGCTGGCTCGAAGCGGCGTGGATACACTGACCGGGGTGATGAACCGTGGGCGACTGGAGGAAGTCGGCCCGTCTCTCATTCAGCGCCATCTGCACATGTCGGCGGACCTCTCGCTGCTGATCGCCGACGTCGATCATTTCAAACTGATCAATGACCGCCTGGGTCATCTCGAGGGCGACGCGGTGCTGAAGGCGATTGCGCAAGCCTTGAAGTCCGGATTGCGCAATGATGTCGACCAGCTTTTCCGCTTCGGCGGCGAAGAGTTCCTGATCCTCATGCCCGGTATCGGCGAAGACGCGGCTCTCAATGCGGCAGAGCGCCTCCGGCAGCGCGTCGAGGCGCAGGTCACGGCGGGAGGAGCGCCCGTATCCATCAGCATCGGCGTCGCCTCGGCGCCTGCGGGCGGGGACTCGTTGCGCTCGCTCATCGACACCGCCGACCAGGGCCTGTATCGGGCCAAGGCCAATGGCCGCAACCAGGTCGACGGCGTGCCGCGAACCGCCTGATCAGTCCCCGGCTCTTTCCTGGCGTTTGGCCTCGACCCAGAGCTCTTCCATCCGCTCGAGGCTCGCGTCCTCCAGGCTTTCGGCGGCCTGCTCCAGGCTGGTTTCGATATGGCGGAAGCGGCGACGGAATTTCGTGTTGGTGCCGCGCAACGCCATTTCCGGATCTGCGTCGACATGGCGGCCGATATTGACGACGGCGAAGATCAGGTCGCCGAGTTCATCGGTGATCCTGTCGCGCCTGCCCGCCTTGATCGCCTCGCGGAGTTCGCCGATCTCCTCTTCGATCTTGTCGAGGATCGGCTCGGCGTCGGACCAGTCGAAGCCGACCTTCGCCGCCTGTTTCTGCAGTTTTACGGCTTCGGTGAGCGCCGGCTGGGCGCGGTCGACCTGGCCGAGAAGCCCGGCCTTGAAATCCTCGGCGATGCCGCGGCGTTGCCGCCGGGCGGCCTTTTCGCGCTTTTCCTCGGCCTTGATCTCGTCCCACTGTTTCTTGACCTTCTGGGGATCGTCGGCCTCGGAGACGGCGAAGACATGCGGGTGCCGGCGGATCATCTTGGAGGTGATGGCCTCGACTACATCGCCGAAGGAGAATTCGCCGAGCTCCTCGGCCATGCGGGCGTGAAAGACGACCTGCAGCAGGAGATCGCCGAGTTCATCGCGCAGATCATCGAGATCCTTGCGCTCGATGGCGTCGGCGACCTCATAGGCCTCTTCCAGCGTGTAGGGCTTGATGCTGTCGAAATCCTGTTCGAGATCCCAGGGGCAGCCGGTGACCGGGGTGCGCAGCGCCGCCATGATCTCCAGCAGGCGGGCGATATCCTTGGACGGGGTCATGTCAGTTCAGCGGAATGTCGTTGTCGGCCTTGGAGGCCTGATAGATGTCGGAGAGTTCGGCATAGCTCGCCTTGATCGCGTCGATGCGGGCGAAGAAGCCGGCCTTCTCATCGGGGTTTTCTTCGGCAGCCGCCATTTCCGGCAGGGAGAAGCAATTCCAGAAGGCGTTGGACTTGCGATAGCCGCCCGGCTCAAGGCCGAAGACCTCCTTGAGGATCTTCAGATCATGCGGAATGGCGAAGGCGTCGCGGCTGTCTTCATAGCTGAAGAAATAGGTGAAATTGTCGAAACCCGCCCAGGTGATCGCCGACATGCACATGCTGCAGGGCTCATGGGTGGAGAGGAAGATCAGGTCCTTGGTGTTGGGCCGCTCCGCCATTTCATAGAAGCGCTTCAGCGTGTGGACTTCGCCGTGCCAGAGCGGATTTTCCGTCTCGTTGTTGGTCTCGGCCAGCACCAGCGACAGATCCGACTTGCGCAAAAGCGCAGCGCCAAACACCTTGTTGCCGGCTTCGACGCCGCGCCGCGTCAAGGGTATGATGTCGTTTTCCATCACGGACAACAGGCGAGAGGCGAGGGCGGTGGGATCGTGGCCGAACATGAAGCGCTCCAGAAGGTTTCCCGGCAACTTTAGCGGTTCGCAGATGCAAAAGGGAAGTTGCCCGGAGGCCTCACGAACAGATTATTCCGGCGCCCATTTTTGGGCTGCGTGGAGGAGGCGGAGGATGTGAATCGTGTCGCCGGACGGCGACAGCCGATAGGTGACGATGAAAGGCGTTTGCGGCAAGACGAGTTCGCAAGTATGGCGCAGCCGTCCTATTCGTCCGCTTTCGGGACAAAGGGTGAGCATTCGCACTGCGCGCATCAGGCGGTCGCCGACTTCGGCCGCCGCCTGAGGATTTCGATAGGCAAGATAGGTCATCTGGTTCTGGCGCTCACGACGGGCTTGCGCGAGCCAGATCAGTTTCATTTTGCCCGCTTCGGCTGCTTTAAGGACAGAATTTCCGCCCGCTGGGCCGCCCAATCCCTCTCGACCTCTTCATGCGGTATCCACTCCGCATCAGGGCCGTCGGCGATGTCGATCGCCTCCTGCACCTTACGGCGGAACCAGGCGTCGTAGGTTTCTTCCGCCTCGGCGGTAGGCTCTGTGTTCGGCGTGTCCATGGCTTCATCCTTTCGCCTTAGGATAGGACGGTTTTACGTATTTGCAACCAGTCTGACGATGACCGTTGGCTTGCCTGAACTTCTTCGGCTGATCGCTGCAAAAAACTACGGAGACCACACAAACAGATTATTCCGGCGGCCACTTCTGCGCCGCGTGGAGGAGGCGCAGGATGTGGATCTCGTCGCCGGACGGCGACAGCCGGTAGATGGCGATGAAGGGCGTCTGCGGCACGATGAGTTCGCGGGTGTGGCGCAGCCGCCCTACGCGACCCAACATGGGAAAGGTTGAAAGCCGTTCTGTCGCCTGCTGGATCAGGATATCTTGCGTGACTGCCGCTTGGGCGTTGTGCTGGGCGATAAAATTAATATGGGAATCAAGTTCGTATTCGGCCTGTTCGAGCCAAATGACGCGCATCAGCGGGAAGCGGATTTTTCGATCCGCGCCAGGATTTTTTCACGGCGGATCTCCGCGCGGCGCACCACCTCCTCATGCGGGATCCACACCGCATCCGGGCTGTCGGCAATGTCGAGCGCCTCCTGCACCTTGCGGCGGAACCAGTCGTCGTAGGATTCTTCCGCCTCGGCGGGAGGGGGCGCTTTCGGAGTATCCATATCCATCCGTCCTTTCCGCTCAGGATAGGCTTGTTTTGTCGCTTTGCAACCGGTTCGATCCGGACGTCTGAACGGAAATGCTCAGCCTGTTGGAATTGCGAGGAAAAGAATGTGGCCGATCGGCCTTTGCGGGATTCATGTTCCTTTTCTTTTGCCTGTTTCCAAAGGATAGTGCAGGCTCTTGAGAAAGGCAGGCAGATGAAGGATCGCGACGATCAGCTCGGGGTGTTTCCCGCGTTCTTCCGCGTGGAGGATCGCGATGTGGCCGTGGTCGGCAATGGCGACGAAGCGCTCGCCAAAGTGCGCCTGCTGCTGAATACCCGCGCCCGGATCACGCTGATTGCCGATGCCCCTGACGCCGAACTGGTTGAACTCGTCCGCGCCAATGGCGTTCGGCACATTGCGCAGCCTTTCAATTCTTCATTGATCGAAGGCGCGACGCTGGTGTTCGGGGCGACCGGAAACGCATTCGAAGACCGCGCCATCGTGGCGGCGGCGCGGGCGCTGAAGATCCCGGCCAACGCCGTGGACCAGCCGGATCAATGCGATTTCTATACGCCGGCGCTCGTCAACCGCGCGCCTGTGGCGGTGGCGATCGGCACGGAGGGCGCAGGCCCCGTGCTCGGCCAGATGATCCGCGCCCAGGTCGATCAGATGCTGTCGCCATCACTCGGGCGGTTGGCGCGTCTCGCCATGCTTTATCGTGGCGTGGTGGAGCATGTGCTGCCCAAGGGGTCGCCTCGGCGTATGTTCTGGAAGCGGTTCTTTTCCGGCGATGTGGCCGATGCCATGCAGAATGGCGAAGTCTCACAGGCGAAGCGCGAGGCGAAGCGGCTTCTCAAAAGCATCGACGGCGTCGGCGGCCATGTCTGGCTGGTGGGCGCTGGCCCCGGCGCGGAAGATCTGCTGACGCTGCGCGCCCAGCGAGTGATGATGGAAGCCGATGTGCTGGTCTATGACGCGCTGGTGCCGCAGGCCGTGGTCGATATGGGCCGGCGCGACGCCGAGCGCATTTCGGTGGGCAAGCGCAAGGGCTGTCATTCGAAATCCCAGAACGAGATCAATGATCTGCTGGTAGAACTGGGTCGTGCGGGGAAACGCGTGGTGCGGCTGAAATCCGGCGATCCGCTGGTCTATGGCCGTGCGGGCGAGGAAATGGCGGCGTTGAGAGAAGCGGGCGTGTCCTACGAGATCGTGCCGGGCATCACCTCGGCCTTCGCCGCCGCCGCCGATTTCGAACTGCCGCTGACGCTGCGCGGCGTCGCCTCGTCGCTGATCTTCACCACCGGGCATGATCTGGCTGGCGACGTGCTGCCGGATTGGGCGCGGCTGGCGGTTTCGGGCGCGACGATCGCCGTCTATATGGGCCGCAGCGTCGCGGCCTCCGTTGCGGAGCGGCTGATGGTCGCCGGCATTCCGGCCGAGACGACGGTGGCGGTGATCGAAAACGCCAGCCGCCGCGACCGGCGCCTGATGCATGGCGTGCTGGCCGACCTGCCGTCGCTCGACAGCCGCGACGACCTGACCGGACCGGTGATGGTGATCATCGGCGACGCCGTGGCCGGCGCCAATCTTGACAATTCGACGCCGCTCCTTTCCAGAGAGCGGCATCTGGCCGAACGTGTGGGAGCATGAGATGAGTTTGCAGATTTTGACCGCCAACCGCCTGACCGACGGCGTCGTCGTCTGGTATGATGTCGACGGTCAGTGGAGCCTGACCATAGAGCGCGCCGAGATCGCCCGCGACAAGGAGACCGCCGCCCGGCTCGAAGCCATCGGCAAGCAGGCTTTCGCGGCCAATCTCGTGGTCGACGTCAACTTGATCGACATCGAAGAGGTCGATGGGGCCATTCGTCCGCTTCGCCTGCGCGAACGCATCCGGGCCGAAGGTCCGACCATCGATTACGCCGCCTGATCGGCATTTCCGCATTTTTGAACCAGGGACACACGCATGTACCGTTACGATGAATTCGATCACGCCTTCGTGGCCGATCGCGTCGCGCAGTTCCGCGATCAGGTGGAGCGCCGCCTTTCCGGCCAGCTCGCCGAGGACGCGTTCAAGCCGCTGCGCCTGATGAATGGCGTCTATCTGCAGCTGCACGCCTATATGCTGCGGGTGGCCATTCCCTATGGCACGCTGAATTCCAGGCAGATGCGGATGCTCGCCCATATCGCCCGCAAATATGACCGCGGCTATGGCCATTTCACCACGCGGCAGAACATCCAGTATAACTGGCCGAAGCTGGAAGATTGTCCCGACATTCTCGCCGATCTCGCCAGCGTCGAAATGCACGCCATCCAGACCTCGGGCAACTGCATCCGCAATGTGACCGCCGACCATTTCGCCGGCGCCGCCGCCGACGAGGCCGTCGATCCCCGTCCTTATGCGGAAATCCTTCGCCAGTGGTCGTCGGTGCATCCGGAATTCTCGTTCCTGCCGCGCAAGTTCAAGATCGCCGTGACCGGCGCCGAGCGCGACCGCGCCGCAATCCAGGTGCACGACATTGGCCTGCATATGCGGAAGAACGACAAGGGCGAGATCGGCTTCGACGTCTATGTCGGCGGCGGCCAGGGCCGCACGCCGATGGTGGCCAAGAAGATCCGCGACTTCCTGCCGGAAGAAGATCTTCTCTCCTACACCACCGCAATTCTGCGTGTGTACAATCTCTATGGTCGCCGCGACAACAAGTACAAGGCGCGCATCAAGATCCTGGTGCATGAGACCGGCGTCGAAAAACTGTCGGCCGAGATCGAGCATGAGTTCAACGAGTTGAAGAATGGCGAGCTGAAGCTGCCGGAAGCCGATGTTCAGGCGATCCAGAATTACTTCAAGCTGCCGGACCTCCCGGCCCGCGCCGAAGGTTGGGCCAATCTCGCCGCCTGGAAGAAGGCGGACGCCGATTTCGCCCGCTGGGTGGACCAGAACGTTCAGCCGCACAAGAACCCCGATTACGGCATGGTGACGATCTCGCTGAAGCCGATCGGCGGCATTCCCGGCGACGCCACCGATGCGCAGATGGATCTGGTCGCCGATCTCGCCGAGGAATACGCCTTTGACGAGATCCGCATCAGCCATGAGCAGAACATCATCTTCCCGCATGTGGCGCTCGCCGATCTCGAGCCGCTCTATCGCGCCCTTTCAGGCGCAGGTCTCGCCACCGCCAACAGCAATCTGATCACCGACATCATCGCCTGTCCGGGGCTGGATTATTGCGCGCTCGCCAATGCCCGCTCTATCCCCGTGGCCCAGGAAATCTCGACGCGCTTCGGCTCGCCCGAACGCCAGGCGGAGATCGGCGAACTCAAGATCAAGATTTCCGGCTGCATCAATGCCTGCGGCCACCACCATGTCGGCCATATCGGCCTGTTGGGCGTGGAAAAGAAGGGCGCCGAACTCTACCAGATCACGCTGGGCGGCTCCGCCGACGAAAACACGTCGATCGGCGAAATCATCGGCCGCGGTTTCGAGCCGGAGAAGGTGACGGACGCGATCGAAGTGGTGGTCAACACCTATCTCGGCCTGCGCCTGTCGAAGGAGGAGACCTTCATCGACGCCTATCGCCGCGTCGGCCCGCAGCCCTTCAAGACCGCGCTTTACGGCGCCAGCGCCGAAGCCGCCTGAGGAGAGTTTTATGACCAAGATCTGGAACGAAACCGGCTTTGTCAGCGACGATCCCTGGGTGATCGAGACGGAAGAGACCAAAGCGGGCTCGAACGAGAAGCCGATCCTGCCGCTGGCGGACTTCCTCGAAAAGGCCGAAGCGGGCGAAACCGGCCTCGGCGTGCTGATAGCGCCGGCGGACAATGTGAAGGCGCTTGCGGCGCATTTCGACAAGATCGCACTGATCGCAGTGTCTTTCCCGGCCTATAGCGACGGTCGCGGCTTCAGCCATGCGTCGCTGCTGCGCCGGCTGGGCTATGAGGGCGAGATCCGCGCGGTCGGCGACGTGCTGATCGATCCACTGCCGCTGATGCTGCGCTGTGGCGTCACCAGCTTTGCGGTGACCAATGCGACGGCGATCCAGCGGCTGTCGGAGGGGCGGTTGCCGGGAATCCGCAATCATTACCAGCCGACCGCAAGGCCGGCGGATAAAGAAGGCGGGTATAGCTGGCGGCGGGTGAACTGACGCGCTGAGCCTACGGGCATTTGCTTTACGGAGTTCGCGGCCACCCCCCTCTGCCCTGCCGGGCATCTCCCCCTCAAGGGGGGAGATTGGCAAGAAGCGGGCTTTCCGCCCTGAGTGATTCCTTTGCCTGCCGCAATCTCAGCGTTGGATGTCCGCAAGGCATCGCCGCGGAACAATCTCCCCCCTTGATGGGGAGATGTCCGGCAGGATAGAGGGGGGTAGCCCCGGGCGCGACGTCTCATATCCCCACATTCGGCCGATCGATAATCTCTCTCAGCGCAAAGCTCGAATTGATCTTCACCACATGCGGCAGCGCCGAGAGCCAGTCGCGGTGGACGCGCTCGTAGTCCTCCAGATCCTTGCAGGCGACGCGAAGGATGTAGTCGTATTCTCCCGACATGAGATAGCAGACCAGCACATTGGGGCAGAGCTTCACCGCCGCCTCGAATTCGCTGAGCGTCTTGGCGAACTGTCCGGACAGCGAGATGTGGACGATCACCATCATCTTGTAGTCCAGCGCCTTGTGCGACACCTGGGCGTAATAGCCGCTGATCACCCCCGACTTTTCCAGGATGTCGAGCCGGCGCGAGCAGGCCGACGGCGAGAGCCCGACGCGGTCGGCGAGTTCGGCGTTGGAGATTCGTCCATTGCGCTGCAAAACCCGCAAAATCGAATGATCGGTGCCGTCGAGTTTCTCCATCGGAGATTCCTTCGAAAAATGATCTGTTGAACAGAATATTCTTCGACAGAATTGATTGGCGGGCCACCATTTTGCAAGGACATTTCCCGGATGATCCCGTTAAATCTCGCGCATTCGACAACCGCTCCACGCTTCAAGCAATAAGGGAACTACACATGCGCGTCGGCTGCCCCAAGGAAATCAAGAACCACGAATATCGCGTCGGCCTCACGCCGGCTTCGGTCCGCGAATATGTCGCGCATGGCCACAGCGTGCTGGTGGAAACCAATGCCGGCGCGGGCATCGGCGCAAGCGACGCGGATTATCAGGCCGCCGGCGCGAAGATCGCCGCGACCGCTGCCGACGTGTTCGCCAATTCCGACATGATCGTGAAGGTCAAGGAGCCGCAGCCGTCGGAATGGGCGCAGCTGCGCGAAGGCCAGATCCTCTATACCTATCTGCACCTGGCTCCGGATCCGGAACAGACCAAGGGCCTGATCGCCTCGGGCGTCACGGCTGTGGCCTATGAAACTGTCACCGACGAGCGCGGCGGCCTGCCGCTGCTCGCGCCGATGTCGGAAGTGGCCGGTCGCCTGTCGATCCAGGCCGGCGCCTTCTCGCTGCAGAAGGCCAATGGCGGCCGCGGCGTGCTGCTCGGCGGCGTGCCGGGCGTGCTGCCGGGCAAGGTCGTGGTGATCGGCGGCGGCGTCGTCGGTCTGCATGCCGCCCGCATGGCGGTCGGCCTCGGCGCCGATGTGACCATTCTCGATCGCTCGCTGCCGCGCCTGCGCCAGCTCGACGATATCTTCAACGGCCATGTCCATACCCGCTTCTCCTCGATCGACGCGCTGGAAAGCGAAGTCTTCCAGGCGGATCTGGTGATCGGCGCAGTGCTGATCCCGGGCGCTGCGGCTCCGAAGCTCGTGACCCGCAAGATGCTCGGCGGCATGAAGAAGGGCGCTGTCATCGTCGACGTCGCCATCGACCAGGGCGGCTGCTTCGAAACTTCGCACGCCACGACCCATTCCGACCCGACCTATGAAGTCGATGGCATCATCCATTACTGCGTCGCCAACATGCCGGGCGCCGTGCCGGTGACGTCTGCGCATGCGCTGAACAACGCCACGATCGGCCATGGTCTCGCGCTCGCCGACAAGGGCGTCGCCGCCATCCTCGCCGACAAGCATCTGCGCAACGGCCTCAATGTCCACAAGGGCAAGATCACCAACGCCGCCGTCGCCGAAGCGCTCGGCTACGAGCTGCATGCTCCCGAATCCGCACTCGCGGCGTAAGCCGCATCATAAAATGCGGGGAAACAGAACGCCGGCCCGAGATTTCGGGCCGGCGTTTTGCGTTTGGTATCGAGGTGTGGATCGTGGTGCGGTCAATCCTCTTCAGGTTTCGGCAAGATGACCGTCCAAGGGTTGGATCGAGAGACATATACTTTGATCGTATCGCCCACGGCAAACGGACGCCCTTTTTCGTCGAACTTTCTTGGGATCAGCCCGATATGCGTGCTGTCATCCGCAGGAGAATTATAACGAAACGTGACGAAGGACTGTTTTTGCGGCATTGGCGCCGGTGCGACTGGCTGATCAAAATAGTAGGTGGGCTCTACGGTACAGTCGTTCGCGGGATACCAGTTGTCTGCATAATCGTGCCCATTGTCGCGAACTTTGCAAAGTAGCTCAACCTTTTCGATGCGGACATGCGTTACATCATAAAAGACGAAAAGTTTGACTGGTTCTCCAATATTCAAAACGAGAAAAGCGGTAAGCAAAGATGCGCCTATCCTGACGGAGAAGAAGCGCACGAAGCGAGGCAGTCCGTCCCAAGCGGCAAGGAGTCGCGTGATCACCGCTTGGCCAGTTCCGTCCATTCCTCGTCGCTGAGCGGCCGCACCAGCGCGTCTGCGGTCGAGACCGGGTTGAAGCCGAACATCTGGTAGAGCTGCAAGGCGCGGGGATGGTCGAGATTGTTGGTGGTGACGGTGAGCTTCCGCGGCTCCAGCCCCCAGGCGGTGTGCAGCGCCTGAAGCAGGAACCATTTGCCGACGCCAAGGCCGAGCGCGTGTTCGAATAGGCCGAAATGACAGAGCTCGACCACGTCTTCCGATTCGTGGAACAACTCGTAAAAGCCGGCGGGGGCGCCGTTGACATAGAGCACGGTGATGTGGGTGCGTTTGTCGTGCAGGATTTTAGCAAGCTTGTCATCCGGCATCCTCAAGCGATCGACCCAATTCCAGCGGCGGCCGACCTGGCTGTAGAGGAATCGGTAGAAGGGCAGGGGAATGTTCGGCGCGCGCATCAGCGCCGTATGCAGATTGACCGGCAGCGGCAGGCTCTGGCGCGGCGGCGTGGTCATTTCCAGCCGGGTGATATGGGCTTTGAGCGCGCTCGGCTTTTTCGGGCGGGTGGCCATGGATCAATCCTTGCCGGTGACGACGGGCGTGTCGGACAGGGAGCCCCATTCCGACCAGGAGCCGTCATAGAGCGTATGGTCGGCGTGTCCGAGTGAGGCGAGCGCCAGCGAAATGACAGCCGCCGTCACGCCCGAACCGCAGCTGGTGGTGACGGGCCGGGAGAGATCGATGCCGGCCTTGTCGAACTCGGCGCGTAGCGCCTCCATGCTCTTGAAGCGCCCGCCTTCGGCGAAGACGCCGGCCGGAAGGTTTTTGGCGCCCGGCATATGGCCGCCGCGCAGGCCGGCGCGGGGTTCGGGATCGATGGCCGCGAATCGGCCTGGGCTGCGGGCGTCGGCGATCTGGCGGAGGCCGGCGTCGACGATGCCGCGCATCGAGTCCAGCGAGGTGATCATCCGGCCTTGATAATTGACGGTGAAGACGGCCGGCGCGGGTTCCGGCAGGTCGGTTTCGAGCGGACGGCCCTCGGCCTTCCAGCCGTCCAGACCGCCGTCGAGCACATAGACCTTGTCCGCGCCCATCAGCCGGAACAGCCACCAGACGCGCGGGGCGGAAAAGAAGCCCGGGCCGTCATAGACGACGATTTCGTCCGTGGCTGAAATTCCCATCTTACCGACGGCGTCGGCGAATTGCGCGGGCGAGGGGACAGTGTGGGGAAGACCGGTGGAGTGATCGGCGATGGCGTCCTGATCGAAGAACACGGCGCCGGGAATGTGGCCCGAGGCGTATTCTTCCGCGCCGATGCGGTTCTGCGCCGGGAGATACCAGGAGGCGTCGACGATCCGGAAGGCCGGCGCGCCCAAATTCTTCTCCACCCAATCCGATGTCACCACAAAGGGACTCTTGTCGACGCTCATCGTGATTCTCCCTCGGGAATGCGGGCTCAGGCTTCAGGCGCGCCAAACTTGATGCGGAAGCGCCTGTTTTCCTTGCCCTTCTTTTCGATCTTGGCGATGTGGATCTCGCCGACTTCCTGGGTTTCGGACACATGCGTGCCGCCGCAGGGCTGGCTGTCGATCGCAGCGTTTTCGCCGATGCAGACCAGGCTGACGCGACCGAGCCCCATGGGCGGCCGGACATTCTTGGATTTCACGATGCCGGGATTGGCCGCCAGCTCTTCGTCGGTGATCCATTGCAGGTAGACGGGGTGATTGGCGGCGACGATGTCCATCATCCTCGCCGTCACCTCGTCCTTGTCGATCGTCTCGCTCATGTCGAAATCGACGCGGCTTTCGTCCTCGCCGACGGCGGCGCCGGTGATCGGGAACTGACAGACGACGGAGAGGATGTGGCAGGCGGTGTGCATGCGCATCAGCTTGTAGCGACGCGCCCAGTCGACATGGAGGACGAGCTTTTCGCCGATCTCGGGACGCGGCTGGCCGTCCAGCGGCTTATGCAGGATGATCGACTTGTCGGCCCCGTTGACGGTGACGCCGAGCTCGATGCGGCTGCCGTCGGCGCGTTCGAGAAAGCCGGTGTCGCCGGGCTGGCCGCCCGACGTCGCGTAGAAACAAGTCTGGTCGAGTTCGATCGACCCGTCGTCATGCACCGCCGTGACCACCCCCTCCGCCGTCGAAAGATAGAAATCGTCGCGGAAGAGAGGGGTCACGGGCATGGTTCAGTTCACTCGACAGGTTCAAAGGGCGGCCGGATGCCAGAGGTCTTCGTGAGCCAGGTCGGAAGGGGCAGGCCCTTTTCGGACAGGAAGGCGGGGTTGAAGAGCTTGGACTGGTACCGGTTGCCGTAATCGCAGAGAATGGTCACGATTGTATGGCCCGGCCCCAGATCTTTTGCAAGGCGGATGGCGCCGGCGATGTTGATGCCCGAGGAGCCGCCGAGGCAGAGGCCTTCGTTTTCCACCAGATCGAAGACGATCGGCAGCGCCTCCGAATCGGGGATCTGATACTGAAAGTCGGGGGCGAAGCCTTCGAGATTGGCGGTGATGCGGCCCTGGCCGATTCCCTCGGTGATCGAACCGCCGGTGGATTTGAATTCGCCATGGGCGTAGAAATTGTAGAGCGCCGCGCCTTCGGGATCGGCGAGGCCGATCTTGATGTCCTTGTTGAAGCCTCTCAGGCCCGCCGCCACGCCGGCCAGAGTGCCGCCGGAACCGACGGCGCAGATGAAGCCGTCGACCTTGCCGTCGGTCTGCGCCCAGATTTCAGGCGCGGTCGTCTCGATATGGGCCTGGCGGTTGGCGACATTGTCGAACTGGTTGGCCCAGATCGCGCCGTTGGGCTCCGTCTCGGCCAGTTCCGCGGCCAGACGGCCCGAGAGCTTCACGTAATTGTTGGGGTTCTTGTAGGGAACGGCCGGCACTTCGACGAGTTCGGCGCCGAGCAGCTTCAGCGCGTCCTTCTTCTCCTGGCTTTGCGTTTCGGGAATGACGATAACGGTGCGATAGCCCAGCGCTTTGGCGACCATGGTCAGGCCTATTCCGGTATTGCCCGCGGTGCCCTCGACGATCACGCCCCCGGGCTGCAACAGGCCTTTGCGCTCGGCGTCGCGGATGATGTAGAGGGCAGCGCGATCCTTGACCGACTGGCCGGGATTGAGGAACTCGGCCTTGCCGAGAATGGTGCAGCCGGTTTCCTCGCTGGCGCGCTTGAGCTTGATGAGCGGCGTATTGCCGATGAGATCGAGAACGGTGTGCTGCGCAGCCATGATCCTGTCCGCCTGTTTTTCCTTGAGTTCAGGAGCCGGTGTTTTTCACGCCCGACCCCTGTCGCGCAAGGAATTAAGTTGCGGAGGACAGGCCCGGCGGCGAAAAGGATTTCAACCTCAGGCGTAGACCACCTGCCGAACGTCGATATTGCGCGAGCGGAAGCCGGCCTCGCAATAAAAGAAGTAGAATTCCCAGAGCCGCTTGAACCTGTTGTCGAAGCCGAGCGGCTGCAGCCGCTCCCAGGTGTCCCAGAATTTCACCCGCCATTCGGCCAGCGTCCGGGCGTAATCATGGCCGAAGCCAAAGCTGCTGACCAGCGACAGGCCGGCTTTTGCGCCATGCTCGGCGAGGTGACGCGGGGTCGGCAACATGCCGCCGGGGAAAATATATTTCTGGATGAAATCGGGATTGGCCTTGTAATCGGCATAGGCCTTTTCATCGATGGTGATGACCTGCAGGCCGGCGCGGCCGCCGGGCTTCAGACATTCGCGCAGCTTGCCGAAATAGACCGGCCAATAGCGCTCGCCGACCGCCTCGAACATTTCGATCGAGACGATCTTGTCATAGACGCCTGTCTCGTCGCGGTAATCCTGGAATTTGAGATCGACCTTGTCCGACAGGCCCTGGCGCTGCATGCGCTCGGAGGCGAATTTGAGCTGTTCGCGGGAGATGGTGAGGCCCGTCACCTGGCAGCCGATCTCGCTCGCGGCGAATTCTGCGAAACCGCCCCAGCCGCAGCCGATCTCCAGCACGCGATCGCCGGGCTGAATGCCGGTAGCGTCGGCCAAAGCGCGATATTTGGCGCGCTGGGCGGAGGGGAGGTCGTTGGCGCCGGTGGAGTAAAGCGCCGAGGAATAGGTCATGGTCGGGTCGAGCCAGGCCTTGTAGAACTCGTTGCCGAGATCGTAATGGGCCGAAATGTTGCGCTTCGATCCCGTCTTGGTGTTGGCGTTCATCCAGTGGCGGAAGCGCTCGACAATGCGCAGCAGCCCACGCGCGCCATTTGCGAACCGGCCGCCGACATGCTGATTGACGAGGAAAAGCTCGAGGAACTGGCCGATATCGTCGCTGTCCCAGTCGCCGTCGATATAGGATTCCGCCGCTGCGATCGCGCCGCCCGTGATCGAGCGCGAGAAGAGGTTCCAGTTCCTCAGCGTGATGACGGCGTTCGGTCCGGGCTTTTGCCCTGAAATATGGACGAGCCGTCCCTCAGGCGTGCGGATCGTCAGCGAGCCGATGTCGATGTTGACCAGCCCCTTGAAGATCATCTGCACGGTCAGCGGCAGCCCCTTGTTGAACCGCGCGAGATTGGATGCGTCGAGGGGCTCGGCGATCGCGGTTTCATCGGCGGTAAAGCTCTGTTGTCCCATACTATGTCGATCCCCTCTTGATCCCTGTCCCGCAAGCCCCAGTTCCGCAAAATTTTAGGCGATTGTCGAGCATAAACATCGTTTCGTTACGTCTCGTCCCCCGGGTTTGACCCGGTGATCTCGGAATAGGCGGCGAGCGCCGCCTTGCGCGCCCTGTCATGATCGACCATCGGCTTGGGATAGGTGTCGCCGAGCCGCACGCCGGCCTGCGACAGCACCTCGCGGGGCGCCTCCCACGGCTTGTGGATATAACGATCCGGCAGGCGCGCCAGTTCCGGGCAGTATCGCCTGACATACGTTCCGTCCGGATCGAAAGTTTCGCCCTGCCTGATCGGGTTGAAGATGCGGAAATAGGGTGCGGCGTCGGCGCCGCAACCCGCGACCCATTGCCAGCTGGCGGCGTTGCTGGCGAGATCGACATCCACGAGCGTGTCGCGGAACCAGGCTTCGCCTTCGGTCCAATGCAGCAAAAGGTCCTTGATCAGGAAGGAGGCGACGATCATACGGACGCGATTGTGCATCCAGCCGGTGCGCCACAATTCGCGCATGCCGGCGTCGACGATGGGATAGCCGGTCAGCCCGCGGGTCCAAAGCGACAGACCCTTGCGATCGTCGGCCCAGGGAAAGGCGTCGAATTTCTTGTTGAGATTCTCGCTCGGCAGGTCCGGAACGTGAAAGAGCAGGTGCCAGGAGAATTCCCGCCATGCCAGCTCCTTGCGGAAATGGATGACGTCCTCAACGGGGATCGTATCGCCCAGCCCTTCCGTCGCGCGCCAGACCCGATGAGGCGAGATTTCGCCGAAGGCCAGATGCGGTGACAGACGCGACGTGGTCTTGTGGCCGGGAATGTCGCGATTTTTTTTGTAGCCCTTCACGGCGTCGTCGAGAAACGTTTCCAGCGCCGCGATGGCGCCGTCTTCGCCTGGGGTCCAGGCCTCGCGAAATCCGCCGGCCCAATCCGGCTTGGTCGGCAGGAGCCCCCAGCTCGTCAGGTCCTCGCCGTCGGGCGCCGCTGCGCAGGCGCGGATTTTTTTCGGCGCATCGATGGCGTCGGGCGGCGTGTAACGCGCCTCGAAGGCGCGCCAGAACGGTGAATAGACGGAATAGCGCTTGCCCTGTCCGGTGGTCAGCGCCATGGGATCGTGCAGAAGAAAACCTTCGAAGCTCCTCGCATCGACGCCGCGGGCCTTGAGATCCTGTTTGATTGCGGCATCGGCGTCTCTCGACGCTTTGTCGTAGCGGCGGTTCCAGAATACCGCGCTTGCGCCGGTTTTTTCGATGAGGGTGTCGAGGACATCCTGCGGACGACCCGTCATGAGCACGAGCCGATTGCCGCGAGCGCGCAGCGCCGCATGGAGCTTTTCGAGCGACTCGTTCAGCCACCAGGCCTGCGCCGCGCCATGCGCGCCCGCAAAGGCGTCTTGGGGTTCGCGAATATAGACGCAGACGACGTCTCCGCCAGCGTCGAGGGCGGCGGCAAGGGCCAGATTGTCGTTGATCCTCAAGTCGCGACGAAACCAGACGATGGAGGCGCCGGTTTCTGTTTTCTTCTGTGTCACTCTATCGCATCCCTGTTGTCTTCAAGACAATCTACGCGCCGTTTTCGCTTCGGGATCAACAGGAAAGGCGACGGGGCACGACAGGAAGGGGCGGCGGGTCGCCGCCCCCTTTTCGAAATCTATCAGCCGCCGTAAGGCGAGATGCACTGGCGGCGCGGACCGTTATAGGGCTGGAACGTATTGTCGTAGGACCGGTAGGAACGGTACTGCGCGCGGCACCAGCTCCGGTGCGGATTGGTGGTGCGGACCCGGACGCGCGGGGCTGCGATGGCGCCGCCGATGATCGCGCCGGCCGAGAAGGCGGCCAGGGGATACCAGAAGCCGTCCGAGTGGCGGCGATAGCCGTGGCGGTAGGAGCGATAGCCACGATGACCGCGCCAGCTGTGATGGTTGCGCCAGCCGCGATCGGCGCGCCAGCCGCGATGACGTTCGCGAATGATCCTCCGACCTTGATCTCGGACCTGCACCAGGTCCGTGCCGGCTTCGGCCTGCGGCCGGGGCATCGGCAGGGGCTGGGCGGTCACCGGCGAAATGCCGGTGAAGGCCATGACCGCGCCCAATCCGATTGCGGCGAGTGACGTGGAAAATCGAGCCATGTTGAGCACCTCTTCTTTTGCTGATGCTCATAAAGGCTCGAAATGCGGAAATTGTTCCGTCTCCGCACGGTCGATGCGGCCCTCGTCGCCATGCCGATTGGCAGGGTGAGGCTGCGCCCGGGCGAAACGATGCTCGGGGAACGACGCTCGGACGCCCGCGATTTTCATTGAACTATCACGTTTCCCGATCTCTTCCGTTCCGACGCAAACGCCTTGCCGCCTTCATCCTGTCACCCAATCCGGCAGGGCGCAAAACGTTCCCGGAGATGGAGGCTGCCGGCCGTCTATGTCGTGAGCCTCGTGTGAAGCCGCTCGAGGTCATTGAGGGCTTTCCGCCTCGCCTGCGCGAGCAGCGCCGGCGCCTTCGCGTCGACGGCCTGAGCCGCGGCATGGCTCGCAAGCAGGCAAAGCGCCTTGTCGAGTGCCGCGATGTCGTCGATGAGTTCCGGCGTCTGTTCGCTCTGCTGCCCCAGTTCGCCGAGCAGCGCTTGGGCCGTGGCGAGAAATTTTCGCGCGGAGACCGAATTGACACGGCGGATGCCGAATTCGATCTGGTCGAGCTGGAGTGTGAAGCGACTTTTCAACGGCGTCCTCCTCGACGCGCATCTTCGACGATCGCAGCACCTTTACAAGCGATCGTTAAAATATAGAGAAGCCCGGCGAATTTTCTGTTTCGCTCTGAAGCGCCTTTTCTTTTCTTCCTTCGCGCGCCATGTTGACGGGCGGAGGCGACATGCGGGAAAAACTGATCGCCGTCAGACATCGGACGCTCGGGGCCTTGCGGGACGCGGGGCTGCATCTACACGCCTATTGCAACAATCCCGGCTGTCACTGGAGCTCGAGGCTCGATCTTTCCGCCATGATCGAGCGGCTGGGCGAAGACCAGAGCGCGCTTCCGCCCGACCTCGCGCCGCGCCTCGTCTGCAGCCGCTGCGGCGGCAAGAATGTCGCGGTGGTGCTGTCGGCAGCGGAGGAATTGCCTGATGACGCTGCGGAGTATCTCCGGCGCCAGTCCAAAAAGCGCGATTGACGCCCCGAGAATTCTGGAAGAGATTTTGGAGGCCTCGCCCGGAATTGAACCGGGGTACAAGGATTTGCAGTCCTCTGCGTCACCACTCCGCCACGAGGCCTCTCGTGATGCGACGCCTGATTTTTGAGGTCGGACGCGCATGTATCAGGGATGTTTGTTTCACCATCCCGGCGGTTGGCGGGGCTTCTAACAGGAAGGTTTGCGCTCCGCAAGACGGATTTGAATAAGTTCGGCGAGATTTTGCAGGGATAATAAGGACGGGGCGCACGCCGCCGAGTTCTCCAGCGGGTTGCGGCCGGAGACCAGCGAAAAAGTGGGAAATTCGAAAAAATCGCTTGGCAAAATGGAAAAGCGTTTGTATTACGCCGCCCAACGACGCGGAAGACGCAGTTATTCCCTGGTAGCTCAGCGGTAGAGCATTCGACTGTTAATCGACAGGTCGCCGGTTCGAATCCGGCCCGGGGAGCCACTCTGCAGAAGCAGTGTGAAAGCTGTAAGAAAAAGTCGCGTTGATCCTTGGTAGCTCAGCGGTAGAGCATTCGACTGTTAATCGACAGGTCGCCGGTTCGAATCCGGCCCGAGGAGCCATATTTGGCGGTATCCGCCGCATGAGAGCCGATCGCCCCGCGCGATCGGCTTTTTCGTTTGATCTTTCCGTTCTTTTTTGCGTTGCGGCGCGCCCCGTCTTGAAAGCGCGGCGCAGCCGGACTAAGACCGCTCGCAGGCAAGCGGTTCTTAAAGCTTTACGATGGGGCCTCCGACAATGGATTACGCAGCGCAGCGCGCCAAAATGGTCGACAATCAGATTCGCACGACGGACGTGACGTCCCGGACGGTGCTCGCGGCGTTCCTCGCGATTCCGCGCGAAAAGTTCACGCCTGAGCACCTCAAGGCGCTTTCCTACATCGACACCGATATCAATGTCGGCGACGGCCGCTTCATGATGGAGCCGTCGCCCCTCGCGAAGATGCTGCAGTTGCTCGATCTGCGCGCCGGCGAGCGCGTGCTCGAGATCGGCGGAGCGAGCGGCTATTCCGCAGCGCTGATGGCGCATATGGGCGCCGTCGTCACGACGGTGGAAGAATCGGCCGTCGCCGCCGATCTCGCCAAGAGCGCTCTCGACGGGGTCGAGAACGTTACGCTGGTCAGCGGCAAGCTGTCCGCCGGCTGTCCGTCAAAGGGACCGTATGACGCGATCTTCGTCAACGGCGCGGTCGAGGAATTGCCGCAGGCGCTGTTCGACCAGCTCAGGGAAGGCGGTCGCCTGGTCGCCGTCATCGGCGAAGGCCTGTCCTCGAGCGCCCGCATGTTCGTGCGCGAAGCAGGCGCGGTGTCGGAGCGCTTCGGCTTCAACACCTCGGTCCGCAAACTGCCGGGTTTCGAAAAGGCGCAGGAATTCGTATTCTAAAGTCTTATTGGCCCATGAAAACTTCCAAAGGGCGGCGTTTGTCGCCCTTTTGTTTTTGAGCGGATGCGGAATTGTTGCCGGCCCGCAACGTGTCCACAGATTGAATGTCCTAAATCTTTGTTAATTGGTTGCCGCGGGCGACATCTGTCCGCATAGTGCGGCTTGCGAAGCATGCTTCGCTCGGCGCTCCGGCGGACGACACATGACGTGTCGCGGAAGGCGTCGATAAGAAGGCGACTTGCGCAGGGTGGGTACCGTGTTGAAATTCAGAAAAGCCTTGCTGGCCGCCGTTCTGGCGCCGGCCATCATGGCCATGTCGAGCGCGGCCTGGGCCGAGAGCATTTTCGACGCCATGGCCAAGGCCTATGAAAACAATCCCGACCTCAACGCCGCTCGCGCCGGCCTTCGCGCGACCGACGAAGGCGTGACCATCGCCAAGGCTGGCTGGCGGCCGCAGGTCTCGGGCTTCGCCCAGTGGTCGAAAACCCGATACAGCGTCAAGGAACCCACCACCGCCGATCCGGAATTCATCAGCAAATCCGTCGGCCTGACCGTGACGCAGCAGATCTTCGACGGCTTCCAGACGCTCAATCGCGTGCGCGCCGCCGAATCGAACGTCTATTCGGAGCGCGCGAACCTGAAGGCGTCGGAGATCCAGACGCTGCTGTCGGCGGCGCAATCCTACGCCAACATCGCTCGCGATCAGGAGATCGTGTCGATCCGCAAGCAGAACCTCGCCTTCCTGAGAGAACAGGTGAACGCCGCCGACTCGCGACTGGAGGTGGGCGAGGGCACGAGGACCGACGTCAGTCTCGCCCAGGCCGAACTCGCCCAGGCGGAAGGCGCATTGGCGAATGCGGAATTCCAGCTGAAGCAGAGTCGAGCCGTCTATGTGCAGATCGTCGGCGAAACGCCGAGGGCGATCCGCCAGGCGAAGCCGTTGACCAAGACCATGCCCAAATCCATCGACGATGCGGTGGCGGTCGGCTGGAGAGAGCACCCAGCGGTGATCGCGGCCATGTATGCGATCGATTCCGCCGGCTTCCAGGTCAAAACGGCTGAAGGAGCGCTGTTGCCGGGCGTGGTGGTGCAGGGGCAGGTCGCGGCCAATCGCGGCAATTCGGATTTCTCGTCGCTCAACAATTACGACTCCTCCTCGATCACCGCGCGCCTCAACGTGCCGATTTACCAGGGCGGCGCGGAATATGGCGAAATCCGCCAGGCGAAGGAGCGGCTGGGCCAGCAGCAGATCCAGCTCGACTCGGTGCGTCTGGAGGTGCAGCGCACCATCGTTTCGGCCATCGCCCAGTTCGATGCGGCCAAGGCGATGATCGAGGCCGGCAATGTGCAATTGCAGGCGGCGCAACAGGCGCTGGACGGCGTGCTCGAGGAGCGCAAGGTCGGCCAGGCCACGACGCTCGACGTTCTCGACTATCAGGCCCGCGTGCTCAACGCCCGCGAGGGCCTCGCCAGCGCCAATCGCGACGCGGTGGTGGCGAGCTTCGGCGCGGTGGCGGCGATGGGACATCTGACCATCGATACTGTCGGCCTCAAGGTGGCCCGTTACGAGCCCGAAGAACATTACGGCAAGGTCAAGGACAAGTGGTTCGGCCTGCGGACCGTCGACGGACGCTGAGGCGTCGGAAAATTGCCGGAGTTGAACGGTTTTACCTCCGCAACAAATCTGTGCATGATCATAGTTGTTTGATTCGCGGCGGTTTTTTCGATCGCCGCCATGCCTTAATCTGATCGTCGCCATGCGAGAGCGCGGCGAACATGCGGAAAGACAATCGAGGATCACCATGGCTCAGCCGAATGCAGCGCGCGAACCGTCGATGGACGAAATTCTGGCTTCCATCCGCCGGATCATCGAAAGCAACGAGCCGGCCACCGAAGCGCGGCTCGCGGCGCTCGGCGATCTCGATGGTTTCCAGAGCGAAGCGGCCAACGACGACGTCGAAGACGTGCCGCTGACCGTGGACGGCTCCTTCGACGCCTATGAAGGCTCGGCGCATGTTCATGATTCCGCGCCGGCCGCGATGGCCGCGCCGACCGACTATCGCGCCCCGCAGCTGGTGGCGGCCAACGAAGCGACCCCGGCCAAGCCGCAGGCGCCGGAATCGAAATCTCTATCTCTCGCCGATGTCGCCGCCCGCGTGCGCGCCGCCTCCGAGCGTGGAGCCCCTTTGCGCGAGACCCCGCTCGCCATCCAGCCGCAGCCGGCCCCGGTCGTCGAACCGCCCGTTTACGCCAGCGCCATCGCCGTAACGGCGGCCGAGCCGGAGATCGAGGAAGAACCGGCCGTGACCTCCGAGGTTTCCGACCCGGCGCCCGTCGAACAAAAGGCCGAGGCGGACAGACAAGACGCGCCCTTGGCTGCGATCGCCTCGCTCGTCTCGACCGTCACCGTGGAGAAGGTGGCGCAATCTTTCCAGGATCTTCAATCGGCGTTGGTCGAAGCCGAGCGCCGTTCGCTCGACGAGATCGCCGAGGAAATGCTCAAGCCGATGCTGCAGGAATGGCTCGACGACAATCTGCCGACGCTCGTAGAGCGGTTGGTGCGTGAGGAAATCGAACGGGTCGTGCGCGGTCCGCGTCGCTGATCATTCCTCCCGCGCCAATGCAGGGCCGCTCCAACGGGGCGGCTTTTTGCGTTGTCGCGATTGACTTGCACGCGGCCTTGCCTTTACGGAACACCGACATTCAGACCAGAAACGGTATCATCATGCTCGAAAAAACCTATGATTCGGCGTCCATCGAACCGCGGATCGCCAAGAAGTGGGAAGAGGCCGACGCCTTCGCCGCCGGCGCCAACGCCAAGCCGGGCGAAGACTCCTTCTGCATCGTGATCCCGCCGCCGAACGTGACCGGCTCGCTGCATATGGGCCACGCGCTCAACAATACGCTGCAGGACATCATGATCCGCTTCGAGCGGATGCGCGGCAAGGACGTGCTCTGGCAGCCGGGCATGGACCATGCCGGCATCGCGACCCAGATGGTGGTCGAGCGCCAGCTCGCCGAACGCAAGGAGCCTTCGCGCCGTGACATGGGGCGTGAGGCTTTCATCGACCGCGTCTGGCAGTGGAAAGACGAGTCGGGCGGCATGATCTTCAACCAGTTGAAGCGTCTCGGCGCCTCCTGCGACTGGTCGCGCGAGCGCTTCACCATGGACGAGGGCCTGTCCGAGGCCGTCCTCGAAGTGTTCGTCCGCCTCTACAAGGAAGGCCTGATTTACAAAGACAAGCGCCTGGTCAACTGGGACCCGAAGCTGCTGACCGCGATTTCCGACCTCGAAGTCGAGCCGGTCGAGATCAAGGGCAATCTCTGGCATCTCCGCTATCCGCTCGAAGACGGCCTGACCTATGATCATCCGATCGCCTTCAATGAGGAGGGCGAGCCGACGGAATGGGAGACGCGCAACTATCTCGTCGTCGCCACGACCCGGCCGGAAACCTATCTCGGCGACACCGGCGTCGCCGTTCATCCCTCGGATGTCCGCTATGCCGGCCTGATCGGCAAGAACGTCGTGCTGCCGGGCGTCGGCCGCCGCATCCCGATCGTCGGCGACGAATATCCCGATCCGGAAGCCGGCACCGGCGCGGTCAAGATGACGCCCGCGCACGACTTCAACGATTTCGAAGTCGGCAAGCGCGCCGGCCTGCGCATGATCAACATCATGACAACCGACGGCAAGATCACGTTGGCCGACAATGACGACTTCCTCGAAGACCTGAACCGCACCGACGCTCTGGCGACGCTGATCGCCGAACTCGACGGCGTCGAGCGTTTCGCCGCCCGCAAGAAGATCGTCGGGCTGTTCGAGGCCTGGGAACTGCTCGAGAAGATCGAGCCGCACACCCATATGGTGCCGCATGGCGACCGCGGCGGCGTGCCGATCGAGCCGCGTCTGACCGAACAATGGTATGTCGACGCCGCGACGCTGGCCAAGCCGGCGATCGCCTCGGTGCGCGAAGGCCGCACCAAGTTCGTGCCGAAGAACTGGGAAAAGACCTATTACGAATGGATGGAGAATATCCAGCCCTGGTGCGTGTCGCGCCAGCTGTGGTGGGGTCACCAGATCCCGGCCTGGTATGGACCCGATGGCACCGTCTTCGTCGAGAAGACCGAGGAAGAGGCGCTGCACGCCGCCATCCAGTATTACATCGCCCATGAAGGCCCGTGGAAGGCCTGGGTCGAGGAAAAGCTGGAAGAGATGAAGCCGGGCGAGATCCTCACCCGCGACGAAGACGTGCTCGACACCTGGTTCTCCTCGGCGCTCTGGCCGTTCTCGACGCTCGGCTGGCCCAACAAGACGCCGCAGCTCGACCGCTATTACCAGACCGACGTGCTGGTGACTGGCTTCGACATCATCTTCTTCTGGGTCGCCCGGATGATGATGATGGGCCTGCACTTCATGAAGGACGAGGCGGGAAATCCGATCGAACCCTTCCACACCGTCTATGTGCATGCGCTGGTTCGCGACAAGAACGGCCAGAAGATGTCGAAGTCCAAGGGCAACGTCATCGATCCGCTCAATCTGATTGACGAATATGGCGCCGACGCGCTGCGCTTCACGCTCGCCATCATGGCGGCGCAGGGACGCGACGTGAAGCTCGATCCGGCCCGCATCGCCGGCTATCGCAATTTCGGCACCAAGCTCTGGAACGCCACGCGCTTCGCCGAGATGAACGGCGTCAGCCGCGATCCCGACTTCGCGCCGGAAAAGGCGACGCTGAGCATCAACCGCTGGATCCTGACCGAACTCGCCAAGACGGTGGCCGACGTCACCAGCGGCGTCGAACAGTTCAAGTTCAATGAAGCGGCGGGTTCGCTCTATCGCTTCGTGTGGAATCAGTTCTGCGACTGGTATCTCGAACTGCTGAAGCCGGTGTTTTCCGGTGAAGACGAGGCGGCGAAGAAGGAAGCGCAGGCCTGCGCAGCCTATGTGCTGGAAGAGACCTACAAACTGCTCCATCCCTTCATGCCCTTCATGACCGAGGAGCTCTGGGAACATACTGCGAGCCGCGACAGCCTGCTCTGCCACGCCGCCTGGCCGGCGCCGACCTTCCGCGACGACGCGTCGGCGGAAGAAATCAACTGGCTGGTCGATCTGGTCAGCGGCATCCGTTCGGCGCGTTCGGAAATGAACGTGCCGCCGGGCGCGACCGCGCCGCTGGTGATGGTGGGCGCCAATGCGCTGACCCGCGAACGCGTGGAGCGAAACGAGGCGGCGATCAAGCGGCTCGCCCGCATCGAGACCGTGTCGTTCGCCGATGAAGCGCCGAAAGCCTCGGCGCAGGTGGTCACGGGCGAGGCGATCGCCTGCCTTCCGCTCGGCAGCCTGATCGATCTCGGAGCCGAAAAGGCCCGGCTCGAAAAGGCCCTCGCGAAGACGCAAGGCGAAATCGACCGCATCGTCGCCAAACTGTCGAACGATAAGTTCGTCGCCAACGCCAAACCGGAACTCGTCGAGGCGGAGCGCGAAAAGCAGGCGGAGCTCGAACAGCAGAAGGCGAGCCTGCTCGCGGCGCTGGCGCGGATCTCCGACGGCTGAGCTTCTGAAGCAAAACCAAAGATAATGCGCCGCCCTCGGGAAAGTTCCCGAGGGCGGCGTTTCTTTTTCGACATTCCCGTTTTGTGACGATTTGGCAACACTTTTTTCGTTATTCTTGCCGTCGCCCGGGAGGTCTGGAAAGCTCGTCCATTTCCTGCCACAAAACGGGCGCTACGAATGTGGCCAGAACAGCGCGGATCTGGTCATTCGCGCAATAAGGTTGGAATGAAGACGTACGCAGAGGACATTCAGTCATGGTTGCCGAACACGGCTGGCGAGGGAAATCGCCAAGACTATGACCCGTGTCCGCGTTTTCCCTTCAGCCGGGCCAACGCAGTCCTCGACGGGACGACCGAGTAAGATATGCTACAGTACGCATTTGCAGGCTTAAAGGGTATGATGATCGGAGCGGCGCTGGCGCTGTGTTCCGGCGGCGGCGCTTGGGCGTTGGATCCCAATTCGGCGGTGTCTCCAGAATCGGGACCGTTCGACCTGTTCAAGTTCGGTTTCAAGTCTTACCAGCAGGGCAACAAGCAGGACGCGGTGGAAGCCTATCGCTACGCGGCGGAAAAGGGCCATACCGGATCTCGCTGGGCCCTGGCCACGATGTATGCCGATGGCGACGGCGTCACGAAAAACGATTTCGAAGCCTTCAAGATGTATTCCGAGATCGCGACCCAGGGCGTGGAGCCCGGCTCGAACGACACCGGCTTTTTCGTCAACGCCCTGATGGCGCTGGCCGAATATTACCAGCGCGGCATCCCGAAGAGCCCGGTCCGTCCGGATCTCAGCCAGGCGCGCCAGCTCTACTTCCAGGCGGCCTCGGCCTTCGGCGACACCGAGGCGCAGTTCCGGCTTGCCAAGATGCTGCTGACGGGCGAGGGCGGCGAGCCCAATATCCGTCAGGCCAAGAAGTGGTTGAACCGGGCCCGCAAGGAGGGCCATATCGGCGCCATGGGCGTGTTCGGCAATGTGCTGTTCCAGGAAGGACAGACGGTCCGCGGACTGGCCTATATGACCGCCGCCCTCGACACCTGCAAGCCGAGCGACCGCGACTGGTTGCAGGCGATGCAGGAGCAGGCCTTCTCCCTGGTCAGCGAGAAGGATCGCCGCAAGGCGATCGAAATGTCCGCCAGCATCGGCCGCTCCACCGAATAAGCGGACGATTGCCGATCACGGCAATTTGCCGTCGGGCGTACCGCTTCCGCTTGGATCGGTAGTGACTTGCATTTAGAATTGATCTACCAAACGCGCCTGACGACCGGATCGGCTCGCCTCTCGTCGGCGCGCCGTCGCAATCGAGGATTCTTCCATGCCCGTTTATCGTTCGAGAACCACCACCCATGGCCGCAATATGGCGGGCGCGCGCGGTCTTTGGCGCGCCACCGGCATGAAGGACGGCGATTTCGGCAAGCCGATCATCGCGGTGGTCAACTCCTTTACCCAATTCGTGCCCGGCCATGTGCATCTCAAGGATCTCGGCCAGCTGGTGGCCCGCGAGATCGAAGCCGCCGGCGGCGTCGCCAAGGAATTCAACACGATCGCTGTCGATGACGGCATCGCCATGGGCCATGACGGCATGCTCTATTCGCTGCCGTCGCGCGAACTGATCGCCGACAGCGTCGAATATATGGTCAACGCACATTGCGCCGACGCCATGGTCTGCATCTCCAACTGCGACAAGATCACGCCCGGCATGCTGATGGCGGCGCTACGGCTCAACATTCCGGCCGTCTTCGTGTCCGGCGGCCCGATGGAAGCCGGCAAGGTGGTGCTGCACGGCAAGAAGCATGCGCTCGACCTGGTCGACGCCATGGTGGCGGCCGCCGACGAAAGCATGTCCGACGAGGACGTCAAGGCGATCGAGCAGAACGCCTGCCCGACCTGCGGCTCCTGCTCGGGCATGTTCACCGCCAATTCGATGAACTGTCTGACGGAAGCGCTCGGCCTGTCGCTGCCTGGCAACGGCTCGACGCTCGCCACCCATTCCGACCGCAAGCGGCTGTTCGTCGAGGCCGGCCACCTGGTGGTCGACATAGCGCGCCGCTATTACGAACAGGACGATGAAAGCGTGCTGCCGCGCAACGTCGCCTCCAAGCAGGCCTTCGAGAACGCCATGGCGCTCGATATCGCCATGGGCGGTTCGACCAACACCGTGCTGCACATTCTCGCCGCCGCCCATGAAGGCAATGTCGATTTCACCATGGACGACATCGACCGCCTGTCGCGCAAGGTGCCATGCCTCTCCAAGGTCGCGCCGGCCAAGAACGACGTGCATATGGAAGACGTTCACCGCGCCGGCGGCATCATGTCGATCCTCGGCGAACTCGACAAGGGCGGGCTGATCAACCGCGATTGCCCGACGGTGCATGCCGCCACGATCGGCGATGCGCTCGACCGTTGGGACATCACCCGCACCAACAGCGAGACCGTGCGCGACTTCTTCAAGGCCGCGCCGGGCGGCGTTCCGACCCAGACCGCCTTCAGCCAGTCGGCCCGC
Organism: Rhizobium sp. TRM95796; assembly: GCF_025779995.1. Classification (NCBI taxonomy): domain Bacteria; kingdom Pseudomonadati; phylum Pseudomonadota; class Alphaproteobacteria; order Hyphomicrobiales; family Rhizobiaceae; genus Rhizobium; species Rhizobium sp. TRM95796. Next base: position 59,582 of record NZ_JAOXHE010000013.1, on the reverse strand, counting down.
TGGGAAGAGCTGGACATGGACCGTGAAAACGGCGTCATCCGCTCGGTCGAGCATCCCTTCTCCAAGGATGGCGGCCTGGCCGTCCTGAAGGGCAACCTGGCGCTCGACGGCTGCATCGTGAAGACGGCGGGCGTCGACGAATCGATCCTGAAATTCTCGGGCCCCGCGAAGGTCTATGAAAGCCAGGATGCGGCTGTGAAGGCGATCCTCTCCAACGAGGTGAAGGCCGGCGACGTCGTGGTCATCCGCTACGAAGGCCCCAAGGGCGGCCCCGGAATGCAGGAAATGCTCTATCCGACCAGCTATCTGAAGTCGAAGGGCCTGGGCAAGGCTTGCGCGCTGATCACCGACGGCCGCTTCTCCGGCGGCACCTCCGGCCTTTCGATCGGCCATGCGTCGCCCGAAGCGGCCAATGGCGGCGCGATCGGTCTGGTGCGCGAAGGCGACATGATCGATATCGACATCCCCAACCGCACGATCGAGCTGCGTGTTTCCGAAGACGTGCTGGCCACGCGCCGCGCGGAACAGGACGCCAAGGGCTGGAAGCCGGAACATCCGCGCAAGCGCAACGTGACCACCGCGCTCAAGGCTTACGCGGCCTTCGCCACCAGCGCCGACAAGGGCGCAGTGCGCGATCTCGGCCAGTTCGGCTGAGACGATTACAATCGACTGCAAAAAGCGCGCGGCGGAAACGTCGCGCGCTTTTTTGTCGGGTCAGGCCACCAGCAGGAAGTCGCTCGCATCGATGACGGCGAGCTTGATGTTGGCGAGCGTGACGGTCTGGTCGGTATCGATGGTCAACACCACGTTGGAGCCGACCTGTTTGGCCAAGGCGACGACCTGGGACGTCGAGCCGTATGAGAAGCCGTCGAGCTCCAGCTTGTCGAAGCCGTTTTGGAAATCGGTGATCCTGTCGAGGCCGTCATTGTCTTCGAAGACGAAAGTGTCGGCATCGGTTCCGCCCGTCAGCGTATCGGCGTCGGCGCCGCCGTCGATCCGGTCCGTTCCGGTTCCGCCATTGACGATATCGATGCCGGCGCCGGAAGAGATCGTATCGTTGCCGGTCCCGCCGACCAGATTGTCCTTGCCGCCGTCGGACGCGATCGTGTCGTTGCCCGCGCCGCCATCGGCGCGATTGGCGCCGTCGCCGAGATAGAGCCGGTCGTCGCCATTGCCGCCGAGAAGCTGGTCGTCGCCGGTCAGGCCGTAGAGCGTGTCGTTGCCGTCATTGCCGGTCAGCACATTCTTGGCTTCGTTGCCATAGATGGTGTCGGCGCCGGATCCGCCGATGGCGTTCTCGATCAGCGACGCGGTGTTGTTGTTGAACATCAGCGCGTTGTAGATGTTGCCGCTGGCGGAATGGCCATTGCCGAGGCTCGCCAGCTGCGACGAATTGAACGTCGAATGACCGCCGGCGCGCAGGTCGATCGACAGACTGGTCGTGTAGGACTTGAGGTCATAGGTATCCGTGCCGCCGCCGTCCCAGATGGTGGCGAAGATCTCCGACCCGCCGGCATCGACCCCAACCTTGCCGTTTACATAGGTGTCGCCGTTTGCAGGCGACCATTTATAGGTCGTGTTGGTCTTGTTGGTCGTATAGTCGGCGCCATACATCTTCTGCAGCGCCGCGATATCCGCCATCATATAGGTCTGCGGCGCCGACCACTGCGAATAGGTGTAGCCGCTCGTATCGCCGCCGATATAGGTGCGGTAGGTCATCACGCTGTATTCGAGCGAATCGTAGTCTGCGGGCAGGGCGGCGAAATTGCCTTCCGACTCATGGCCGTGCTTGAGGCCCAGCGCATGGCCGATCTCGTGCAGCACGGTGTGCCAGGCGTAATTTCCGGCCTGGGCATTGGTGTAGTCGTAATTGCGTCCGAACCACATGTCGCCGGCCTGGGCGTAGTTGCCGGGCATATAGGCGTAGGCGGTCGATGGGGCGTCCGATTGGGCGAAACGCAGCGTGGCCGAGGTGGTCGCCGCCGAAGAGAAGGTCGCGTTGGTGAAGCCTTCGATCGAAAAGCCGTCATTGGCCGCCGTTCCGAAAGACTGTTCGACGGCGAAGAGCGCGGCGTTCTTCTGCTGCGTGGTCGCTGCGGCGAAGTTCCGGCTCGATTCGGTCGTGTAGCTATAGTCGGCCGCCTTAGTGGGAAAGGCGTAGGTGATCGCGCCGCTCCAAGCATAGCCGTAGAGCACGCCGTCGATCATGGAATTGCCCGTCGCGGAAACCGCAGTAATGGTCTTTGCTGTCCCTGTCATCTTGTTATCCCCTTATGACGGCGCTGGCCTGCCGCGATGATTTCGGAGAGTGACACAGGGTATTTGCGATCGCGCTAATGGACGAGGTTAAAGATCCGAGGCTGAAACGGGACGAATCTTATTCATCCGCAATACGGGCTCTACAAACGAAAAGAGCCGGCTGATCGCCGGCTCTCCGAGACTATCGTCGGCTGTTCAGTGCAGGATCTGGCTCAGGAACAGCTTAGTGCGCTCATGCTGCGGATTGTCGAAGAAGGCGCCCGGCTCGTTCTGCTCGACGATCTGGCCCTGGTCCATGAAGATCACCCGGTTGGCGACCTGGCGGGCGAAGCCCATTTCATGGGTGACGCAGAGCATGGTCATGCCCTCTTCGGCGAGGCCGACCATGGTGTCGAGCACTTCCTTGACCATTTCCGGATCGAGCGCCGAGGTCGGCTCGTCGAACAGCATGATCTTGGGCTTCATGCACAGCGCCCGCGCAATGGCGACGCGCTGTTGCTGGCCGCCCGACAGCTGGCCCGGATATTTATGCGCCTGATCGGGAATCTTGACGCGGGTGAGGAAATGCATGGCCACTTCCTCGGCCTGCTTCTTGGGCATCTTGCGCACCCAGATCGGCGCGAGCGTGCAGTTTTCCAGGATCGTCAGATGCGGGAACAGGTTGAAGTGCTGGAACACCATGCCGACTTCGCGGCGCACTTCGTCGATGCGCTTGAGGTCGTTGGTCAGTTCGATGCCGTCGACGACGATGGTGCCCTTCTGGTGTTCCTCCAGACGGTTGATGCAGCGGATCATCGTCGATTTGCCGGAGCCGGAGGGGCCGGCGATGACGATGCGCTCGCCCTTCATGACCTTGAGGTTGATGTCGCGGAGAACGTGGAATTCGCCATACCACTTGTTCATGCCGATCAGTTCGACGGCGACATCGGTCGAGGACACGTTCAGTTTCTGTGCGGCGTCGGTTGCCATTGTGTTTTCCCCTTTATCTCTTGTGCCCAGTATCGAGACGGCGCTCGATGAAACTGGAATAACGCGACATGCCGAAGCAGAACAGCCAGAACACGAAGCCGGCGAAGATCAGGCCCGTGAGCGGCGTCACCGGCGTCAGCCAGGTCGTGTCGCCGAAACTGTTCTTCACCACGCCGAGCAGGTCGAACATATTGATGATCGACACCAGCGACGTGTCCTTGAACATGCCGATGAAGGTGTTGACGATGCCGGGGATGACCAGCTTGATCGCCTGCGGCATGATGATGAAGGTGATCTTCTGGAAATAGTTCAGGCCCAGCGAATCCGCGCCTTCATACTGTCCCTTCGGAATGGCCTGCAAGCCGCCGCGGATGACTTCCGCCATATAGGCCGAGGCGAAGATCGACACGCCGATCAGGGCGCGCAGGAACTTGTCCATCGGAGTGTCGCCCGGCTCGAGGAACAGCGGCAGAAGCACGCTGGCCATGAACAGGACGGTGATCAGCGGCACGCCGCGGATCAGTTCGATGAAGGCGACGCAGAAGCCCTTGACGATCGGCAGCGTCGAACGACGACCGAGCGCCAGGAGGATGCCGACCGGCAGCGACACGACGATGCCGACAAAGGACAGGATCAGCGTGACCATCAAGCCGCCCCAGCGGGCCGTTTCGACATGGGTCAGGCCGAACCAGCCGCCGAGCAGCAGCACATAGGCGACGATCGGCAGCACGACGAGCAGCGCGATCGCGTTCCAGCCCTTGAAGGGTACCTTCGGGATCAGGAACGGAACCAGCAGGCCGACGAACAGGATGGCGACCAGGATCGGCCGCCACAGCAGGTCGCGCGGATAGGATCCGACCATGAACTGCGTGAAGTAGTTGCCGACATAGGCCCAGCAGGCGCCGGACCAGCCTTCGGGCTGGATGCCGCCCTGGGCGGGCGTGGCGCAGACGGTGCGGTCCGATCCGGTCCATACCGCCTGGATCACCAGCCAGTTGACCGCGTGATAGAGGAACCAGACGACGAGCGCGCCGAAAGCGACGGTCAGAAGCGAATCCAACGGCGTCGCAAACAGGTTGCGGCGCACCCAGCCGGCTGACGTCGCCTCGCCCGCAGGCGGCTTGTCCGGCGTGAGGAACGTCTGGCGGACGTAAGCGTAATCGTTTGCCATCTCAGCGCTCCACCAATGCCATCTTCGCGTTGAACCAGTTCATGAACAGCGAGGTGATCAGACTGATCGACACATACATCACCATCCAGATCGCGATGATCTCGATCGAACGGCCCGACTGGTTGAGGATCGTTCCGCCCACCGCCACGAGATCGGCGTAACCGACGGCGATGGCGAGCGACGAGTTCTTGGTGAGGTTGAGATATTGCGAGGTGAGCGGCGGAATGATGATCCTGAGCGCTTGCGGCAGGACGACCAGCCGCGTCGTCAGGCCATGGCGGATGCCGAGGGCCTCCGCCGCCTCGCTCTGACCCTTCGGCACGCCGCGAATGCCGGCGCGGACGATCTCGGCGATGAAGGACGCCGTGTAGAAGGACAGCGCCAGATAGAGCGACAGAAATTCCGGGCCGACCACCATGCCGCCGTTCAGATTGAACTTGCCGAGCACCGGCGTATCGAAGCTCAGCGGCGCGCCGAGCGCGATAAAGGCCAGCAGGGGCAGGCCGATCACAGAGGCCAGACCGATGGTGATGGTGGGATATTGCTTGCCCGTCGCCATCTGCTTCGCTTTGGCCCAGCGGCTGAAGCCGAAGGCCAGCGCTATGCCGAGCAAAAGCGCGACGATGATCAGGCTCGAACCATCCCCGAACATCGGCGCGGGCATGAAGACGCCGCGATTGTTGAGATAGACCGAAAACGGCAGTTCGAACGATTCCTTCACCCCGGGCAGAATGTCGAGAACCAGCTTGTACCAGAAGAAGATGACCAGCAGCGGCGGAATATTGCGGAAAAATTCGACGTAGACCGTGCAGAGCCGAGCGATCAACCAGTTGTGGGACAACCGGCCGACGCCGACCAGCAGGCCGAGGATCGACGCCGTAATTATGCCGAAAAAGGCGACGACAAGCGTATTGACCAGGCCGACGAGCAGAGCGCGGAAATAGGTGGAGTCGCTGGTGTAGGCGATCAGGCTCTGCCCGACGTCGAAGCCGGCGCGGTTGCCGAGAAAGTCGAAGCCCGCCGTCATATTGGCGCGAGCCAGGTTTTCCGCCGCGTTGGTGACGGCGGTGTAGATGAAAGCGATGACGACGATCACCGTCACCGCCTGATAGACGTAACCGCGGACTTCCGGGTTATATAAAAGTGATTGCGACGGACGGTCGTCCGCGACGCGCGTTGCGGCGTCTGCTGCCATGCATTTTCCCCGTTTTTTCGCCGCTCTCTTAAGAGAGCTTATTCAGATATGTTCTAGGCGAAATCGGGAGGCGGCGCGCCGCCTCCCGGAGCATCGGTTTAGCGGATCGGCGGAGCGTATTGCAGGCCGCCCTTCGACCACAGGGCGTTCAGGCCGCGCGCGATCTTGAGGTTGGAGCCCTGGCCGACATTGCGCTCGAAGGATTCGCCGTAATTGCCGACGGCCTTGAGCACGTTGTAGGCCCACTTCTCGTCGAGGCCCAGATCCTTGCCGATCGTCTGGTCCTTTTCTTCGCCGAGGAAGCGCTTGATGTCCGGATTGGTGGACTTCGTCATCTCGTCGAGATTGGCCTGGGTGATGCCGAATTCCTCGCCTGTGACCATGGCGAAGTGGACGTAGGAGACGACGTCGAACCACTTGGAGTCGTTCTGGCGCACGGCCGGGCCGAGCGGCTCCTTGGAAATGATTTCCGGAAGGATGACGTGATCGGCCGGGTTGGCGAGCGACAGGCGGATCGAATACAGGCCCGACTGGTCGGTGGTGTAGACGTCGCAACGGCCGGCGTTATAGGCGGCGTCGACTTCTTCCTGCTTCTCGAACACCACCGGCTTGTATTCCAGCTTGTTGGCGCGGAAATAGTCGGCGAGGTTGAGTTCGGTGGTGGTGCCGGACTGGACGCAGACGGCGGCGCCGGACAGTTCCAGCGCGCTCTTCACGCCGATGTCCTTGCGCACCATGAAGCCCTGGCCGTCGTAATAATTGACGGCGCGGAAGTCGAAGCCCAACTGCGAGTCACGGCTGGCGGTCCAGGTGGTGTTGCGGGCCAGGACGTCGATTTCGCCGGACTGCAGGGCCGGGAAGCGGTCCTTCGCGGACAGGGCGGTGAACTTCACCTTGGTGGCGTCGCCGAACACGGCGGCGGCGATGCCGCGGCAATAATCGACGTCGAAGCCGGTGAAATTGCCGCTGGCGTCCTGCGAGCCGAAGCCGGCCAAGTTGGCGTTGACGCCGCACTGGACGAAGCCCTTGGCTTTGACGTCATCGAGCGTTCCCGCCTGAGAAGCGGCGGCGCCGAGCGCCACGATCGCTGCTCCGAGGACGCCGGTCAAAAGCTGTTTCGTCATGTTACGTACCTTCTTGTTTGTTGTTTCCCCGCCGTTTCTCGCCAGGGCGAAAACGGTCGTCCATCGGTTTCCCTTTCCGGTGGACGTCGCTCTAAGACAATCGTAAACGCTGCGTTAGTCAAGTGTTGCCGAGGCTTTTGCGTATATTTGTGCCAGAACCTCCGAGTTTGCGGAAAAATGTGCAGATCCGGACCTAAAAAAGAGGCCAAAAGGCGAATTTTTTTGCGTTTTCTGGCTGGTATGGAAATAAGCCGCGAAAAGACGAGGCGCCGTGCTTGACCGAAAAGCCCGGCCTGTGGAAATCCGGCTTCGACAGTGATGGAGAAAGAGCATGGTCAAGAACGTCGGCGAGGATGAATTGGGCGTCAATACGCGGCTCGCCCATCAGGGTTACAGCCCGCGCGATTATCACGGATTCGTCAATCCGCCCGTCGTTCACGCCTCCACCGTGCTGTTTCCCGACGCCAGGACGCTGGAGACCAGCGGCCAGCCTTATACCTACGGCACGCATGGCACGCCGACCACCGATGCCCTCTGCGCAGCTCTGAACGAACTCGAGGGTTCGGCCGGCACGATCCTGTTGCCGTCCGGTCTCGCGGCGATCACGGTGCCGTTCCTCGCCGTGCTCAGGCCCGGCGATCACATCCTCGTGGTCGATTCCGTCTATTTCCCGACGCGGCGCTTCTGCGGGACCATTCTGGCGCGCATGGGCGTCGAGACGGAATATTACGATCCCGAGATCGGCGCCGGCATATCCGACCTGATCCGCCCCAATACGCGTCTGGTTCATCTCGAGGCGCCCGGCTCCAACACATTCGAGATGCAGGATGTGCGCGTCATCGCCGATGCCGCCCATGCCGCGGGCGCCATCGTGTCGATGGACAACACCTGGGCGACGCCGCTTTATTTCAAGCCGCTGGATTTCGGGGTCGACATTTCCATCCACGCCGCCACCAAATATCCGTCCGGTCATTCCGACGTGCTGATGGGCACGGTGTCGGCCAATGAACAATGGTGGCCGGCGATCGACGAGATGAACATGGTGATGGGGCTCTGCGTCGGCGGCGACGACGCCTATCAGATCCTGCGCGGCCTTCGCACCATGGGCGTCAGGCTGGAGCGTCATCAGGAAAGCGCCCTGAAAGTCGCGCAATGGCTGGAGGCGCGCGACGACGTCGCCTCCGTGCTGCATCCGGCGCTGCCGAGCTTTCCGGGTCACGCCATCTGGAAGCGCGATTTCAAGGGCGCGTCCGGGGTGTTTTCCTTCGTGCTGAAGTCCGAGGCGACCAAGGCCCGGGAGAGGGCGCACGCCTTTCTCGACACGCTGAAACTGTTCGGCCTGGGCTATTCCTGGGGCGGGTATGAGAGCCTGGCGGTGCCGGTCAATCTCGGCGATCGCAAGATCCGCAAGGCGCCGGATGGAGGCGCGCTCATCCGCCTGCAGATCGGCCTCGAGGATGTCGTCGATCTCCGGCGCGATCTGGAGAACGGCTTCCGCGCCGCTTCCGGTATCTGAATGAGCGGGAGCCGGGCGATCAGCCCGGCGCCTTGTACCCGTAGAGCCAGTCGAGATCGGCGGCCACGCTTTCCGGCTTGCGCAGTCTCAGCACCATGTCGCGGGCGACGCGGACGGGACCGCGGGCGTGATAGGCGAATTTGTTGAAGGCCCCGCGCGACCGGACGCGCGCGACGCGCGCCTGCCGGCTGCGTTCGAAGAAGGCGAGCGCGTCGGCGAGGTCGACATTCGCCGAGGCGACGCCCGCCAGTTCATAGGCGTCCTCGATCGCCATCGCCGCGCCTTGCGCCGCAAAGGGCGTCATCGCATGCGCGGCGTCGCCGATCAGCACCTTGTCCTGGCCATCGGTCCAGCGGCCGTCGGAGACCCCGAACAGCGGCCACCAGGTGGGTTTCGGCGCATAGGAAAGCAGCGTCCGGATATCTCTGTGCCATCCGGCGAATTGCGTCGTCATTTCGTTGCGATGGGTGGGATTGCAGTCGGCGGCCCAGGTCTCGCCCGGATTTGCGCCGCTCGACAGGGCGACGACGTTGAAAGCGCCGGCGTCGCGCAGCGGATAGGCGACGATATGGGCGCGCGGGCCGACGAAGGCGGTCACGTTGCGCGGATTGAGAAAGGACGGCGCGTCCTTTTCCGGAATGATGAAGCGCCAGGCGACCATGCCGGAAAATTCCGGTTTTCCGGCCGACGGGATTGCGGCGCGGAAACGCGACCAGACGCCATCGGCGCCGATGGTCAGATCGGGCGCGCCGCCCAAGGCCCGAGCCAGCGCCTCGGGCGTGTCGTAGCCCGCCGACAGGCGCAGATCCACCAAAGGCTCGCTTTCCACCGCCTCGAGCAGCATTTTCTGCAGCGTCGCGCGGTGAATGGCGGCGTAGGGCGAGCCCCATCGGCTGGCGGCCAGCTGCTTGGCCGAAATCGCGGTGAGCGGCGCGAGCGTCGAGCCGGACACCAGACAGATATTGTCTGGCTCGCGCCAGACCGGGCGCAATTTCTCTTCGAGGCCGAGTTGGCCGAGAATGTAAGTGGCGTTGGGGGAGAGCTGGAGCCCGGCGCCGACTTCCTGAAGACGGGAGGCTTTTTCGACAACCACGGAAGAGACGCCCTTACGCGCGAAGGCGAGGGCGCTCACAAGTCCAGCGATGCCGGCGCCGACGATAGCGACGGTTTTCATTGTTTCTGATGATCCTGTCTTCGCATCCCCGAAGCGGACGCGATAAAGCGTTACGCAGCGCGCTCGATATAGACGCAACCGGCCGGATTGGACTGGTTGGCCTTGAGCGACGGGTCGTAGCGATACATGGTCGAGCAATAGGGACAGATCTTCTCGTTCTCGTCGCCCATGTCGATGAAGATATGCGGATGGTCATACGGCGCGGACGCGCCGGTGCACATGAATTCCTTGACCCCGATATTGATCGTCTTGTATCCGCCGTCATTCTGGAAGTGCGGAATGCTGTGCCCAGCCATGCATGTCTCCGAAGGCAATTTTATTTCGTGCTGCAACATAAACGTTCGGACGGCAAATGTGTAGGGTCAAAAAGCCGCAACAGGCCCGAAGGGGCATAAAATTCAAGCCGAGACAAAGCCCGTCATGCACCAGACCATTCCCGATTTCTCTCGCTTTCGTCATTCCGATCTGGACTTCGCCTATTTCGATGTCGGTCCCCGCGACGCGGCGCCCGTGCTGCTGATCCACGGTTTCGCCTCCTCGGCGCTGGTCAATTGGGTTCATCCCGGATGGGTTCAAACGCTTCTCAAGGCCGGCAGGCGGGTGATCGCCATCGACAATCGCGGCCATGGCGCCAGCGCCAAGCCGCATGATCCCGCCGCCTATCATCCGACCTTGATGGCGGACGATTCGGCGGCGCTGCTCGATCATCTCGAAATTCCCGAAGCCGATGTGATGGGGTACTCGATGGGCGCGCGGATTTCGAGTTTCCTGGCGCTCAACCATCCCGAACGGGTGCGGTCGCTGGTCTGGGGCGGGCTCGGCTACGGCCTCGTCGAGGGCGTCGGCGACTGGGATCCGATCGCGGAGGCCCTGCTAGCGCCCTCGCTCGACGACGTCACCCATGAACGCGGCCGGATGTTCCGCGCCTTCGCCGACAAGACGGGCAGCGACCGCGTCGCGCTCGCCGCCTGCATCTCGTCCAACCGCGTGCTGGTCACGGAAGCGGAGGTGGCCCGCCTTCTCCAGCCGGTGCTGATCGCGGTGGGCGCGAAGGACGACATCGCCGGCGATCCGCACAGGCTCGCCTCGCTCCTGCCCGACGGCCGCGCCATTGACATTCCCGGACGCGACCACATGCTGGCCGTCGGCGACCGTGTGTTCAAGCAGGCGGCGCTGGATTTCTATCAGGATCTCGACCGCTGAGGCGCCGCCTCAACGGCCGGTGAAGACGGGACGGCGTTTTTCCGCGAAGGCGCGCCGTCCCTCGGCGTAATCCTCGCTTTCGAACGTGGAGGCGCCGAGAACGTCCGCCTCGCGCTCAAGCCCGGCGTCGTCCTCCGCTGCCGCGCGCAAGGCCAGTTTGGCGGCGCGGATCGACAGAGGCGCATTGGCGACGATGCTTTCCGCCAGCGATTCGGCCGCAGCCTCGAGCGCAGCGAGATCCGGATGGACGGAGAGGAGAAAGCCTGCGGCCAGCATGTCCGCGGCGCTGTTGGTTTGTCCGGTGAACAGCAGACGCCGCGCCTGCTGCTGCCCCAGCGCGAGCGCGATGTCGCGCATCGCCGACGCCGGATAGGCGAGCCCGAGCCGCGCGGGCGGCACGGAGAAACGGGCGTCTTCCGTCGCCAGGCGAAGATCGGCCGCAGCGGCCAGGCCGAAGCCGCCGCCATGGCAGGCGCCCGAAATCAGCGCCACGACCGGGATCGGCGATTGACGCACCGCAGCGAAGGCGGCGACATTGACGCTCTCGTAGCGACGGGCGCTTTCCGCGTCCTTCCTGACGTCGGCAAACTCCGAAATATCGGCGCCGGCGGAGAAATGCGCGCCTTCGCCGGCGAGCAGGATCACGCGGGCGTCACGATGAACCGCCGAGGCGAAGGCCTCCGGAACCGCCCGCCACATGGCCAGGGTCAGGGCGTTGAGCCGGGCCGGTTGGGCGATGCGCAGATGCGCCACGCCGGCGTCGATTCCGAGGCGGATTTTACCCTCTGCAAACTGCAATTCCATTCCACCCGGCCCCCCATTTCAATAGACGCGGAGATGACCTATATTGCCGGCATTGAGGAAGCTCAAGGAGAGCCTGAAGTGGCCGCCACATCCGAATTCCGAGCCAACGACTCGGTCAAGAGCATGGACCCGATCTGGGACGCGCTGCGCCAGGAGGCGCGGTTCGCGGCCGAGAATGATCCGGTCCTCGGCACGTTTCTCTATTCGACGATAATCAATCACAAGACGCTCGAAGATTGCGTGATCTACCGCATCAGCGAGCGATTGGATCACGCCGACATTCCTTCGGTGCTGTTGCGCGCCGCCTTCGAGGAAATGCTCACGGATTGGCCGGAATGGTCGCGCATCATTCGCGTCGACATCCAGGCCTATTACGACCGCGATCCGGTCTGCACGCGGTTCATCGAGCCCGTTCTCTATTTCAAGGGCTTCCACGCCATCCAGACCCATAGGCTGGCGCATTGGCTGATGAAGAAAGGCCGCAAGGATTTTGCGCTTTATCTGCAGAGCCGGTCTTCCAGCGTGTTCCAGACCGACATCAATCCGGCAGCCCGGATCGGCAAGGGTTTCTTCCTCGATCACGCCACCGGCCTCGTGGTCGGCGAAACGGCCGTCATCGGCGACAATGTCTCGATCCTGCAGGGCGTGACGCTCGGCGGCACCGGCAAGGAAAGCGGCGACCGCCATCCCAAGGTTTCCGATGGCGTCCTGATCGGGGCCGGCGCCAAGGTGCTCGGCAACATCCAGATCGGCCATTGCTCGCGCATCGCCGCGGGTTCCGTGGTTCTCAAGCCCGTTCCGCCGAAGACCACCGTGGCCGGGGTGCCGGCGCGGGTGATCGGCGAAGCCGGCTGCTCGGAACCCTCGCGCTCCATGGATCATCTGCTGACCAGTTTCGAATAAAGCCGTGACAAGGCGACCGTCTCGCTTGCGGCTCACGCCATGGCGTGGCACAAGCGCGACGATCCGATCGCGAATATGGAGCAAGAGCTTTGAAAGCTGAAGAACTCAAGAAACTCGACGCCTATTTCAAGAAGACCCTGAACCCGGCGATCACGGTCAAGGCTCGTCCGCGCAAGGACGACTCGGCCGAAGTCTATATGGGCGATGAATTCCTGGGCGTGGTCTACAAGGACGACGAGGACGGCGACCTGTCCTACAATTTCTCCATGGCGATCCTCGACGTCGATCTCTGATCTCAGCCTGAACACGCTTTCCACAGCGAGCCCGCGCCGCCGATCTGGCCGGCGCGGGCTTTTGTTTTGCGCAGGATCTTCCCGGACATAAAAAAACCGGGTCCCGAAGGACCCGGCTGGCTTCAATCCTGCAGCGCCAATTCAGCGCTTGGAGACCGGCACGTAGTCGCGGAGCGGCGCGCCGACATAGAGCTGGCGCGGACGACCGATGCGCTGCTGCGGATCCTCAATCATTTCGTTCCACTGTGCGACCCAACCGACGGTGCGGGCGAGCGCGAACAGCACGGTGAACATCTCGGTGGGGAAGCCCATCGCCTTCAGCGTGATGCCCGAATAGAAGTCGATATTCGGGTAGAGCTTCTTTTCGATGAAATACTCGTCCGACAGCGCGATGCGCTCGAGCTCCATCGCCACTTCGAGCAACGGATCGTCCTTGACGCCGAGTTCGCCGAGCACTTCATGGCAGGTCTTCTGCATGATCTTGGCGCGCGGGTCGTAGTTCTTGTAGACGCGGTGACCGAAGCCCATCAGACGGAACGGATCGTTCTTGTCCTTGGCCTTGGCGACATAGTGCGGGATGCGCTCCACGGAACCGATCTCGGCCAGCATGTTGAGCGCGGCTTCGTTGGCGCCGCCATGGGCGGGGCCCCAGAGGCAGGCGATGCCGGCGGCGATGCAGGCGAAGGGGTTAGCGCCCGACGAGCCGGCGAGACGCACGGTCGAGGTCGAGGCGTTCTGCTCATGGTCGGCGTGCAGGATGAAGATGCGGTCCATGGCGCGCGCCAGAACCGGGTTCACCTTGTACTCTTCGCAGGGAACCGCGAAGCACATATGCAGGAAGTTGGCCGCGTAATCGAGATCGTTCTTCGGATACACGAAGGGCTGGCCGATATGGTACTTGTAGGCCATGGCGGCGATCGTCGGCATCTTGGCGATCATGCGCAGCGACGCGACCATGCGCTGATGCGGATCGGTGATGTCGGTGGAGTCGTGATAGAAGGCCGAGAGAGCGCCGACCGTGCCGCACATGACCGCCATCGGGTGGGCGTCGCGACGATAGCCGGTGAAGAAGCGGCTCATCTGCTCATGCACCATGGTGTGGCGCGTCACGCGGTTGTCGAAATCCTTCTTCTGGGCCGCCGTCGGAAGGTCGCCGTAGAGCAGCAGGTAGCAGACTTCGAGGAAGTCGCCCTGTTCGGCGAGCTGGTCGATAGGGTAGCCGCGATGCAGCAGCACGCCTTCGTCGCCGTCGATATAGGTGATCTTGGATTCGCAGGACGCCGTGGAGGTGAAGCCGGGATCGTAGGTGAAGGCGTTAGCAGCTTTGTAGAGCGGCGCGATGTCGACGACGTCGGGTCCGATCGATCCCGATCGCACGTTGAGCTCAACCTGTTTGCCGTCGAGCGAAATAACCGCTTTCTTATCAGCCATAATATCCTCCGTTCAGGATAGGGATGCAGCCACAAAGCCGCCACAATTTGAATGCGCGCTTTTGCTATCTGATTTCTTGAGCAAAGCCAACCATACCAAAGAGGTATTGCTGCGTTGCAGTTGAGGTTTTGGCACTGCAAAACCCGGAAATCAAAGAAAATATTTGTGAGAATGGATTAAATCGGTTCACACTTCGTTCAAGTTTGACCAAATTGCGGCCATGACGTTTTAACGTTGAAATTCGCAAACATCAGTTGCAATCTCTGCCGGGGGCCGGCGAGATGGCGCAAGCAGGCGAAGCGGAAAAACAGGCGGCGCGATGGATCGTCTCCGATGATCTCGACGTCGACTCGCGCCTGTTGCCGGGCGCGGTCGCGAAGCCCGGAGAGCTTGCGCCGGAAAGGCCGGCGTCGTCGATCGACCCTTGGGCGGCAAGACACGGACATCTCGATCGAATTCGCCTCGGCCTCCGCGACGAAGCCGATTACGGCCACATCTTTATCTGGGCGCCGGTTCTGTTCGGCGCGGGGGCGGCGTGGTGGTTTTCAGTCAGCGAGACCCCGGCGCTGGCGTCCGTCGTCTTGCTCCTGGTCGTCTCCGGGGCGGCGGCTCTGCTGGCGGGCGCCGGGCGACCAGGCCTAAGACGGCTGGCGGCGTCAACTCTTCTTCTGGCGGCGGGCGCGGTCTCCGCCGAGTGGGAGAGCCGGCGTGTCCACTCCGTGCTGCTCGACAGTCCGGTGACGACGACGATCCGTGGCCTGGTGGAGACGCGGGAAGCGGACGGGACCGGACGATGGCGCTACCGCATTCGCCTGCTGGAGACCGAAGAGCCCCGGCTCAAGCGTTCACCCGACATCGTGGCGGTGACCGGCGGGCGCGGCATGGCGATCGGGCTCGGAGAAGGGATCGAGGGCAGGGCGCGGCTGACGCCTCCCTCCGGGCCCGCTCTTCGCGGCCTGAATGATTTTGCCTTCGACGCCTATTTTTCAGGGATAGGCGCGCAAGGATTTTTCTATGGCGCGCCGAGCGCCTGGGAGCCGCCGACACCGGCTTTCCAGACCGATGTGTCCGCGCGGGTGCGCGGCTGGATCGAGCCGTTGCGGCTGGCGATCAGCGCGCGGGTCCGCTCGGTGCTTCCGGGCGACGCCGGCGCCTTTGCGGCGTCGATGGTGACGGATGACCGACGGGCGATTTCGAAAGAGACGACGGAGGCGCTCCGACTGTCCGGACTCGCCCACATCGTGGCGATTTCCGGATTGAACATGGCGCTGGCCGCCGGCCTGTTCTTTGTCGGGCTGCGCATAGCGCTCAGCCTGTCGCAGCGGATCGCCCATCTCTGGCCCGTGAAGCGCATCGCGGCCGTGGGCGCGCTGATCACCGTGACCGGATATTATCTGATCTCCGGCTTCGCCGTGTCCGCCGAACGCGCCTATGTGATGATGGCGATCATGCTGATCGCGGCGATCGCCGGACGCCGTGCGATCAGCCTGCGCAATGTGGCGCTGTCGGCGATGATCATCCTCGCCGTGACGCCCTCCGCCGTGCTGGGGCCGGGCTTCCAGATGTCCTACGCGGCGACGATCGCGCTGGTGGTCGGCTACGCCAGCTGGTCCCGACGCGGGGAGGGACCGCCTCTGGTCGAGGTCATGCCGCTCTTGCGCCCGATCGCGCCCGTCTGGCGCTTCTTCGCCGCCGTCTTCGCGACCTCGCTGATCGGCGGGCTGTCGACGGCGCTGTTCTCGGCCGAACATTTCCACCGTCTCGCCGCCTGGGGACTGCTCGCCAATCTGCTCGCCATGCCGGTGATCTCCTTCGTCGTCATGCCGTGCGGATTGGCGGCGCTGCTGCTGATGCCGCTCGGCCTCGATTGGCTGCCGCTGGAGATCATGGGCTGGGGTCTCGGCTGGGTCATCGGCGTCGCGCACTGGACCGCCTCGCTGGGCGGCGACTGGGTGACCGGGCGATTGCCGGGCTGGTTTTTCGGCTGTTCTGTCGGCGGCCTTCTGATCCTGGCGCTGTTGCGGAGCCGGCTGCGGTTGATCGGCTTTGCGGTTTACCTCGCGGCCGGCCTGGCGCTGGCTGCCTTGCCGGGAAGATCGCCGCCGCGCCTGATCATCCATGAAGGCGGTCGGCTGCTCGGCCTGACGACGGAGAACGGACTTTCGGTCAGCGAGCAGAAGCCGGAAGCCTTCATCGTCGATCAATGGCGGCGCGCGCTCCGCAAGGATGAGATCGTCAAGCCGGAGGTCACCGACCTGCTCGCACTGCCGCGGCCCGGCCGCGATGCGCCGCCGGTCGATCCCAGCGCTGTGCGGGAGAGGATGCGCGCCATGAAATCTGCGCTGCCCCGGGACCGGTTTCTCTGCGAGAAGAACGGTTTCTGCGCCGGACGCGTCATGGACGGCGTGACCGTGGTCGTCATTGCGAGAGCCGCCTTCGCCGGCGCGGCCTGTGACCTCTTCGAGATCGTGGTGGCGCCCGTCAGGTTGAATTTCGAAGAATGCCGCTCCGGCGCCCGCCTGGTGACGTTGGCGAGCCTTCGCCGCACGGGAACCTTGGAGCTCGCTGTCGAAGGAGAGGCGCTGAGCGAAACACCGGCGCTGTCCTCGATAAGTCGCTCCTGGCAACGCCACCGCGCTTATGACTGGCGGCAGGACAAATTCCTCGAATGAGGTTTACACGCCGTCGCGGAGCATGAGGATCCGGCAGGGCTCTTTCGCCTCGACCGCCGGCGCGTGGGGCGGGCGGATGATCAACGCCTCGGAATTGGCGAAGATCTTCATCTGCGAGGAGTCCTGCTTGCCGTAGGAGCGGACATGCAGCTGTCCGTCTTCGGCGCGCGTCAGCCGGGCGCGCAGATAATCCTGCCGATGGTCATTGGCCGCGAGCTCGGTTTCGGTGATGGCCGTCGCCAGACGGTTCGGCGGCGACCGTCGCGCCAGCTTGGCCAGCAGCGGTTCGAGAAACAACAGGCCGCAGACCATGCTGGAGACGGGATTGCCGGGCAGGCCGAGCACCTGGATGTCGCCGAGCGCGCCGACCATCAGCGGCTTGCCCGGCCGCATGGCGATGCGCCAGAAATCGAGCCGCATGCCGAGACCGATCAGCGTCGACTGGACGAGATCGTGATCGCCGACGGACGCGCCGCCGAGGGTGACGATGACATCGACGCCGCGCGCTTTGGCGCGCTCGACCGCTTCGACGATCGCTTTGGGATCGTCGGCGACGATGCCGAAATTCTCGACGTCAGCGCCAGCCCGGCGCGCCAGCGCCGCGATGGCGAAGACGCTGGAGGCGACGATCTGATCCGGTCCGAGTGTACTTCCGGGTTCGCGCAACTCGTCGCCGGTGGCGATGACGCCGACCAACGGACGCTCGTAGACGCTGACGTCGGCATGATTGGAGGCGGCGGCC
Source organism: Rhizobium sp. TRM95796 (assembly GCF_025779995.1). Lineage (NCBI taxonomy): Bacteria > Pseudomonadati > Pseudomonadota > Alphaproteobacteria > Hyphomicrobiales > Rhizobiaceae > Rhizobium > Rhizobium sp. TRM95796. The sequence goes on along the minus strand of NZ_JAOXHE010000013.1, from coordinate 42,126 downwards.
AGCATCAGCCGGCCGGGATCGAGCAGCAGTCCTTCCGCCAGCACCGCTTCGCCTTCAGCAAAGTCCTGTCCGCGCGGACGGATATGACGGCCGAGATCCGGCAGGAAGGTCAGTTCGATCTTGCCAGCGTCGCGGCGGATCGCGTCTTCCTGCAACAGCACGGTGTCTGCGCCTTTGGGCACGGGCGCTCCGGTGAAAATGCGAACCGTTTGGCCGGCTCCGACCCCTCCCGAAAAAGAATGGCCGGCCGCCGATTCGCCAATCACTTCAAGGCGGTCGCCGATCTCCGCGACGTCGCCGCGCCGGAAGGCGTAGCCATCCATGGCCGAGGCGTCGAAAGGCGGCTGCGTCAGGCGCGAGATCACCGGTTCGGCCAGCACGCGCTGGTCGGCGGCCCAGATCGGCAGGGTTTCACGCGTTTCGATCGGGCGGGCGGCGGCGAGCAGACGGGCCTGCGCCTCTTCGACCGGGATCAGCGGCCCGGCCATCTCAGCCGGCGTCCCGAATGAAGTCGCCGGACTTGCCGCCGGACTTGCTCTTCAGCTTGATGTCGATGATCTCCATCGCCTTGTCGGCGGCCTTGGCCATGTCATAGATTGTCAGGCAGGCGACGGTCACAGCCGTCAGCGCTTCCATCTCGACGCCGGTCTTGCCGGTGAGCTTGACCATGGCCTCGACACGGAGGCCCGGCAGGTCGGCGTCCGGCGTGATGTCGACCGTCACCTTGCTGATCATCAGCGGATGGCAGAGTGGAATGAGATCCGAGGTCTTCTTGGCGGCCATGATGCCGGCGAGCCGGGCTGTGCCCAGCACGTCGCCCTTTTTGGCGTCTCCGGAGAGAATGAGAGCAAGCGTCTCCGGCCGCATCCGAACCGCGCCCTCGGCGATTGCAATGCGGACCGTCTCGGTCTTGTCGCCGACATCGACCATATGAGCCTCGCCGGATGCGCCGATATGGGTGAGGCTTTCGCTCATGTCACGCGGCTGCCGAAGGCGAGGCGAGACCGAGGAGCTCGCGGGTGGCTGCGGTCACGTCGGCCTTTCGCATCAGGCTTTCGCCGACCAGGAAGGTCGAGATGCCCGAGGCCTTGAGCCGGTGGCAATCCTCAAGCGTGAAGATACCGCTTTCACCGACCAGCAGGCGGTCGGCGGGAACCATGCCTGCGAGCCGCTCGGAGGTGGCGAGATCGACCTCGAAGGTGCGGAGATTGCGATTGTTGACGCCGATCAACCGCGACGTGAGCCTGAGCGCCCGCTCCATCTCGGCTTCGTCATGCACCTCGATCAGCACGTCCATGCCGAGCGCGAACGCCGTATCCTCAAGCGCTTTGGCCTCGTCGTCGGTCAGCGACGCCATGATGATCAGGATGCAATCGGCGCCCCAGGCGCGCGCTTCATAGACCTGATACGGCACGAAGAGAAAATCTTTGCGCAGCGCCGGCAAAGCGCAGGCCGCGCGGGCGGCGGTGAGAAACTCCGGCGCGCCCTGGAAGCTGGGCCCGTCGGTCAGCACCGACAGGCAGGCTGCGCCGCCCTGCTCATAGGCCTTGGCCAGCGCCGGCGGATCGAAATCGGCGCGGATCAGGCCCTTGGACGGGCTGGCTTTCTTGATTTCGGCGATCAGGCCGTAGAGGCCGGCGTCGCGCTTCTTCTCGAGCGCGGCGAGAAAACCGCGCGGGGCGTCCACGCCGGCGATCTTCGCCTTGAGGTCGTCGAAGGAGACCGTAGCCATGGCGGCGTCGATTTCCTGGCGCTTGTAGAGTTCGATCTTTCTCAGGATATCGGCCATGTCAGCCTCACGAATTGGATACGGTTATCAGCCGGTCGAGCGCGGCGCGCGCCGAGCCCGACGACAGCGACGTCTCTGCCAGCGTAACGCCTTCGGCGATATCCTTGGCCTTGCCGGCGACCACGAGGGCGGCGGCGGCGTTGGCGACGGAAATATTGCGATAGGCGTTGGTCGCGCCATTGAGGATTGCGCGCAAAGCGCCGGCATTGTGTTCGCCGTCGCCGCCACGGATCTCGTCGAGCGTGATCGGCTGCATGCCGAAATCTAAAGGCGTCAGCGTGAACTCGCGGATCTCGCCGTTTTGCAACGCGACGACCTGGGTTTCTCCCGTCAGCGTGATCTCGTCGAGACCCTCGCCATGCACCACCCAGACATCGGTCGAGCCGAGCCCCTTGAGGGCTTCGGCGACCGGACGAAGCCATTGCGGCGCGTAGACGCCGAGCAACTGCCGCTTGACGCCGGCGGGATTGGAGAGAGGCCCGAGCAGGTTGAAGATCGTCCGGGTGCCGAGCTCGACACGGGTCGGCCCCACGAATCGCATGGCGGAATGATGCTGCTGGGCGAACATGAAGCCTATGCCGGCCTCCGAAATGCAGCGCGCCGTCACCTCGGGCGTGATGTCGAGCTTGACGCCGAGCGCCGACAGCGCGTCGGCGGTGCCGGATTTGGAGCTCTGGGCGCGGTTGCCGTGCTTGGCCACCGGCACGCCCGCGCCTGCGGTGATGATCGAGGCCAGCGTCGAGATGTTGTAGGTATGCGCGCCGTCGCCGCCGGTGCCGACGATGTCGATCGCGTTTTCAGGCGCCTCGACCGCCAGCATCTTGTCGCGCATCGTGCTGACGGCGCCCTGGATCTCGTCCACGGTTTCCCCGCGCACGCGCAGGCCCATCAGGAAAGCGCCGATCTGGCTAGGAGTGGCACCGCCCGACATGATGATGTCGAAGGCGGATCGCGCCTCGTCCGTCGACAGAGGCTGCGAGGCGGCCACCTTGGCGAGAAAGGGTTTCAGATCGGCCATGGCTGTTCCCCCGGCTTAGCGGACCATCAACTGATTGGCGAGCGTGCGATTGACCGAGACGCCGAAATCCGACTGCAACTCGCTGACGAGCTGGTCGAGGAAATCGTCGCCGGCGCGCGCCGCAGCCTGCTTGATCTGCTCGGCGCTGTTGTCGAGCGCATCGGCGGTCGGCGTGTTCTGGACGTCGGTGACCTGCATAACGATCTGGCTCTGGCCATCCGCGCCGGCTGAGGCCGACACATGGCCTTCCGGCCCGCCGAACGCGGCATTGATCGCGGCGGCGCCGAGAACGGCGTCGTCCGCGCGGCGCTTGATGTCGGCCTTCGATTCGACGGCGATCTTCAGCGTCGCGGCGATGTCGGCGATCTTGGCGCCTTCGCGGATCTGCTTGGAGAGCTCCTCCGCTTTCTTGGCGAGGGCCAGCTGCTGTTGCTCGCGCGTCCAGTCCGCGACGACTTTTTCGCGCACTTCTTCGAGCTTGCGGTCGCGCTCCGGGGTCACGCCGTTGATCTCGAACCAGACATAGCCGCCATTGCTGAGATCGAGCGGCAGGGGCTCGACGCCTTCGTCGGTCTTGAAGGCCTCGGTCAGCAGGCGCGCCTGTTCCGGCAGGCCGGCGACGTCCTTGTCGGAGGGATCGCGGCCGCTGGCGTCGACGGCGTCGATCGTCACCGACTTCAGCTGCAGCTGGTTCGCGGACTCGGCCAGCGAAGCGCCCGACGCCCGCGTATCCTCGAAACGGTCATGCACGCCCTGAATCTCGTCATTGGCCCGCACCAGCGCGAGCTGCTTGCGGATGTCTTCCTTGACCGCATCCAGCGGCTTGACGACTTCGGGCTTGATGTTGGTCACGCGCAGGATGACCGGGCCGAGCAGACCGTCGGTCACCGGCGTCACGCCGCCTTCGGTCTTTACCGCAAACGCCGCTTCCGCCATCGCGGCTGTCGGAACCTTGTCGCGGCTGAAATCGCCGAGCAGCACGTCGGTCGCGGTCTTGCCCTGCTCGGTCACGAGCTGGTCGAAGGTGGTTCCGGCCGCGAGCTTGGCGGCCGCCGCGTCGGCCTGCGCCTTGTCTGCGAAGGTCAGTTGCTCGATCGTGCGCGTCTCCGGCGTGCTGTAGGCGTCGATATGCCTGTCGTAATCGGCCTTCACGTCCTCGTCGGTGACGGCGGTCACGTCGGCGATGTCGGCGGGCTCGAGCTTCACATAGGTGATCTTGCGATATTCGGGAGCGCGATATTTGCCCTTGTTGTCCTCGAACCATTTGCCGAGCGCGGCGTCGGTCGGCGCGCCGACCGGATCGATATTGGCGTTGGTGAGGATCAGATAATCGATCGTGCGGCGTTCGTTGCTGAAGTCCTCGAGCGCCTTGGTCAGCGTGGCCGGCGGGGTGAAGCCGTTGGCGACCGCATCGGCGATCTGCACGCGCACCGCCTCGCGCTCCTTGTTCTTGATGTAATCCTCGGCGCGGATGCGGGCGTCGTAGAGACGACGCTCCATCAGCTGACGGCTGAAGGCGCCGGAAGCGTCCTTGAAGGCCGGCTCTTCCTGGATGAGCTGCAACAGGCGGCTCTCGGACATGCCGAGCTTCATGTCGGAGGCGAGCTGGTCGAGCGCCGCGGCGGACGCCAGCTGGCCATAGACCGTGTTCTCGAGGCCGAACATCTTCGCCTGCTCCAGCGTCAGGCCCGGAATGCTCCGCTGCATCTGGCTGAAAACGCTGTTGAAGGTGAACTGGAATTCCGAATTGGACACTTTCTGGTCGCCGACGGTCACGACGGCGTCGTTTGCGCCCGAAAACATCGAACTGTGGACGCCCCAGATGCCGAAGGAGGCGACAAGGAGGATAAGCAGGGCCTTTGCGACCCAGGTTTTCGCGGCTTTACGCAGAAGTTCGAGCATCGGGCGTCCCAAATTGTTATTCTTGTCGCCTCAGAAAGGCGCGTCCGTGCGGCGGCCGGACGAAGGTTTAGGCTTTTACTCATGCGTCGGGCGGCGTGGCAAGCGTTAAAATGGCGGCGACAGGCGGCGCGGCGCGCTCGCCAAAGCAAAAAAAGCTGAGCATTTTTATACATCTGTGGCTTGCAGCGCGAATTAGAGATAACTGCTGCTTTACAAAAATATTATTGTATGATTTTTTGATCGCGGCTGGTGGAGCAGCCATCATTTGGGAGGAAATCATGAATAAGTTCAAAGCGCTTGCGAGCGCCACGGCTCTTGCTGTCTCGTTTTTCGCCGCTGGTCAGGCCATGGCTCTGACGGTGGGGTTCTCGCAGATCGGATCTGAATCCGGTTGGCGCGCTGCCGAAACGACGGTGACCAAGCAGGAAGCCGAAAAGCGCGGCGTCGATCTGAAATTCGCCGACGCGCAGCAGAAGCAGGAAAACCAGATCAAGGCGATCCGCTCCTTCATCGCCCAGGGCGTCGACGCCATCTTCGTGGCGCCCGTCGTCGCGACCGGCTGGGACGACGTGCTGTCCGAAGCCAAGGACGCCAATATCCCGGTGATCCTGCTCGACCGCACCGTCGACAGCGACAAGAGCCTCTACTTGACCGCCGTGACCTCGGACCTCGTCCATGAAGGTTCGGTCGCCGGCAAGTGGCTGGCCGACACCGCCAAGGACAAGCCCTGCAACATCGTCGAACTCCAGGGCACGACCGGTTCGTCGCCGGCCATCGACCGCAAGAAGGGCTTCGAGCAGGCCATCGCCGGCCATGACAACCTGAAGATCATCCGCAGCCAGACCGGCGACTTCACCCGCACCAAGGGCAAGGAAGTGATGGAAAGCTTCCTGAAGGCCGAAAACGGCGGCAAGAACATTTGCGCTCTCTATGCGCATAATGACGACATGGCCGTCGGCGCCATCGAAGCCATCAAGGAAGCCGGCCTGAAGCCGGGGACCGACATCCTCGTCGTCTCGATCGACGCGGTTCCGGACATCTTCAAGGCCATGGCCGCCGGCGAAGCCAACGCCACGGTCGAACTGACCCCGAACATGGCCGGCCCGGCCTTCGACGCGCTCGACGCCTATCTCAAGGACAAGAAAGAGCCGCCGAAGTGGATCCAGACGGAATCCAAGCTCTACACCCAGGCCGACGATCCGCAGAAGGTCTACGAATCCAAGAAAGACCTCGGCTATTGATCTGCCGCCGCGCCGCCGGATTTGCGTCCGGCGGCGCGGTCTCAATCGAGCACGCCCGCCATCGGCCGATTTCGGCGGATGGCGCGGCCGGCCGGAGCATTCCGCATGACTGCAGAGATTAAGCCGCTCCTTTCGGCGCGCGGCATGACCAAGACATTCCTGGGCGCCAAGGCGCTCGACGCCGTTGATTTCTCCCTGATGGGAGGCGAGGTCATGGCGCTGCTCGGTGAAAACGGCGCCGGAAAATCCACCCTCGTGAAATGCCTGACCGGCGCCTATCGACGCGACGCGGGCGACATTCTTCTCGACGGGGTGTCGATCGATCCCCGCGATACATTCGAGGCCCAGAGCCTGGGCGTCGGCACCGTCTATCAGGAAGTCAATCTCCTGCCGAACCTGACGGTCGCCGAGAACATGTTCCTCAATCGACAACCGCGCCGCTTCGGCCTGATCGACGGCCGGGCGATGAACGAGCGTTCCCGCGCCCTTCTGGCCGATTATGGCCTCGATATCGACGTGCGGCAGCCATTGTCGAGCTTTTCGGTCGCCGTGCAGCAGATCGTCGCCATCGCCCGCGCCGTGGACCTCTCCGGCAAGGTGCTGATCCTCGACGAGCCGACCGCCAGCCTCGACGCGCAGGAGGTCGAGGTGCTGTTCCGCATCGTCGACGATCTCCGCCGCAAGGGCCTCGGCATCGTCTTCATTACCCACTTCCTCGAACAGGTCTATACGCTCAGCGACCGCGTCACCGTGCTGCGCAACGGCAAGCTGGTCGGCGCGCGCCGCCTGGCGGATTTGCCGCGCAAGGACCTCGTGGCGATGATGCTCGGCCGCGAATTGACCGAGGAGACCAGCCATCACGCGCCGGAGCGCAAGCCCGATATCGAGGCGCGTTTCCGCTTCAAGGGGTTGGGACGTCGCGGCGACATCAAGCCTTTCGATCTCGATATCAGCCGCGGCGAAGTCGTCGGGCTCGCCGGGCTTCTGGGCTCCGGCCGCACCGAGACCGCCGAAGTGATGTTCGGCATCCGCCGCGCCGACCAGGGCGAGGTCGAGATCGACGGCAAGCCCGCGACCATCGCATCGCCCGAAGATGCGATCGCCCAGGGCTTCGGCTTCTGCCCGGAAGATCGCAAGACCGACGGCATCATCGGCGATCTCTCCGTGCGCGAAAACATCGTTCTGGCGCTGCAGGCCCGGCGCGGCTGGGCCAGGCCCCTGTCTCGGTCCGAACAGAACGCGCTCGCTGACCACTATATTCAGGCGCTCGACATCCGCACCGACGGACGCGAGAAGCCGATCAAGCTCTTGTCGGGCGGCAATCAGCAAAAGGCGATCCTCGCCCGCTGGCTGGCGACCAATCCGCAACTGCTGATCCTCGACGAGCCGACCCGCGGCATCGATGTCGGCGCCCATGCCGAAATCATCAAGCTGATCCGGGATCTCTGCCAGAAGGGCATGGCGCTCGCCGTCATCTCCTCGGAAATCGACGAACTCATCGCGTATAGTCAGCGCATCCGCGTGTTGCGCGATCATGAACATGTCGCCGAACTGACCGGCGAGCAGATGAGCGCCAGCGGCATCGTCGACGCGATCGCCGGCGTGCATAACGAAAAGGGTCTGGCGTCATGATCCGTCGCATACTTCCCCAGATCATCACGCTCGGCATCGTGCTCGCGCTCAACGTGATCCTGTTTCCCGACTTCTTCAACGTGACGTTCCAGAACGGCCGTCTCTATGGCAGCATCATCGACGTGCTCAATCGCGGCGCGCCCGTGGCGCTGGTTGCAGTCGGCATGACGCTGGTCATCGCGACCAAGGGCATCGACCTCTCGGTCGGCGCGGTCGTCGCCATCTGCGGCGCGGTCGCGGCCGCCGCCGTCACCAGCGGCTACCCGCTTCTGGTGACGCTGGCTCTGGCGCTTGGCGTCGGCTTGATCTGCGGGGTGTGGAACGGGGTTCTGGTCTCCATTCTCAATATCCAGCCGATCATCGCCACGCTCGTGCTGATGGTCGCCGGCCGTGGGGTGGCGCAGTTGATCACGGAAGGCGCAATCCTGACGTTCAACGCGCCCGGTCTGATCTTCATCGGCAGCGGATCGGCCTTCGGCCTGCCGATGCCGGTGGTGATCTGGGTTCTGTTCGGCGCGGCGGTGGCGTTGCTCGCCAGGCGCACGGCGCTCGGCCTGCTGATCGAGGCGATCGGCGTCAACCTGCGCGCCAGCCGTCTCTCGGGCGTCAAGACGACTGCGCTCGTGGTGCTGGTCTACGCGCTCTCCGGTCTCTGCGCCGCCATCGCCGGGCTCATCGTCGCCGCCGACATCAAGGGGGCGGACGCCAACAATGCCGGCCTGTGGCTGGAGCTCGACGCCATCCTGGCGGTGGTTGTCGGCGGCAATTCGCTTCTCGGCGGCCGCTTTTCCATTCTCGGGTCGTTGCTGGGCGCCATGATCATCCAGGCGATCAACACCGGCATTCTCACCTCGGGCTTCCCCCCGGAATACAATCTCATCATCAAGGCTGGACTGATCGTGATCATCCTGATCGTTCAATCGCCGCGGCTCGCCGATCTCGCCGCTCTTGTCAGGACCCGCAAGTCGGAGACGCGCGGATGAGAGCGAAGTATCTGCCGCTGGCGGCGACCACGCTGATTTTCCTGGCTGCTTATGCGATCTGCGCATTGCAGTTTCCCAACATCCTGTCGACCCGAGTGATCGGAAACCTGTTCACCGACAACGCTTTCCTGGGCATCGCCGCGGTCGGCATGACCTTCGTGATCCTGTCGGGCGGCATCGACCTGTCGATTGGCTCGGTGATCGCCTTCACCGGCGTCCTGATCGCCGTGCTGCTCAAGAACACCGATCTGCATCCGCTGCTCGTCTTCGCCATCGCGCTCGGCGTCAGCACGGCTTTCGGCGCAGCCATGGGGTCGATCATCCATTATCTCGAAATGCCGCCTTTCATCGTCACGCTCGCCGGCATGTTTCTCGCCCGCGGCATGTCCTTCGTGCTCACGATCGACTCCATTCCCATCGATCATCCGTTCTACAAGGCGCTCAAGAGCTTCTATTGGAAGATGCCGGGCGGCGGCAGGTTCACGGTGATCGGCGGGCTCATGCTGCTGGTTTTCGTCGCAGGCATCGTGATCGCGCACAAGACCCGCTTCGGCGCCAATGTCTATGCGCTCGGCGGCGGCGTGGCGACCGCGCGGCTGATGGGCGCTCCGGTGGCCTCGACCACGATCGGCATCTATGCGCTGTCGGGCTTTCTGGCCGGCCTGTCGGGCGTGGTCTACTCTCTTTATACGTCCGCCGGCTATTCGCTCGCCACGGTGGGCGTCGAACTCGATGCGATCGCGGCGGTGGTGATCGGCGGGACACTGTTGACCGGCGGGGCCGGCTTCGTCGCCGGCACACTGATCGGCGTCCTGATCCAGGGCTTGATCCAGACCTACATCACTTTCGACGGGACACTGTCGAGCTGGTGGACGAAAATCGTGATCGGGCTCTTGCTATTCGGCTTCATACTTATGCAAAAAGGCATATTGCTGGTCTCGAAAGTCGACAACAAAGGGTGAGGAGTTCGTCGTGCGAAGGGGAGTGCTGGAGGCCGTGTTCAGCGGCAAGAAAACGAGAACCAGCCATGCCCAGGTGGTGGATGAAATCGGCCGTTCGATCATCTCCGGCGATTATCCGGTGGGCGCGACGCTGCCGGGCGACCCCGAACTCGCCCAGCGCTTCAAGGTGTCGCGGACGGTTCTTCGCGAGGCGATGAAGACCCTGGCGGCCAAAGGGCTGATCGTGCCGCGGGCGCGCATCGGCACCAAGGTGACGCCGAGGAACCAGTGGAACCTGTTCGACTCCGACGTGCTGACCTGGCATTTCCAGATGGGCGTCGATGGCGATTTCCTCACCCATCTCAGCGAGATCCGAATGGCGTTCGAGCCGCACGGCGCGGCGCTCGCCGCCGAGAACGCCACCGAGGCGGATATCAAGGCGCTGTATCAACTGGCGCGCGACATGGGCGCCGAGGGGCTGACGCCCGAGACGCTTGCGCTGGCCGATCTGCGTTTTCACCTCGCCGTATCCGAAGCGTCCAAAAATCCGTTCATGCGCACCGTCGGAAGCCTGATAGAGGCGGCTCTGGTCGGCATCTTCAAATTGTCGTCTCCGGCCCCGGGAGACGAGCGCGGGGCGGAAGTCTCGGCGTCGCACACGCTGATCGTCGACGCCATCGCCGCCCGCGACGCCGCCGGCGCCGCCGAAGCCATGCGCCGCGTGATCATCGTGGGCCGCGACAGGATCAGCCACAAGGTGACCGGCGCCGAGCCTCTGGCAGAATTCGCCCCCGCATCTTGAAGATGACAGGGGGAAGCTTTAGGTTGGGCCGCAATTGAAATTGCCCTGGCGCCCCTAGTGACCGAAATTCTCATCATTCTACTCCTTCTCGTGATCAACGCGTTTTTCGCCATGTCCGAGATGGCGATCGTTTCCGCCAGCAAGCCCTTGCTCCGACAGAAAGCCAAACAGGGTCATCCCGGCGCCGCCCGCGCGCTCGGCCTTGCGGAGAATTCCGGTACTTTCCTCTCTACCGTTCAAGTCGGGATCACCCTGGTGGGCATCCTCGCCGGCACCTACGGCGGCGCGTCGATCACCGAGAAACTCGGTCCCGAACTCGACGTGATCCCGGCGATCGCGCCTTACGGCCACTTGGTGGCGGGGCTCATCGTCGTGGCGCTGATCACCTATCTGTCGGTGATCATCGGCGAGCTCATTCCCAAGCAATTCGCGTTGCGACACGCCGAGTCGATTGCGATCTTCGTCGCCGGCCCCATGACTGTGTTGTCGCGGATCGCCGCGCCGATCGTCTATCTTTTCGAGGCGTCGGCGCGATTGTTGATGAAGATCTTGGGTGTGACGGCCAAGGACAGCGACGAGGTGACCGAAGCCGAGGTGCAGGCGGTCTTGGCCGAAGGCGCCGAAAGCGGCGTGTTCGAAAAGTCCGAGCATGAAATGCTGCGCCGGATCATCAGCCTCGCCGACCGCTCGGTGAAATCGATCATGACGCATCGCACCGAGATCGTCGGCATCGATCTGAAGGCCAGCTTCGAGGATGTGGTGGAGCTGGTTCGGGACTCCGGCCATTCGCGCTATCCCGTCATTGACGAGGACAATGACGGCATCATCATCGGCGCCGTGCGCACCAAGGACGTGCTTGCGGCCGCCCAAAATCCGAAGGCCTTCCAGATGCAGGCCTATGTGCAGGAGATTCCGACGATTCCGGAAATGACGACCTGCCTGAAGGCCTTCGAGATCTTCAAGGCGGCCAACATCCACATGGCGATCATCGTCGACGAATATGGCTCCACCGAAGGCATCATCACCTCGTCGGACCTGCTTGAAGCCATCATCGGCATCCTGCCGTCGAATTACGACGACATCGACGACATTCTGGTGCGCGAGCGCGAGGACGGCTCCTGGCTGATCGACGGCCGCACGCCGATCCATGAAATGCAGCTGACCTTCGGACTGGACAATCTCTCGACGGAAGACGGCTACGAGACCATCGCCGGCTTCGTGGTTCAGGGCCTGCGCAAGAGCCCCGAGGAAGGCGACCATTTCGAAGCCTATGGCTACCGCTTCGAAGTCATCGACATGGACGGACGCCGTATCGACAAGATCCTGATGAGCCGCAGGGACGATCCATCCATCGGCTGAGCTTTGATCTTCCGGCGATATCCGCACAGCCGGGTTGTCACGCTCGGCTTGCCTAGAGCGCGGGAATGCGCTTGCTATGGCGCAAATTTCAGAGGGAGATTCGGAATGTCGGGAAAGGTTCTGGCCGTGGTTCTGGCGGCGGGCGACAGCACGCGGATGAAGTCGGCCAAGTCGAAGGTGCTGCACACGATCGGCAACCGACCGATGATCTCGCATGTGGTGGCGGCGCTGGACGAAAGCGGCGCCGACAAGATCGCCCTCATCGTCGGGCGAGACGGGGACGCGGTCGCCGCGGCGGCGTCGACCGGCAAGCTGCCCGTGACGGTGTTCGAACAGACGCAACGCCTCGGCACCGGCCATGCCGTGCTGATGGCGGCGAGTGAAATCGAGGCCGGCTATGACGCGGTGCTTGTCGCTTATGGCGATGCGCCGCTGATCGAGGCGGGTCCGTTGGCTGCCGCCCGCGCCAAACTGGATGAGGGATATGACCTCGCCGTCATCGGCTTCCGGACGCCGTCGCCTACCGGGTATGGGCGACTGCTCGAAAAGGACGGCGAACTCGTCGCCATCCGCGAGGAGAAGGACGCCAACGACGACGAGCGCCGGATCGATTTCTGCAATTCCGGCCTGATGGCGATCAATGGCGCCAAGGCGGCGTCGCTGTTGCGCAAGATCGGCAACAATAATGTGAAGGGTGAATATTATCTCACCGACCTCGTCGAGATCGTCCGCGCCGAGGGCGGCCGGTCGGCCACCGTCGAAGCGTCTTTCGAAATGGCTGCAGGCTGCAACAATAGGGCCGAACTCGCCGAACTCGAAGCCATCTGGCAGAAGCGCAAGCGGCGGGAATTGATGGTGTCGGGCGTGACGATGATTGCGCCCGAAACGGTGTTTCTCTCCTATGACACGGTGATCGGCCAGGACGTGACGATCGAGCCGAATGTCATCTTCGGACCGGGCGTGACGGTGGAGCCGAATGTGGTCATCCACGCCTTCTCGCATATCGAGGGCGCCTATATCTCCTCCGGCGCCTCCGTTGGTCCCTTCGCGCGGCTGCGGCCCGAGGCGAAGCTGCTCGCCAACGCCAAGGTCGGAAATTTCTGCGAAGTGAAGAAGGCCGAGATCGGCGAGGGGGCCAAGGTCAATCACCTGAGCTATATCGGCGACGCCGTGGTCGGCGCGCGGGCCAATATCGGCGCGGGAACGATCACCTGCAATTACGACGGCTTCAACAAATACGAAACCCGCATCGGCGCCGACGCCTTTATCGGCTCCAACAGTTCGCTGGTGGCGCCCGTGAGTGTGGGCGAGGGCGCGCTGACCGCCTCGGGAAGCGTCATCACTGAAAACGTCCCCGATGGCGCCGCCGCTTTCGGCCGCGCCCGGCAGGTGACCAAGGAAGGTTACGGCCGCGAGATCATGGCGCGCAACGAGGCGATCAAGAAGGCGAAGAAGGCGGCGAGCAAGGGCTGACCTTGCAACCAGGGCTGAAGTCGCGTATTTTCAGGAGTGGCAGGCGGAGCGCTAACTCCGCCTGCCGGGACTCACTTCCTATATGAGATCCGGAGAGACAAGGACCAGCCGCTCCGGCTTCTTCTAAGAGTAAGCGTTATGCTGTATGGCAATCGCCTCATGGCATAACCTCCGATTGGACGGCGAGGCTTTCGCCACAGCCGGGGGAGCCCGTCTCCCCCGGTCACGCCCCTGGTCTAGGCGCTGCTGCTTCCGCCGTCGCAAACATTCACAATTCAATCGCATAATCGCGATGGTTGCAACGCAATTCCTCTCGCTCGTTAACGCACGAAACCGAATTTGATGCGCTGCCCGTTGCCGCGCGTCGAAATTCCGGCCACAAGACGCAGCAAGACATCGGAAATTGGTAGAGACCAATTTCAGCTGAGACTGTGCGGGAGCGGAATATGTGCGGGATTGTCGGGATCGTGGGCGTGGAGCCGGTGGCGGCGCGGCTGGTGGATGCGCTCAAGCGGCTGGAATATCGCGGCTATGATTCCGCCGGCGTCGCCACCATCCATGACAACCGGCTGGAACGCCGCCGCGCGGAGGGCAAACTCGTCAATCTCGAACAGAAGCTGGCGGCCGAGCCGCTGGCCGGCAAGATCGGTATCGCGCATACCCGCTGGGCGACGCATGGCGCGCCGACGGAAACCAATGCGCATCCGCATTTCGTCGACGGCGTCGCCGTGGTTCACAACGGCATCATCGAGAATTTTTCCGAGATCAAGAAGGAGCTTGCCGCAGACGGCGTGAGTTTCACCACTCAGACCGACACGGAAGTCGTCGCCCAATTGCTGGCGAAATTCCGTCGCGACGGCATGGGCCGGCGCGAGGCGATGCACGCGATGCTGCGCCGGGTGACCGGCGCCTATGCGCTGGCGGTGATCTTTCAGGACGACCCCTCGACCATCATGGCGGCTCGCTCCGGTCCGCCGCTCGCGATCGGTTATGGCGACAAAGAGATGTTCCTGGGCTCCGACGCCATCGCGCTGTCGCCCTTCACCAATCGCATCGCCTATCTCGAAGACGGCGACTGGGCGGTGATCGGCGCCGGCGGCGCGCATATTTTCGATCTCGACGGCAATCCGGTGTCGCGGTCCATCCGCATTTCGTCAGCGAGCGCCTATCTGATCGACAAGGGCAATCACCGGCACTTCATGGAAAAGGAAATCTACGAGCAGCCGGAAGCCGTGTCGCATGCGCTCGGCCACTATGTCGATTTCACAGAAGGCGGCGTGCGGGAACTGAACGACGGCATAGACTTCGCCAAGCTCGATAGCCTGGCGATCACCGCCTGCGGCACCGCCTATCTCGCGGGCCTGACGTCGAAATACTGGTTCGAGCGCTATGCGCGGCTGCCGGTGGAAATCGATGTCGCCTCGGAATTCCGCTATCGCGACGCGCCGCTCGCCAAGGGATCGGCGGCGCTGTTCATCTCACAATCTGGCGAGACGGCGGATACGCTCGCATGCTTGCGCTACTGCAAGGAGCAAGGCCTCTCCATCGGCGCGGTCGTCAATGCCAAGGAATCGACCATCGCGCGCGAAGCGGATGCGGTGTTCCCGATCCTTGCCGGCCCGGAGATCGGCGTCGCCTCGACGAAGGCCTTCACCTGTCAGTTGACGGCGCTGGCGGCGCTCGCCATCCGCGCCGGACGCCAACGCGGCACGCTGACGGAGACGGAGGAGAAGGCGCTGGTTGGCCATCTCACTGAAATGCCGCGCATCATGAGCGCGGTGCTCAACCGTATCCAGCCGGAGATTGAGGCGCTGTCGCGCGATCTCTCCAAATTCAAGCATGTGCTCTATCTCGGCCGCGGCACCAGCTATCCGATCGCGCTCGAAGGCGCGCTGAAGCTCAAGGAAATCTCCTATATCCATGCCGAAGGCTATGCGGCGGGCGAACTCAAGCATGGTCCGATCGCGCTGATCGACGAGACCATGCCGGTGATCGTGATTGCCCCGCATGACCGCTTCTTCGAAAAGACCGTGTCGAACATGCAGGAAGTAGCGGCGCGCGGCGGCAAGATCATTTTCGTCACCGACGAGAACGGCGCCAAAGCCAGCGACCTTAAGACCATGGCGACGATCGTGCTGCCGGATATGGACGAGGCCATCCATCCGATGATCTTCTCGCTGCCGATCCAGCTTCTCGCCTATCACACCGCCATGTTCATGGGCACCGATGTCGACCAGCCGCGAAACCTCGCCAAGTCGGTCACGGTCGAGTGATCATAAAAATCTTGTGCGGCGCGGAAAAGTCGCGTTAAACAGGGGGCCTGATGACCCAGGATCCTCACACGCCAGACACCGCGCCGCATAAGCCGACTTTCGGCGTACGGCTCCGCAACAATTTTCTGACGGGCCTGATTATCTGCGCGCCGATCGCGATCACGATCTGGCTGACCTGGACGCTGATCCATTGGGCCGACAGCTGGGTCAAACCCTATATTCCCTATCGCTATAACCCTGAAAACTACATCAAATTCGCCATTCCAGGCTTTGGCCTGCTGATCGCGGTGATCATGATCACGTTGATCGGCACTTTCGCCAAGAACCTGATCGGCCGCTCGATCGTCGAATTCGGCGAATCGATCATGGATCGCACGCCGCTGGTTCGCTCGCTCTACAAGGCGCTGAAGCAGCTGTTCGAGACGGTGTTCGCCGAGCGCAGCACCTCGTTCAAGAAAGTCGGCATGATCGAATTTCCAGGGCCGGGAAGCTGGTCGATGGTGTTCATCGCCGCCGATGTGCGGGGCGGCGAACTCGAACATCGATTCCAGGAGAAGGGGTTCAGCGACATGGTGGCGGTGTTCCTGCCGCCGACCCCGGTCCCTACCGCGGGCTTTCTGATCTTTGTAGAGCGGTCCAAAATCATCGAACTCGACATGAGCCCGGAAGACGCCGCCAAGATGCTGATCTCGGCCGGCCTGATCGCGCCGGACTGGAAGCCGAAGGGCGATGTCCTGGAGAGCTGATCAGCCGGCATGCAGGAAGCGGATCGCTTCGTCGCGCCGGAAGAGATAGAGCAGGGTGCGGATCGCCTCGCCGCGCGGCGACGACAGTTCCGGATCGCGGTCGAGCAAATAATGCGCGTCCTTGCGGGCGATTTCGAGCAGGTCGCCATGCGCTTCGAGACTGGCGATGGCGAAGCCCGGCGTTCCCGATTGGCGTGTGCCCAGCAATTCGCCTTCGCCGCGCAGGCGCAGATCCTCTTCGGCGATGATGAAACCGTCTTCGGTCTCGCGCATGATTTTGAGCCGCGCCTCGCCATTCTGGCTGAGCTTGCCCTTGTAGACGAGGATGCAGCTCGACGCCTCCGATCCGCGTCCGACACGTCCGCGCAGCTGGTGCAATTGCGCCAGCCCGAAACGCTCGGCATGTTCGATCACCATGATGGTCGCGTCCGGCACGTCGACGCCGACTTCGATGACGGTGGTCGCCACCAGAAGGCGCGTCTCGCCATTTTTGAAGCCCATCATCACCGCGTCTTTTTCCGGCCCGCTCATTCGGCCATGGATCAGCGCGGCCTGCGCGCCGAAGCTTTTGGCGAGCACGGCATGGCGCTCCTCGACGCTCATCAGCTCGCTTTCCTCGTCTTCCTCGACGAGCGGGCAGATCCAGTAGATCTTCTTGCCCTCGGCGACGGCGGCGCGCATGCGGGCGATGATGTCGCCGATCCGCTCGCCCGGCACGATCACCGTCTGGATCGGCTTGCGGCCGGCCGGTTTGTCGGTCAGCTTGGAGACGTCCATGTCGCCGAAGGCGGCGAGCACCAGCGTGCGCGGAATGGGCGTCGCCGTCATCACCAGCATATGCGGCGATACGCCCTTGGCGGTGAGCCGGAGACGTTGATGGACGCCGAAGCGGTGCTGCTCGTCGACGACGGCCAGCAGCAGATTGGCGTAATTGACCGTATCCTGAAACAACGCATGGGTGCCGATAACGATCTGCGCCTCACCAGAGGCGATGCGGGCAAGGATTTCCTCGCGTTCGCGGCCCTTGGTGCGGCCGGTGAGGATTTCGATGGTGAGGCCGGTCATGCGCGCCATCTGGCTGATCGTGGCGTGATGCTGGCGGGCGAGAATTTCCGTCGGCGCCATCAGCACGGCCTGGCCGCCGGCCTCGACCGCCGCCAGCATCGACATCAGCGCCACCACGGTCTTGCCCGAGCCGACATCGCCTTGCAGTAGCCGGAGCATGCGGTCCTCGCCGGCCATGTCCCTGAGCACATCGGCGATCGCCGAGGTCTGGCTGCCGGTCAGCGAAAAAGGCAGGGCGGCCAGAACCTGGCTCGACAACAGGCCTGTCGGCTTGACCGGAACGCCCGGCGCCTTTCTCAGCTTCGAGCGCACCAACGCGAGCGACACCTGGCCGGCGAGGAATTCGTCATAAGCGAGCCTGCGCCGCACCGGCGCCTGCGGATCGATGTCGTGCTCGTCGCGCGGATGATGGATCAGGCGGAGCGCTTCCGAGGTCTGCAGAAAGCCCTGTTTCTGGATCAGAGACTCGTCGAGCCATTCGGGCAGAGCCGGCACGCGGAAAATGGCGGCTTCGATGGTCTTGCGCAGCACCTTGGGCGACAGGCCGGCGGTGAGGCCATAGACGGGTTCGACCAGCGGCAGCTTCTCGCCCTCGGACAATCGCGCCATGTGATCGGGATGGACCATGGAGGGCCGGCCGTTGAACCAGTCGACCTTGCCGCTGACCATGACGGTTTCATCGACCGGCAACGACTTTTCCAGCCAATTTCCCTTGGCGCGAAAGAACACCAGCGCTAGTTCCCCCGTATCATCCTGCAGGAACACCCGATAGGGCTGGTTCGACTGTCCCTTGGGAGGCGGCTGGTGGCGGTCGACGCGGGCGGTGACGGTGACGATTGCGCCCTGGGGCGCGAGCGCGATGCCGGGCTGTTTGCGGCGGTCGATCAGGCTGTGCGGCACATGGAACAGGAGATCGATGATCCGGCAGTCCTCCAGGCTCTCGCGGCCGAGCAGCCGGGCATAGAGCTCGCCGGTCTTTGCCCCGATGCCGGGCAGTGAGGCGAGGGGGGCGAACAGGGGATCGAGGATGGAGGGACGCATGCATGCAATTTCGGCTGTCGAAGGTGGATTTGCAAGGCTGACAAGCAAGTTTCCAAGGGATATAGACGGCCTCCTATCATGAGAGGATCACCACGCCGATGACTGGCACGACCTTGACCACCGCCGATCTCGATCCGCACCGCCGGCGCATCCTGTTTCGCGCCTGGCATCGCGGCGTCCGCGAGATGGACCTGATCCTCGGCCAGTTCGCCGACACCGAACTCAAGACGCTCGAGGGCGAGGAACTCGCCGAGTTCGAGCGCGTTCTCGGCGAAGACGATAATGATCTGTTCAAGTGGATTTCTGGAGAAAAGCCGATGCCCGAGCGTCTCAAGACGCCGCTGTTTGCGCGCATTCTGGCCTTTCGTCCCGAGGAAGCCTTCAAACCCGTGGTGTGACGACGGTTTCCGGCCCGTCGTCTTGTTTTCTATGCCGCTCCGCCATCTCTCCAGCCCGATAGCGATCTCAGTCGCCGGGGCACTCTCAAGGACATCTGCATGATCCCGGATTTCGATCCCCGGAAAATTCTCGCGGACGAGAAGAGCTTTTCGATCGGCCATGTGCCGCCGGGCATGGAGGCGCTGGTGCTGGCCGAACTCGCCCGCGCCGGAGGATCGATCGCCTATGTCCTCTCCGATGGCCAGAAAATCGCCGATCTCGAACAGATGATCGCGTTTCACGCGCCAGAAATTCCGGTGCTGGTGCTGCCGGGCTGGGACTGCCTGCCCTATGACCGCGTGTCGCCGGGAACCGATGTCTCCGCGCGGAGACTGGCGGCGCTCAGTGGGCTGATCCAGCATCAGGCCAAGCCGCATCCGGCCATCGTGCTGACCACGGCCAATGCGCTGGTGCAGAGATTGCCGCCGCGCGACGCGATCTCGGCCATGGGTTTTTCCGCCAAGCCCGGCCAGATGCTGAAGATGGACGAGATCGCGCTCCGCTTGGAAAAGAACGGCTTCGAGCGGGTGGCGACGGTGCGCGAGGTCGGCGAGTTCGCCGTGCGCGGCGGCATTCTCGATCTCTTCATGCCGGGCGAGACCGAACCGATGCGGCTGGATTTCTTCGGCGACACGCTGGAGACGATCCGCACCTTCGATCCCGCCAGTCAGCGGACGACAGGCCAGGTGAAACAGATTTCGCTTAACCCGATGAGCGAAGTGTCGCTGACGCCGGATATGATCAGCCGCTTCCGCAAGGCTTATCTCACGATGTTCGGCGCCGCCACCCGCGACGACGCGCTCTATCAGGCGATCTCGGAAGGACGTCGCTTCGCCGGCATGGAGCATTGGCTGCCGCTGTTCTATGAGACGCTCGAAACGCTGTTCGACTATCTCGCCGGTTTCCGGCTGACGGTGGATCACACGCTGCAGGAATCGGTCAACGAGCGCTCGACGCTGATCTCCGATTATTATGAGGCGCGACGCGACGCGGGATCGGGCAAAAAGGGACCGAGCCAGGGCGCGCCCTACAAACCCGTGCCGCCCGACCAGCTCTATCTCTCCGGCGAACAGGTGATGCTGGAGCTGCGGGGCCATGGCGCGATCCGCATCACGCCGTTCAACGAGCATGAAGGCGAGGCGCGCAAGGTGGTGGCGCTGTCAGCCCGTCCCGGCATGCGCTGGGCGCGCGCCGGCGAGCAGGAGGGCGAGGAGCGCATCAACGTGTTCGACGCCGCCGTGCGTCACATCGCCGATCACCGCGCCAAGGGCGACAAGGTGGTCGTCTCGGCCTGGACCGAGGGCTCGCTCGACCGTCTGCTGCAAGTGCTGCAGGAGCATGGGCTGGAGCGCGTCGTGCCGGTCGAGACCCTCGACGCCGCCATGAAACTGAAGCCGGGTGAGGCCGGCGCGACGGTGCTTTCGCTCGAAAGCGGCTTCGAATGCGGCAAACTGATCGTCATCGGCGAGCAGGACATTTTGGGTGACCGGCTCGTGCGGCGCGGCAAGCGCCGCAAGCGCAACGCCGATTTCATCACCGAGGCCTCGTCGATCGACGAAGGCTCGATCGTCGTCCATGCCGAGCACGGCATCGGCCGGTTCGTCGGGCTGGTGACCATCGAAGCGGCGGGCGCGCCTCATGAATGCCTGCAGCTCGAATATGCCGGCGGCGACAAGCTGTTCCTGCCGGTCGAAAACATCGAGCTCCTGTCGCGCTACGGCTCGGAGCAGACCGAAGCGCAACTCGACAAACTGGGCGGCGTCGCCTGGCAGGCGCGCAAGGCCAAGCTCAAGAAGCGGCTGCTCGACATGGCGGGCGGTCTGATCCGCATCGCCGCCGAGCGGCAGATGCGCCAGGCGCCGCCGCTGATCGCGCCCGACGGCGTCTATGACGAATTCGCCGCCCGCTTCCCCTATGACGAGACCGAGGATCAGGCCGGCGCGATCGACAGCGTCCGCGACGATCTCGGCGCGGGCCGGCCGATGGATCGTCTGGTCTGCGGCGATGTCGGCTTCGGCAAGACCGAAGTGGCGCTGCGCGCAGCCTTCATCGCCGCCATGAACGGCGCCCAGGTTGCCGTCGTGGTGCCGACGACGCTTTTGGCGCGGCAGCATTTCAAGACCTTCTCCGAACGTCTCAAGGGTTTTCCGCTCAAGGTGCGGCAGGCGTCACGCCTGGTGACGGCCAAGGAGCTGAACGAGACCAAGAAGGAGCTGGCGGAGGGAAAGATCGACGTCGTGGTCGGCACGCATGCGCTTTTGGGAGCAGGCGTCAAATTCGCCAATCTCGGCCTGTTGATCGTCGACGAAGAGCAGCATTTCGGCGTCAAGCACAAGGAGCGGCTGAAGGAGCTGAAGTCCGACGTGCATGTGCTGACGCTGTCGGCGACGCCGATTCCGCGCACCTTGCAGCTGGCGCTGACGGGCGTGCGCGAATTGTCGCTGATCACCACGCCGCCGGTCGACCGCATGGCGGTGCGCACCTTCATCTCGCCGTTCGATCCGCTGGTGATCCGCGAGACGCTGATGCGCGAGCATTTTCGCGGCGGCCAGAGCTTCTATGTCTGCCCGCGCATCTCCGACCTCGAGGAGATCCAGACCTTCCTGCGCGAGGCGGTGCCGGAACTCAAGCTGGCGGTCGCGCATGGCCAGATGCCGCCGGGCGAACTCGACGACATCATGAACGCCTTCTATGACGGCAAATATGACGTGCTGTTGTCGACGACGATCGTCGAATCGGGTCTCGACGTGCCGACGGCCAACACGCTGATCGTGCATCGCGCCGATATGTTCGGTCTCGCCCAGCTCTACCAGATCCGCGGTCGCGTCGGCCGGTCCAAGGTGCGCGCCTTCGCGCTGTTCACGCTGCCGGTCAACAAGACGCTGACCACGATGGCCGACAAGCGGCTGAAAGTGCTGCAGTCGCTCGACACGCTCGGCGCGGGCTTCCAGCTCGCCAGCCATGACCTCGACCTGCGCGGCGCGGGCAACCTGCTCGGCGACGAACAGTCCGGCCATATCAAGGAAGTCGGCTTCGAACTCTATCAGCAGATGCTCGAAGAGGCGGTGCTGGAGATCAAGGGCGAGGAGCAGGTGAGCGACAGCGGCTGGTCGCCGCAAATCGTCACCGGCGTCTCCGTGATGATCCCCGAGAGCTATGTGCCGGATCTGCATCTGCGCATGCAGCTCTATCGCCGCCTCGGCGAACTCAGCGATCTCAAGGAAATCGACAGCTTCGGCGCCGAGATGATCGACCGCTTCGGCCAGATGCCGGCCGAAACCGAGCATCTGCTCAAGATCGTCTACATCAAGACGCTCTGCCGCACGGCCAATGTCGAGAAGGTGGAAGCGGGTCCCAAGGGCCTCGTCGTGGTGTTCCGCGACAGGATCTTCCCCAATCCGGCCGGCCTGGTGCAGTTCATCTCAAGGCAGGGGACGCTCGCCAAGATCCGACCCGATCATTCGCTGTTCCTGGCCCGCGACCTGCCCAAGCCCGAAAAGCGCATGGCTGCCGCCGCCATGCTGATGACGCAGCTCGCGGAGATCGCCGGACAGGGCAAGTAAGCGGAGACCCGAACGGTCAAACGAAAACAGCCGCCGGATTGGCCGATCCGGCGGCTGTTCTCATGAGCGCGGCAAGATGCGCTCAATTCAAGATGTCAGGCTCAATTCAGGAAGTCGGGTTCCTGGCGCGACAGCAGGATCTTGAGATCCTCGAAATGCCGTTCGGACTGGCCGGGATAATCCTCGATTTCCTCGGCGACCTTTTCGGCAACCTCGTCGGAGAGAATTCTAAGCTTCTGCCCGGTCTGCAGCGCCTTGATATAGGTCTCGGCGGCGCGTTCGAAATAATACATGCGGTTGAACGTGTCGGCGACGCTGTCGCCGATCACCAGCACGCCGTGATTGCCCATGATCATCACGCGATGCTTGGGGTTCTGCATCAGCCGGGCGCAGCGCGCGCCTTCGTCTTCGAAGGCCAGCCCGCCGTAATCATTGTCGATCACATAGCGGTTGAAGAAGGTGGCGCAGTTCTGGTCGATCGGCAGCAGCCGGCTGTCGGCGAGCGAGGCGAGCACGGTCGAATAGATCGAATGCACATGCATCACGCAGCGCGCATGCGGCAACAGGCGGTGGATCGAGCCGTGCAGGCCCCAGGCTGTCGGATCCGGCGCGTCCGGGCGCTCCATGGTCGAGGGATCGTTGGCGTCGAGCAGAAGCATGCTGGAAGCGGAGATCAGCGAGAAATGCTTCTGGTTGGGATTCATCAGAAACTGGCTGCCGTCGTCATTGACGGCGAGCGAAAAGTGATTGGCCACGGCCTCGTGCATGTTGAGCCGGGCGGTCCAGCGGAAGGCGCAGGCGAGATCGACGCGCTCTTCATAGAAGGGCAGGTTGTCATGGCGATGGACGGTCGCGAGAGTGGCGGACATGGCGAGTTCCCTTTGTATTTTCTCGACAAAAAGAATGAACCCAAGCCGCGCTCACGTCAACGAAGCCGGCGGCCGAAACCGCCGGCTCTCACGCAAAGAATTCTGGGTCAGAGCACCAGCCGGAATTTTGCGTAACCGTCCTTGCCGTCGCCCGCGTCTTCGATTTTGACGTCCTTGATGCTTGTCAGGAAATCACGCGCCTTGGGGCCGGTTTCGAAGACGGCGGTCGCGCCGGAGACCGGGGCGAAGCGCCAGTTGCCGTCGGCGGTCGGGTTGATCGTGCCTTCGCGCATGATGTAGCGCACAAGCACGTCGCGGTTGGTGTCCGGTGCGGCCTGGATCACCTTGTCGTCCTTGATGTCGGGGAAATTGCCGCCGCCGCCGGCGCGGTAATTGTTGGTGGCGACAGCGAATTTCTGCGTGGGATCGATGGGCTTGCCTGCGAAAGCAAGATTCTTGATACGGCTGGCCTCGGCGTGCACGACATTGCCGTCGTGATCGTATTTCGCCGGCTGGCTGACATCGATTTCATAAGTGACGCCGTCGATCACGTCGAAATTATAGGACGGGAAATCCGGATTGATCAGATCGACATCCTTGGCGCCCGGCTGGACGCGGTTGAAGATGCCGGCCGACATCTCCAGCCAGTTCTTCACCTGCTCGCCGGTGATCGCCACGACGCGCAGCGTGTTGGGATAGAGGTAGAGATCGGCGACGTTCTTGATGGCGATGTCGCCGGCTGCGACATTGGTGTAGTAATCAGGGCCGCCGCGCCCGCCCGATTTGAACGGCGCGGCCGCCGACAGGAGCGGCAGATCCTTGAATTCGCCGTCCTTCAGGAGATCCTTCACATACCACATCTGGGCGTTGTTGACGATCTGCACCGATGGATCGTCGGCCACCAGCGCGAAATAGGAAAACAGCGGCGCCGATGTCTTGCCGACCGGACGACGCACATAAGCCAGTGTCGCCTCATGCTCGGGTTTGACCGCTTCGATGATCTCCGGCTTGTCCCGGACGTCGGCTATGACTTTCTTGTCCTCGCGATGATAGATAGGGCGGGCTTCGCAGGTGAAGTCGACGATCTTCCATTTGCCGCCATCCTGCTCGATGAGCAGGTCGATCAGCCCGAGATGCGAACCCCAGAAACCGCCCATCACCGCCGGCTTGCCCTGCAGCGCGCCTTTGACGGGATCGACGCCCGCCATGCCGTCCCAGGTCTTCGGGCCGGGGAAGACGAGATGCTGATGGCCGGTGAAGATCGCGTCGACGCCCTCGACGCCGGCGAGGTAAAGCGAGGCGTTCTCCATCCGCTCTTTTTCGCCGGTCGCGTCGATGCCGGAATGCGACAGCGCCACGACGATGTCGGCGCCGTCTTCCTTCATCCGGGGAACCCAGGCGCGAGCGGCTTGGACGATGTCGCGGGTATTGGCCTTTCCCTCGAGATTCTTGGAATCCCAGACCATGATCTGCGGCGGCACGAATCCGATAAAGGCGACCTTGATCACCGCCTCCTTGCCCGCGCCATCCTTGATCGTCTTCTCGATGATCCTGTAGGGCGGGAAGAACAGCTCGTCCTTCTGGGGATCGGACGCCAATTGACCCTTGGTCAGATTGGCGCAAACATAAGGGAAGTTGGCGCCTTTGACGGTGGCGAACAGATAATCGAGGCCGTAATTGAATTCGTGATTGCCGAGCGTGCCGCAGTCATAGCCGAGCAGGTTCATGGCCTTGATCACCGGATGGACCTGGCCGTCGTTCATGCCGCGCTCATAGGCGATGTAATCGCCGAGCGGATTGCCCTGCAGGAAATCGCCATTGTCGATCAGCACGGAATTGCTGGCCTCGGCGCGAATGGCGTCGATGATCGAGGCGGTGCGGGCCAGACCCTGCTTGTCGTCGGGACCGTCGGCGTAATAGTCGTAAGGGTAAAGCGCGACATGGATGTCCGTCGTTTCCATCAGCCGGAGATGCGCCTGGTTGGCGGCGGCGCGGGCGGCGAAGGGATGCAGCATCACCAAGGCCGCGCTGGAGGCGATGCCGGCGAGCACGCTACGGCGATTGGCGAGAAAGGGATCTTTGAACAGCATCGGCTTATCCTTTGTGACCATCATCGGTAAGGCTCGTTGGAAAAGAGAGCCTGAACGGGCTACGCCGCTATTGTGACGGCATTATCTCGCCGCAGCGAAAAGACGCAGGCGCCGCCCTCTGGCGAAACAAGGCGGAAGGCGGTATAGGCCGAGCGAGGCTCGGGATTGGCGAGATTGAAAGCCTTTTCCCTGTGAGCCGGTTCTGGTGGAAATCCCTACCTTCAAGTTCCGCTTTGAATGGTCTATCAGCCCCGCCAGAGTTAGAAAATACGTCCGAGGATCGAAGCTCCATGAACGCGCCCGCCACCAATCCCGAGATCGTTTCCGCCATTCCGGCGGGCGTCTATGCCGAGACGGTCACCGCCGTTCAGCATTACACCGACCGGCTGTTCCGCTTCCGCATGACGCGGCCGCAGGATTTCCGTTTCCGCTCGGGCGAATTCGCGATGATCGGCCTAATGGTCGAGGGCAAGCCCGTCTATCGCGCCTATTCGATCGCCAGCCCGGCCTGGGATGAGGAACTGGAATTCTTCTCGATCAAGGTGCCGGACGGCCCGCTCACCCAGCATCTGCAAAATGTGCAGGTCGGCGACACGGTGCTGATGCGCAAGAAATCCACCGGCACCCTGGTCAACGATGCGCTGCTTCCTGGCAAGCGGGTCTATATGTTCTCGACCGGCACCGGCATCGCGCCCTTCGCCAGCCTGATCCGCGATCCCGAGACCTATGAGAAGTTCGAGGAAGTCATCCTTTGCCACACGACGCGTGAGGTGGCGGAGTTAAAATACGGCTTCGACCTGATCGAGGAGATCAGGAACCACGAATTCCTGAGCGAGATCGTCGGCGACAAGCTCAAGCACTATGCCACCGTGACCCGCGAGGACTATCCCTTTCAGGGCCGCATCACCGACAATATCCGGTCGGGCAAGATGTTCGCCGATCTCGGCGTGCCGCCGATCGACCCGGCCATCGATCGCGGCATGATCTGCGGCTCTGCCGCCATGCTCAAGGAAACCAAGCAGTTGCTGATCGATGCGGGCCTCAATGAAGGCGCCAACAACAAGCCGGGCGAATTCGTCATCGAACGCGCCTTCGTCGATTGACGCCGAGCCGCGGCGTGGGCGACGCGATCCACGAGATGGCGAGCGTCGACGACCGCAGGCCGCCGCCCGACATCGTCGTCGGCTGTTTTGACAGCTGGCGGCATTGATCCTAAGACACCGCCATGCGCGTCACATCCGAATTCTTCGTTTCCGCCCTGATCCGCCGCGTCTTCTCCTCGGGCGGCTTTGCGGCCGTGGAGCGCAAGGGGGCGGCGGAAGCCGGGGCGATTTTCATCCGTACCCGCGGTCGCGATGGTCGGGAGACGCTCTATGGCCCGGCGCCGCAAAGTCTGTTCGACGCCGAGACGTCCGGCGACCGCCGCTTCGAGATCCGCGTCCGCAACGGCGAGGGGGCCGATGTCGAAGCCGTCATCGCCCGAGAGGCGAAATTCGATCCGGATCTCTGGCTGGTCGAGCTGGAGACAGACAATGTCGAAGGGCTGCTCACTGTGGATCACGACCCGGCGCATTAACCTATCATAAGCGGCGCGCCGGTATTGTCGTCCCATCCGGGGACGATCATGACGATTGCCATCACGAAAAATATGAAAACCACTCTGGTCGCCAATATCAGCGGCGAGGAATGGATCCTGTCGACGGGCGTGACCATCGCAACGTCCGGCCTGGCGATCGACGCCTCCTCGGCCGCCGGCGGACGCGTGTTCAAGATCCAGGGAACCTTGTCCTCGACCCATGGTCCGCTCTGGACGCTGGGCGCAGCCTCTCAATCCGGCGTAGACGCCGGCGACGATATAAAGATCGAAAGTACGGGTGTGCTGAACAGCGGCGGGGCGGGTTTGTCGGTCCTGAGCGGCGGCCTGACTTTCGGCAATGCGGGCGCGATCGCGGCCAAGGGCGTCGCCCTCGACCTTCACGGCGTCGACGCGACGGTCACCAATGATGCGACGATCGTCTCGACCCGTGCGCGCGCGATCTTCAGCCGCGCCGCTGACGCTTCGATCAACAACAACGGATCGATCAAAGCCTTCGGCGACTGCATCTCATCCTCGGGCAGCGACGCCGACCTGATCAATTCGGGCGCGCTCACATCCTCACACGGCCGAGGCGTCGCCTCGACAGGCAGGGCCGCCGAGATCGTCAACCACGGCAAGATTTCCGCCGACAGCGATGGCGTGTTTTCGAGCGCCGCCGGCGCGCTGATCTCCAATGACGGCGTGGTCATCGGCCGCGCCGCCGCCATTCGCTCTACAGGCGACAATGCGACCATCACCAACACCGAGAGAATGTCGGGCGCGACTTACGGCGTCTATTCCTCCGGCGACGATGTCGTCCTCACCAATCAAAAGACCATCAGCGGTGCAAAGACCGGCGTCGCACTGATGGGGGACGACGCCGTGCTGACCACCTCGGCCACACTGTCGGGAAAGGTGGCGCTGCTTGTCGTCGGCGACGGCGCCGTGATCACCAACGAAAACATCATCCGCGGCGCCTCGTCCACCGACGCCGCAATCCGGATAACGTCGACAGGCGTCACCGCCATCACCAACGCCGCCAACATCACCGCAGCCTCCGGCGTGGCCATCCAGGCCGGCGCGGGAATCGAGAAAATTCTCAACACCGGGACGATCGACGGCGACGTAAAACTGGGCGGGGGCGACGACTGGTTCAGCAGTCTGACGGGCGAGGTGAAAGGCAAGGTTCATGGCGGCGGCGGCGATGACATCTATGCCCTGGGCGGATCGGTGCGCATCGTGGAACGCAAGGGCGAGGGAATCGATACCGTGCAGATCTCCTATTCCCACGCGCTCGGCGCCAATGTCGAAAATCTGGAGCTGACAGGTTCGGCTGCCGCCGATGGAACCGGCAACAGTCTCGCCAATCGAATCACCGGAAATCGCGGCGACAACCAGTTGACAGGCAAAGGCGGCGACGATGTCTTCGTATTCGAGAGCGGCTTCGGTCACGATGTGGTGACGGATTTCGATCCCGGCCGCGACAGGATCGACCTGAGCGGCGCGGGCGACTTCTCTTCCTATGCGGATCTCAAAAGCCACATGATCGCGCATGGCGACGATGTGGTGATCGCTGCCGACGGCGGAGATAGGATCACGCTGCAATCGATCAGACCAGGTGAACTGCACAAGGCTGATTTTCTGTTGTGACCATGCATGTGCGGCGCGCGGGAGTGTTTCCCCGCGCGCCGCACAGCGCCCCCGTGATGGGATGTGGCGCGGCTGGTCCGCCAACAAACCGCGCCATCAACAGGTATGCCCTCTACGCTTTCGGTCCCCGCCGAGATGGCGCATGCGTTACCTGCCATGATGATTCTATAAGTCGCTTTCGCGCCGGACATGTTGATCTGAAGCAAATTTTGGCGATCGGAGGCGCGGTCGTTTTCAAAAGTCGAAACGCCCCGTCGTAAGGCGGGTTCAGATCCGCAGTCCGTCGATCAGATCGCCCATCGCGCGTTCGGCCTCGCTCGCATCGCCGTTCAGCAGCGCCCTGATCACCCGCACATGCAGGCTGACCGAGAGGTCGAGCGAGGCCTGGTTGGCGCTGTGATACCAGTAGCGCCGCGAATGGGTCTGCAACGCGCCGAGCGCCTGCGACAAAAATGGATTGGGGCAGGTGTCCTCCAACACCTCGTCGAACACTTTATCGGCCGCGAGAAAACCGTCCTTGTCGCCGGTCACCGCGCACTCTGTCATGGCCTTGGCGCAATCGATCAGCCGTTGTCGTGCTTCAGGCGTGATGACATCCGCCATCAGCTTCGCCGCCAGCGGTTCGAGTTGCCGTCTTGTCTGCAGCACCATCGCCGGATGATTCGCATTGAGCGCCGCGATCTGAAGTCCCGCCCGCGGTTTTATACTGATCAGCCCCTGCCATTCGAGCTTCTGGATCGCCTCGCGCACCGGCGTGCGGCCGAGGCCGAGCTCGGTGATCAACTGCTTTTCCGTCACCAGCGAGCCTGGAGCCAACCGCAGCGTCACGATCAGGCTCTCGAGCTTAAGATAGGCGAGACGGCTCTGGGACGGCGTCGATGATACGGGCTCGTCGGGCATGGCTGGCATCCAATTTGATATATCAGATCGGTCGCACATCGGACGGCGAATGTCAAACCAGCTGATATATCAATGATGTTAGGAAAATATTCAAGCGATGGCGACTGCCGCTGGCGCGCGGTTTTGCAATGTTCAATAAAATTGATCAGTCGACGAATTGCTCGGCGAGGATCCGGTCGGACCAGGAATGATCGGGGTCCGAAAGGAGCCGCGTCGTCCGCCCTTCGGACTGGGTGACGCGCACGGAAATCACCGATTTGACCTCGGTGTTGTCGGCGACCGCATTGACGGGACGTTTGTCCGGCTCGAGCACGGTAATGTCGACGGTCAGTTTTTCCGGCAGCAGCGCGCCGCGCCAACGGCGGGGACGGAAGGCGCTGACCGGCGTCATGGCGATCAGCGGCGCTTCGAGCGGCAAGATCGGCCCATGGGCGGAGAAATTATAGGCGGTGGAGCCGGCTGGCGTCGACAGCAGCAGTCCGTCGCAGATCAGCTCCGCCAGCCGCTCGCGCCCATCCACCGTCACTTTGAACTTGGCCGCCTGATAGGATTGCCGAAACAGCGAGACTTCGTTGATGGCGTAAGCGAGCGATTTGCCGCCATCGGCGTTGATCGTCTGCATTTTCAGTGGCCGGATCTCGTTGCACACGGCCTTCTCGATCCGCTCGATCAATCCGTCCTTGGTATAGGAGTTCATCAGGAAGCCGACCGAACCGCGATTCATGCCATAGGCCATCTTGCCCGTATCCATGATGGCGTGCAGCGTCTGCAGCATGAAGCCGTCGCCGCCGAGCGCCACCACGACATCGGCTTGCTCCATCGGCACGTGATCATAGAGCGCGGCGAGTTCGGCCCGAGCCGCTTCGGCCTCGTCGGTGGCGGAGGCGGCAAAGGCGATGGACTTGAAGTTTCGGGGCATGACGCGCTCAAAAACGGGATCGGGAGGAAATTGCTACATGAAATCGACCGGGATCAAAAGGCCTTGAAATTCCATAGTTTCGCTTCAACGGGCGTATTTTTCCGCCTTCGGCGTTTGACGCGCGGCGCCGCTTTCAGCAAAAGAACCGCCACGCGACCGCCTATCATGGCGGGACAAGGAGACGCGGATGCGCAAAATTCTCGTGATCGGCATCGGAACCGGCAATCCCGAACATGTCACCATCGAAGCGATCAATGCGCTGAACAGCGCCGATGTGCTGTTCATTCCCACCAAGGGCGCCAGGAAGGCCGATCTCGCCGAGACGAGGCGCGAGATCATTCGCCGCTATGTCACCAATCCCACGACCCGCAGCGTCGACTATGCGCTGCCGGTGCGCGACGCCACCGAACCCAGCTATCAGCGCGGCGTCGACGACTGGCACGCCGCCATCACCCGGATCTATGAAGACCTGTTCCTCTCCGAACTCGGCGAGGATGGCGTCGGCGCCTTTCTGGTCTGGGGCGACCCGATGCTGTATGATTCGACGCTGCGCATTCTCGAACGTGTGCGCGCGGCGGGCGGCGTCGAATTCGAGGTGAAGGTGATCGCGGGCATCACCTCGATCCAGGCGCTGTGCGCCGCGCATCGCATTCCGCTCAACCTGGTCGGCAAGCCGGTGGAGATCACCACCGGACGGCGGCTGGCGGAAAATTTTCCCGACAAAAGCCAGGCGTCGGTGGCGATGCTCGACGGCGAGCAGGCCTTCGCGAAGATCGACGATCCCGAGGCGGAAATCTTCTGGGGCGCCTATCTCGGCTCCGAGCACGAAATCGTTATTTCCGGCAATCTTCAGGAGAAGAAACAGGAGATCCTGGAGACCCGGGCCGCGGCTCGCGCCGAGCATGGCTGGATCATGGACATCTATCTGCTGCGCAAGGGCGCGGATTTCGATGACGAGGCTTGACCTCGCGCAAGGCGCTCCCTTGCCCGGCATTTAGAAAAGGCGTTTAACTCGTGCCCATGATGGATGACGCCATGATCCTCGCGCTCTCGCCGAACGCCGCACAGCATTTTCCCCTGCCGCCGATCCGGCGCGGCGAATGTCCGACGCTGTCTCAGCCGATGCCGACCGGCGACGGTCTGCTGGCGCGTCTCAGACCGGTGAATTCTGCGCTGACCTTTTACCAGCTCGCCGCGCTCGCGGAGGCGACAAAGCGTTTCGGCAATGGCCTGATCGAGATCACCGCCCGCGGCAGCCTGCAGGCGAGAGGCCTGAAGCCGGAAACGGTGGCCGATTTCGAGACGGCGGTGCTCGCGTCCGGGGTGATACCGACCCGCGGGCTCGGCGTCGAGACGCCGCCGCTCGCCGGGCTCGATCCGGATGAGCTCATCGATGTCAGGCCGATCGCCGCCGAACTGCGCGGCCGCGTCGCAGCCTTTGAACCGCCGCTCGCGCTGGCGGCCAAGCTGGCCGTGACCATCGACGGCGGCGGACGGTTTCATCTCGGGGCGGTGACGGCGGATATCAGACTGACGGCGTTCCGCGATTCGGGCGGGCAGATCCGCTTCGTCGTGTCCTGCGGCGGCACGGCGGCGAAAGCCCGGCGTCTGGGCATCGTCGAGGAAGGGCAGGCGGTCGACGCCGCGCTCCATCTCCTGACAATGTTGCATGCGATGGGGCCGGGGGCGCGCGGACGCGACCTGCCGGACGATGCCCTTTCCGCGCATTATACGACGCGGATCGATCTTCGGGCGATCGAGCTGTCGATGCAGGCGCCGCCGCTTCTCGGCCTTCATCCTATCGAAGACGGCGGCGTGGCGCTGGGCCTATCGTTCGCCTATGTCCAGGCGCAGACCGCCGCGATTAAGGCCTTGTGCGATCACGCCGCCCGGCTCGGCGTTGGTGAGATGAGGCTCGCGCCCGACCATGGCTTCCATGCGCTCTGCCCCTCGCAGGAGGTCGCGCGCGCCTTGCGTCAGGCCGCCGCCGACCTCGGCTTCTGGACCGACTCTGCCGATCCGCGCCGCGCGATCGCGCTCTGCGCGGGCGCGACCGGCTGCGCCTCGGCCTATTTCGACACGCGGGCGCTCGCCGATCGCCTCGTCGCCATTGCGCCGGAGTTGCTCGACGGCTCGTTCACCCTGCATTTGTCGGGCTGCGCCAAGGGTTGTGCGCATCCAGCCGCTTCTGTATTGACGCTGGTGGGTGCGTCAACAGGCTATGGGCTTGTCGTAAATGGGGCGGCTTCGGCCTCGCCATCCGCCTATAGTGCTGAAAACGACATTGGGAGCGCATTTGGACGCCTGGCGTCCATGGTGCGGGACAGCAGAGAGGATGGCGAATCGGCCGCTCAGTGCCTTACACGGCTCGGAGCGCGGCGCATCGCCTCGGCTCTGCAATTGGACGGGACATGACCGAATACGACTATATCCGCGACGGGAACGCCATTTACGAGCAGTCCTTCGCCATCATCCGCCGCGAGGCGGATCTGACGCGTTTCTCCGAAGCCGAGGCCGATCTCGCCGTGCGCATGATCCATGCCGCCGGCATGGTCGAGGCGGTCGAACATTTTCATTTTTCGCCTGGATTCGTCGACGCCGCCCGCGACGCGCTGAAATCTGGAGCGCCGATCTTTTGCGACGCCGAAATGGTGGCGCGCGGCGTGACCGCAGCCCGGCTGCCGGCCAATAACGACGTGATCTGTACGCTGCGCGATCCGCGCACCGCCGAGATCGCCAAGGAAATCGGCAACACCCGCTCGGCGGCGGCGATCCAGCTCTGGGGCGAGCGCATGGCGGGCTCCGTCGTGGCGATCGGCAATGCGCCGACCGCGCTCTTCTATCTGCTCGAACTTCTGCGCGACGGCGCCGTGCCCAAGCCGGCTGCGATTGTCGGCATGCCGGTGGGCTTTGTCGGCGCGCGCGAATCCAAGGATGCGCTGGCGGACAATTCCTATGGCGTGCCCTTCGCCATCGTGCGCGGCCGCCTGGGCGGCAGCGCCATGACGGCTGCGGCGCTGAACTCGCTGGCGAGGCCGGGCTTGTGAGCGCGCCGGGACGACTGATCGGCGTCGGCACCGGCCCCGGCGACCCCGACCTGATGACCGTCAAAGCGGTGAAGGCGCTCGCGTCGGCCGATGTCATGGCCTATTTCGCCAAGGCCGGACGGCGCGGCAATGGCCGCAGCATCGTCGACGGCATCGTCCGCGACGACATCATCGAACTGCCGCTCTATTATCCGGTGACCACGGAAATCGAGAAATATGAGAACGGCTATATCAGCCAGATCAACGATTTCTACGAGGAGTCGGCGGTGCGCGTGGCCGAGCATCTCGACGCCGGCCGCACCGTGGCGGTGCTGAGCGAAGGCGATCCGCTGTTCTACGGCTCCTATATGCATCTGCATGTGCGGCTCGCCCATCGCTATCCGACCGAGGTCATTCCAGGCGTCACCGCCATGTCGGGCTGCTGGTCGCAGGCGGGCGTGCCGATCGTGCAGGGCGATGATGTCCTGTCTGTTTTGCCGGGTACGATGCGCGAGCTGGAATTGGTTCGCCGGTTAAACGACACCGAAGCGGCGGTGATCATGAAGGTGGGTCGCAACCTGCCGAAGATCCGCCGGGCGCTGGCGGAGACCGGCCGCATCAATCAGGCCGTCTATGTCGAACGCGGCACCATGGCCAACACCCAGATGATTCCGCTCGCCCAGAAGCAGGACGACGCGGCGCCCTATTTCTCGATCGTGCTCGTGCCGGGCTGGAAGGACAAGCCATGACCGGCGCCAAGGGCACGCTCTATGTGATCGGCACCGGCCCCGGCTCGCCCGAGCAGATGACGCCTGAAGCCGTGGCGGCGGTGGAGAAGGCGACGGAATTCTTCGGCTATTTCCCCTATATCGACCGTCTGTCGCTCCGCGCTGACCAGATCCGCGTCGCCTCCGACAATCGCGAGGAGCTCGACCGCGCCAATGCGGCGCTGACACGCGCAGCCGCCGGCGTCGATGTCGCGGTTGTTTCGGGCGGCGATCCCGGCGTCTTCGCCATGGCCGCCGCCGTCTGCGAAGCGATCGAAAAGGGGCCTGAAGACTGGCGCGAGATCGATCTCGTCATAACACCCGGCGTCACGGCGATGCTGGCCGTGGCAGCCCGTTCCGGCGCGCCGCTCGGCCATGATTTCTGCTGCATGTCGCTGTCGGACAATCTCAAGCCTTGGGACGTCATCACCCGGAGGCTGCGACTTGCCGCCGAAGCCGGCTTCGTGATCGCGCTCTACAATCCGATCAGCAAGGCGCGGCCCTGGCAGCTGGGCGAAGCCTTCACGCTGCTGGCCGAGATTCTGCCGCCGACGACGCCGATCATTTTCGGCCGCGCCGCCGGCCGCCCGGATGAAAAGATCGTGGTCAGGCCGCTGTCGGAGGCCGAAGCCGGCATGGCCGACATGGCGACCTGCGTGATCATCGGCTCGCCGGAAACCCGCATCATCACTCGGCCGGGCAAGTCCGATCTCGTCTATTCGCCGCGTTACTTCGCTGGGGCCAAAGCGTGATCGATGAAGGCCAACGCGCTTTCGACCGTCGCGACGCAAGCGGCGCCGTCAATGCGTTTGCGCTCGACTATGACAACCGGAAGCCCGAGACGGCGGGCCGCCTCGATCTTGGCATAGGTCGCCGCGCCGCCGGAGTTTTTCGACACGACCACATCGATGGCGTATTCTGTGAGCAGGTTTATTTCATCATCCAGCGAGAAGGGACCGGTCGCAAGAATGTAGCGGCAATCCGGCGCCGCGATCGGCGGATCGATAGGGTCGACGCTGCGGGCGAGATAAAAATGCTGCGGCGCGCGCGAAAACAGATGCGCCTCCTGCCGGCCGATGGCGAGAAAGACCCGTCGCGGCGCGACGCCGATCATTTCTACCGCGTCTTCGATCGACGCGACGATGCGCCAGTCGTCTCCCGGTTCCTCCACCCAGCCGGGACGACTGAGGCAGAGCAGCGGCGTTCCGACCAGACCAGCCGCGGCAATGGCGTTGGGCGTCATGCGTTGGGCAAAGGGATGGGTCGCGTCAACAAGCAGAGCGATGTCTTCCGCTTTCAGATGAGCCGCCAGTCCCTCGACGCCTCCAAATCCGCCGTGACGGGTATTGACCGGCAACGGCCTAGGCTCCTGCGTGCGGCCGGCCAGCGACACGGTGACGTCGAGATCCTTGCGCGGCGCCAGCGCTTCGGCCAATTTGCGCGCTTCCGTCGTGCCGCCGAGAATGAGGATTTTGGAGGCCGCCATGTCTGAAAACATCCTTTCGACGCCCTGGCTCGAAATTATCGGCCTCGGCGAAGACGGTATAACCGGGCTCGGCGACGAGGCCAAGCACAGGATCGCGGCCGCCGAAATCGTTTATGGCGGCGCCCGCCATCTCGAGCTCGCCGCAACGCTGATCACGGGCGAGGGCCGGCGCTGGGCTTCGCCCATCGACCTCTCGGTTCAGGAAATCAAGGGCCTGCGGGGCCGCCGCGTCTGCGTGCTCGCCTCCGGCGACCCGTTCTTTTTCGGCATGGGCGCGACGCTCTCGCGCAGCATCGACGCACGTGAGATGCGAGTCGTCCCGCATCCGAGCGCCTTCAGCCTGGCGGCCTCCCGGCTCGGTTGGCCGCTGCAGGATCTGGCGCTGGTGTCGCTGCATGGTCGTCCGATCGATCTCATCCGCCCACATCTGCAGCCCTGCGCGCGCATTCTCGCGCTGACCTCCGATGAAAAAGGGCCTGCTGAACTCGCGTCGCTTCTGACCGAAAGCGGCTTCGGCGCCTCCCGGCTGTTCGTGCTCGAGGCGCTTGGCGGCGACAGCGAGCGGTTGACCGCCATGCGCGCCGACGCCTATGCGCTCACATCCGTGAACCCGCTCAATATCTGCGCGGTCGAGGTGGAGGCGGGCGAGGGCGCCCGCGTGCTGCCGCTCGCGCCGGGCCTAAACGATTCGCTGTTCGAGCATGACGGACAGATCACCAAGCGCGAGGCGCGCGCGCTCACGCTGTCGGCGCTGTCGCCGCTCAAGGGCGAGTTGCTGTGGGATATCGGCGCGGGCTCCGGCTCGATCGCCATCGAATGGATGCTGCGCCATCCCGCCATGCGCGCCATCGCTATCGAAGGGCATGCGGAGCGCGCCGCCCGCATCCGCCGCAATGCGGCCGCCTTCGGCGTTCCCGGTCTGGCGACGGTCGAGGGACAGGCGCCCGTTGCGCTTTCGGGCCTGCCGACGCCGGACGCGATCTTCATCGGCGGCGGCGGCTCGGAACCGGGCGTGATGGATGCGGCGATCGCCGCGGTCAGGCCGGGCGGAACACTGGTCGCCAATTCGGTGACCTTGGAAATGGATGCGGTTCTCTTGGCGGAACATGCGAAGCACGGCGGATCGCTGACGCGGATCGAACTGTCGCGCGCCTCTCCCGTGGGCGCGATGACCGGCTGGCGGCCCGCCATGCCGCTGACGCAATGGCGCTGGGTGAAGCCGAATAACTGGAAAGACGAGACATGACGGTACATTTCATCGGCGCCGGCCCCGGCGCGGCCGATCTCATCACTTTGCGCGGCGCGCGCCTGATCGGCGAATGCCCCGTCTGCCTCTATGCCGGCTCGATCGTATCGCCGGAGCTGTTGTCTTATTGCCCCGAAGGCGCGCGCATCGTCGACACGGCGCCGATGTCGCTCGACGAGATCGAAGCGGAATATCTCAAGGCGGAGGAAGCTGGCCAGGATGTGGCGCGGCTGCATTCCGGCGATCTCTCGGTCTGGAGCGCGGTCGCCGAACAGATGCGCCGGCTGGATCGGCACGGGATCGCCTATACGCTGACCCCGGGCGTGCCGTCCTTCGCCGCCGCCGCTGCCGCGCTTGGCCGTGAACTGACCATTCCCTCCGTGGCGCAAAGCCTGGTGCTGACCCGGGTGTCGGGCCGCGCCTCGCCGATGCCGGGCAAGGAAAGGCTGGAAGTCTTCGGCGAGAGCGGCGCCACGCTCGCCATCCATCTCGCCATTCACGCTTTGCCGCAGGTGGTGGCGGAGCTGATGCCGCTTTATGGCGCCGACTGCCCGGTCGCCATCGTCGTCAAGGCCAGCTGGCCGGACCAGCGAATCGTCAGGGGCACGCTCTCGACCATCGAGGCCCTGGTGCAGGAAGATCCGATCGACCGCACGGCGCTGATTTTCGTTGGGCCGGGGCTGGCGGCGGAGGATTTTCGCGAGAGTTCGCTCTACGATCCCGACTACCAGCGTCGCTTCCGCGGCCGCGACGGGTTCTCACTGTAAAAGAATCGAAAGGGCCGGCGCGAGGCCGGCCCTTCAGATCAATTGCTTTCGACCGAGACGCCGTTTTCGTTGAGCTTCAGCTCCACGCCTTCGGGTTTGCTTTCCTCGCGATAGGCGTAGACCGAAAATCCGATCACCGCGACGACAAGTGCGCCGATGATCAGATAAAGCGCATTGTTCCTGCTCATGAGCGCTCCCTCAGAAACGCCATTTCGAGCGCGGCGGCTCGGAAGCGCTTGCCGCGCCCGCGAGATAGCCGATGGCTGCGCCGATCAGGCCTGCCGTGACCGCGATGGACGTCGCCGTGCCCGGGTGCGCGCGGACTGTTTCCATCGCGTCTTCGCCCTGGACACGCAGCGTGTGGGCGGCGCGACGCGCCTGTTTCGACGCCGAGCGCAGGCGCGGTCGCGCTGCATCCGCCGCATCGCTCGTCATCCCCGACAGAGCTTCCGAAATATCGGAGATCTGCTCGCGGAGCGTAGCGAGCTGTTGCTCCAGGGCCTGTCGGCCATTCGACAAAGTATCGTCCTTCATGATCCACCTCGTTTGTTCCCCGGATCAACGCGGAGGCGTGAAGGTGGTTCCGAGAAAATTTCGGAAAATCGCGATCGAAACGTAAGAGGGAGCGAATCGCCGCGGGTAAAGCACCGGAATTCGTGGGTTCTGACGCGAATTCGGGCAAATAACGAAGAAGGCGGGCTACCCATATCGGGAGACCCGCCTCGACTGCTTGAATTCGGTGGTGCCCCCAGCAAGACTCGAACTCGCGACCCCCTGATTACAAATCAGGTGCTCTACCAACTGAGCTATAAGGGCATCCGCGCTCGGAATAGCAGATTCACTCTTCGTGTAAAGCAGAAAATGGTCTCCGTCGCGCCGGCCTGCGCCGTCAGAGAACGGATTGGATGAAGTCGTCGACCATCGCCGTGTAGCCGCTGGCCACGCCGAGTTGGGCGTTGACGTCGCCCGAGGAGACACTCTGAGGCGAGACCGTCACGGAGACGCCCTTCCGTTCCGCCGCAGACGCGAAGGCTCGCGCCTTGCCGCAGGAATCGCTGGCGCTTTCGGCGGAGCATACGACCATCATCGGCAAGCCGCTCGTCGCCAGAAGGTCGGTCGGCGAGGAATCCTCCCAATATTCGAGATTGGAGCCGAAGGCGGTGGCATAGACGGCGGAATGGTTCGATTGCATGATTGCCGGAATGTCGAGCGCCGGCGTTTCCAGCACCACCGCCGCAGTCCAGGGCTTGGCCCCCTGGTCGGCGGCGAGCGAGGGATTGGAGGAGAGAAGGGCGGTCAGGTGGCCGCCGGCCCCGGCGCCCATCAGCACGATCTTGCCGGCGTCGGCGGACCAGTTGGCTGCGTTCTTCTGCACCGAAGCGAGCGCGAGCGCCACGTCGGCGGCCTGGATCAAGGGATCTTTCTTGGGGAGCAGCCGATAATTAATCGAGACGAAGACATAGCCTTTCGCGACCCAGTAGCCGGCTTTGGCGACCGCGACGGCGGACTCCTGCTTGTCGCCGCCCGACCAGTCGCCTCCATGCACCATGACGATCACCGGCGCCGAGGATCGCGATTCGGGAAGATAGACGTCGTATTTCTGGTCGTCGTCGAGACCATAGGGAATATCGACATTCACCGTCGCGCCCGACACGCCCTGATAGCCGTCCCGAAAGGACTGCGTCAGCGGATCGGATTGGAAATCGAGAAGAGGGTTGGTCGAGGCGGCGATCGCGGGAGCTCGAAGGACGAGCGGCGCAGCCAGCAAAAAGGCCACAGCGCCGAAAATGCGTGCGAAGCGATAAGGGGTCATGCTCGATAATCCATGTTCAACTTGCGCGTCATGCGCTATCCCATCCTCAGTAGAGGTAAGATGCGCGCCCATCGCAACCGAGACCTTTGAAACTGGTTGCGATCGGGTTTCGGGAGAGGATGAGACATGACGTTTCTGCATCGATTCGGAACACTCTCACGCAAGGGCGGGCTGACGCTGGCCGCAAGCCTGATGCTCGCGACCGGGCCTGCCTTCGCTCAGGAACAACCGTCAGACGATCAGGCCCAGGAACCGATGGATGTCGCCGACATCGTCACCATCTCCTGCCAGGACGGAACAGAGCTTCATGGCGTGTTCACCGAGGCCGGCGTCGACCTCACCCTGACGGACGGAAAGAAGGTCAGTCTGCCGGAAGCCGAGACCGAAGAGGGGTTTTCCTTCACCAACGGCGCCTATACGCTGGCGGGCGACGAGGAGACGCTGAGCTTCACCACGGGCAAGAAGGCGCCGGTGGCCTGCGACATCAAGGATGACGGCCCGCCGTCGAAATTCGACGCGCCGCTGTTCATCGACACCGAACCGCTTCCCGCCGACAAGGCCAATCCGGACATACAGCCGCAGGTCAACTGCTATCGATTCCCGGGCTATATGGTCAAGGAAGTCGATCTGGGCGAAAAGGGCGCCGAAAGCCTGTCCATCGCGCCGCAAACCGCGGCGTGCAAGAAAGACGCGGGCAAGGACGAAAAGCCGGTCAAAGACGAGACCGCCGGTTATTTTCTCGGTTCAAAAGGCAAATTCGTGTTTTTCCAGGCGCCCGACAGCGTCAACGGCGGCCTGCCTTTCGTGGTCTATGATCAGTCGGCGATGAAGCGGCTGTTCGAAGACGCCTTCGCCGGCCAGGATTTTTATGACATCGCGGTGGATGGCGACAAGATCACGCTGACCTTCGACCGCGTCTATTCCGCCTCCTGCTCGCTCTATTCCGGCGACGCGACCTGCCTGGGCGAGGTCAAGCGCGCCACGGGTCTCGGCGAGGTCGCGCCGATTCCGGATTGCAAGGCGGAGTATGATCAGGAGAAACAGGCCAATCCGGACGCCGCCGCCGAGATCGACAAGGTCCCGAGCGTGGTGACCTACAAGGCCAAGCTGGTCTGGGACGGCGCGGCGGCGGCCATTACGCCCGAAGCGGGACCTACCGTCTGCCATCTGGCGTCGTGAGGCGATTGCGCCCGTCCGTTGCGGCCGGGCGCGCCGGCTTTATTTCATGAGATGCGTCCGCGCCGCATAAAGCGAGATCGCCGCGGCGTTCGAGACGTTCAGCGACTTGATCGCGCCGGGCATATCCAGCCGGGCAAGCGCGGTGCAGGTGTTGCGCGTCTTCTGGCGCAGGCCCTTGCCTTCCGCGCCCAGCACCAGCGCCACCTTGTCCTTGGAAAAAGTCTGTTCGAGCGGCTGCGGCCCTTCCGAGTCGAGACCGATCGTCTCGAAGCCGAGGCGGTGCAGCTCTTCCAGCGCGTCGGCCAGATTGGTGATCTGGATATAGGGGATGAGTTCGAGCGCGCCGGAAGCCGACTTCGCCATCACACCCGATTCCGCCGGCGAATGTCTCTCCGTGGTGACGACGGCGGCGGCGTCGAAGGCGACGGCCGAGCGCAGGATCGCCCCGACATTGTGCGGATCGGTGACCTGGTCGAGCACCAGAATCAGCGGCCGATCCTTGAGCGAATCGAGCTTGCGCACCGGGAGAGGGCGCGTCTCCAACAGCACGCCTTGATGGATCGCGTCGTCGCCCAGCAATTTGTCGATATCCTGCGGGCTGACGATCTCGATCGGAAAAGGCTGCGCCTCGACGTCGCTGATCTCCAGCCTGGCCAGCGCATTCTTCGTCGCCTTGAGAGAGAGGAGCTTGCGTGAGGGATTGTCGAGGGCCGCGCGCACGGTGTGTATGCCATAGAGCCAGACGAGGTCGCCGCCCGGCAGCGCCGGCTTTTTATCCACAGGCCCCTTGCGCTTGAAAGCCGGGGCGGGAGGCAGTTCGCCGCGCTCGCGCTTCTGGTCCCGCACGGCGCGCCGGAGGTTTGCGTAATGCGTATCTTTCGGGGTCTTGGTGTCTTTGCTCATGAAATCACAGTCTTTTTGGGAGGCGCCGCGTCGTATGCCGGTTTTGTGAATAGCCGACAAAAAATTTGGAAAGCCATGTTGACAGTTTTCGGTTGGGCGGTCATATACCCCCCACGAACGCAGCGAACAACTGCTTTCGAGAATGCTTGGTCGCTTGATCCGGACGACGAAAAACGGAGAGATGCCCGAGTGGTTAAAGGGGACGGACTGTAAATCCGTTGGCTCAGCCTACGTTGGTTCAAATCCAACTCTCTCCACCATTCGTCATCGGATCGCGAGGCGGGTATAGCTCAATGGTAGAGCAGCAGCCTTCCAAGCTGAATACGCGGGTTCGATTCCCGCTACCCGCTCCAGTCTCTTCTTCATGCATCTTTTGAATTCCGGTGTGTAACTGCTTGGCCGCGGCGGGTTTTTCGCATCGCGGGTTTTTCCCCGGTTCGGCGATCCAAACGCCGCGAATCGGTCTGACCGGCCCTTCATCCTTTCTCAACGATTTTGCTTGCGCTCCTGCGTCGAAACCTCTAAACGGCTGCGCAATCCGGCGTGGACCCATGCGCTGGCAGGCCCGTCCTTTGATCTCGAGGAAGCAAGAATGGCAAAAGGTAAGTTTGAGCGGAATAAGCCGCACGTGAACATTGGCACGATCGGTCACGTCGACCACGGCAAGAC
>NZ_JAOXHE010000012.1:0-211645 GCF_025779995.1 Rhizobium sp. TRM95796 | reverse complement strand
GGGGTGGAGCAGCCCGGTAGCTCGTCAGGCTCATAACCTGAAGGCCGCAGGTTCAAATCCTGCCCCCGCAACCAAAATCAAAGCACGATTAGTCAAGCCCCAAGGCAATCGCCGAGGTGCTTTGTGCGTTCGACGTCTCGCGTCTCGGTCGCGTCGTCATTAAGACAAAATTAACGTTTATGAATCGCCTCTTAAAATACCCGAGGGATAGCGGGAACCGCTCCCTTCCACGGCGCGTTCCCCGGGGGTACCGAGGCAATATGATGCATGACAAATCCAACAGTGATTCGAAGCCGGCCGCCCCGACTGCGCGCCAGATCCGCAGCAGTGGATTGAGCGAGTGGGATCATGCGGCGATGACCAGGGCCGTGTGGTCGCTCGCCGATTGTCCGGTCCTGAAGCTGTTTGCCGACACCACGCCGGTTGAACTTCGCCTGATTCACTGAGTGGATAGCCAGCTGTCTATCCCGTCTGCGGCGCGGGCGCCCGATGCGAAACAGGCGCTCAGCAAATAGCCGCCGGTCGGCGCTTCCCAGTCGATCATTTCTCCCGCGACGAACAGGCCGGGCGCACTCTTCACCATGAATTTCTCGTCGAGTTCGGACCAAGCGACCCCGCCGGCCGTCGAAATCGCCTCCGCGAGCGGACGAGGCCGAAGAACCGGCAGCGGGAGACGCTTGATGAGGCGGCTGATCGCCTCCGGCGTTTCACGCGCAATGTCCGGGGCGATTTCGCGCAACAGCGCCGCCTTCACGCCGTCCAAAGCCGCGCCCTTTCGCAACCGGTTGCTGAAGCTCGCTTTCGGCGGCTGGCGTGCGAGGTCGTTCTGGAGGCGGTCGAGCGTCCGGTCCGGTTGGAGATCTATCGTCAGAGGCTCGGGGCTCCCTTTCTCCAGCGCGTCGCGGACGGCGGCGGAATGTCCGTAGACGAGGCTGCCCTCGACGCCATGGGTTGAAACAACGAATTCGCCGCGGCTTGTTCCGCCCTCCGAAGAGAGCTCGACCGATTTGAGCGGCGCCCCGGCATATCGCGCGCGAAAGGAGGCGCTCCAGTCCACATCGAATCCGCAATTGGCCGGATGGATGGGACGGATTACGACGCCGCGCATGGCCAGCCAGGGCACCCAGGCGGCGTCGGATCCGAGCCGCGGCCAGCTTGCGCCGCCGAGCGCCAGCAGGGTGGCGGCTGGCAAGAGGGATATTTCTCCCTTCGGCGACGCGATGCGCAGCCGATCTCCGTCGAAGCCTGCCCAGCGATGCCGGGTTCTTATGTCGACGCCAAGACCGGCAAGCCGCCCAAGCCAGGCGCGAAGAAGCGGGGAGGCTTTCATGGCGTTGGGGAAAACCCGGCCCGAGGTTCCCACGAAGGTTTCCGCGCCCAGAGCATCGGCCCAGCGGCGCAAGGCTTCGGGCGGAAAGGCGTCGAGCGCGGCGCGCAGGCGTTTTGCCGCGGCGCCGTAGCGGTCGACGAAACGTTCATAGGCCTCCGCATGGGTGAGATTGAGGCCCGATTTACCGGCGAGCAGGAATTTCCGGGCAACCGTGGGCATCGCCTCGTATACCGTGACGGCATGACCCAGTTCCGCCAGCTTTTCCGCCGCCATCAACCCTGCCGGCCCGCCGCCGATGATCGCAATCGTCTTGTCCATGGCCTGTCATGGCCAAGCGAAGATCGTGTGGCAAGCGCTTATTTCGACAAGCGCCGGCGATTGGCCTGGACGACGCGCAGGTAGCGCGAGACCGAGCGGGCCTGGGTCTTCTCGATGGACTGACCCTGGGCGAGCGCAAAGGCGTTCTCGATGGTCAGGAGCGATGCGAGCTTCATCTTCTCGGCGATCATCAACTGCGCCTCGGCGGCGGCCTTCTGGCCGCCGGCGCCCAGCGTCATCAGCCGGAGGCCGATCACCAGGTTCGATTCGTAAGCCAGTTGCATCATGTTGAGGCCGAGCGCGACGGGAGGAATGAACATGGTGGTCCTTTCGGCGCGGATCGCGCGTGTCGTCAACGTCTCAACATCGGTCGGGTTCCGTATCAGGCCACCGTTTCGCCGCCGTCGGCGACCAGGATCTGGCCGGTCATATAGGACGAGCGATGCGAGACCAGAAACAGGATCGGTTCGGCGATTTCCTCGACCGACGCCCAGCGTCCCATCGGCACGCGG
Source organism: Rhizobium sp. TRM95796 (assembly GCF_025779995.1). Lineage (NCBI taxonomy): Bacteria > Pseudomonadati > Pseudomonadota > Alphaproteobacteria > Hyphomicrobiales > Rhizobiaceae > Rhizobium > Rhizobium sp. TRM95796. The sequence goes on along the minus strand of NZ_JAOXHE010000012.1, from coordinate 209,485 downwards.
CGGGCGATATAGGCCTCGATCGCCTCGCGGCCTCCGACCTGGCGGATGAAGGGGTCGTTGAACGGCGTGTCGACCCAACCCGGGCAGAGCGCATTCACCCGCACGCCATGTCTGGCGTAATCGCCGGCCATCTGCCGGGTCATGGCGATCACTGCATGTTTGGTGGTGCAATAGGCGATCATCTCTCGGTCGTAGAGAATGCCCGAACTCGAGGCGGTGTTGAGGATCACGCCCCGTCCCGCCGCCTTCATGAACGGCATCACGGCGCGGGCGGCGATGAAATGCGCCCGGACATTGAGATCCCAGGAGCGGTCGAATCCGTCGAGGCTCACCTGTTCGAGATCGCCCTCGACCTGTGCGCCGGCGTGATTGTGGAGGATATCGATGCGGCCGCGCCGGGCGTGGAGATCGGTGATCGCGGCGGCGAGGCCCGCATCGTCGGTGACGTCGACGGTGACCGCTTCGGCCTCGCCGCCCGCATCCTTGATCAGTCTCACTGTGTCCTCGGCGCCCGTCCTGTCGCGGTCGAAGACGGCGACATAGGCGCCTTCGCGGGCCATGATCTCGGCGCCCGCGCGGCCGATGCCGGAGCCCGCGCCGGTGACGATGGCCGTCTGGTCTCTGAGGATCATGTCAGTCTCCTTCGGCGGCCCGGGGCTTCCTGTCGCGCATCAGCGCGCGGGCCAGGCCGATCAGCATGAGCGAGGCGACCAGCACGGATGTGGCGATCGCGTTGATTTCAGGGGTGACGCCGCGACGGATCGAGGCGAAGACATAGATCGGCAGCGTCGTCTTCGAGCCCGCGACGAAAAAGGCGATGATGAAATCGTCAAAGGAAAAGGTGAAGGCCAGCAAGAAGCCCGCCACGATCGACGGCGTGATCTGCGGCAGCACGATCAGCCGGAATGTCGTGAGCGGCGTGGCGTTGAGATCGCTTGAGGCTTCGACGATGTCGCGGCCGAGAGAGGCGACGCGGGCCTTGACGATCATCGTCACCAGCGCCAGCGAAAACAGGCCATGCGCGGCGATGATCGAGCCGTAGCCGAGGCCGAGTTTCGGCGGCGTCTCGCCCGGCCAGAGGCCGGCGAGAACGGGATTGACCGCCCCGAACACCGCCACCAGCGCCACCAGCGTGGCGATGCCGATCACCACGCCGGGCACGACGATGGCGGCCGCGAACAGCGCGTCGAACACCAGCCGGCTGCGTTTGCCCAGCCGCTCCATGCCGAGCGCCGCCATCGTTCCGAACACGGCGGCGAGGCCGGCGGAGACGAAGGCGATCAGCAGCGAATTCTGCAGCGCCTCGATCAGAAAGCGGTTGGAAAAGGCCTTGCCGTACCAGGCCAGCGAAAAGCCGGTGAATTCCGAGGCGCTGCGGCCTGCATTGAAGGAAAACAGCACCACCAGCGCGATCGGCGCATAGAGAAAGAGATAGACGGCTGTCACAAGCGCCCGCATCAGATCAGGTCCACCTGTTTGGTTCCGGCGATGCGGAAAGCGAGCCGCATCGACACGGTCAGCACGATCACCACCACCGCCACCAGCGTCAGCGCGATCGCCGAGCCGAACGGCCAGTTGCGCGATTGCAGGAAGAGATCGACCAGCGCATTGCCGATGAAGAACACCTTGCCGCCGCCAAGCAACTGCGGGATCAGATATTCGCCGAGAAGAAGAATGGTGACGAGCGCGACCCCGGTCATGACTCCGGGGAGGGAAAGCGGCAGCGTCACCTGAAAGAAGGTCGCGATCGGCCTGGCGCCGAGATCGGACGAAGCCTCCAGCAGACGCCGGTCGAGCTTTTCCAGGCTGACATAAATCGGCATGATCATCAGCGGCAGATAGCCGTAGACGATGCCGACGATGACGGCGAAGGGCGTGTTGATCAGCCGGAGATCTTCGATGCCGATCATGCCGAGAAGATTGGGCATGCCGCGCGAGCCGAGAATATACATCCAGGCATAGGTGCGCACGAGCAGGCTGGTCCAGAAGGGCGCAACGATCAGCGACACCAACAGCAGCCGGTAGCGCCGGTCGGCCTTGACCGCGAGGAAATAGGCGACGGGATAGCCGACGATCAGGCAGACGAAGGCGCCGGCGGGCGCCAGCATCATCGTGTTGAAGAAAGCCGTGGCGCGGCTCGGCAGATTGGCGAATTGAGCCAAGGTGAAGGCGGCCTGATAGCCGCCTTCGGGCGCGCGTTCGCCGAAAGCGAAGACGATGATGGCGATGAAGGGCAGCACGAGAAACACCAGCATCCAGAGCGCCGCCGGGGCCATCAGCCCCGCCGTCGTCAGCGCCTGTTTTCTCTCGGCCGTCATCGCCATGGTCTCGAGATTCCCGTCAGGCCGACTTGAAGCGCGCCATGACTTCGGCGCGGCCCGGATCGGTGAGCGTCACGGCGGCGCCGAATTCGAGCGGCGTCAGCGAGGCTTCGTCGGGATAGACGATCAGGTTGGAGGTGACGTCCTTGGGCAGGAGCGCCATGACGCGGGAATCGGTGGTCGGCGCGCCGTTGAAGATGTGCTCCTTCACCGCCACGTCGGGCGTCATCAGGTAGTCGAGCAGCGCATAGGCGGCCGGCTTGTTGGGCGCATCCTTGGGGATGGCGTAGAAGTCGCACCAGATCTCGCCGCCATCCTTGCCGAGCACGAATTTGATCTCGGGCACATCGCGGTTGAGCTGGGCCCCGTCATTGGTCCAGCACATGGTCATCCAGGCGTCTGTGGCGCGCATCGAGGGCTGGTAGTCGGAATTGATCGCGAAGAGATGCGGCTTGACCTTGATCAGCAACTCTTCCGCCTTGGCGAGCTCATCGGCGGCGATCGAGTTGAAGCCGTAGCCGAGCGCCACAAGCGCGCTGCCGATCGTGGTCAGTTGATAGTCATGCACCATCACCCGGCCGTCCGCCTCGCTTTGGGCAAGATCGAAGAAGTCCTTCCACGAGGTGACAGGGCTCTTGATCTTGGCGGAGTTGAAGGCGATGCCGGTCGTGCCCCAGTTCTTCGGCACGGCGTAGGTCTTGCCGTCGATCGCGCCCTCATGGGTGAAACGCTGGTTTTCGGTCGAAGGCGAGAAATTCGGCAGCTTGGCGAGGTCGAGCTGGTCGATGAGGCCGAGCTTCTGATAGGTCGAGATGGTGTAGTTGGTCGGCACGAACAGATCCCAGCCCGAGGCGCCGGCCTGCAGCTTGGCGAGCATTTCTTCGTTCGAGCCGAAGACATTGACTTCGACGGCGACGCCGGTCTTTGCGGTGAAGGCCTCGAACGTGGCGGGGTCGTGGTAATTCGGCCAGGTCGCGATCGACATCTGCGTGCCGAGATCGCCGGCGGCGTAGGCGGGCGAGCCGAACAGTCCGGTCTGGCGACCCACCACGGCTGCGGCCAGGCCGAGGCCGGTGACCTGGAGGAAATGGCGGCGGCTCACCGAGCCGCGCTTGTAACGCATCAGTTCGTCGGCGAAACGGTCCTGCGTCAAAGGCTTGTCATTGGTCGTCATCACACTGTTCCCTTTGTTGTCGGTTATGCTGCGTCATGCGAAAAGACATGCGGGGCGGCGGGCGAGATCGTCAGCTCCACCCGCGCGCCCGGCTCGAAGAGGCTGGCCGCGCCGCTCTGCAGAGTGCGATCGGCATAAACCAGGAGATCGCCGAGGCCGGCGACGGCCACCGAATACTCCACCGACGAGCCGAGAAAGATCCGGTGCGTCACCTCGCCGATCAGCCCTGTCGACGCCGAAGTCGAAGGCTGAAGCGCGATGGCTTCGGGACGGATGGCGACGACGGCCTTGCCGGAGCCGAGGCCGGGGCGGGTGAGCGGCAGAACGAGGCCGTTGCCGAAGCGGGCGGCGGCTGCGCCGCCCCGGGTTTCGATGACGGCGTCGAGCCGGTTGGTCTTGCCGACGAAATCGGCCACGAACAGGCTGGCGGGATTGTCGTAGATGTCCTGGGGGCTCGCGAGTTGCACAATGCGGCCTGTATTCATCACGCAAACCTGGTCGCTCATCGACAGCGCCTCTTCCTGGTCATGGGTCACCAGCAGGAAGGTGATGCCGAGCTCGCGATGCAGGTTCTGGAGCTCCAGCTGCATGGCGATGCGCAGCTTCTTGTCGAGGGCGGCGAGCGGTTCGTCGAGCAGCAGCACGCGCGGACGGTTGACGATGGCGCGAGCGAGCGCGACGCGCTGCTGCTGGCCGCCCGACAATTCGTGAATGCGGCGTTTGGCGTAAGCGCCGAGATGGACCATGTCGAGCGCCTCGGCGGCGCGGCGGCGGATCTCCCGGTCGTCGAGGCGCGGGCGGATCTGCCTGAGGCCGTAGGCGACATTGGTCTCGACGTCGAAATGCGGAAACAGCGCGTAGTGCTGAAAGACCATGTTGACCGGACGGCGATAGGCCGGCACGCCGCGCATCGACTGGCCGGCGATCAGCAGATCGCCGTCGCTCGGCTGTTCGAAGCCGCCGATCATGCGCAGGCAGGTGGTCTTGCCGCAGCCGGACGGGCCGAGCAGCGCGATGAAGGCGCCGCGCTTCAGCTGGAGATTTATGCCGGAAACCGCCGTCACCTCGCCGTAACGCTTGGCGACGCCGCGGAATTCCACATCGAATTCGGCTGGTTGGTCCACTGTTCTGTTCCCCTGGGGTCGCGGCGATTGCCTCGCCATCTATTCCCCTGATGCTGAAAGACTATGCGGATACCGCTTTTGGGGTATATACCCCGAAAGAGGTATTTTTCTAAGAATTTATCAATCGGGGGAGTATGGTTACAGGGAGAGGTCAGGCATGAGCGTCAATTTCGGGTCGCTGTTTCTGGCGGCGTCGGCGCTATGGGAGGCCGGGGAGGCCGAGGACGGGGACGTCGGCCGCGGGCTCGCCGAGATGCTCGGAGCCCTCGCGCCTTACGATCACTGCGTGGTTTTCGCCTATCGCGGCGATGCCCGGCCCATCGATCTCTATTCGAGCTTCACGAAGCAGGATTACCACGTCTTCGTGACGTTGTATCAGCAAGGACCCTATCTGCTCGATCCATTCTACCGCGCCGCGACGCTGCCGCGCCCGGGCGTCTGGCGGATGCGCGAGCTCGCGCCGGACCGTTTCTTTGCCAGCGAATATTACCGCACCTATTATGTCGAGACGCGCCTCGCCGAAGAAATCGGCTTCTTCATTCCGGTGGAAGGAGGGGTCACAGTGGTGCTGTCGTTGATGCGGGCTCAGGCGACCGGACCGTTTCGCGCCGCCGACATCGATCTCCTCCGGAAGGCGGAGCCGCTGGTCGCCGCGATGATCCGCAGCGCCTTTCGCGATCTTGCCCGACGTTTCGCACAGTCGAAGGCGTCGCCGCAGCCGGCCGAGACGTCCGGGATCCGACAGCCGCTGACCGAGCGCGAAAAGGCGATCATCGAACTGGTGCTGCAGGGACATTCCTCGGAATCGATCGGCCTCACGCTCGGCATCGCGACCGGAACCGTCAAGGTTCACCGGCGCAACATCTACCGCAAGCTCGGCATCGCCTCGCAGACGCAGCTGATGTCGCACTATCTCGAAAATCTGAAAACCAAAGGGTGAAATCTGAAACGGCCTTTCGTCGATTTCTCCGTCTCGGAGAAAATCTCTGTTAAGGCCTCGGGTCTAGTCTGGCGAAAAAATAATACTTTGCAGGCAGCCGTGATGACCGCCACCAAGGCGCATTTCCTGAACAAGGAAGAGTCTTTCATGTATGATCGGGAACACCGGTTCCCGATGGAAGAAACGATGAACGCCGCCCGGCTCGAATATACCGAGAAGGGCGTCATGCACATGGCGGCGCGGCGCTGCGATCTGATCATGATCGGGCCGAGCGGCGCCGTGCTGGCGTTGAACACGCGTTTCAGCCTTCCCGACCAATTCTATCTGGATGTTCCCGACGCCAAGATCGCCCGGGTCGGCTGCCTGACGATGCGCATTTACGCCAACGACACCGTGCAGGTGCGTTTCCTGTCGATGATGCCGCCAAAGGATATCGACCGCATCTTCGTCTACAGCACGCATCCCAAACATCGCAACAAGCTGCTCGATCTCCGGGCCTGAGGATTATTCATGGCGGCTCATCCGGTCATTCTCGTCGCGCCGGTCTTTTCGACGCTCGCCAATCTGGGCTTCCAGCTGCGCCGGACCGTCTTCGTGCTCGAGCAGAAAGTGCCGGCGGAGGAAGAAGTCGACGCCGACGATCTCACCGCCATCCATATGGTGGCGCTGCTGGAGGGCGAAGTCGCCGGCGTGCTTCGGATCGTGCGTCGTCCGGAGCATCTGAAAATCGGTCGCGTGGCCGTGGACACGGCGTTCCGCGGCCGCGGCATAGCCGGGGCGATGATGAGGCGGGTGCTGGGGGATTATGCCGACGAAGCCGGCGGACGGTTCTTCCTGACCGCCCAGACCGACAAGGTCGGGCTCTACGAACGCTTCGGCTTCAAGGTGTTCGGGCAGGAATTCATCGATGCGGGCATTCCGCATCTCGCCATGAAAACCTATTGAGGAAAGCCGCCCGGCGGGCGGGCGGCTTCCGAACCATTACTTTTCGATGTCGACGTGCTGAGTCTCCTCGCCCATGAACAGGGCGATCAGCGTCAGGCCCGCCATGACGGTGAGGTAGACGCCCACCCAGAACGGGCTGCCCTGGCCGTAGCTCCAGAGCGCCACCGCAATGAAGGGGGCGACGGCCGCGCCGAGGATCGAGGAGACGTTGTAGGCGATGCCCGAACCGGTATAGCGCACATTGGCCGGGAAGAGCTCCGGCAGCAGCGCGCCCATCGGGCCGAAGGTCATGCCCATCAGGCTGAAGCCGATCACCAGCCAGGCGAGAACGCCGACATTGCCGAGCGCCAACAGCGGAACCCAGCTCAGGCCGAACACGGCGATGCCCAGCGTCACCGCGATCAGCATCTTGCGGCGTCCGAACCTTTCCGCCCAGGGACCGGACAGGAAGGTAAAGATGCCGAAGAACACCACGCCGAAGATCAGCATCATCACGAAGCTGCGATAGTCGTAGCCGAGGCCGGGCACCGCGGCGTCGACGGGCTTGCTGCCGAAGCTCAGCGAGAAGGCCGTCATCAGGTAGAACAGCACGTAGGTCGCCAGCATATAGAAGGTGCCGAGCACGATCTGCTTGCCGTGCGTCTGGAAGGCGGCGGCGAGCGGCAGCTTGCGCACCTGGCCGGTCTTGACCGTCTTGGCGAAGGCGCTGCTTTCGACGAGGTTGAGGCGTACCCAGAGACCGACGATCACCATCACCGCCGAGGCGAGGAAGGGAATGCGCCAACCCCAGCTCAAGAAGGCCTCGGACGGCATGGACGGATCGGCCGACGGCAGAAGCGCGGCAATGAGCAGGAACAGGCCGTTGGCGAGAATGAAGCCGATCGGCGCGCCCAGCTGCGGGAAGGTGCCGAAGACGGCGCGCTTGCCCTTCGGCGCATTCTCTGTCGCCACCAGGGCTGCGCCCGACCACTCGCCCCCGAGCGCGAAGCCCTGCGCCATGCGCAGCACCACGAGCAACAATGTCGCGAGCCAGCCGACCGACGGATAGGTCGGCAGCGCGCCGATCAGGAAGGTCGCGACCCCCATGGTCAGGAGCGCCCCGACCAGCGTCGCCTTGCGGCCGCGCCTGTCGCCGAGATGGCCGAAGAAGATCGCGCCGAGCGGTCGGGCCACCATGGCCGCGCCGAACACGGCGAAGGAGGCGAGAAGCGCCGTTGTCGGATCGCCCTTCGGAAAGAAAAGATGCGGAAACACCAGCACGGCGGCGGTGGCGTAGACATAGAAATCATAGAATTCGATCGTGGTGCCGATCAGGCTCGCCAGGATCACGCGCGCGCGGCTGTTGGCCGGGGCGCCCGCCGCGGCGGAGTCGAGAGAGGACATGTTTTACTACTCCGGTTCTTCTTGTTTTGCGGTTGGCCTACACGAATGAGACTGCGATAAAAAGTCGGAAATGGCTGAAAGCGTTCGGTTTGACGGGGTATTGTCGACGGTTTCGTCACAAAAGCTCGACTTGGTTCCGTTTCGCTGCCATAGAGTGTCGGGGAGGCAGGGGGCTGCCGCCAAGTAAACATTTACTAAAAATCGTTTGCCTTGGCAGGTTTCGACGCCTAGCATCGGGGGGAATATCGGACTTACGCTCATGGTGACTATCAAGGAAATCGCAAAGGCCGTCGGCGTGTCCTCGGCGACCGTGTCGAGGGTGCTCAATTACGATCCAGCCCTGTCGATCTCGGCCGCCAAGCGTCAGGCGATCATCGAAACGGCCGAGGCGCTCAACTACGCCACGCCGCGCAATCGCAACCGTCCGACGGCGCTTCCCGGCGCATTCGTCAATCACGCCGTCCCCTCGGCGGCGCTGTCGCGCCTGGCCATCGTGCATTTCCTCGAGCCGTCGGACGAGTTGGGCGATCCATATTACATCGGCGTCCGCCTCGGCATCGAGAACAAATGTCGGGAGTTCAAGACCGAGATCGTCAAGGTCTTCCATTCCGACGCGCTGCCCGATCCGGCGCTCCTGCAGAGCGTGGCGGGCGTCATCGTCATCGGCAAGCACTCCAAGAACGAGATCGACTGGCTGTCGAGCCATTGCAGGCATCTGGTCTTCGCTGATTTCGATCCGCGCAGCAGCCGCATCGACAGCGTGTTCAGCGATGTCGGACTGGCGACCGAAACGGTCCTGAACGAACTCGTGTCGATGGGTTACAAGCGGATTGCCTTCATCGGCAGCTACGAGCATCTCGACGGCCAGACCCAGCCTTTCGGCGAGCGCCGGTGTCGCGCCTATATCGACTGGCAGAAGGAGCGCGGCGGCTTCGATCCCGAACTTCTGGCGCTCGGCCAGAACTGCAATTTCGGCCAGAATCTGCGGCTCGAAACCGGCTACATGCTGGCGCAGACCATTCTGAGCCTGTCCGATAAGCCCGACGTCATCCTCGCGGCCAACGACAATATGGCGATCGGCGCCTATCGCGCCATCCAGGAGGCGGGCCTGCGCATCCCCGACGACATCGCCGTCGTCTCCTTCAACGACATCCCCGTGGCGCAATTCCTGAACCCGCCGCTGTCGACCATGAAGATTCATGGCGAGCATATCGGCGAGACCGCCGTGGACCTCCTGATCGAGCGGCTCAACGGTCGCGACTACGCCAAGACCGTCACCATCGCCACCGAAATGATCTGGCGCGACAGCTGTCGGAAGCCGGATCATTCTGCACCTGCGTAAAATCCTTTCGCAACCGCAATAAATATTTACTAAAAATTTTCTTGCGTTCCCTGTTTTTTTGACGATACTTCGCGACAGGCAGGAGGGGCCTGCCGGCGTAACGCCATTTCCAGGGAGGATTTAATGGCTATTTCACCGATTATGAAACGTATTGCGACCGCTGCATTGGCGAGCGTCAGCGTGCTGACCGCGACCGCCGCCTTCGCCGGCGAAATCACCGTCTGGTGCTGGGATCCGAATTTCAACGTGGCGATCATGAAGGAAGCCGGCGCGCGCTACACCGCCAAGCATCCGGAAACCACCTTCAACATCGTCGACTTCGCCAAGGCCGACGTCGAGCAGAAGCTGCAGACTTCGCTGTCGTCGGGCGCAACCGACACGCTGCCCGACATCGTGCTGATCGAAGATTACGGCGCGCAGAAGTATCTGCAGTCCTTCCCGGGCTCCTTCGCCGCCCTGTCCGACAAGATCGACTATTCCGGCTTCGCGCCTTACAAGGTGCAGCTGATGACCATGGACGACAAGGTCTACGGCATGCCCTTCGATTCCGGCGTGACCGGCATGTACTACCGCAAGGATTACCTCGAACAGGCTGGTTTCAAGCCCGAGGACATGCAGAACATCACATGGGACCGCTTCATCGAAATCGGCAAGGAAGTCGAGGCCAAGACCGGCCACAAGATGATGGGCTTCGATCCGAACGACGCAGGCCTGACCCGCATCATGATGCAGTCCGCCGGCGAATGGTATTTCGACAATGACGGCAACCTGAACATCGAAAACAACGCCGCGCTGAAGGCCGCCTTGGAAACCCAGGGCAAGATCATGCAGGCCGGCATCTTCAAGCCGACCGCCGGCTGGAACGAGTGGCTCGCCTCCTTCACCTCCGGCGATGTCGCCGCCGTCGTGACCGGCGTCTGGATCACCGGCACCGTCAAGGCCCAGGCCGACCAGTCCGGCAAGTGGGGCGTCGCGGCGACGCCGAAGCTGTCGGTCGAAGGCGCAACCTCCGCCTCCAACCTCGGCGGCTCCAGCTGGTACGTGTTGGAAGCTTCCAAGGAAAAGGACGAGGCCATCGACTTCCTCAACGAAGTCTACGCCAAGGACACCGAGTTCTACCAGAAGATCCTCACCGAGCGCGGCGCGGTCGGCTCGCTGATGGCGGCGCGTGAAGGCGCGGCCTATGGTGCTGAAGATCCGTTCTTCGGCGGCGAAAAGGTCTGGCAGAAGTTCTCCGATTGGCTCGCCCAGATTCCGGCCGTCAATTACGGCATCTTCACCAACGAAGTCGATACGGCCGTCACCGCCAATCTCGGCTCGATGGGCAAGGGCGCCAAGGTCGAGGATGTGCTGAAGGCCATCCAGAGCCAGGCCGAAGGCCAGATCCAGTAATCATCGAAAGCGGACGGCGGCAGCGCCGTCCGTTCCTCCCCGGGGCGGCGGCGGCGACGCCGCGGCCTTGGCGGGCATCTCGACATCTGTCGACACTTCACACCAGACAGTGATGGACGATCATGGCCACTGCAAAACCCGGCGGATTGAAGCGATATTTCGACGTGAACGGCTGGCTGTTCGTGGCCCCCGCCCTTCTGTTGATCGGGACCTTCATGATCTTCCCGATCTTCCGGTCGCTCTGGCTCTCGCTCTATGCGGGCAAGGGCATGATGATGAAGTTCGCCGGCTTCGGCAACATCATGCGGCTCGCCAACGATCCCGTCTTCTTGAAGGCGCTCACCAATACGGTGACCTATTTCGTGATCCAGGTGCCGATCATGATCACGCTGGCGCTGATCCTGGCGGCCGCGCTCAATGATCCCAAGCTGAAATTCTCCGGCTTCTTCCGCACCGCCATCTTCCTGCCTTGCGTCTCGTCGCTGATCGCTTATTCCATCCTGTTCAAGAGCATGTTCGCGCTCGACGGTGTGGTGAATTCGGCGCTGATCGCCATCGGCGTCGTCGATACGCCGATTTCCTGGTTCACCGAACCTTTCTGGGCCAAGACACTGGTCATTCTCGCCATCACCTGGCGCTGGACCGGCTACAACATGATCTTCTATCTCGCGGCGCTGCAAAATATCGACAAGTCGATCTACGAGGCCGCCCGTATCGACGGCGTGCCGGCCTGGGCCCGCTTCGTCTATCTGACCGTGCCGATGCTGAAGCCGGTGATCCTGTTCACCACCGTCACCTCCACGATCGGGACGCTGCAACTGTTCGACGAAGTCTACAGCCTGAGCGCCGAAGGCAAGGGCGGACCGGCGGATTCGACGCTGACGCTGTCGCTCTACATCTACAACCTCACCTTCCGCTACATGCCGAGCTACGGCTATGCGGCGACCGTGTCCTATGTCATCGTGATCATGGTGGCGGTCCTGTCCTTCCTGCAATTCTACGCCGCGAGGGAACGCAAATGAACGCGCAACGCCTTGTCCGCCTGCTGCCGTCGATCCTGCAATATCTGTTTTTGAGCATCGCGGCGTTCCTGTCGGTGTTCCCGTTCATCTGGATGGGGATCAGCGCCACCAACACCAATGCGCATATCCTCGAAGGCAAGATGAGTTTCGGCAGCGCCTTCTTCGACAATGTCAATGCCTTCATGGCCGCCGTCGACCTGCCGCTGGTGCTGTGGAATTCCGCCAAGATCGCCATCATCGGCACGGCGGTGACCATGCTGGTGTCTTCGCTGGCGGGCTACGGCTTCGAAATGTTCAAGTCGAAATGGCGCGAGCGCATCTATGCGCTGATGCTCCTGACGCTGATGGTGCCCTTCGCCGCGATCATGATCCCGTTGTTCATGATGATGGCCAAGGCCAAGCTGATCGACACCCATATCGCCATCATCCTGCCCACCATCGCCTCGGCCTTCATCATTTTCTACTTCCGCCAGGCGACCAAGGCCTTTCCGACCGAGTTGCGCGACGCCGCCAAGGTCGACGGCCTCAAGGAATGGCAGATCTTCCTCTATATCTACATGCCGGTGATGCGCTCCACCTACGCCGCCGCCTTCGTCATCGTCTTCATGGCCAACTGGAACAACTACCTCTGGCCGCTGATCGTGCTGCAGTCGAACGACACCAAGACCATCACGCTGGTCGTGTCCTCGCTCGCCTCCAGCTACACCCCGCAATTCGGAACGGTGATGATCGGCACGATCATCGCCACGATCCCGACCATCTTCGTGTTTTTCGCCATGCAGCGCCAGTTCGTCCAGGGCATGCTTGGCTCGGTGAAATAGGATAAAACCATGCGTAGATACGAGACTTTCAACGGCGGCTGGACCTTCACCGCCGGCTTCGAGCCGGGTTGGGTGAACACCGCGCAGGCGGGCGAGACGGTTCGTCTGCCGCACACCGCCGTCGAGCTGCCCTACAACTATTTCGACGAAACCAGCTATCAGAAGGCCTTCACATATCAGAAGGTCATCGCCTGGGAACCGTCTTTCGAGGGCCGCGAAGTCTCGCTGGTGTTCGACGCCGCCATGGCCGATTCCGTCGTCTATCTGAACGGCCAGGAAATCATCGCGCACAAGGACGGCTATACGCCGTTCGAAGCCCGGCTGACGCCCTATCTCAAGCAGGGCGACAACCTGTTGACGGTCAAGATCGACGGGTCCGAAAACCCGGAGATTCCCCCTTTCGGCGGCATGATCGATTATCTCTGCTATGCCGGCATCTATCGCGACGTCTGGCTGAAGGTGACGAGCCCGGTCGCGATCAAAAACGTCAAGATCGAGACCCCGGACGCCTTGACCGAGATCAAGACGGTGACCGCGAAAATCCAGCTCGCCAACCATCAGGGTCTCGATGCGGCAGGTTCCGCCACCGTGACGATTTCCGACAAGGCCGGCGCGACGATCGCGACCGCCAAGGCTGCGCTTGCAGGCGCTGAAACCCTGGTCGAACTCTCGGGCGTCACAGGCGCCGAGATCTGGGACCTCGACACGCCCGTCCTCTACACGCTGACGGTGGACATCGAGACCGCCTCGGGCAAGGACGCCTATTCCAGCCGCTTCGGCTTCCGCACCGCCGAATATCGCGTCGACGGCTTCTTCCTGAACGGCCGCAACGTCAAGCTTCGCGGTCTGAACCGCCACCAGGCCTGGCCGCATCTCGGCTACGCCATGGGCCGCCGCGGCCAGGAAAAAGACGCCGACATCATGAAATTCGAGCTGCGCTGCAATGTCGTGCGCACCTCGCATTATCCGCAATCCAAGTGGTTCCTCGACCGCTGCGACGAAATCGGCCTGCTGGTGTTCGAGGAAATCCCGGGCTGGCAGCATATCGGCGGCAAGGCCTGGCAGCAGGAATCGATCGAGAATGTCCGTCGCATGATCGAGCGCGACTGGAACCATCCGTCGATCATCATCTGGGGCGTACGCATCAACGAATCCCAGGACAATCACGACTTCTATCTCGAGACCAACCGCCTCGCCCATGAACTCGACACGACCCGACAGACCGGCGGCGTGCGCTTCATCACCAATTCCGAACTGCTCGAAGACGTCTATACGCTGAACGACTTCATCCTCGGCCAGGAAGAAATGCCGGGCAACAATCGCGGCCGCGTCGTGCTGCGCGATCAGTCGGAAACCACGGGCATCACCCATAAAGTGCCCTATATGATCACCGAATATAACGGTCACATGTATCCGACCAAGCGTTTCGACCAGGAGCAGCGCCAGGCCGAACATGTCACCCGCCATCTTCTGGTGCTCGACGCCGCCGCCGGCGATCCGTCCATTTCCGGCTGCACCGGCTGGTGCATGTATGACTACAACACCCACAAGGACTTCGGCGCCGGCGACCGCATCTGCTATCACGGCGTGATGGACATGTATCGCGAACCGAAATTCGCGGCCTATGCCTATGCCTCGCAGGGCGGCCCCGAAACCGGCGCGGTGCTGATGCCGGTCACCTATTGGGCGCGCGGCGAGCGCAATATCGGCGGCGTGCTGCCGCTGATCATCCTGACCAATTGCGATTATGTGGAAATCCAGTTCGGCGAATTCGCGCCCAAGCGCATCCTTCCCGATCGCGACACCTATCCGCATCTGCCGCATCCGCCCGTCGTGGTCGACCTGCGCTCGGTGACCCCTGAGGAATTCGGCACCTGGGGCCGCATCTGGCGCGAAGGCGTGATCACCGGCTATGTCGACGGCAAGGCGGTGAAGACCGTGACGCTGCCGGCCGATCCGATGCCGGCCAGGTTCGAAATCGCCCCCGACGACACCGAACTTCGCGCCGGCGAAAAGGACACCGTCCGCGTGATCCTGCGCGCGCTCGATCAGAACGGCAATATCCTGCCCTTCTTCGACGATCCGGTCGAACTGTCGGTCGAAGGCGCCGGCCGTCTCGTCGGCCCGACGCTCGCCAGTTTCAAGGGCGGCGCGACCGGCCTCTATATCGAAGCCGGAGACGATGCCGGAACCATCACCCTGACCGCCCGCTGCCGTCCGTTCGGCGAGCAGACGGTCACCTTCACCGTAAGCTGAGGCTGAAACCATGGCAGATGTGTCGCTCACCCAGATCCGCAAGACCTTCGGATCGCTTGATGTGATCAAGGGCGTGGATCTGGACATCAGGTCCGGGGAATTCGTGGTCTTCGTCGGCCCGTCGGGCTGCGGCAAGTCCACGCTTCTGCGCATGATCGCTGGCCTCGAGGACATCACCTCGGGCAGCCTGAAGATCGGCGGCGTCGAAATGAACGACGTCGATCCTTCCAAGCGCGGCATCGCCATGGTGTTTCAGACCTATGCGCTCTATCCGCATATGACGGTGCGTGAAAACATGGGTTTCGCGCTCCGTTTCGCCGGCATGGCCAAGGACGAGATCGATCGTCGGGTCGCTGCGGCCGCCAAGATCCTCGAACTCGACGCCCTGATGGACCGCAAGCCCAAGGCGCTCTCGGGCGGCCAGCGCCAGCGCGTGGCGATCGGCCGCGCCATCGTGCGCAATCCGGATGTCTTCCTGTTCGACGAGCCCCTGTCCAACCTCGATGCAGAACTCCGCGTGCATATGCGCGTCGAGATCGCCCGCCTGCACAAGGAGCTCAACGCCACCATCATCTATGTCACGCATGACCAGGTCGAGGCGATGACGCTGGCCGACAAGATCGTCGTGCTGCGCGCGGGCAAGGTGGAGCAGGTGGGAGCGCCGCTCGCGCTCTATGACGATCCCGACAATGTCTTCGTCGCCGGTTTTATCGGCTCGCCGAAGATGAACTTCCTGGCGGCCCATGTGATCTCGGCTGACGGCGGCCGGATCACGGTGGGGCTCGACGACCAGCCGGAGACGCAGGTGACCCTGCCGATCGCCGCCGCGCTCAAGCAGGGCGACAAGGTCACGCTCGGCCTGCGTCCCGAACATTTCCTGAAAGCGGGCGACGGCGACGCGCAACTGACCGTCACCGTCGACGTCACCGAACATCTCGGACACACAAGTTATATTTACGCCCATCTCAGGCCGGGCGAGCAGATCATCATTGAGCATGAAGAGAGCCGTGACAGCCGGGCGGCGGACACGATGACGGTCGGCGTATCGGCAAGGCAAGCGTTTCTATTCGACAGCGCGGGCCAACGGCTGCGTTAATCTTGCCCGGTCTCCCCGACTGGGCTGGACCTTTGACGGCGATTGCACGCCGGCGGGTCTCGATCGGGAGGAGCACGATCATGACGGAAGACAGACTGAGCTGGGGCATCATCGGCCCCGGCACGATAGCGCGCACCTTCGCCGAAGGCGTCGCCCATTCGCGCACCGGCCGCATCGCGGCCATCGGCACGCGCAATCCCGACAAACCGGGCCTCAGCGAGGGATTCCCCGGCGCGCGCATCGTCTCGGGTTATCAGGCGCTGATCGACGATCCCGAGGTCGAGGCCGTCTATATCGCCACGCCGCATCCCTCCCATCCCGAATGGGCGATCAAGGCGATCCGCGCCGGCAAGCATGTGCTGGTCGAGAAACCCTTGGCGCTGACCGCCTTCGACGCCGACGCCGTCTATCACGAGGCGCGCAAGGCCGGCGTCTTCGCCGGCGAAGCCTATATGTATCGGCTGCATCCGCAGACGGCCAAGCTGATCGACCTCATCCGCTCCGGGGTGATCGGTCAGGTCAGGCTGATCAAGTCGAGCTTCGGCTTCGACATGGGCGGCGTTCGGCCAGACCATCGGCTGTTCTCGCAGGCCTCGGCCGGCGGCGGCATTCTCGATGTCGGCGGTTATCCCGTCTCGATGGCGCGACTGATCGCCGGCGCAGTGGAGGGCAGACCCTTCCTCGATCCGGTCAAGGTCACGGGCGCCGCCCGTCTCGGCGAAACCGGCGTCGACGAATGGGCCTCGGCCGTCTTGAAATTCCCCAACGACATCGTCGCCGAAGTCTCCTGCTCGATCATGGCCACTCAGGACAATGTCCTGCGCGTGATCGGCTCGGAGGGCCGGCTGGAGGTCGCCGATTTCTGGTTCGCCGCCGGCCACAAGGGCGGCGTCGGCAAAATAGAACTCTTCCGCAAGGACGGGTCGCATGAGACCATCGAATGCGCCGAAGAACGTTGGCTCTATTCCTTCGAGGCCGATGCGGCCGCAGACGCGATCCGCGCCGGCGAACGCGAATTCCCGGCGCCGGGCATGGGCTGGGCCGATTCGCTCGGCAATCTCCGCGCCATGGACGCCTGGCGCGCCTCGGTGGGGCTCAAATACGAGCTGGAGACGCCGGCGGTCAGGACCAGGAACATCGCGGGCGATGTCGTGAAGGCGGGCCACAAGGTACCCCGGCGCGCCATTCCCGGCCTCGCCAAACAGGCGTCGACGGTGGCGCTGGGCTTCGAGTTCTTTCCGGATTTCGCTTCGGCCTCGCTGACGCTCGACGGCTTCTATGAGGCGGGCGGCAATCTTTTCGACACCGCCTATATCTACGGCAATGGCGCGACCGAAGCTGTTTTCGGCGACTGGCATACGAGCCGGGGCGTCGACCGCGAGGAGATCGTGCTGATCGGCAAGGGCGTGCATTCGCCGCTCTGCTATCCCGACCAGATCGGCAAGCAACTGACCGCGTCGCTCGATCGACTCAAGACGGACTATGTCGACGTCTATTTCATGCATCGCGACAATCCGGATGTGCCGGTGGATGAATTCGTCGACGCCATGGATGCGGAAGCCAGCGCAGGCCGGATCCGCGGCATTTTCGGCGGCTCCAACTGGACGCGCGAGCGCATGGATGCGGCGATCGCTTATGCGGAGAAGAGCGGCAAGCGCGCGCCTGCCGCACTGTCGAACAATTTTTCCCTGGCCGAAATGATCGATCCGATCTGGGCAGGCTGTGTCGCCGCCTCGAATGACGAGTGGAAAGAGTGGCTCGTGAAGACGCAGACGCCGAATTTCGCCTGGTCGAGCCAGGGGCGCGGCTTCTTCACCGATCGCGCCGGCCGCGACAGGTTCGATGACGAGGAAATTGTCCGCTGCTGGTATTCGGAGCGCAATTTCAGTCGTCGCGACCGCGCCTACGAGCTTGCCGCCAAGAAAGGCCGCAGTCCGATCCACATCGCGCTCGCCTATGTCCTGGCCCAGCCTTTCCCGGTCATTCCGCTGATCGGGCCGCGCACGCTCAGTGAGTTGGAAGACAGCCTCTCGGCGCTGGACATCGCGCTGACGCCGGACGAGGTGCGCTGGCTGGAGGCGTAAGGGCGGGCAGGATCAGGCCGGCCCCGCCGTCTCAGGCCGGCCCAGCCGGCCTGTCCAGACCCGACCATTTCACCACCAGCCGCGCCAATGCCGGTCCGGTGACCAGAATGAACAGGAAGCGGGCGAGCTGCATGGCCATGACGAAGGACACGTCGACATCGCTCGAAGCGGAGATGATCGCCACGGTGTCGGCGCCGCCGGGGCTGGTGGCGAGATAGGCCGTCAGAGGATCGACGCCGGCGACCTGCACCAGCACATAGGCGAAACCGCCGCAGATCAGGATCAGCGCCAGGATCGCGGCGATGACGCGCGGCAGCGCCTTCAGCGCATAGACGAGAATCGCGCGGGTGAACCGCCCGCCGATGCCCCAGCCGACGACCGCATAGCTTCCCGCGAGCAGCCACGGCGGCAATTCGATCCGCATCAGCCCGATATCCTGCAGAAGCGCGCCGAGGGCCATCGGAACCAGCATCATCCCGGCCGGGATCTTCGTGACGGCGACGATGACGGCGGAGACCGCGATCAGCACCGCGGTCTGGCCGAGCGGCAGCCAGTCGATCGGCGGAAACCAGACGACCGATTGCGCCGCCCCCGTTTCGCCGATGAACATCCTGGACACCAATGCCGCGGCCAGCGCCACGCAGAGAACGCGCATATATTGCATGATGGCGACGAGCCGCATGTCGGCGCCGAAGCTTTCCGACATGATGGTCATGGCCGAGGCCGCGCCTGGCACAGAACCCCAGATGGCGGTGGAGCCCGGCAGCACCTGCATGCGGGCCAGCATCCAGCCGAAGCCGACGGAAACGGCGATCACCGACACGACGCCGCACAGGAAGATCGGCCAGGCGCGACCGATCTCGATCAGCAGCTCCAGAGGGATGGCCTTGGCCATCAGGCAGCCGATCACGCCCTGTGCGAAAAACGTCGCCTGGTTCGGCACGGACACAGCGCGTCCGGCTGCGGCCAGAATGATTGCGGCGATCATCGGGCCCAACAGCAACGCCGCCGGCAGATGGAAGATTTCAAGTCCGACCACCAGCGCCGAAGAAATCAGAAGGAGAAGCAGCCAGCCCCGCATCACGTTCGGTTTGGACAAAGGCGGCATGTCGATTCCTTCTATAGGACGACGGATCACGGATAGTAATTCGTCGGCTAATTTCTGCGCTATGCGCCTGGCTCAGTCGTCCGCTTTGTCCAAAGACAGCCGTCCGCTGGTGAGATCCACGAGCATTCGGATGAGCGCGTCCGCCTGATCGGCGGGCAATAGGCACCGAACACACACGCCCTCGGCGCCGAATTCCTCCGACAGGACGGTTGCGCCCTCTATGCGCTCCAGCCGCGATTTTATCAATCCGTGATCTGAAAAGACGAGGCGCAGCCCGGTTTCCACCTGCGGCGTGAGCCGGATTTTCTCCGCCGTTCGCAGGCACTCCGCCGCCGAGCCGCCATAGGCCCGCATCAATCCGCCTGAGCCGAGCAGCACGCCGCCGAAGAAGCGCGTCACCACAACCGCCACGCCATCGATGTCCTGCCCGTCGATCGCCTGCAGGATCGGCTTCCCAGCCGTGCCCGAGGGTTCGCCGTCGTCACTGAAGCGATAGATCTGGCCGATGCGATAGGCCCAGCAATTGTGATGGGCCGCCGCGTCGCTCTCGGCTGCGATAAACGCCTTGGCCGCCGCCTCATCGGTGACGGGCGCGGCGGCGATGATGAAGCGGCTCTTCTTGATCTCGACGGCGTGGCGCGCTACGGTCGTGATGGTCTGCATGGCGGATCCCGGGGTCAGTCTCGCCCAGTCATAGAAACAACCGCCGCCGCTGCCAAAGGAAAAAGCGCATTGCGCTGCGGTCGGGTGCATGAGGGGAAGCAGAGTAGGAAATGGCGGACAGAGAGGGATTCGAACCCTCGGTACGCTTTCACGTACACACGCGTTCCAGGCGTGCGCCTTCAACCGCTCGGCCACCTGTCCTTCACCCCGGGGGGCGTCGCGAAGCGCTTGATATGGACCGGTTTTGTCCGGCGCGTCGTTCGGGCGCGATCTATACCGATGCTGTGGCGATAATCAACCCTTCATGACAGAATTTTGATGCGGAAAATGAAGGCGATGGCCCGGCGGCATTGAAAGTCGGGGGGCGCACCGCTACTTCTTGGGCTTGACGCGTACAGCGTCTCCAGAGAGATGGCCCGGGCGCGCCGCGGCCTCGTGCAGAAAGGACCGGGTGGCGGCATGCTGCTGGTGTTGCGATTCGTCAGTATGGTGTTGCTCGCCTGCGCGGTGTTCGCGGGCGTCGTCGACGCCATCCAGTCGGTCGCGGCCAATGGCGTGGTGATCACATCGCTCGGCAACGCCCTGTTCGGGCTTTATCCCGATGTGGTGCTGGAAGCCGAGCTTTATGTGCAGTCGCACATGTCCGATTTTATCTGGGACGACGTGATCGCCTGGATTTTGACCCAGCCCGCCTTCGTGGTGCTTCTCTGCCTGTCGCTGATTCTCTATCTCGCCGCCTATCGCAGCCCCGTCGCGGCGGCGAAACTGCCGGCCCGCCGCCGGTTCGGCTGATCGGCGCGCCGAGACGTGGCGACTGCCGGCGCTGGCGCCGCTTTCGATGTTTCGAACAAGGAAAGGATAGACCATGTTCCTGATCGACATGTTCAACAAGAAGACCGTGATGCCCGATGCCGCGCACGCCCTGCCGGGGCGCGAAACGGAGTTGCCGACGGCCGAGACGCATTTCGTCAATGGGCGGCCGCTCAAAGGCCCCTATCCGGAAGGGACCGAACAGATCCTGCTGGGCCTCGGCTGCTTCTGGGGCGCCGAACGCCTGTTCTGGAAGACGCCGGGCGTTCATGTGACCGCGGTCGGCTATTCCGGCGGCTTCACCCGCAATCCGACTTATCAGGAAACCACGACCGGGCTGACCGGTCATACGGAAGTGGTGCTGGTGGTCTATGATCCCAGGATCGTGACGCTCGAAAGCCTGTTGAAACTGTTCTTCGAGGAGCATGACCCGACCCAGGGCATGCGTCAGGGCAACGACATCGGCACCACCTATCGCTCGGCGATCTATGTCTATACCGACGAACAGAAGCGGGTCGCCGAGGCGATGCGCGACGCCTATCAGGCCTCGCTCGACCGCGCCGGCCGCAAGACGCGCATCACCACCGAGATCATGGACGCCGGCCCCTTCTATTTCGCCGAAGACTATCACCAGCAATATCTCGCCAAGAATCCCGGCGGTTATTGTGGATTGAAGGGCACGGGCGTCGCCTGCATCGCCTAGCATAGATCCGTTCCTAAAGGGGCCACCCCACTGTTTTCGCTTATGAAAACAGTGGGGTGGCCCGATTTTTACCAACTGAAAAATTTTTGGTGAATTTTTCCCCTAGCCATGCAAGGATGCTCCGCGCTCGTCCTCGAGAGGGAAAGAGGCAGGGCCGTTAGTTGAGAGCCGTTAGAGGGGTCTCCGGCTAATTCCGCAAAACTGTGAGGCAACAGGGAAAGAACAATGAAAAAAATCCTTTTGACACTGATGGCGACGGCGTCGATGGCCGCATCCGCTTTCGCCGCCGATGTGAAGCCGGCAATCATCTACGATCTGGGCGGCAAGTTCGACAAGTCGTTCAACGAAGCCGCCTATAACGGCGCAGAAAAGTTCAAGGCCGACACCGGCATCGCCTATCGCGAATTCGAAATCGCCAACGACGCCCAGCGCGAACAGGCGCTGCGCAAGTTCGCCGGCGACGGCAACAACCCGATCGTCGTGGCCGGCTTCTCCTGGGCCGCAGCCCTCGAAAAGGTCGCGGGCGAATATCCCGACACCAAATTCGCCATCATCGACATGGTCGTGACGGGCAAGCCGAACGTGAAGTCGATCGTCTTCAAGGAACAGGAAGGCTCCTACCTCGTCGGCGTGCTCGCAGGCATGGCGGCGAAGTCCGGCAAGGTCGGCTTCGTCGGCGGCATGGACATTCCGCTGATCCACAAATTCGCCTGCGGCTATGTCGGCGGCGTGAAGTCGGTCAACAAGGACGCCGAAGTGTTCCAGGCCTATACCGGCTCTGATCCGAGCGCCTGGAACGACCCGGTCAAGGGCGGCGAAATCGCCAAGTCGCAGATCGCCCAGGGCGCTGACGTGGTCTACCACGCCGCCGGCGGAACCGGCGTCGGCGTTCTCCAAGCCGCCGCGGAAGCCGGCAAGCTCGGCATCGGCGTCGACTCCAACCAGAACGGCATGCAGCCGGGCAAGGTTCTCACCTCGATGCTGAAGCGCGTCGACGTCGCCGTCTACAATTCGTTCAACGACGTGAAGACCGACAAGTTCGTCGCCGACATTCAGAACCTCGGCCTCAAGGAAGACGGCGTCGGCGCCGCGATGGACGACAACAACAAGCCGCTCATCACCGCCGAAATGACCGCAGCCCTCGACAAGGCCAAGGCGGACATCATCTCGGGCGCCGTTCAGGTGCACGATTACATGTCCGACGAGAAGTGCCCCTATTGATCGGCTGAACGCATGAGAGACCCGTCCTGGCGTAAGCCAGGGCGGTTCTTTTTTTGGGAAGAAAACCCTGCGGATGAACGGGGCGAACAATCAATAATGGGGTGGCTTGGCGATGCCCGGCGCTTCGAGCGCGGCGTCCTCGAGCGCGCGGAACTGCTCGGTGAGCCGTTCCACGCGGAATTGAAGCTGGTCGATGATTTTCCACTGCCCGGCGATCTGTCCGGACAGATCCTCGATCATGCGGCTCTGATGCGCGATTGTTTCCTCGAGCAGCGTCACGCGGGCCGAAAGGTCTTCGTCGCTCATGGCGTTTTCTCCGTCGCTGGCTGGCGAAAGCCGCTGGACAGGCGTCCCAAACCTCAACACTATCCGTCCAGAAAGCCGCGCCCTGTTGGCCGGCCGTTCCGATATGGGCTGTCATGAGCGAACTTGCAATTGAACTCAAGGGCATCGACAAGAGTTTCGGCCCCGTCCACGCCAACAAGAACATCGACCTCAAGGTCCGCAAGGGCGCCATCCACGGCATCATCGGGGAAAACGGCGCCGGCAAATCCACATTGATGTCGATCCTCTACGGCTTCTACCAGGCCGACAAGGGCGAAATCCACATCGACGGCCAGAAGGCCCATATCAAGGATCCGAACGCGGCGATTTCCGCCGGCATCGGCATGGTCCACCAGCATTTCATGCTGGTGGAAAATTTCACCGTGCTCGAGAACATCATGCTCGGCGCCGAGGATTCGCCTATTCTCAACAAGGGCATCGCCAAGGCGCGCGCCGAGCTGAAGCGGCTCGAGCAGGAATATGAGATGGAGGTCGACCCCGACGCCACGATCGAGGAATTGCCGGTCGGCATCCAGCAGCGCGTCGAAATCCTCAAAGCCCTGTTCCGCGGCGCCGAAATCCTCATTCTCGACGAACCGACGGGCGTGTTGACGCCGGCCGAGGCCGATCACCTGTTCCGGATCCTCGCCCAGCTCAAGGAACAGGGAAAGACGATCCTGCTGATCACCCACAAACTGCGCGAGATCATGGCGATCACCGACGAAGTGTCGGTGATGCGGCGCGGCGAGATCGTCGCGACCCGCACGACCGCAGAGACGACGGTGGAGGAACTCGCAGAACTGATGGTCGGCCGCCGGGTTCTGCTGCGCGTGGAAAAAGGCGAGGCCAATCCCTCGGGCGTCAAGCTGTCGGTGCGCAATCTCACCGTCAGGGACAGCCGCGGCGTGACCATGGTCGACGACGTCTCCTTCGATGTGCGCGCCGGCGAAATCGTCGGCATCGCCGGGGTCGCCGGCAACGGCCAGTCGGAGCTCATGGAAGCCATCGCCGGCATGCGCCGCGCGCTGACCGGCAGGGTCGAACTCAACGGCAAGCCGGTCGACGTGACGGGCCATGGCGACCCGGCCGACCTGCGTCGCCGCGGTCTCGCGCATGTGTCGGAAGACCGCCATCACACCGGTCTGGTGCTGAAGTTCGAGGAGGCGGAAAACGCCATTCTCGGCTATCACAACGCGCCGCAATACACCAAGGGCTGGCTGCTCGATGTTGATGCGATCCGCAAGGACGCCGAGGCCAAGATTGCCCAATACGACATCCGTCCGCCCAATCCACGTCTCAAGACCGCCAATTTCTCGGGCGGCAACCAGCAGAAGATCGTGCTGGCGCGCGAGATGGAGCAGAATCCCGACGTGCTGGTCATCGGCCAGCCGACGCGCGGCGTCGATGTCGGCGCGATCGAATTCATCCATCGCCGCATCATCGAAATGCGCGACGCCGGCAAGGCCATCCTGCTGGTCTCGGTCGAACTCGACGAGATCCGCTCGCTGTCGGACCGCATACTGGTGATGTTCGCCGGCCGCGTCGTGGGCGAACGCAGCCCGGATGCGCCGGAAGGGGAAATCGGCCTGCTGATGGCGGGCGTGGAAGACAAGAAGGAGGCAGCCGAATGAGCGCGCCCTTTGCCAAGCTGCCGAATTGGGCCGAATATGGCCTGATCCCGCTGCTCAATCTCATCGCGGCCTTCCTGATTTCGGGCCTCGTCGTGCTGTTCGTCGGCGAAAATCCGCTGCGCGCCGCCGAACTGATGATCACCGGGGCCTTCGGCTCCGGCGAAGGTGTCGGCTACACGCTGTTTTACGCCACCAACTTCATCTTTGCGGGTCTCGCCGTGGCGGTCGCGGCCCATGCCGGCCTGTTCAATATCGGCGTCGAGGGCCAGGCCTATATCGGCGGCATCGGCGTGGCTGCCGCCTGCCTGATGTTCGATTCCACGCTTCCCTGGTATGTGGTGTTCCCGCTCGCCATCGTCGGCAGCATCGCCACCGGCGCGCTCTGGTCGCTGGTGCCGGCCTGGCTGCAGGCCTATCGCGGCAGCCACATCGTCATCACCACGATCATGTTCAACTATATGGCCAACAGCCTGATGCTGTGGATGCTGATCAACGTCTTCAAGCCCTTCGGCTCGATGGCGATCCAGTCGCGCACCTTCGAGGCCGGCGGGCAATTGCCGAAGCTCGATTGGCTGCTGGCGATCTTCGGCCTCGACAATCGCAATTCGCCGTTCAACCTCAGCTTCCTGCTGGCGCTTCTCGCCTGTTACCTGGTCTGGTTGCTGATCTGGCGCACGCGGCTCGGCTATGAAATGCGCACGCTCGGCCACAGCGCCGGCGCGGCGCGTTACGCCGGCATCTCCGAGAAGAAGATCATCATCGTCACCATGCTGATTTCGGGCGCGCTGGCCGGATTGCTCGCGATCAATTCGATCATGGGCGACCAGTTCCGCATTCAGCAGGAATTCGTCGCCGGCGCCGGCTTCGTCGGCATCGCCGTGGCGCTGATGGGCCGGTCGCATCCGGTCGGCATCATTCTCGCCTCGATCCTGTTCGGCATGCTCTATCAGGGCGGCGCCGAGATCGCCTTCGAGATGCCCAACATCTCGCGCGACATGATCGTCATCATCCAGGGTCTGGTCATCCTGTTCGCCGGCGCGCTGGAGCATCTGTTCCGCCCCGCCGTGACGATGACCTTCGCCCGCATGCGCCGCGGCGGCGCGCCCACCACCGAAGCTGCTGGAGGCTGATCATGGAAAATATCGATTGGTGGGTCTCTGTCCTCCAGGGCACGATCCGCATGTCCGTGCCGTTGATCCTGACCGCGCTTGCCGGCCTCTATGCCGAACGCTCCGGCGTCGTCGATATCGGCCTCGAAGGTAAGCTGCTGGCGGCCGCCTTCGCCGGCGCATCCGGCGCCGCGGTCACCGGCTCGGCCGTGCTCGGCATCGCTTCGGCCATCCTCTGCGCGGTGGCGTTTTCGGCCGTGCATGGCTACGCCTCGATCTCCCAGCGCGGCAATCAGGTCGTCTCGGGAACGGCGATCAACTTCGTCGCCATGGGCGCGACGGTGATCATCGGCCAGGCCTGGTTCAACATGGCAGGCCGCACGCCCTCGCTCTCGGGCGACGCAAAACTGCAGACGGTGCAATTGCCGCTCGCCGCCGAGATCGGTCAGATTCCGGTCATCGGCGTCTTCTACGAGCGCATCCTGTCAGGCCACCACCTGCTCACTTATTTCGCCTTCGCGATGATCCCGTTGACCTGGTGGATCCTCTATCGGACCCGCTTCGGCCTGCGCCTGCGCGCCGTGGGTGAAAATCCGGGCGCGGTGGATACGGCCGGCATCTCCGTGGCGCGACTGCGCTACATGGCGGTGCTGCTGGGCGGCGTCTTCGTCGGCCTCGCCGGCGCGTTTCTGTCGATGGCCGTCAGCGGCGGTTTCACCAAAGGCATGTCGGCCGGCAAGGGCTTCATCGCGCTCGCGGCGCTGGTCTTCGCCAACTGGAAGCCGAAGAACATCCTGCTCACCTGCCTGCTGTTCGGATTCCTGGAGTCGCTGTCCATCGCCATGCAGGGCCAGCCGGTGCCGTTGATCGGAGAGATCCCCGTGCAGCTCTGGACGGCGCTGCCCTATATCCTCACCGTCGTGCTGCTCGCGGGCTTCATCGGCAAGGCCATGCCGCCCAAGGCGGCCGGCGTCCCCTATGTGAAGGAGCGCTGAGATGTCGCTGAACCAGCTTTTCGAGGCGGCGAAAGACGCCATGGGCAAATGCTATGCGCCCTATTCCAAATTCCCCGTCGGCGCGGCGATCCGCGCCGAGGACGGCGTCATCTACAAGGGCGCCAATATAGAGAACCTCGCCTTTCCGCAGGGCTGGTGCGCCGAATGCACGGCGATCGGCGCCATGGTGATGGGCGGCGCCAAGAAGATCGTCGAGATCGCCGTGATCGCCGAGAAGATGGCGCTGTGCCCGCCCTGCGGCGGCTGCCGCCAGAAAATCGCCGAATTCGCCGACCGCGACACGCGCATCTATCTCTGTGACGAGACCGGCGTGAGGAAGACGATGACGATGGACGAGCTCCTCCCGTTCAGCTTCGACACCGACGTCATCGGCTGAAGGAGAACGCCCGCATGATCCCGCAGGAAGTGATCCGCGCCAAGCGGAATGGCGAGACGTTGCCGCCCGCCGTCATCTACGATTTCGTCAGCGCGCTTTCGCGCAACGAGATCTCGGAGGGACAGGTGGCGGCCTTCGCCATGGCCGTATGGTTCTCCGGCATGAGCGCCGAGGAGACCGTGGCGCTGACGCTGGCGATGCGGGATTCCGGCGACGTCATGACCTGGCCGGATCTCGAACGGCCGATCGGCGACAAGCATTCGACCGGCGGCGTCGGCGACAATGTCTCGCTGATGCTGGCGCCGATCGTGGCTGCCTGCGGGCTCGCCGTGCCGATGATCTCCGGGCGCGGCCTCGGCCATACCGGCGGCACGCTCGACAAGCTGGAATCGATTCCGGGCTACGACATTTTTCCGGACAAGGAGCGCTTTTCCGCGATCGTGCGGAATGTGGGCTGCGCCATCGTCGGCCAGACCGGTCAGATCGCGCCCGCTGACAAACGCCTCTACGCCATCCGTGACGTCACCGCCACGGTGGATTCCGTGCCGCTGATCACCGGCTCCATCCTATCAAAGAAGCTGGCGGCCGGCCTGCAATCCCTGGTCATGGACGTGAAGACCGGCAACGGCGCCTTCATGCAGAGCATGGAAGAAGCCGAAACGTTGGCGCGCTCGATCGTCGATGTCGCCAATGGCGCGGGCGTTAAGACCTCTGCGCTGATCACCGACATGAACGAGCCGCTCGCCGATTGCGCCGGCAACGCCGTCGAAGTCGCCCATGCCATGGAGTTTCTCGAAGGCGGCAAGTCCGGAACGCGCATCCATCAGGTCGTCATGGCGTTTGCGGCGGAAATGCTGGTCAATGCCGGCCTTGCGGGAGATCTCGTCGAGGCGGAACGGACGGCGGAAGCGGCCCTGTCCTCCGGTCGGGCGATGGAGGTCTTTGGCCGCATGGCGCATGCCCAGGGCGGGCCGATCGATTTCACCACGTCCTGGCGCGCCCGTCTGCCGAAAGCGCCGGTTGTCCGCCCGATTCCAGCCCCGAAATCCGGCTTCGTCGCCTTCTATCGCACCCGAGAGGTCGGCCTGGCGGTGATCGGGCTCGGCGGCGGGCGTCTGAGGCCTGAAGACGCCGTCGACCACCGCACCGGCTTTACGGATATCGCGCCGATTGGAAGAAAGATCATCGCCGGCGAGCCGCTCGCTGTTGTTCATGCCGCGGACGACGCGGCGGCGGCGAGGGGGGCTTCCGCCTTCCTCGATTGCGTGACGATCGCCGACGAGCCGGCTCCGGCTCGGACCGTCCTGATCAAGCGGATCAGTTGACCAGCCGCATTTCGCTATTGTCGGCGGAGTAGGAATCGAGCTTGCGCATGAAGCTCATGCCGATCAGCGGCGAGGCGAGCTTGCGGCCCCTCAGCACCAGCGCATCGACATTGCGCACCTGCACCGTGCCGATTTCAACCGAGCGCAGCTGGATGCGCGCCGCCTTGGCGGGACCGTTGGCGGTGTCGACCTGATAGCGGAAATTCAGTTCGTTGCCGCCATAACCGAGATTGCGGGCGTCTGCCTCGTTGATGGTGACGAAGGTCGCGCCGGTGTCGATCATTGCGTCCAGCGGCTTGCCGTTCAGCCGAAATCGACCCTCGAAATGACCTGAGTCGTTGGATTTCAGCACATAGCTGCGCGACGGAGCGGCGGACGCGCCGATCGGCGCGGTCTCGCCGTCCGAGCTGTGTTTCTTGGCCGGATCGACCATCGCCGGCACGTTGACGGCCACCACGATCACCGAGCACCAGATGAGGAGCGCGCGCCCGATCATAGAATTCTCCCATGCATACAGGAGAATGACGCTAGTGCGGATTTGCTAAGAGATATGTAAAAACAAAGGCGCCGAACGGCGCCTTCCAGGCTTTTTCGAGAAAAGCGTTAAATCCGATTTAAGAAACCCGGTCACTTCGTTCCGTACATGCGGTCGCCGGCGTCGCCGAGACCGGGAACGATATAGCCCTTCTCGTTGAGATGACTGTCGATCGAGGCGGTGTAGACCGGCACATCCGGATGGAAGGCGTGGAAGTTCTTGATGCCTTCCGGCGCCGCCAGCAGACACAGGAAACGGATATTGGTCGCGCCGCGCTCCTTGAGCTTGTCGATCGCGGCGATCGAGGAATTGCCGGTGGCGAGCATCGGGTCGACCACGATCACTAGCCGCTCGTTGATGTCTTCCGGCGACTTGAAGTAATATTCGACCGGCTTCAGCGTTTCATGGTCGCGATAGACGCCGATATGCGACACGCGGGCCGAGGGCACGAGGTCCAGCATGCCTTCGAGCAGGCCGTTGCCGGCGCGCAGGATCGAGGCGAAAACCAACTTCTTGCCTTCGAGGATCGGCGCGGTCATCGGCACGAGCGGCGTTTCGATCTCTTCATAGGTGATCTCGAGGTCGCGGGTGACTTCATAGCAGAGCAGGGTGGAGATCTCGCGCAGCAGGCGGCGGAAGCCGGCGGTCGAGGTTTCCTTCTTGCGCATGATCGTGAGCTTGTGCTGCACGAGCGGATGATTGATGACTGTCACGCCGTCCATGTCGGGATGCCTTTTCTTGTTCTTGTCTGCTGTCGACCGAGTTTTTCCACGATGGCGGCGGCCCCGCAAGCGCCCATTTCGCCTTTGCCTTGTCATCCCCATCAAAGAGGCGGAAATCAGGCGTTTCAGCCTGCAGGGGACCAGAATCCCGTCCCATGCGGGCCGGCTTCGACGCCGAGAATCTGCGCCACCGTCTCGCCGATATCGGCGAAGCTTCTGCGCACGCCGTGCGAGACGGGCCGCACCGAGGGGCCGAACATCAGCGCCGGGACCTGCTCGCGCGTATGATCCGCGCCGCGCCAGGTCGGATCGCAGCCGTGATCGGCAGTGAGGATGGCGACGTCGCCCTGCTTCATGCGCGCGGCGAAATCCGGCAGCCTGTCGTCGAAGGCCTCGAGCGCCGCCGCATAGCCGGCGACATCGCGGCGATGGCCGTAGAGCATGTCGAAA
This sequence comes from Rhizobium sp. TRM95796, assembly GCF_025779995.1. Lineage (NCBI taxonomy): Bacteria > Pseudomonadati > Pseudomonadota > Alphaproteobacteria > Hyphomicrobiales > Rhizobiaceae > Rhizobium > Rhizobium sp. TRM95796. Next base: position 179,592 of record NZ_JAOXHE010000012.1, on the reverse strand, counting down.
TCGACGAAATTGGTGAAGACGAGATCGCCGTCTTCGGCTTTGTCCATCACGTCCAGCGAAGCGTCGAACAGCGCCATATTGCCGTTCGCCTTGGTCAGGGTCGACACGCCCTGATGGGCGAAGATGTCGCCGATCTTGCCGACCGCGTGAACCGAGCGGCCGGCCGCAGTCAGTCGATCGAGCAACGTCGCTTCCGGCGGCAGGACGGAGAAATCGCGTCGATTGCCGGTCCGCTCGAAGGTCTCGGCGCTGTCGCCGAGGAAGGGCCGGGCGATGACGCGGCCGATATTGAGCGGATCGAGAATGCCGCGCACGATTTCCGACAACGCCAGCAGACGGTCGAGCCTGAATGTCTGTTCATGGGCGGCGATCTGAAACACCGAATCCGAAGAGGTGTAGCAGATCGGCTTTCCCGTCCGCATATGCTCCTCGCCGAGACGCGCGATGATGTCGGTGCCCGAAGCGTGGCAATTGCCGAGAATGCCGGGCAGGTCCGCCGCCTGGCAGATCTGCGCGACGAGATCGGGCGAAAAGGCGTCGCCCTGGCTCGGGAAATAACCCCAGTCGAACATGACGGGCGCGCCGGCGATCTCCCAATGGCCCGAGGGCGTATCCTTGCCCTTCGACGTTTCCTGGGCGGCGGCGAAGGCGCCGAGCAGCCGCGGCGCATGGCGCATGCCGGCCGGCAACACGCCATTGGCGGCGACATAGGCGTGCAGGAGGCCGAGGCTGGTCATATGCGGAAGCATCAACGGGCCTTCGCGAAGTCCCGCGCGATCGGCTGCCCCCGCCGCGCAGAATTCGGCGATATGGCCGAGCGTATCCGCCCCGAGATCGCCATATCGTTCTGCGTCCGGCGCGTTTCCGATGCCGAAGGAGTCGAGCACGAAGAGAAAGACGCGGGCCATGCGGATCCTGTGCGGATGAGAATAGTCACGCGACAGTTAAGCGGCGCAGCCGCCCTTGGCAAGTCGACCGCCTGTCAGGAGCAGTCGCTGCAGGGAATTTCGTCGCCCAGGCGCTGCTTGAAGTAGAATTCGCGATGCAGGGTGATGCTCCTCGTCGATCGGTCGAAGGAACCCGCGCTGGTCATGTAAAGCAGGATCTCGTGCGGGGCAGACACTTCGGCCCGGATCAAAAAGCTCGATGGCGTCTTGAGATCGTCCGGCGCATCCACCTCGCTGCCTTTCACATAAGGCGCATCGCCGTCCTGGCTCCACGACCACAGAACGCGCGCGTTGCCAGCGCTGTCGACCGAGACGCCGCTGATCTTGAGCCCTACACCCTCGGCGCTGTCCGGCGCCAGCGTCGCCCGGACGGCATCCATCATGTCTGCGAGCGAAGCTTTACTCACCGAGTTTTGCCGCGCCACCGCATCTGCCACCGTGCTTGCCGCCTTCAGCGCTTTGGTCGAGGCGGTGTAGGCCGTCGTGATTTCGTAGGAGGAGAGATAAAGGGCGATCAGCACCGGCATCAGGAAGGCGAATTCGATGGCGCTGGCGCCGGACCGGTCGCCGACCATGTGGCGAAGATTCAGCGGGCGATGACGCAGGAGGTTTCGCAAGCGCTCATTCATAATCTTCGTTCTCGAAAACCGACGTGGCGACGATGAGGAACTGGGTGGGCCTGGCCTCGCCCGATGGCTTGAGATTGGCGACATAGGGGCGGACGAGATCGGTGATCACGCTCCAGCGATAATAGGCGCGCAACATGTTCTTGCTGTCGGCCCCGCCGGGAGAGAAAGCGAATTCGGTGGTGTCGAGATCCGAATAGGCCGCGCTGGAAATCTTGGGAACATCGAGCGGCATGTCAGAGTAAGATGCGAATTGCCGAACATCGATGTAGAGCTTTGCGGGTGTGGAGGCTTCGGCGTCGTCGCACATATGAAAGACGGCGATTTCATCGCAGAACGCCTGGCGGAATTCCGCTTCGGTCATGTCGGTCGATTTGCCCTGGCCGAATGTGATCTCGCCGGTGCGGATCCTGCGCGCCATCGTGTCGACGGCGTTGTTGACGAGCGTTTCACCCGCAAAGGCGGTGAACGTCTCGAAGATCGCAAACACCAGAATGGCGAACGGCAGGATGAGAATGGCGAATTCGATCGCTGCGGCGCCGTCCGAGGCGCGTCGAAATCCGCCAAAGACGCGCCGCGCCTTCTTCAGAAACCTGTCTCCCAGCATCGGAGCCCTTTGTCGTCGTCATGAACGTCGTGTTACGATAGGCGTTCCGACTTAAATCCGGGTTTTCCGGCCTCGCCAAATTTTAGCGATCTGTTTGAGAGATCCGAAAGGATCAGTTGATCCCGGCCCCGTTCAAAGCCTGATGCTGCTCGCAGGCCGGCGTGCAGGAATAGACGGTGCGCTCGGTCTGCCGGAACAGCCTCAGCGTATTGTCTTCGTCGATCGACACCAGGATCCGTTCGTCGAGCATGGCGTCGCCGGCGGCGTCGAGGAGCACGAGGTTGGTGGTGCCGAATGCCTTTCCGGTGAGCACGATCGTCTTGGCGTCCGCGACCGTCGCATCGGCGACCGCCGCATTGCCGACGATGACCTTGGCGACCGGGCGATCCAGCTTCAGGACCTTCGCATGATTGAGGAAGACCTGCATGAAAGCGTCCTCGGCATGCGCAGCCGACGCGCCCGAAACGACGGCGAGGCAAGATCCGAGCAAAGCGAAGAAGGTCGGCAAACGCATGGGCAGATCCGATCATGGAACGATTTGCAGAAATTATGCGGCGAAAGGGTAAATGGCCGCTTAACGGACGGCGGCGGGTCTCAACAAAAGCAGCCCGGCCCATCCACACAGCGATGCGCAATTATGCCGGAAATGATCGATCCTGAAGATGATCATGCGGGCAACCGTGTCTTTATACGTAATTGCTACGATTTCCGGCGTGGTGTTAACCAAACATCTAAAGCAGAAATCAAGAATATAGGCTTATCTTGCGCCTCCGTCGCCAAAGGGGCGACGGATTTCTGGCACAGTTATGGAGGGTTACTATGTCCCGTCTGCTCAACAAGTTCATGGCGGATGATTCCGGCGCCACCGCTATTGAATATGGCCTCATCGCCGCGCTCATTTCCGTCGCACTCATCACCGGCGCCACTGCGCTCGGAAACTCGCTGAACACCCAGTTCAACACGCTGTCGACCAAGTTGAACGTGACCTAACGGCAGGTCTGCCGGCCAAGGCATGTCGCTGTCGGTTCTTTGTGTCGTCCGCGCAAACCGTGCGCGGCGGCCGGATTAAAGAAAACGTAATCAAGCTGCTCTAGGGTCGCGACAGTTCGTTGGACGTCGGAAGGGAAGCGCATGACAAAGCTGATCGAGAGTTTCCTTACCGATAGGTCCGGCGCGACCGCGGTGGAATATGGCTTGATCGCCGCCATCATCAGCGTTGCGCTTCTGGGTGGTTTCGGCGCCTTCAGCAATCGGCTGAACGGCCAGTTCTACGGCATCAGCAACACGATTGAAAATGCCTGGGCGGGTCAATAACGCTCTTCTTTCACACGGAAAAGGAAAGACGCCATGCTGACAGCTGCGGTTCTAGTGATATTTCCGCTCTGCATGGCGATGGCAGCGACGAACGACTTTTTGTCGATGACCATTCCCAACCGTCTCTCGGTTATTCTGGTCGCATCCTTTCTTCTCATCGCGCCGTTTTCAGGGCTGTCGGTCGTCGATTTCGGATGGCATCTGCTGACGGGCCTCACCGTGTTTGTGGCCGGGTTTGCGCTGTTCGCACTCCGTGTCATGGGCGGGGGCGATGCAAAAATCCTGGCCGCCAGCGCGATCTGGTATGGCTGGACTGCCGCCGCCGTAAATTATTTCGCCTATGTCGGTCTGTTTGGCGGTGTTTTATCGATCGTCGTCCTGCTGCTGCGCGCCAACTCGAATTTAATTATCGCCTCGGGTCTGCCGGTGCCTGCCACGATGATGCAGGCCAACAAGGTCCCCTACGGCATCGCGATCGGCGCTGCAGCCTTCGCGACGTTCCCGCAGTCGCCGATGTTCCAGAGCATCGTTGGCATTTTTCCGGGTTGATCGCCGGGGCTGGCCCGATCACGAGTCCCTTCCTAACTTTCAGGCTGTTCTGTCGCCGTTTCCGCTTCTGGCGTTCGGCGAGACATGTGTGGTTCCTCGTTCTTCAGGCAGGTCGCGACCGCCGTGGTTGAGCCACGGATTTCGGCGCATGACGTGGTCTCCATGACCGGCTCGATCCGCCGGCTCTCTCTCTCGTTGCAATGTGTTAAATTCGCGCGCCGAGTCCCGTTTGTAAACGTCAAGACTGTTTCGCATTCGGACACAGGGCGGTCCTCCGTCGTCCCGCTCGGCGCCGGTGGCGTCCCAGCATAGCGCTTCCCGCCAAGAGAAGCCGATTGCAAAGCCGTGAAATCCAGTGGGTCAAACTATGGTATTTGCGAAAAACAGAAAGCTCGAATTTTACCGGGGCTTTTTTCAAATGATTCACCACAAGAAATAGCATGGCTCACGAAAGTATATTTTAACCTAGTCTGTTAAGGCGGTCGCAATCAGCTGACCGCTAGGGTGTGCTCATCCGATCGACGGAAACAGTTGACGGAAGTGCTGAAGTTCACCCCACAGGAGACAATGATGTCCTCGATTTTTTCTCGCTTCATGAATGACGAGTCTGGCGCCACCGCAATCGAATACGGCCTGATCGCCGCCCTGATCTCCGTCGCCCTCATCACCGGCGCGACCACGCTCGGCAACAAGCTGAACACCCAGTTCAACACGCTGTCGACCAAGCTGAACGTGACCTGATCCTTCCGATCACGTCGATCGCGATCCGAAGAGCCCGCCCCCTCAGGCGGGCTTTTCCATGGGGATTATTCCGCCGTCTTTTTGACGGCTCCTCAGCGGAAACCTTTCGTTTACCGTCTTCGTAACCTTTTCGTTAACTATAATTACACCAATTCCTGATCATTCTGCGGTTGGAAATTCATCCATTCGCAGGGACCTCGGAATGAAACCCGCCCGTTTGATCATTCTCACTGTCGCCGTCGTCGCGGCCGGCGCGGCCGCTTTCATGGCCATGAATTTGAGGCGCGGTGAGACTGTCGTCCAGATGCAGTCCGAAACCGTGATCCAGAAGGAGCCGGTCGTCGACGTGTTGGTCGCCTCGGCCAATCTGCCGATCGGCGCGCGGCTCAACGAAGAGTCGATGAAATGGGTCGGCTGGCCGCAAAACGGCGTCGTCGAAGGCTTCATCACCGTCGAAAAGCGGCCGGATGCGCTGAAGGAGCTCAACGGCGCCATCGTCCGCATGCCGATCTTCGAGGGTGAACCGATCAGGCCGGAAAAGATCGCAGATCCCGCGGGCGCCGTCATGTCGTCGCTGCTGCCCTCGGGCAAACGCGCCGTCGGCACGGAAATCTCGGTGTCGACCAGCGCCGGCGGCTTCATTCTGCCCAACGACCGCGTCGACGTGATCATGGTCAAGAAGTCCGACGAGGGCGCCTATGACACCGAGACCATCCTCAGCAACATCCGCGTCCTGGCCATCGACCAGGAAATCCAGGAAAAGGAAGAGGGCCAAAAGACGGTGGTCGGCACCACCGCCACCCTCGAGCTGACCCCGGACCAGGCCAAGGTCATCGCCGTGGCCCAACAGATGGCCGATCGACTGACGCTCGCCCTCCGCTCTGTCGCCGATGCGCAGGAGCCCGATTCCGTCGTCGCAAAACATCTTCTTTCGGGCGAGGCGGGCGAGGGCTCCGTCCAGGTGATCAAGTCGGGTGTGATCCAGAAGCTCAGCACCAGCCAAGTCCCTGAAAACGACAGCCATTGATCGGGAGCGGAACCGTGAGCGTCACAAACAAGAAAATCCTTCTGCCGATGACCGCCATGCTGAGCTTCTCGCTCGGCTTCGCAGGCATTCCCGGCGCCCCTTACCTGTCGATGCCGGACGCGCTCGCCGCGACGCAATCGATCTACAAGATTTCCCAGGTCGGACCCGGGGTGACCAAGAGCCTGAAGCTCGGCCTCAACAAGGCGATCGTCATCGATTTGCCTGTCGACGCGCATGACATTCTCGTGGCCGATCCCTCCATCGCGGACGCCGTCACCCGGACCTCCACCCGCCTTTACATGTTCGGCAAGACGGTCGGCCAGACCAATGTGTTCATTTTCGGCGCAGGCGGCGAGGAACTGGTGACGATCGATCTCGAGATCGAACGCGACATCTCCACATTGCAGACGCAGCTCAAGCGCTTCCTGCCCGATTCCGACATCCAGGTCGAAATCATCTCCGACAACATCGTTCTCTCCGGCACCGTGCGCACGCCTCAGGACGCCGCCCAGGCGGAACGTCTCGCGCAGATCTTCGTGACGGGCGGTGAAGCGACCACGCGCAACATTTCCGCCAGTTCGACCTCGGCGACCGGCGATTCCTCCGTCGCCCTGTTCAACGAATCGCGCCAGAAATCGCAGATCGTCAACATGTTGACCATCGAGGCCGAGGACCAGGTGACGTTGAAGGTCACGGTGGCCGAAGTCAGCCGCAGCGTCGTCAAGCAGTTGGGCTTCAACACCTCGATCTCCGGCGACAATGGCGGCATCAGCTTCCAGAACCCGACCAATCTCGGCGGCTCCATCAACTGGCGCGCGGCCGCGAGCGCCACGGGCTCCATCGGCGCCCTGGATCTTTCGACCTATGTCAACGCCATGGAGCAGGCCGGCGTCATGCGCACGCTCGCCGAGCCGAGCCTGACCGCGATCTCGGGCGAAGCGGCGAGATTCTATGTCGGCGGCGACTTCCGCATCGCCTCAAGCCAGGACATCGACGAAGACGGCGGCGTGTCGCGCGAATATTCGTCCGTCGAATACGGCATCCGCCTGAACTTCAAGCCGGTCGTTCTGTCGCCCGGCCGCATTTCGCTCAAGGTCGAAACCGAAGTGTCCGAACCGACTTTCGAGGGGGCGGCCTCCATGGCGACGCGCGAGAACGTTCCCGGCTTGACCTATCTCGGCATTCGCAAGCGCGAGGCGTCGACCACCGTGGAACTTCCGTCCGGCGGCTCCATCGTCATCGGCGGCCTGGTGCGCGACGAAGTCCGCCAGGCCATGTCCGGCAACCCGGCCCTCGCGCAGATCCCGATCCTGGGCACGCTGTTCCGCTCGCGCGATTTCCAGCGCAACGCCACCGAACTGGTCATCATCGCGACGCCCTATCTCGTGCGCCCCGTCGAGCGGTCCAAGCTGGCGCGCCCCGACGACAACCTCGTGCCGGAGGGCGATGTCGCCATGTATTTCCTCAATCGCGTCAACAAGGTCTACGGCCTGCGCGAAACCACCAAGACTCCCGGCCGCTACAACGGCGCCGTCGGCTACATCTACAAGTAAGGATTGCGAGCGATGACGACTTCTTCGACCAAGCGCCAGGTCCGCACCGGTTTCCGTCTTCGTCGCGGCGGCGGCGTCGCGCTTGCGCTCATCGCGGCGCTGGCGGCCTCGTCCTGCGCCTCCAAGCGGGATCTGCAGACGACGGGATCGATCCCCGACGACTACCGCACTCGCCATCCGATCATGCTCGCCGAGGTTCGCCACGATCTGGACGTTCCGGTGGGCGCCGGCGAGACGGGCCTCACAGCCGCCACCCGCGACCTGATCCGCGGCTTCGCCCAGGATTACACCACGACCTCCAAGAGCACGATGACCGTCGCAATTCCCGTGGGCGCGCCCAATTCGGCCGCCTCCCATCGGCTGAGCGGCGAGATCCGGCAGGCGCTGGCCAGCTATGGCGTCAAGCCGCAGCGCATCGTCACCTCGACCTACGCCTCGCCGTCCCCAGAGGCGTCTGCGCCGGTTCGCCTCAGTTTCGTGGCCGTCAAGGCGGTGACCGAAGGCTGCGGACAATGGCCGACGGACATGTTCGGCCGCACTTTGCGCGACAACGAGAATTGGGAGAACTTCGGCTGCGCGAGCCAGCAGAACCTCGCTGCGCAGATCTCCAACCCCACCGATCTGGTCGGCCCGCGCGGCATGAGCCCGATCGACGCCGAACGTCGCGCCACCGTGATCAACACCTATCGCGACGGGGAGTAAGCCGCATGCGCGATCTCCTTCCCGCCTCAACCGAAAGCCATATGTCATGAACGCTGTCGAATATGGAATTCTTCGCGACGAAGGGCCCGTGGTCGAAAACGAGATCAGGCCGGGCGATCTGGATCAATTGCGGCCGCTGCCGCGCATCTCGGTTCATGCTTTCTGCGAAACGGAAAACATGTACCGGTTGATGGAGAAGCTGGCCCAGGATCGACGTATGGCCAAAGTCAGCTTCCGCATCAATCAAGGCACCACGGAAGCCGCCGTCAACATGTTCAGCGGCGCCCCGACGCCCAATCTGATCCTGCTCGAAACCAGCGCCGAGCCGGGCGCGATGATGGATGAGTTGGCGCCCCTGGCCGATGTCTGCGATCCCACCACCAAAGTGGTGATCGTCGGCCGCTACAACGATATTCCTCTCTATCGCGATCTGATCCGCAACGGCATTTCCGAATATATGGTGTCGCCGATCTCGCTGGTCGACGTGATCGCAGCGATTTCCGCCATCTTCGTCGATCCCGACGCCGAGCCGCTCGGCCGCTCCATCGCCTTCATCGGCGCCAAGGGCGGCGTCGGCTCCTCGACGATCGCTCACAACATCGCCTGGGGCGTCTCCTCGCTGTTCTCGTCCGAAGTCATTCTCGCCGATCTCGATTTTCCGTTCGGGACGGCGAATATCGATTTCGACCAGGATCCGGCACAGGGCATCGCCGAAGCCGTCTATTCGCCCGAGCGCCTCGACGAAGTGTTTCTCGACCGTCTGCTGACCAAATGTTCGGAACATCTGTCGCTGCTCGCCGCGCCGTCCGTCCTGGATCGCGCCTATGATTTCGACCGCGCCGCCTTCCAGCCCGTGCTCGAGATTCTCCAGCGCGCCGCGCCGGTCAGCGTTCTCGACGTTCCGCATGCCTGGAGCGACTGGACGCGCACTCTGCTGGCCGATGTCGACGAGGTCGTGGTCACGGCCGCGCCCGACCTCGCCAATCTGCGCAACGCCAAGAACATGTTCGACCAGCTGCGCAAGTTGCGCCCCAACGACCGTCCGCCGCATCTCGTCCTCAACCAGGTCGGTCTGCCCAAGCGGCCGGAGATCGCCGTCGCGGATTTCTGCGAGCCGCTGGAAATCGAGCCGATCGCCGTCATTCCCTTCGACGCCTCCCTGTTCGGATCGGCGGCCAATTCGGGTCGGATGATCGGCGAAATGGACGGCAAATCTCCGGTGGCGGAAGTGATGTCGCAGATCGCCCATGTCGTGACCGGCCGCGTCAGCGTCAAGAAGGCCAAGAAGAGCGCGCTCGGGTCGATCCTCGGCAAGCTGACGGCAAAGAAGTAATCGAATAAGACACGGGAGCGGATGCGCCGATGTTTGGCAAACGTGGAAATGAAGGATTCGGCAAGGCAGGCGGAGCGGCCACGACTCCGCCTCCGGTAGCGGCCGCCTCGCCCCTACCGACCCAGGTCGCGCCGCCGCCGCTCGCGCCGTCGCATGTCCCCGTCCTTCAGGAGCCGCAGCGCGACGCGCAATCTGCCACGCGGATGGCTGCGCCCGCGCCGCGCCGCAAGGCCCAGCGTTCGGAAAGCTACTACGCCACCAAGAGCCAGGTGTTCTCGGCGCTGATCGACACGATCGATCTGTCCCAGCTCGCCAAGCTCGACGCCGAAAGCGCCCGCGAAGAAATTCGCGACATCGTCAACGACATCATCACCATCAAGAACTATGCGATGTCGATTTCCGAGCAGGAAGAACTGCTTGAGGATATCTGCAACGACGTTCTCGGTTACGGTCCGCTCGAACCGCTGCTGGCGCGCGACGACATCGCCGACATCATGGTCAACGGCGCCGGACAGACCTTCATCGAAGTCAACGGCAAGATTGAGGAAAGCGAAATCCGTTTCCGCGACAACGCCCAGCTTCTGTCGATCTGCCAGCGTATCGTCAGCCAGGTCGGTCGGCGCGTCGACGAATCCTCGCCGATCTGCGACGCGCGCCTGCCCGACGGTTCGCGCGTCAACGTCATCGCTCCGCCGCTCGCCATCGATGGCGCCGCGCTCACCATTCGTAAGTTCAAGAAGGACAAGCTCACCCTCGATCAGCTGGTCAAATTCGGCTCGATCACGCCGGAAGGCGCAGCGGTGCTGCAGATCATTGGCCGTGTTCGATGCAATGTGGTTGTGTCGGGTGGCACCGGTTCGGGCAAGACGACGCTGCTCAACTGCCTCACGCGCTACATCGACACCGACGAGCGCATCATCACCTGCGAGGACTCCGCTGAACTTCAACTGCAGCAGCCGCATGTGGTGCGGCTCGAAACCCGCCCGCCCAATATCGAAGGCGAAGGCGAGATCACCATGCGCGATCTGGTCAAGAACTGCCTCCGCATGCGTCCCGAACGCATCATCGTCGGCGAAGTGCGCGGACCGGAAGTCTTCGACCTCCTGCAGGCGATGAACACCGGTCACGACGGCTCCATGGGCACGATCCACGCCAACAGCCCGCGCGAATGCCTCAACCGCGTCGAGTCCATGATCGCCATGGGCGGCTTTACGCTGCCGGCCAAGACGGTGCGCGAAATCATCACCGGTTCGATCGACGTCATCGTCCAGGCCGCGCGCCTGCGCGACGGCTCCCGCCGCATCACCCACATCACCGAGGTGATCGGCATGGAAGGCGACGTCATCATCACCCAGGATCTGATCCGCTATGAAATCGAAGGCGAGGACGCCAACGGCAAGCTGATCGGCCGGCACAGGTCCACCGGCATCGGTCGACCGCATTTCTGGGATCGCGCCCGCTATTACGGCGAAGACAAGAGGCTGGCCGCGGCGCTCGACGCCATGGAGCAGACCAAAGGGTAAGTCGGAGACTGGGGAGCCTCGCGCTGTCCGGGTCTAGGGGAAACGGGAAAAGGCCATGTTCGGATTCGACCTGACGACGATTGCGATCATCGCACTGGCCGCGATTTCCGCGGCTGCGGTCGCTTATGGCGTCTTGTTCTCCCAGATCGAGAGCGACAAGAAAGCCAAGAGCCGTTTCGAAAAAATGGGCATGTCCGATGTCGACAAGACAAAGGTCAAGGCGTCCCGCGACCGGCTGGCGGAATTGTCCAAGCGGCGTAAATCCGTGCAGGATTCGCTCAAGGAACTGGAGAAGAAGCAGCAGGAGGCCAACAAGAAAAAGGCAGCCACGCTGAAATCGCGCATCGTGCAGGCGGGTCTGTCGTTCTCCGAAACCCAGTTCTATCTCGGCAGCGCCGTCCTGGGCGCCGCCGTCGCCGTTCTGCTGCTGTTTTCCGGGGCCTCGATCCTCATCATCGCCGGCGTCAGTTTCGTCGCCGCCGTCGGCCTGCCGCGGCTCTACGTCACCTTCATGTTCAAGCGCCGCATGAAGCGCTTCATCGAAGAATTGCCGAACGCGCTGGACGTCATGGTGCGCTCGATCAAGTCGGGCCTGCCCTTGAACGATGCGATCCGGCTGATCGCCTCGGAAGCCAAGGAGCCGGTGAAAACCGAGTTCCGCCGCGTGATCGAGGCCCAACAGATGGGGCTCAGCGTGCCCGAAGCGGTCGGGCGCATGTCGCAGACCGTGCCGCTGCAGGAGGTCAATTTCTTCGGCGTCGTCATCGCCATTCAGGCGCAGGCGGGCGGCAATCTGTCCGAAGCGCTCGGCAATCTCTCGCGCGTGCTGCGCGACCGCAAGAAGATGAAGGCCAAGGTGTCGGCCCTGTCGATGGAAGCCAAGGCGTCGGCCGTCATCATCGGCGCCTTGCCCTTCATCGTCGCCTTGCTCGTCTACCTGACCTCGCCTGACTATATGTTGATCCTGTTCACCGATCCGCGCGGCCATCTGATCATGGGCGTATCTGCGGTCTGGATGGCGATCGGCATTTTCGTGATGCGCAACATGACCAATTTCGAAATCTAGGACGGACGCGCCATGGATCTCGCCAAGACACTGACAAATCCGCAGGTCGTGTTCGCCGTTCTCGTCGGCATTGCCGTATTCGCGACCCTGTACAGCCTCGTCCTGCCTTATTTCGACAGCGGCGGCCTGCAGAAGCGCATGAAGGCGGTGACCACCGAGCGCGAGCAGATCCGCAGCCGCGAGCGCGCGCGCCTCAATGCCGAAGGCGCCATGCAGCGCAGCAGCCTGCGCCATCAGAACAACACCAATGTCCGCCAGATCGTCGAGCGGCTCAATCTGCGCGAAGCGCTGGTTGACGCAGGCACGGTCGACAAATTGAAGGCCGCCGGCTACCGGTCGCAAAACGCCCTCAATATTTTCTTGTTCGCGCGCTTCCTGCTTCCGTTCATTTTCATGATCGTGGCGGCGCTCTACGTGTTCGTTCTCGGCTATCTCGCCGACCAGACATTCATGGTCAGGCTGCTCACCGTATTCGCCCTCGGCTATTTCGGCTTCTATGCGCCGAACATCTTCATCTCCAACAAGATCAACAAGCGTCAGGCCTCCATCCGCAAGGCCTGGCCGGACGCGTTGGATCTGATGCTGATCTGCGTCGAATCCGGCGTGTCGATCGAAGCCGCGATCAAGCGCGTGTCAGAGGAAATGGCGATCAACTCACCCGAGTTGGCCGAGGAAATGGTGCTGACAAACGCCGAGCTTTCATTTCTCCAGGAGCGGCGCGCCGCCTACGAAAACCTGGCCAAGCGCACCCAGCTCGATTCCGTGCAGGCAGTGAGCCAGGCCCTGATCCAGGCTGAGCGCTATGGCACGCCCATCGCCCAGGCCTTGCGCGTGCTGGCGCAGGAAAGCCGGGATCAGCGCATGAACGAGGCGGAAAAGAAGGCGGCGGCGCTGCCGCCGAAACTGACGGTGCCGATGATCCTGTTTTTCCTGCCGGTGTTGATCGCCGTCATTCTCGGCCCCGCCGGCATTCAGGTGTCGGATAAATTCTGAACCGGCTTTCATTCGGTTGCGCCTGCGGCGCGCAAGACCTTACGACAGACGAACGCCGCCTCGAGGGGCGGCGTTCGTCTGTCGGTTGGTGTTTTTGGGCGGTCAATTGGTTCCGTCGTCGGCGCTCGCGAGCTTTTTCCAGCTGTTGTCCTGCGACAGCATGCCCTTGAGATACGCGACATTCGCCTCGGCCTGTTCGGCGGTCAGCTCCTGGCGGGCGATGTTCTCGGCTTCCTGGAAGCGGCCCTGAAGCCCGACGACGAGGGCGAGGTTCTGCCTGACGCGGCTGTCGGCGCCCGGCTGGGCCACGGCCGAGCGCAGATAGGTTTCCGCCGTGCGCAGGTCGCGGCTCAGGAGATAGGACATTCCGAGATTGGACAGCACCGAAGGCTCGTTCGGATGCAGGTCCAGCGCGCTGCGATAGGCGAGGCGGGCTTCTTCCGTGCGGCCCAGCTGGTCGAGGATCGCGCCTTTGGCGCTTTCGAGCTTCCAGTCGGGCCGGTCGGGCGTCTGGGCCCGGTTGATGGTCGTCAGCGCCGGCTCGAGCTGGCCGGCGGCGGCCTGCGCCTTGCCATAGGCGGCGAGCACGGCGCGATCGGTCGGGTTCTTGATCGCCACTTGCTGCATGACGGCGAGGGCCTGGCCGTTGCGTCCGCTCATGCGCAGAAGCGTCGCATAGTTCAAGCCGGCGTTGCGGTCGTTGGGATTTTTGGCGTAGGCGTCGCCGATCTTGCGCGAGGCGGCCTGCAGTTCGGGCTGCGTCATCGCCTCGACCGGCTTGTTCAGGCTGGGGATCGATCCCGTCGTCTCCCGGCTCGTCGTGGAGCAGGAGGTCATGAGCATGGTCAGGAAAAGCGCGGCGCCGACCGACGCCATTGTCTGGGACTGCATCCTATCGCCCTCTTGCCGACATCTGCGGCTTGGCTGGGAAAAATCCAGCGCCGCAACCTTCGCTCCAGCAATAGTCTGTTAACCCTAACAGAGTGTTAATTTGGCGAATCCACACCACCCGATTCCCGCAAGGACAGTGAATGGCCCCCTTTCAATTCATCGAGCGTCCCACACCGTTCAACACGAAGCTGGGCAAGACGCTGCCGATTTTCGCGGTGACGCCGGCCCATATCGATACGGGTCTCGTCGATCCGATCGCGCTCGATTGGGCGCGGAAGTCGGGCTACAAGGCAGAAGCCGGATCACTGCTGCTGGTGCCGACCGAAGACGGGCATCTCGGCGGCGCGCTGTTCGGCCTCGGCGCCTATCCCTCGGAATCGCCCTATCTCACCGGCAAGCTCCCACGCATTCTGCCCGCCGGCGAATGGCACATCGAGACGGCGCCCCTGACGGCGAACCGTTTGGCGCTGGGCTACGGTCTCGGGAGCTATCGTTTCGAGAAGTACAAGAGCGGCTCGTCCAATCCGCCGACGCTGCTCATCCCCTCCGACGCCGACGCCGCCCGCGTCAAGCGCCTGCTCGCCGGCGTTTTCCTGGCGCGCGACCTGATCAATACGCCGGCGAACGACATGGGCCCGGATGCCCTCGAAGCCGCGTTCCGAGCCCTGGCCGCGCATTATCATGCTGAAGTCCTGGTCGTGCGGGGCGAGGCGCTGCTGCAGGAGAATTTCCCGTTGATCCATGCCGTCGGCCGCGCCTCCGAACAGGCGCCGCGCCTTCTCAAGATGCGTTGGGGCAAGAAAGGCCATAAGCGGGTGACGCTGGTGGGCAAGGGCGTCACTTTCGACACCGGCGGCCTCGACATCAAGCCGTCCTCCTCGATGGCGCTGATGAAGAAGGATATGGGCGGCGCGGCCAATGTGCTGGGTCTCGCTCTCATGATCATGGACGCCAAGCTCAAGATCGATCTCACCGTGATCGTGCCGGTGGCGGAGAATTCGATCTCCGGCAACGCCTTTCGTCCGGGCGACATCTATCGCAGCCGCGCCGGCCTCACCGTGCAGATCGACAATACCGACGCGGAAGGCCGGCTCATTCTCGCCGACGCGCTGGCGCTGGCCGACGAGGACGAGCCGGATCTGCTAATCGACATGGCGACGCTGACCGGCGCCGCCCGCGTGGCGCTCGGCCCCGACGTTCCGCCCTACTTTACCGACGACGAAGAACTCGCCCATCAACTGATGGAGTCGAGTCTCGAGGTCGACGACCCGATCTGGCGGTTGCCGCTCTACAAGGGCTATGAGAAGGACGTGACCGCCAAGATCGCCGATCTGACCAATGCGCCGGCGGGCGGCATGGCGGGAGCGATCACCGCTGCATTGTTCCTCAAGCGCTTCGTCAAGAAAACCCGCAGTTGGGCGCATTTCGACATCTATGCCTGGACGCAGACCGAGCGCCCGCATTGCCCCGGCGGCGGCGAGGCGCAGGCGATCCGCGCCATCTTCGACATGCTCGACGGCAAGGGACGCGCCGATTAACCCTCGGCAAAGCCTGCGCTTGCGGGCGCGGCATGTTTGGTCAAGAATGAAACGGTTACGAAACAATCCCGCCGGAGGGGCGCGTGACCGTCGACTTATCCGCCTCGCAGGCGCTGGGACTTTGGCATACGGTGTCGGTGGATGCGGTGCGTTCGGGCGACGGCGATCTGTCGATGCGCCAGATGGCCATTCTGCTACATGTCTATCTGACCCCGCCGCCGCATACGGTGCGCGGGCTCGCCGCCACGCTCGGCGTCACCAAGCCGGTCGTAACCCGCGCGCTCGACACGATGGGTGCGATGGGCGTGATCGACCGCATCAGGGACGACAAGGACCGCCGCAATGTGCTGATCAAGCGTACGCTGGCAGGCGCGGTCTATCTGGAAAAATTCGGCGATGTCATCATCGCCAAGGCTCGTGATCTCACCTGACGGATCGATATATGGCGCTCGACAGACGTATCCACGCTTTCCGCCCTGATCTTGCCGAGGCGTCGCTCCAGGGACGCGTCGATGCGGCGCGCTTCACCAACGGAGCGCCCGCGCAGGTCCGTGTTCCCAGGATTGCTCTCAGGGCAAAGCCGGATGTCTTCTGCGGCCTCGACACCGAGCTGATACTGGGGGAGGGAGTCCGGGTGTTCGAAGTCGCCGACGGCTGGGCCTGGGTGAAATCGGATCTCGACGACTATGTCGGCTATCTGCCGCAGGCGGCGATCATCGACACGGCGCCTACGCCCACGCATTGGGTCACCGTTCCCCGCACCTTTCTCTATCCCGAGCCGGATATGAAGCGGCCGCCGGTCGAGGCGGTGTCGATGGGCAGCCGCATGACCGTGACAAGCGAGGCGGAGACGCGCGGGACCCGCTATCTGCTAACCACCGAAGGCGCGGTGATCGCCCGGCATCTCGCTCCGGTCGGCGCGACGATCTCCGACGACTATGTCGATGTCGCCGCCCGCTTTCTCGAAACACCCTATCTCTGGGGCGGACGCACCGGCTTCGGGCTGGATTGCTCCGGCCTCGTGCAGCTTTCGATGATGATGGCCGGCCGCGCCGCGCCGCGCGATTCCGACCAGCAGGCGGCGATGCCGGGCGAGGGGCTCAGGCGCTCCGAACTCACGCGCGGCGATCTCGTGTTCTGGAAAGGCCATGTGGGGATCATGGAGGATCGCGACATACTCCTGCACGCCAACGGTCATACGATGAGCGTGGCGCGTGAAAAGCTCGATGACGCCATCGGCAGGATCGCGTCCCTTTATGGCCAGCCGACCTGCTTCAAGCGACTGGACTGTAAATAGATTGTCTCTATGCCAAATTTTTTCGTCTTTATTTTGTGAACAATCCGTGCCTGCCGGAGGGGATACCCGAAACGGGGCGCCGGGGGCATATTGGCTTTCAGAACGGATCGCCGCTTGGGCGCTCCCGAAATTCAGGCCTCAGCGCCGGAAAGGATGCCATCATGCTCGACCAGATCAAGGGCCTTCACCACGTCACCTCCATGGCCGCCAGCGCCCCGGTCAACAATCACTTCTTCACCAAGACGCTCGGCCTGCGCCGCGTCAAGAAGACGGTGAATTTCGACTCGCCCGACGTCTATCACCTCTATTACGGCGACGAAGTCGGCACGCCCGGCACGGTCATGACCTATTTCCCCTTCCCCAATATCGGCCGTGGTCGTCCCGGCACGGGCGAAGTCGGGACCACGGTGTTCTCCGTGCCGAAGGGCGCGCTGGGCTACTGGGCCGACCGGCTGACCAGCCAGGGCGTCGATGGTCTGCAGGCCGAGGAAACCTTCGGCCAGAAGCGGCTGAACTTCGCCGGTCCCGATGGCGACGGCTTCGCGCTGGTGGAAGTGGACGGCGATGATCGCGCGCCCTGGACCGAGAACGGCGTCGACGCCGATCACGCCATCCACGGCTTCCATTCGGTGGCCATGCGTCTGCGCGATGAAGGCGCCACCGCCGAACTGTTGAAATATATGGGCTATCAGGAACTCGACCGGAAGGACGGCGTCGTCAGGCTCATCGTGCCCGGCGGCAACGAAGCCTCCACCGTCGATCTCGAAACCATGCCCAATATCAACAGAAGCCTGCAGGGCGCGGGCTCGGTCCATCACGTTGCTTTCGCGGTCGAAAACCGCGCCAAGCAGCTGGAAGTGCGCAAAGCGCTGATGGACACCGGCTATCACGTCACCCCCGTGATCGACCGCGATTACTTCTGGGCGATCTATTTCCGCACGCCGGGCGGCGTGCTGTTCGAAATCGCCACCAACGAACCGGGCTTCACCCGCGACGAGGACGTCGCCACGCTCGGCGCCGATCTGAAACTGCCGCAGCAGCACAAGCATCTGCGTCCGATTCTGGCCCAGCATCTCGAAAAGCTGGAGGATTGAACCATGGACTATCAACACAGGATCCGGGCCGGCGCGCCCGGATCGCCGATTGCGTTCGCCTTTCACGGCACGGGCGGTGATGAAAACCAGTTCTTCGATTTCGCCGGCGATCTCATGCCCGGGGCGACGATCGTGTCGCCGCGCGGCGATGTCTCGGAATATGGCGCCGCGCGCTTCTTCCGCCGCACGGGCGAGGGCGTCTACGACATGGCCGACCTGGCGCGCGCCACCGACAAGATGGCGGCCTTCGTCGAACGGCTGAAGCAGGAGCATCAGGCCTCCGCCGTCTACGGTTTCGGCTATTCGAACGGCGCCAATATCCTCGCCAATCTCCTGATCGAGAAAGGCGGCCTGTTCGAACGCGCAGGCCTTCTGCATCCGCTGATCCCGTTTGCGCCGAAGCCGCAGGCCGGGCTCAAGGGTGTGAAAACGCTGATCACCGCCGGCGAGCGCGATCCGATCTGCCCGGCGCCGCTGACCCAGCGGCTGCAGGCCTATCTGGAAAGCCAGGGTGCGGAGGCTTCGATCGTCTGGCATTCGGGCGGCCATGAACTCAGGCCGCAGGAAGTCGAGGCGCTGACCCGCTTCTTCGCCTGATCGGGTAGTTTCGAAAACAGCGATGAGACGGTCTCGCCATGCGGGGCCGTCTCTTTTCTTCCTGACGATTGCGCCTTATGGTCCGGCGCAAACCAAAGACAGGGAGAGAGACATGTTGCGTTTCGGTATTGTTTCCACGGCGCGGATCGGCCGCGAGCTGGTCGTGCCCGCCATTCAGGACGCGGAAAACTGCGTCGTCACCGCCGTCGCCAGCCGCAATCTCGACAGCGCCCGCGCCATGGCAGACCGTTTCGGCGCGCCGCACGCCTTCGGCTCCTATGAAGAGATGCTGGCCTCCGACGCGATCGACGCGGTCTATATCCCGCTGCCGACCTCCCAGCATGTCGAATGGACGATCAAGGCGGCGGACGCCGGCAAGCATGTGCTCTGCGAGAAGCCGATCGCGCTCAAAGCCGACGACATCGACCAGCTGATCGCCGCCCGCGACCGCAACAAGGTGCTGGTGTCGGAAGCCTATATGGTCACCTATTCGCCGGTCTGGCGGAAGGTGCGCGAACTCCTGGCCGAAGGCGCGATCGGCAAGCTGCGCTTCGTGCAGGGCGCCTTCACCTATTTCAACCGCGATCCCGGCAATATGCGCAATATCCCGGCGCTCGGCGGCGGCGGACTTCCCGATATCGGCGTCTATCCCACCATCACCACCCGTTTCTCGACCGGCAGGGAGCCCTTGCGCATCCAGGCGACGACCGAGCGCGATCCGGAATTCGGCACCGACATCTTCTCGTCGGTCAGGGCGGATTTCGGCGATTTCGAGCTGAGCTTCTACATCTCCACCCAGCTCGCCGCCCGCCAGATCATGGTTTTCCACGGCGACAAGGGCTTCATCGAAGTGAAGTCGCCCTTCAACGCCGATCGCTACGGCGCCGAAGAGATCGAACTCACCAACCAGAACCATTCGCAATCCCAGCATTTCCGCTATCAGGATTGCCGTCAGTACCGCTTGGAGGCCGAAGCTTTCGCCCGCGCGGCCATGGGCGGCGAGGCCGAGGTGGTGACGCTGGAAAATTCCAAGCTGAACCAGAAGGTCATAGACGCGATCTATCGCGCCTCGGAAAAGGACGGCTGGGAAACCGTCTGAGACGGCGGCTCAGCGTCCGAACACCAGGCGCGAATAACCGAACCAGGACAAGCCCATCGCCGCGAACGAGGCAATCGCCGCGGCGATGACGGGGTAGAGCCCGGGAAAACCGAGTAGAATCGCTGAATAGATGGCGTAGTTGGCGAGCGCGGAGACAAGGCCTACCCCGCCGTAACGCGCGCCTTCCGAAGCCAGAGACCGACCGCTCTTGCCGAAGGTCAGGCTGCGATTGAAGATCCAGGTCACGCACATGGCGAAGGCGATGGCGACGACGCGCGCCCAGAAGGGGCCGATCGGCGTCGCCCAGATCAACAGCGCCAGCATGCCGGCGTCGGAGACGAAGCCGAGGCCGCCGGCCACAGTGAAGAGAAACAGCCGTTTCACGCCGCTCTCTTGCGGGCGGTGCGCACAGGGGAGGGGGCCGGCTCGGCGGGAGCGTGGCGGCGGCGGGTTTCCGACAGCGCCGGCAGATCCATATAATGGATGCGCAGGAGTTCGGCGCGCGATCGGGCCAGACTGTCGAGGATCAAGCCGGCCGTGAACGTCATGCCCGACATGATCAGCAGCACCATCGAAAACACCCAGGTCGGCATGCGCGGCACGAGCCCGGTCTGGGCGTATTCGATCAGCACCGGCGTCATGAAGGTCAGCGACGCCGCGAGCAATGCCGAGGAAATCGCGAAATAGAAGGCGAAGGGTCGGACTTCCTTCATCAGCATGGCGAACATGAACAGGATCTTGCCGCCATCGCCGAAAGTCGAGAGCTTCGAGAACGAACCCTCGGGGCGGCGACCGTAATCGAGTTCGAGCTCGATCACCGGCAGTCTCAGCCTGGAGGCGTGCACCGACATTTCCGTCTCGATCTCGAAGCCGTTGGAGACGGCGGGGAAGCTCTTGGCGAAGCGGCGCGAGAATGCGCGATAGCCGGAGAAGATGTCGGTGAAATCCTTGCCGAACAGCGAGCGGTAGAGCGTGTTGAAGATCTTGTTGCCGAACGCGTGGCCCTGGCGGCCGGCGTCGCGGGTCACGTCGCGGCGCGTGCCGACCACCATGTCGGCGCGCTCTGTCACCAGCGTGGTGATGAGGTTTTCGGCGTCTTCGGGCGCATAAGTGCCGTCGCCATCGGCCATCAGGTAAATGTCGGCGTCGATATCGGCGAACATGCGGCGCACGACATTGCCCTTGCCCTGGCGGCGTTCGCGAAACACGGTCGCGCCGGCGAGCGCGGCCCTGAGCGCGGTGTCGTCACGGGAATTGTTGTCATAGACATAGATGCGAGCCGAAGGCAGCGCCTGGCGGAAACCGCGGACGACGTCGCCGATCGTCAGCGATTCATTGTAGCAGGGTATCAGGACTGCGATGTCGAGATCGTCGTTCATTCGTGCTCCTCGCCGGCGACCGGCGGTCGGGCTCCTCACTGGCTTTACTCTTTCTTGAGAAGGTTAAGCTTAGGTTTCGCTCCGATGGTCTTTCGCGCTCGGGCGGCGGGCATATGTCTGAAAACGGTAAAGAAGCGATGACTTTCCCTAACCTTCTGGAGAGCTTCCGGCCGGACGGCGAGCGCGCCGGCGCCGGCTGGCTCCTGCGTATCGTCCTTCTCTTTTCGGCCCTCGCCATCGCCGCGCAGATCGGCGCGCATCTGTCGACCTACAAGGATTTTATCGGTCCCGACCCAGACGACGTCATGCGGTTGGTGGAAGTGCGCGACTGGCTCGGCGGCCAAAGCTGGTTCGACCTGCATCAATATCGCATGGGCCCGCCCGGCGGCATGCTGATGCATTGGTCGCGCTTCGTCGATGCGCCGATCGGCGGCCTGATCCTGCTGTTCGGCCTGTTTGTGGGCCCCGACACGGCGGAGGCCGCCGCCGCCTTCGTCTGGCCGCTCGCGCTGATCCTGCCCTTGATGGCGGGCATCGGCCTCGGCGCCTATCGGCTCGGCGGCAAGCCGGCGGTGGTGATCGGGCTCGCTCTCGCATTCATGTTCCTCTTCACCATGATGCGCTTCCGGCCCGGCGGCCTCGATCATCACAATGTGCAACTGGCCGTGGTTGCGCTTTTGGCCGCCTGCCTTCTCGATCCCCAGGCGCGGGCGCGGTCTTTCGCGGCCGCCGGCGGCCTATCCGCCTTCGCGCTTGCGATCGGCGCCGAAACCACGCCGCTGATTGCGGTTGCGGCCATGGGCGTCGCCCTCGTCTGGGCCGTGCGCGGGCAGGATTATCGCCGCGCCGCGATCGCCTTCGGTTTAGCTTTTGCAGGCTTTGCGGCATTGTTCTTCTTCGCGACCACGCCGCACGCCTTGTGGGGCCGCGTCACTTGCGACACGCTGTCGATCGGATTTCTGTCGATCGCCCTGATCGGCGGCGCGGGTCTCGCTGCGGCGGCCGGTTTTGCGTCGCAACGCGGCCCGCTTTGGCGCTGGGGATCGCTCGCCCTTCTCGGCGCGCTGGCCGGCCTTGTGGCGCTCTTCGTCGCTCCGGAATGCCTCGGCAATCCCTTGTCGAGCCTCGATCCCATGGTGCAGGACCTCTGGCTCGGCAGCATTTCCGAGGCGCAGCCGATCGGCAAGCAGTTCGAAGTCAGTCCCGATGCGATCGGCGGCATTTACGGCGTCGGCCTCATCGCGCTCGGGGTCGCCCTGTTCCGGATTTGGCGTGGCGAGCAGGTTCTCGCCTATAGTCTGCTTGCCGGCCTGATCGCCATCTCATGGATCGTCAGCGCCATCCAGGTGCGCGGCATGATCTTCACCAATCTCCTGTCTGTTATGCCGCTTTCGGTGATCGTCGCCGATCTCCGCGCTCATTATCTCGCCCATCGCAATGAGCCCAAAGCCGCCATCGCCTTCATTCTCGCCGCCCTGGCGAGCGTGCCCTCGGTATGGGCCTTTTCCGGCGCGGCCGTGACGATCGCGGTCAACCGTGTGTCCGGCGCTTCGTCGGAGGAAAAAGAGGATGAGGATAAGCCCGCCTGCATCCGCAAGGACAGTCTAGCGGAAGTTTCTAAGCTGCCGCCTGGCCGCATTCTCACCGCCTTCAATGCCGGCCCGGCCATCCTCCGCTTCACGCCGCATGCCGTGCTGACCGGCAATTACCATCGCAACGCCAAGGGCTTGCTCGACGGGTTGAGAATGGCGACGTCGGATCCCGCCGTCGCCGCAGCGCTGATGGAGGCGGACAAGGTCGGCTATGTCCTGCTGTGCATGGACGATCCTCAGGTGGAAACGCTCAGGGAAAAGTTCCCCAACGGCTTCTGGGCGCGGCTCGCCCGCGGCGAAATCCCCGAATTCCTCGAACCGGTGGAAGCCTCGGGCGACCCGCGCATGAAGATCTTCCGCGTGATCCGCTAGCGTCTCACACCAGACCCACGAGGCTGCTCGCCGTCGTGCCCGTTGCCAGCACGCGCACGATCCGCGCCGGCAGGATCGAGCCGGCCGCAAGCGCTGCGAATGTAGCCACCGCGCCGGATTGCAGTTCGGCGGTCACCGCCCCGCTCGAACCCACATAGAGGGCTCGGGTCGTTTCCGGAAGCGCCGCCGCATCGTCGGGCGTCACCGGAAAAGCGTGAATGGCCGGGCCGTTGAGCGAAGCGACGGTGGTTTCAAAACGGTCTGTCATGTCGATGTCTCCTTCTGGTTCTGACGGACCATCATCGCATGGCGCTCGAGACAGGGGACGAAGCGGGGGAAAACGCCAGCGCGGGGCCGAGATGGAGGCCCGGTTCTGGAGTAGATCGCGGAAGCGCTGATATAGAGAGCCATGAGCTTCTTCGACAACGATTCGCCCGGCAACCTCGCCGAATATACGGTTTCCGAAATCTCGGGCTCCATCAAGCGCACGATGGAGACCGCATTCGAGCATGTGCGGGTGCGGGGCGAGATTTCAGGTTATCGCGGCCCGCATTCCTCCGGTCACGCCTATTTCGCGCTGAAGGACGATCGGTCCCGGCTCGAAGCCGTGATCTGGAAAGGCTCCTTCAGCCGGCTCAAGGTGCGGCCCGAAGAGGGCATGGAGGTGATCGCCACCGGCAAGATCACCACTTTCCCCGGTTCGTCGAAATATCAGATCGTCATCGAAAGCCTGGAGCCGGCCGGCGTCGGCGCGCTGATGGCGCTGCTCGAAGAGCGCAAGCGCAAATTCGCCGCCGAAGGCCTGTTCGATCCCTCGCGCAAGCAGCTGCTGCCCTATATGCCCCATGTCATCGGCGTGGTGACCTCGCCGACCGGCGCGGTCATTCGCGATATCCTGCACCGCATTTCCGATCGCTTTCCGCTGCATGTGATCGTCTGGCCTGTCCGGGTGCAAGGCGATGGCGCAGGCGCGGAAATCGCCGCCGCCATCGACGGCTTCAATGCGCTCGATCCCGGCGGTCCGATCGCCCGGCCGGATGTGCTGATCGTCGCCCGCGGCGGCGGCAGTCTCGAAGATCTCTGGTGCTTCAATGACGAGGCGGTAGTGCGCGCCGCCGCCAATTCCGCCATTCCGCTGATCTCCGCCGTCGGCCACGAGACCGACTGGACGCTGATCGACTACGCTTCCGACCAGCGCGCCCCGACGCCCACGGGCGCCGCCGAAATGGCCGTGCCTGTCAAAGCCGATCTCGAGGCGCAACTGGCCGGCCTCTCGGCGCGGCTAGCCTCGGCCATCAACCGGCAGATGGACAATCGCCGCCAGGGGCTGAGGGGGCTCGCCCGGGCGATGCCGTCGATCGACCAGCTGCTGGCTTTGCCGCGCCGTCGCTTCGACGAAGCGGCCTCCCGGCTCGATCGCGGCCTGGAGCTGACTGCGCTCAACAAGCGCCGCATGCTTGAGCGGGCCGCCTCGCATCTTCGTCCCGATATGCTCGCGGCGCGTTTTGCGGAACGGCGTCAGCGGCTTAGTGATCTCGGCCTGCGCGCCGAACGGGTGGTGGAGCGGCGCATCGACCAGCTCAAGGCCCGCATCGCCCGCGCAGACGCCGTCTTCTCCGGCCTGCCCGCCCGCCTTGCCAATGAGACGGCGCGCAGCCGCGACCGGCTCAACAATCTCGCCCGGCGCAGCGATGGCGCGCTCGACGTGCGCCTGAGGCGCGAACGCCAGGCGCTCGCCGCCCATGACCGTATTCTGCAATCGCTGTCCTACAAGAATGTGCTGAAGCGCGGCTATGCCGTGATCCGTGACGAGAATGGCCAGCCTTTGACCCGAGCGGAGCAGGTGGCTGCAGGTCATGCGCTCGCGATCCAGTTCGCCGATGGCAACATTGCCGCGACGGCCGGTGAGGGGGCTGAGCCGCCGACGCCAATTACACTCACGACTGCGCCGCAGCCGCGCAGGAAATCCGCCAAAGGCTCTCCCATCGATCAGGGGAGCCTGTTCTAGCCGTGGCGCGCAGCTTCCTCGTCGTGCTCGCCCATCCCCTGCCCGAAAGCTATGCGGCGTCCGTGGCGAAAACCGTGGTCGAAACGCTGCGCGACAGGGGGCATGTGGCCGATCTGCTCGATCTCTATCAGGAGGATTTCGACCCTCGGCTTTCGGCGGCCGAGCGGGGAGCCTATTTCGATGCGCCGTGTGACACCAGCGCCGTTGATCCGATCATTGCGCGGCTCAGGGCGGCCGATGGGCTGATCCTGGTGTTTCCGCAATGGTGGTTCAATTTCCCGGCCATTCTCAAGGGCTTCTTCGATCGGGTTTTCGCGCCGGGTGTCGCCTTCACCCATGATCTGGCGGGCGGGCGCATCAAGCCCGCGCTCGGCAATATCCGCCATCTCTACGCCTTCACCACCACGGGCTCGCCCTGGTGGATGGTGAAATTCTATATGGGCGATCCTGTGTGCCGGCTGCTGAAACGCGGCATAGCCGCCTTCTGCGCCAAGGACGTCGATTTCCGCATGCTGGCGCTGCACGACATGGATCGCGTCACTGAAGCCCAATTGACCGCGCATCTCGACCGCGTGCGGGCGCTGACGGCGCGGCTTTAGTCTCTGCACGCTTTCGGAAACTCGCCTGTCGGCCCAAAGAAAAGACCCGCGCGCGAGTATGCGGCGGGTCAAAACAGCTCTCGATAGATTTGTAAAACCGGTCCTTACGCCCATTCGCCCTTGCGGAACACCGGCGTACGGGTTCCATCGGCGGCGACGCCGTCGATGTCGACCTCGCCCGAGCCGATCATCCAGTCGATATGGATGAGGCTGGAATTGCCGCCCTGGGCCTTGATCTGATCCGAGGTGAGATCGGCGCCGCCGACGAAGCATTTGGAATAGCACTGGCCGAGCGCGATGTGGCAGGCGGCGTTTTCGTCGAACAGCGTGTTGTAGAACAGAAGGCCCGAGGCCGAGATCGGCGAGGAATGCGGCACCAGCGCCACTTCGCCGAGCCGGCTTGCGCCTTCGTCGGTTTCCAGCACCTTCTTCAGCACCGCTTCGCCCTTGGACGCCTTGGCCTCGACGATGCGGCCGCCTTCGAAGCGCACCTGGATGTCGTCGATCAGCGTGCCCTGATGCGAGAGCGGCTTGGTGGAGGAGGCCACGCCCTCGACGCGCAGCGCATGCGGCGTCGTGAAGACTTCCTCGGTGGGGATGTTGGGATTGCAGGTCACGCCGTTCTTGGCCATCGACGCGCCGCCATGCCATTCATGGCCGTCGGCAAGACCCACGGTGAGATCGGTGCCCGGCCCCTTGAAGTGCAGGGCGGAGAAGCGCATCTCGTTCAGCCAGGTGGAGCGACGATGCAGCGCCGCGTTATGCTCGCGCCAGGCGGCGACAGGGTCCTCGCGATCGACGCGCGAGGCGGCGAAAATGGCGTCGGCCAGCTTGCGCACCGCATCGTCTTCGCTGAGTTCCGGAAAGATCTGCCGCGCCCATGACGGGTTTGGATAGGAGACGATGTTCCAGTTGATGTCGAAATTGGAGATCTTCTCGAGCGCTGGCTTATAGGCGGTCGACATGGCCCGATTGGCGCGGGCAACTTTTGACGGATCTTGCTGAGACAGCAGCATCGGATTGTCGCCGGATACCGCGAGGCGCGCCGCGCCATTGGCGTAGGCCTTGGCCATGCCTTCATAGAGCCAGCTTGCCGCCCGATCGAAATTGTCGTCGGCCGCATATTCATAGCGCGCCAGCGTCGCGACCTCGTCATTGTAGAAGGTGGTCACCAGCCCGCCGCCGGCCTTATAGGCGTGTTTGGTGATCTCGCGCACCAGCGGCGCCGCCGCCATCGGCGCGGTCACGACGAGGTCCTGACCCTTTTGCAGGTCGAGGCCGATCTTGACCGCCACTTCGGCGAGTTTTTCCAGCTTGACGGGATCGATAGCGGACGCGCTCATGACAACTCCATGCCTTGCTTTTCTCTGGCCCCGTTATGTGGATGATTTGGGCGGCGATGTGAAGGCGGCGCGGCGAATTAACCCTGAGCAGGGTTTGCGGGGTCCGCAACGGCCCTCGCTCGCTCTATTCCGTTGCGCCCAGGTCTTCGACCGCCTATTTTCCGACCAGAAAAGACAAGGCGGAGAAGGACACTATGGCGAAGACCGGCGCGCTCACGGGAAAACGCGTTCTCCTGATCATCGCAGGCGGCATCGCCGCCTATAAGAGCCTCGATCTCATCCGCCGCCTGCGCGAACGCGGCGCCCGCGTCATCCCGGTCATGACCCGCGCCGCGACCGAATTCATCACCCCGCTCGCCGTTGGCGCGCTGGCGGCCGAAAAGGTGCATCTGGAGTTGTTCGATCGCGACGATGAAATCGATGTCGGCCATATCCGGCTGGCGCGCGATTGCGATCTCGTCGTCGTCGCCCCCGCCACGGCCGACCTGATCGGCAAGATGGCCAATGGTCTCGCCAATGATCTCGCCTCGACCATCCTGCTCGCCACCGAGCGTCCGGTGTTGATCGCGCCGGCGATGAACCCGACCATGTGGTCCAACCCCGCCGTCAGCCGCAACGCTTCGCAGCTTCTCATCGATGGCGCCCATTTCATCGGACCTGTCAGCGGTGAGATGGCGGAAAAGGGCGAGGCGGGCGTCGGCCGCATGGCCGAGCCGCTGGAGATCGTCGCCGAAATCGAAACGCTGCTAGATGATAGACCGAAGCCGCTCGCCGGCCGGCGCGCCATCGTCACCTCCGGGCCGACGCATGAGCCGATCGATCCGGTCCGCTACATCGCCAACCGTTCTTCCGGCGCCCAGGGTCATGCGATCGCCGCAGCGCTCGCCGGCGCCGGCGCGGATGTCACGCTGATCTCGGGACCGGTGACGCTGCCCGATCCGCGCGGCGTCAAAATGGTCAAGGTCGAGCGCGCGGTGGAAATGCGCGACGCGGCGCTGAACGCCCTTCCCGCCGACATCGCGGTGATGGTGGCGGCGGTGGCCGACTGGCGCGTCGACGCCGAAGCGTCCGAGAAGATCAAGAAGTCGCCGGGCGAAGCGCCGCCCGCCCTGGCGCTCACGGAAAATCCGGACATCCTCAAGACCATCGGCCATCACGAGAAGCGGCCGAAACTGGTGATCGGCTTCGCCGCCGAGACCAATGACGTCGAAGACAATGCGCGGGCGAAACTGGCGCGCAAGGGCGCGGATCTGATTGTCGCCAACGACGTGTCGCCCGAAACCGGCGTCATGGGCGGCAGCCGCAACACCGTGTCGGTCATCGCGCCTGATGGCGTCGACCGCTGGCCCGAGATGGACAAGACGGAGGTGGCGGAACGCCTCGTCGCGCTGATCTCCGAGCGGCTCAACCCGCTCTGAAACTATTCGGCCGGGACCTTCAGATCTTCGGACGTTTCCGTGAAGACGCCCGTCGAAAACGGCGTGATCTTGATGCCGTCGTCCGACAGCACCACGGCGCTGCCGTCGGGGATCTCGCCCCAGATGCGCTCGTCCTCGTCGAGCGGTTCCGACACCAGGCAATAGCCGCCGCCCATCCGCGATGCGTAGAGCGTCGGCGCCGAGGCGCCGGTGGCGTAGCGGACGCCATAGAGCGTGTCGCCATCGGAAAAAGCGGCGGTGAAGCGCACATCCGGCGTGATGCCCATATGCAGCGCCTGCCGTTCGACCAACGCCAGCGCCTCGCGCAGCGCCGTCATCGGCATGGCGTCCAGCCCGAAATGCAAGGCCAGCATGAAGATCAGCTCGGAATCGGTGGTGCCGCGGCGGGCGGCGTAGAGCTCGTCCGGCAGCAGGCTTTCGAGCGCCCGGCGCATACGGTCATACTGGCCGATCTGGCCGTTATGCATGAAGGACCAGCGGCCGTGGGCGAAGGGATGGCAATTGTCGCGCCGGGTCGCGCCATAGGTGGCGGCGCGCACATGGGCGAGAAACAGCGTCGAGCGGATCTGGCGAGCGAGGCTCTTGAGATTGCAGTCGGCCCAGGCCGGCATCACGTCGCGATAGAGACCGGGTTCGTCACGGTCGCCGTACCAGGCGATGCCGAAGCCGTCGCCATTGGTGGGCGTCTTGGCCAGAGTGGCCGATAGTGACTGCGCGACGAGCGAATGAGCGGGCGCCGACACGATATCTTCCAGAAACAACGGCTCTCCGCGATACGCGGCCCAGCGACACATCTTTCACCCACTCGGTTTTGGCGCTTGTTGGCGCCGATATGCGATTCATCTTCCGACCAGTTCGGTTAATAAAAGATGAAGTCACAAAAGTGTCAAAGACATTTTGCGTTGCAGCATACGGAAATTGAACACTGCGTTGCATCCGCGCGGCTGTCACGGCTGCTTCGGAGGCTCTATATTCAGAAAAATCAAACGAGGAACCGCCATGTCCATCCGTCCCGTCAAGCATGAGAGCCGCGCCACGCCGACTATGGAGGGCGCGGGCGTCCACCTTCACCGCGTCTTTGGCTTCGGCGATCCTTCGCTGACCGATCCTTTCCTGATGATGGACGATTTCCGCAACGACAATCCCGCCCATTACCAGCGCGGCTTTCCCTGGCATCCGCATCGCGGCATCGAGACCATCACCTATGTGCTCGCCGGCACCGTCGAGCATGGCGACAGCCTCGGCAATCGCGGATTGCTCGGCGCGGGTGATGTGCAATGGATGACGGCGGGCCGCGGCATCATGCATCAGGAAATGCCGCAGGGCGATTTCGCCGGGCGCATGCATGGTTTCCAGCTCTGGGCCAACCTGCCGTCGTCACTGAAAATGACGGCGCCGCGCTATCAGGACGTCAAGGCCGCCGATATCCCCGTGGTCATCGATGACGACGGCACCGCCGTGCGCGTCATCACCGGCGAGTTCTGGGGCAAGAAAGGCCCGGTCGACGGCATTGCCGCCGAGCCCGTCTATCTCGACATTTCCGTGCCGCCCGGCCGCCGGAAGACGTTCGCGGTCGACACCTATCGCAAGGCCTTCGCCTATATTTTCGCCGGTTCCGGCACGTTCCGCGACGCTTCGCACCCGATGGGCGTGAAGATCGAGAAGGAGATCGCCGGCGAGGAAGTGACCATTCGCGACATGTCCGGCAACCGCACGCTCGTCGTCTTCGACAGCGGCGACGAGGTCACGGTGCAGGCCGGCGACGAAGGCATCCGCTTCCTGCTCGTTTCCGGCAAGCCGATCGAGGAACCGGTTGCATGGCATGGGCCGATCGTGATGAACAGCCGCGAAGAGATCATGCAGGCGATGCGCGAATTGCAGAACGGCACCTTCATCAAGTCGGATCATTGATGGCCCGCGTCGGCGACGAAAAGCGTGAACTTCCTGTTTCTCGGCGTCGCTTTTCGGTCGAGATGTCCTAGATTGACCCCGGATCAACAAACGGGGGACTTCAGTCCATGTACAGGCTTTATGGACGGATCGGATCCGGCAGCGCCGCCGTCGAGGCGGCGCTGGCCATTATCGGCGCGCCGCATGACATCGTTTGGGTTGACACATCCGCCGGCGAACATCTGACCGAGGATTTCGCAGCCATCAATCCGCGCCGGCAGGTGCCCGCGCTCGTGCTGCCGGATGGCGGCGTGATGACCGAAAGCGCCGCCATGCTGCTGCATTTGGCCGACGCCTTTCCGGAGGCCGGTCTCGCCCCGCGCCCCGGATCGAGCGCGCGGGCGCGACATGACCGCTGGCTGATCTTCATGGCGGTCAACATCTATGAGGGCGAGTTGCGCAAGGCCTATGCCGATCGCTACACCGTGGATCCGGACGGCGCGGACGCCGTCCGCGTCGCGGCGGAAGACTATCTCGGCGCGCAATACGCGATCATCGAGGCGGAGATGAAGGGCGATTTTCTAGTGGGGGACAGTCCTTCCATGGCCGATCTCTATCTCTGGATGGTCGCAAGCTGGCGTGATCCGCAGCAGATAAAAGCCGAGACGCCACGCGTCGAAGCGCATTCCCGCCGGCTGCGCGCCATTCCTCAGGTGCAGGCGATCGCAGAGCGTCATGGCGCCTGAAGCAAAAACGATTGGCCGTATGCGCTTTTGCCGCAGAAATGCCGCTTCCTTGGCGAAGACGTCGCTGATATAGGCGTTGGCTTATATTGGAATTGTTCTAATGAGATCGGACGGCGGCATGCAGTGGAAGCGGCTCTTCAAGCGAACGGCGCTGGGCGTCGGCCTTTTGGTCCTCGCCGGCGGCTTATTCCTCGGCCAGCAATTCCTGCGCGGGAACTTTCATGAGGTCATCCCCGGCGAGTTCTACCGCTCGGCGCAGCCTTCCGCCGCCGATATCGCCTATTACGCCAGGACTTACGGCATCAAGACGGTGATCAACCTGCGGGGCGCCAGCAAGAAGGGTTCGAGCTGGTATGTCGACGAGATCAACGAGTCCAAGGCTCTGGGTCTTCATCATGTCGATTTCGCCATGTCGGCCGCCCGAGAACTGAACGCCGTGCAGATGGCCGATCTCACCCGCATCATGCGCGATGCGCCCAAGCCGATCCTGGTGCACTGCATGTCGGGCGTCGATCGCACAGGGCTCGCCTCGGTTCTTTATCTCCAGCAGGTTGCCGGCGTGGACGAAGAGACGGCGGAATGGCAGCTGTCGCTGATCTACGGCCATTTCAGCATTCCCTTCATCAATCGCGCCTATGCGATGGATGAGAGCTGGGAAGCCTTTGAAAAGGTCATCGGCCTCGAAAGCTGAGCATTGAACATTTTTCCGCCCTGCCGCATTGTCCAGTCACAGCAAGGAGTGGACCATGCAGATCACAGGACGGTGCCATTGCGGCCGGGTGTCGTATGAGGCGGAGATCGACCCGGAGCGCGTCTCCATTTGCCATTGCACCGATTGCCAGTCGCTGACCGGCTCGCCGTTCCGCGTCACCGCGCTGACCGGGCGAGACCGGATCCGCCAGACCGGCGAGCCGCCCAAGGTCTATGAGAAACGCGGCGGCAGCGGCGCCATTCGCCTTCAATATTTCTGCGCCAATTGCGGCTCTCCCATCTTCACCACAGGCCAGGGCGCGGCCTTCGAGACCTGGGGTATCCGCTGGGGCAGCATCGACCAGCGCGCTGAACTCGAACCCGGCCGCCAGAAATGGACCCGTTCGGCCGCGCCGTGGATCGGAGAGATCGGCGATCTCCCCGGCTCCCAAGGCGACTGAACTCAGCCGAACACCAGCCCGCCATCGACGATCAGGTTCTGGCCCGTCACCGCGCGCGCCCAGGGGCTGGCGAAGAACAGCACTGCGTCGGCGGCTTCCTCCGGCGTCGTCACCCGCTGCAGCGGCGTATTGGCGGCGATGAGATCGAACACGGCTTCGGGCGTCGCCGCGCTCGCATCCGTCATCCGCAGCAAGCCGCCCGAGACCATGTTGACGGTGATGCCGTCAGGCCCCAGCTCCTTGGCCGCCGTGCGCGTGAGCGACAGGAGCGCGGCCTTGGCGGCGGTGTAGTCGTGATAGGGCACGACCGGGTTCTGAAACAGATTGGTGCCGATGAACACCAGCCGCCCGGAGCCTTGCGACGCCAAGCCGGGTCTGGCGGCCCGGATCAGGTTGAGCGCGCCCTTGAGGCCGGTCTCCAGATGCGCATTGACCGCCTCCCAGGATAGGTGGTCGAGCTTGTCTCTCGCCTCTCCGTTGAAGCTGAAATCGGCCAGCGCGTTGTGCGCCACCGTATCGACGCCGCCGAAGGCGTCCTTCGCGGCTTCGATCAACGCTTCGACGTCGTTTGCATTCCGCACATCGGCGCGGATCGCCCGCGCCTTTGGGCCCAGCGTCTCGGCCAGCGCCTCCGCTTTCTCCCGGCTGTTGCGGTAGTTGATGACGACATTGGCGCCTTCGCGCGCAAAAGCGCGGGCGATCGCCGCGCCGAGGCCGCGACCCCCTCCCGTGACGATGACGGTCTGTTCTGCAATCGGCTTGCTCATCGGGGAATGTCCTGTTCGGTCCAGAGATGATGAAAATGATGGATGGGCCCATGGCCCGCGCCGACGCTTAGCTGGCCGGAGGCTTCAATCGCGCCGCGGAGCCAGTCCTTGGCGGCGCATATGGCTTCGGAAATAGCCTGTCCCTTGGCGAGTTCAGCGGCGATGGCGCTCGACAGCGAGCAGCCGGTGCCATGGGTGTTTTTCGTCGGCGCGCGCCGGCTTTCGAACCACTGCAGCCCTCCGTATGTCGCCAGCACATCCGGGCTCTCGTCGTCATCAAGGTGCCCGCCCTTGACGAGCGCCGCCTGCGGCCCGAGCGCCAGAAGAGCGCGGGCCTGCGCCGCCATTTCTTCGCGCGACCGCGCTTCCGGCCTGCCGAGCAGCGCCGCTGCTTCCGGCAGATTGGGCGTGACGACCGTGGCGAGCGGCAGAAGCGCCCGCCGCACCGTCTCCATCGCCTCGGGGTCGAGGAGCGGCGCGCCGCCCTTGGCGATCATCACCGGATCGAGCGCCACGGGCGCGCGGCAGTAAAGGCGAAGCGCTTCCGCCACGGCTGCGGCGATCTCCGCATTGGCGATCATGCCGATCTTGACCGCATCGACGCGCACGTCTGAGAACACCATGCGGATCTGCTCGCCCACGAAATCGGCGGGCAAAGCGTGTACAGTCGAGACGCCTTGCGTGTTCTGCGCCGTCAAGGCGGTCAGCGCCGCCATGCCGAACACGCCGCGGGCGGAAAAGGCCTTGAGGTCGGCCTGGATGCCGGCGCCGCCCGAGGGGTCGGAGCCGGCGATCGACAAGACATTGGCGATCATACCAGGCTCCTGCTGATTTCCGCGCGGAGCGTGCGCGCCGCGACTTCCGGATCGGGCTGCCCGCAAATCGCCGACACGACGGCGACGCCTTTGGCGCCTCTGGCCAGGATCGCGCTGATATGGCCAATCTTCACGCCGCCGATCGCCACGGCGGGAAGATGCGTGGCGCGAATGACCGCCTGAAGCCCGTCGAGACCGATCGCCGGCGGATGGTCCGGTTTTGTCGCTGTCGGAAACACCGGACCGACGCCGACATAATCCACCAGCGTGGGATCGAGCGCTTCGGCTTCCGCCACACTGCCGATCGACAGGCCGAGAAGCATGTCGTCGCCGATGCGGTCGCGCGCCGCCCGCAGATCGAGATCGCCCTGACCGATATGAACGCCGTCGGCGGCGATCGCCATGGCCGCCTCGACGTCGTCGTTGACGATCAGCCGGGCTCCGCTGCCGGCCAGCACGGATTTGAGGAGAAGCCCGGTTTCGATCCGCTGTTCGGTCGTCGCCGTCTTGTCGCGCAGTTGAACCATGGTCGCGCCGCCGCGCACGGCGCGGCGCGCCGTTTCAATCACGCCGAGGGGCTCGGAGAGCACGGGATCCAGCACGAGATAGAGCGAGAGATCGAAGCGGTTCATGCGACCTCCATCCGGTTGGCCGCATCGAGCGCTGCGCCATCCACGAGCGCGAGCTGATCGAGGAAATGGACCGAGAAACTGCCTGGTCCCTCTGCGGCGGCTTCGGCGCGGGCTCCCGCCACGGCGAAGTAGGCGAGCGCCGCCGCTGTCGCATCGAACAGATCGGCGCCCTTCACGCCGGCATAGGCGCCGATCATGCAGGTCAGCGAGCAGCCGAGCGCCGTCACTTTCGGCATCAGGGGTGAACCGCCGGAGATCCTCAACGCGCGCACCCCGTCGGTGACGAAATCCGTCTCGCCGGTGACGGCGACGATCGTGTCCCGCTCGCCCGCCAGCCGCCGGGCTGCCTCTTCCGCCGCATGCACGGGGTCGCGGGCGTCGACGCCTTTGGCAGTGCTTTGACCACCGGCCAGCGCCAGGATCTCCGATGCATTGCCCCTGACGATATCGGGCCGAAGCGCCATCAGCGCCTCTGTCGCCTGTCGCCGATAGGCGGTGGCGAAATGCGCGACGGGATCGAATACCCAGGGAACGCCCGCTTCGCGCGCGCCGCGCGCAGCAGCCGTCATGCCCTCGACCCAGTCGGGCGACAGCGTGCCGATATTGATGGTGAGCGCTGCGGCGAAGCTCGCGAATTCGCCGGCCTCCTCCGCCGCATGCACCATGGCGGGCGATGCGCCCGCCGCAAGCAGGCTGTTGGCGGCGATGTTCATCGCCACGTAATTGGTGATGCAGTGAACGAGCGGCGCTTCAGCGCGCATCGCTTCGAGATAGGCGCCGGGAGTGGTCAAATCAGTCATCTTGCCCCTTTCCAGCGGGGCAAGCGGCAGGAACGATCCGATGGGAGTGCGCTTGTCGCGCGGGCGGATCATCCGAGCGACTCCCTCCGCCAGCATTATCTGGTTCAGGTTCGAAGGGTGCTTCTCAGCCCGTCTTGCGACGAACGCCCCTGTCTCTCAACACACCGAGATATGCCAGCTTTAAACTGGCCTGTCATCCGAAAAACTTTTCGCGACGCATGGAGGAACTTAGCGTCGTCATCGGCGTTGCGACACTGGGGAGCATTGGGCTCTGAACAGAGCGGGACGACCGAAGCGGAAATTATAGGGTTTGCTGGTATGTTCGACGTTGGCCGTGCGGTTGAAGATGTGTTTTCGGACATCGATTCCAATCCGCTGGGATATGCGCTCTTTCTGGATATCGACGGCACACTGATCGATCTGGCCGCCACTCCCGACGCGATCCGAATTCCTCCGGACTTGCCGGGGATCCTCGATCGCCTGTCGCAAAGGCTAGGCGGCGCCATGGCGCTGGTTACCGGGCGGGCCTTGCCCTATGCCGATCGCCTGTTCGAGCCGCGCCGCTTTCCGATTGCGGGTCTGCATGGCGTTGAGCGTCGCTGCGCCGACGGCCGCATCACGCGAAGCGCGCCCACGCCCGCCTTCGACGACGCCAAGCGCGAACTGGCTCGCGCCGCCAAGGCCTGGCCGGGTGTGCTGTTCGAAGACAAGACCGCCGCCGTGGCCATTCATTATCGCCAGGCTCCCTGTTATGCGATGGAAGTCGACGTCACCATGCAGGCGGCGCTCGCCGCGATCGGCCCCGGTTATGAATTGCAGCGCGGCAAGATGGTGGTCGAGATCCGGCCCGACAGCGCCGACAAGGGTCGGGCTGTGCAGGCCTTTCTGCATGAGCCGCCGTTTATGGGCCGCATTCCGGTGGCGATCGGCGACGACGTCACCGACGAGGCGATGTTCAAAGCGGTCAATGCGCATGGCGGCGCTTCGATCCGCATCGTCGAAACCCCCGCTGAAACCACGGCGCAATGGCGGCTTCCGTCACCCCGATCCCTCAGAGCGGCTCTGTCGGCTCTGGCCGCCCGCTCCTGATACATTTCCGCATGAAAGGATTTTCGCCATGAGCAGACTTGTGGTCGTCTCAAACCGCGTTCCCGTTCCCGACAAAACC
Organism: Rhizobium sp. TRM95796; assembly: GCF_025779995.1. NCBI lineage: Bacteria > Pseudomonadati > Pseudomonadota > Alphaproteobacteria > Hyphomicrobiales > Rhizobiaceae > Rhizobium > Rhizobium sp. TRM95796. The sequence continues at coordinate 143,394 of NZ_JAOXHE010000012.1, read as the reverse complement.
GGGACGGCTCCCGCCGGCGGTCTCGCTGTCGCGCTGCAGGCCGCGCTCAAGGAGCGCGGCGGCATCTGGATGGGCTGGTCCGGGAAGTCGTCCGGCGAAGACGAGCCGGCGGAGCTGACGATCCAGAAGCAGGGCAACATCACTTATGCCTTGACCGATCTGACGGATCGCGATGTCGAGGAATATTACCACGGCTTCGCCAATCGCGTGCTCTGGCCGATCTGCCATTATCGGCTTGATCTCGCCGAATATGCCCGCAAGGAAATGAGCGGCTATTTCCGCGTCAACCGTTTCTTCGCCGCCAAGCTCGCGCCGATGCTCGAGCCCGACGACGTCATCTGGGTGCATGACTATCACCTGATCCCGCTCGCGATCGAATTGCGCGCGCTGGGCGTCAAGAATCGCATCGGCTTCTTCCTGCATATTCCGCTGCCGCCCGCCGACGTGCTGTTCACCATGCCGGTGCATGAGGAAATCATGAAGGGCTTGGCGGAATATGATCTCGTCGGATTCCAGACCGATCATGACTTCGACAATTTCGCCGGCGGGCTGGTGCGCGAAGGCATTGGTGAGCGACTGGACGATGGACGATTGTCTTCCTTCGGTCGTATCTTCAAGGGCGGGGCTTATCCGATCGGTATCGAGACGGAGGCTTTTGCCGCCTATGCGCGGCGCGCCGCCAAGCATGCGATGGTCACGAAAGCCCGCGCCAGTATCGAAGGCCGCAACCTCATCATCGGCGTCGACCGGCTCGATTACTCCAAAGGGCTGACCCAGCGCATCGACGCCTTCGAGAAATTCGTCACCGCCAATCCCGACCAGCACAACAAGGTCACCTATCTCCAGGTCACGCCGAAATCACGCTCCGAAGTCCCTGAATATGAGGCGATGCAGCGCACGGTCGCCGAACAGGCGGGCCGCGTCAACGGCGCGCTCGGCACGGTCGACTGGGTGCCGATCCGCTACATCAATCGCTCCGTCGCCCGTCCGGTGCTCGCAGGCCTCTACCGGTTGGCGCGGGTGGGGCTGGTGACGCCTCTGCGCGACGGCATGAACCTGGTGGCGAAGGAATATGTCGCGGCGCAGGACCCGGAAGATCCCGGCGTTCTCGTTCTCTCACGCTTCGCCGGCGCGGCGCGCGAGCTCAAGGGCGCGCTGCTCGTCAATCCCTATGACATCGAAGGCGCGGCCAACGCCATCGCACGGGCCATCCATATGCCGCTCGACGAGCGCAAGGAGCGCTGGAGCGGCATGATGGAGCACCTGAAAAAGCAGACGGTCCAGCGCTGGTGCGACGATTTCCTGAACGACCTGACCGCCTGACGGCTAGCCGCCGGACTTTCGGCGGCCTTCGATCATGCCGCCTTCTGAATATGATATTCCTTGATGGCGATCATCTTGATGGCGGGATGGCGCTCCGATTCATAGCGAAGCGAGAAGCCGTCCTGCGCCATGAACACCGGGTCGCCGTCGAGATCGCGGCAGATGTCGCCGCGGCGGACATCCAGGAATTTCTGCAGATCGGCCGGGTTTTCGGCCGAGATCCAGCGGCAGACCGAGAACCGCGACATTTCGAACGAAACCGGCAGCGTATATTCCGCCGACAGACGCTCCTTCAGCACGTCGAGCTGCAGCGCGCCGACCACGCCGACGATCGCCGGCGAGCCATCCTCCGGCGAAAACAGCTGCACGACGCCTTCCTCAGCCATCTGATGCAGCGCTTCCTTGAGCTTCTTGGCCTTCATGGCGTCTTCCAGCCGCACGCGGCGCAGGATCTCGGGCGCGAAATTCGGCACGCCCTGGAACACCAGTGATTCCCCTTCGGTCAGCGTGTCGCCGATGCGCAGGGTGCCGTGGTTGGGAATGCCGACCACGTCGCCGGCATAGGCGGTATCCGCGAGCTGGCGCTGCGAGGCGAAGAAGAATTGCGGCGCCGTCAGGCCCAGTTGCTTGCCGGTGCGGGCGAGCCTCGCCTTCATGCCGCGCTCGATCTTGCCCGAGCAGACGCGGGCGAATGCGATGCGGTCGCGGTGGTTGGGGTCCATATTCGCCTGGATCTTGAAGACGAAGGCGGTCATCTTGTCTTCGGCGGCATGCACCGTGCGGGTGTCGGCCACCTGGTCGCGCGGCGCGGGCGCAAATTCGCCGAGCGCATTGATGAGATCGCGGACGCCGAAATTGCGCAGCGCCGAGCCGAAAAATACGGGCGTCATGTGACCTTCGAGGAAGGCCTCGCGGTCGAACGGCCTGCAGGCCTCGATCGCCAGATTGACCTCGTCGACAAAAGCCTCGCGCTCGTTCTCAGGCAGACGGTCGGCGACGGCTTCCGGTCCGTTGACCGGCGTGCCCTCGACCTCGGTGTCGGAGCCGCGAACGGTGTTGTCGGCGAGATTGTAGGAGCCGCAGAAGGTCTTGGACCGCCCGATCGGCCAGGTGACCGGCGCGGTGTCCAATGCCAGCTTTTCCTCGACTTCATCGAGGATTTCGAAGGGATCGCGGCTTTCGCGGTCCATCTTGTTGATGAAGGTGATGATCGGGATATTGCGCAGGCGGCAGACTTCGAACAGTTTCAGCGTCCGCGGCTCGATGCCCTTGGCGGCGTCGATCACCATCACGGCGGCGTCGACGGCCGTCAGCGTGCGATAGGTGTCGTCGGCGAAGTCTTCGTGGCCGGGCGTATCGAGAATGTTGAAGACATTGTCGTTATATTCGAAGGTCATCACCGAGGTGACGACCGAGATGCCGCGCTCGCGCTCGATCTTCATCCAGTCCGACCGGGTCTGGATGCGATCCTTCTTGGCCTTGACTTCGCCGGCGAGCTGGATCGCGCCGCCGAACAGCAGCAGCTTTTCGGTCAGCGTGGTCTTGCCTGCGTCCGGATGCGCGATAATGGCGAAGGTGCGGCGGCGGGAAATCGCCTCGGCCAAAGTCTCGGTCATGTTTTCAGAAAATCCTGTTGAGCGCCGGCCTTCTACCGTTTCGAGCCGCAAATTGCAATTGACCGGCTGGCGGCTGGCGGCGACAAACGCTTATGACCCAAGCTTCCGCCACACCCGTTCTCGGCCTCGTGCGCCTGCCGCATGCCGCCGATCTACCCTTGCCGTCCTATGAAACCACCGGCGCCGCCGGCATGGATATCCGCGCGGCTTTGCAGGAAGACGAGCCGATGACGCTTGCAGCCGGCGCGCGCGCGCTTGTTCCCACCGGCTTCGTGTTCGAAATCCCCGAAGGTTTCGAGGTGCAGGTGCGGCCGCGCTCCGGTCTGGCGCTCAAGCATGGCGTGACCTGCCTTAATACCCCCGGCACGATCGACAGCGACTATCGCGGCGAGGTGAAGGTGCTCCTGGTCAATCTGGGAGCCGAGCCCTTCGTCATCGAGCGCGGCATGCGCATCGCTCAGTTGATCGTCGCGCCCGTCGTCCAGGCCGGCGTCGAAGAGCGGACGCATGTAAGCGACACTGCGCGGGGCGCGGGAGGGTTCGGCTCGACCGGCGCGTGAGGCGAAAATCTGCCTGTCGAAATAGATCCGGCTACCATCCGGCAAGCCCACCGCCTTCACGCGGCTGCGTCTTCGTGCTTTCTGAGAACTAGGCTGTCTTTTTTCGTCTTCCCGCCCAGCAGGTTGTTCGGGACGGTGGATGGCGGGGCATGACGACTACGCCTTCACCCTGCGGCCGGCGCAGCCGCGCGCTGTTTCGTATCTGCCCTGTCGCCGCGGAGCGAAGCGACCAGCCTTGCGGTGATCTGGTGGGCGGGTTCGGCTCTCGCGAATGCGAAGCCCTGGAGAATATCGGCTCCGAGATCGGTCAGCATCACCGCATGCGCCAGCGTCTCCACCCCTTCCGCCACGACTTCGATGTCCAGGGCATGCGCGATGTCGATGAGAGAACCGACAAGCTGTTTCTGCGGCGCATGATCCAGGATCGGCGCGACGAGGTGCCGGTCGATTTTCACGCGCTCCGGGCGCAGTTCCAATAGACCGAGAAGCGACGCGTGCCCTGAACCGAGATCATCGAGTTCGATGAGAATCCCGAGGTCTCTGATCATCCGAATATTCTGTTTGATCTGGTCGCTGACCTTGTCCAGGAAGATCGTTTCTATCAGTTCGAAACTGAGCGATTTCGGCGGCGCCGCCATCGCTTCCAGCCGCTTGGGCAGGCTTGCGTCACTCAGGCGAGCGGCGGAAAGATTGACCGACACCCGCGGCACGTCGATATCCAGCAGCGTCCAGCGCTTGATATCCAGCAGCACCCGCGTCAGGATGGCTTCGTCCACGGCCTCCATCAAGCCATGCGCCGAGGCGAGATCCAGAAATTCCGAAGGCGGCCTGACGCCGTCTGCGGTCTCCCATCGCGCCAAGGCTTCCAGCCCGCAGATTTCACCGGTTTTCGCATCGATCTGCACCTGATAATGAGGAACGATCTCGTTTGCGCGCAATGCGGCCTGCAGGTCCTTGAGCGTCTGTTTTTCCTTTGCCAGTCGCTGGGCAAGCTCGGGCGTAAAGAGTTGGGCGTTGTTTCGGCCGAGCTTCTTGGCTTCGTAGAGAGCCACATCCGACGCTTTCAGAAGTGCGCCGATCTCCTGGCCTTGCGCACAGGCGAAGCCGATCGAGCATTCCGCGGTGTAAGACTCCCCGTTGAGAATGACGGGCTTGTCCAATTCCCTGCGAATGGCCGACACCAGATCCTGCATTCTGCTTAGACCGAAAGGCGACAGGACAGCGAATTCGTCGCCACCCAGACGGGCCGCATGCTCACCCTCGCGCGTGGCTTTCGCAAGGATGTCGCCGACATGTTGCAGGACAGCGTCGCCGCCGGAATGTCCGAAACGATCATTGATCTCCTTGAAATGATCCAGATCCAAATGGCAAAGCGACGCCGCATCGACTGTGGACTGAAATTCGGCGAATTTTTCGTCGAACGCTCGCCGGTTCAGAAGGCCGGTGAGATAGTCGTGATCCGCAGCGAACTTGGCGACCGCTCGGCTTGCTTCCGCCGCTTCCCGCTCCCTGGCCAGCTGCTCGGAACGCAAGATATCGTCGGTGACGTCCCACTCCGCGCCGATGAAACATCCCTCGCCCTGCTCGTCCACAAAGTATTTGGCTCGCGACCGGAGATATCGAGTTTCACCGTCGGGACGAATGATCCTGAATTGCGCGGCGTAATCCGACCTGGCGTTGATCGCGCGCTGGAATACCGAACTCGCATAGTCCCGATCTTCGGGATGTACGCTTTCGAGCCAGATGACGTCGAAAAGTTCTTTCTTGATGCCATAGATGATCTGGAGTTGATGGTCCCAGCGGGTCTGATTTTTATGCAGATTATGCTGCCATATGCCGATCCCGGAGGCTTCGAGCGCGATATCCAATTGGCGCAGAAGACTTTCGAGCTCGTTGTTGGTCCATGTGAGCTTATCGCGCATCCGCTCCTCCCAGATCTCTGTGACTATGAACAGGATTGATTAGCAAAGTCTGACGATTGCAAAGTTCGGAACGACGCCTTATTCGGGGACGAGTGACGCAGAAATTGCGGCCAATCAAACCACCACTCCAACAAAATTTTTGAAAAGATCCCCGGCTCCACAGCCTCGTCCGAGCCCTATTCGAGGCCTGCTGCCGGTTCGTAACCGCGGATGCGCGACGGCAGCGACCCTCTTGGACATGTTTCTGGACGTGGTCTATTGCGGAATGAGGCATATGTGCGAATATGGCTAAAAGTTGCGATATATCGTAAAATAAGCGGAATTATGTGTTATTAAAGACGACAATTGACGGAAAAATCTACCGGTGATAGATGAGATTGTATCCCGGAGACTTTCATGACCCTGTCCGCCCTCGCCGCCTATTCTCTCACTCTGCTGATCGCCGCCGCCATCCCCGGGCCGGGAATCACGGCGCTGGTGGCCCGCGCGCTCGGCGCCGGCATGGTCGAAGGCGTCGGCATGGCGCTCGGCCTCATCCTGGGCGACATGGTGTTCCTGACCGCCGCAGTGCTGGGGCTCGCGGTTCTGGCGCATGCCTTCAGCGAAGTGTTCACCGTCATCAAGATCCTCGGCGCGATTTACCTCGCCTGGATCGCCTACAAGATCTGGACCGCAGGGATTCTCAGCGCCGAAATCGGCGCTGCGCCGAAAAGAAGCTTTACCCAGTCCTTCGCCTCCGGCCTGTTCGTGACGCTCGGCAATCCCAAGGCGATGTTGTTCTATGTCGCTCTGGTGCCGACGATCATCGATCTCGAAAGCATCGGGGTTGCGGATTACCTCCTGCTGCTGCTCGCCACATTTCTGGTGCTGGTGGCGGTGACCTTCCCTTATGTGGCGCTCGCGGGAAAAGCGCGGGAAGCCTTCAAACATCCCAAGGCGTTGGGACGGCTCAACAAGGCGGCGGCGGCCTGCCTGTTTGCGACCGCCGGCTACATCGCCAGCCGCGCCGGATAGCAGGATCGCCTGTCGCCCCTCGCGAAAAAGGGTGAAATTTTCTCCTTTTCACTCCGCCGCGCGCCGATCTTGCTGGAAAGCCGGCGAATTCCTCCCTAACTTGCTCTCACAACACAGGGAGAAGCACCATGACCGACACGCGCAAAGCCGGACGGGGAAAAATATACGGCTCGATCACCGAAACCATCGGCGACACGCCGATTGTGCGGCTCGACAAGCTGGCCAAGGAAAAGGGCGTCAAGGCGAACCTGCTCGCCAAGCTCGAATTCTTCAATCCGATCGCCTCGGTCAAAGACCGTATCGGCGTCGCCATGATCGAATCGCTGGAAGCCCAGGGCAAGATCGCGCCGGGCCGCACCACGCTGGTCGAACCGACCTCGGGCAATACGGGCATCGCGCTGGCCTTCGCCGCCGCCGCCAAGGGCTACAAGCTGATCCTCACCATGCCCGAGACCATGTCGATCGAGCGCCGCAAGATGCTGGCCCTGCTCGGCGCCGAGCTCGTGCTGACCGAAGGCCCGAAGGGCATGAAGGGTGCGATCGCCAAGGCGGAGGAACTGGCGGCCTCGCTGCCGGACGCCATCATTCCCCAGCAGTTCGAAAACCCCGCCAATCCAGACATCCATCGCAAGACGACGGCCGAGGAAATCTGGAACGACACCAATGGCGAGATCGACATTTTCGTTTCCGGCATCGGCACAGGCGGCACGATCACCGGCACGGGTCAGGTGCTGAAGGCGCGCAAGCCCTCGGTCCAGGTGATCGCGGTCGAGCCGGCCGATTCGCCGGTGCTTTCCGGCGGCAATCCGGGCCCGCACAAGATCCAGGGCATCGGCGCCGGCTTCGCGCCCGCCATCCTCGACAAGTCCGTCTATGACGAGGTCGTCACGGTCAGCAACGAGGACGCCTTCGCCCAGGCTCGCCTCGTCGCCCGTCTCGAAGGCGTGCCGGTCGGCATCTCCTCGGGCGCCGCATTGACCGCAGCCATCAAGGTCGGCCAGCGCGAAGAAAACGCCGGAAAGAACATCGTCGTGATCATTCCCTCCTTTGCCGAACGCTATCTGTCGACGGCCCTGTTCGAAGGCCTGGGCGGCTGATTTTTTGTAGACATCGGAGCCGTGCTTTTGCGGCTTCGATATTTCATGCCACTGCCGCTCTAAGAGCAAGGCCGATGCTTCATCACATTTCGCTGGGCGTCGCAGACATTCTCAAAGCAGCGCGGTTCTATGACGCCGCTCTCAGGCCGCTCGGATATATCCGCGTTTGGGAGGATATCCGTCCCGGCGAGGACGATCAGGCGGTTGGTTACGGATTGCCCGGCGGCAGCGACAAACTGGCCCTGAAACTCAGGCCGCATGACGCGAGCCCTCCAGGTCCAGGTTTCCATCTCGCTCTCGCCGCCCCGAGCCGCGTGAGCGTGGAACAGTTTCACGCCGAAGCCATCGCCCATGGCGGCATCGATAATGGCGGCCCGGGACTTCGGCCGCATTACGGTCCCCACTATTTCGCGGCCTTCGTCATCGATCCCGACGGCCACCACATCGAAGCGGTCATCAATCGACCGGAATAGATCAGGCCGCGTTCTGAAGCGCAGTCCCGGCAATCCGGTAGGAAATCGCCTCGGCGAGATGAATGCGGCCCACGCGTGGAGCCTCGTCGAGATCGGCGAGCGTGCGCGCCACTTTCAAAATGCGGTGATAGCCGCGCGCCGAAAATTTCATCTTGTCGGCGGCGTCGCGGAGAAGTTGCAGGCCGGCGGGATCAGGTTCGGCGATCGCCTCGATCAGCGCGGTGGCGCAGCGGGCGTTGCTGCCAATCTCCGGCAGGCCGGCCGCCAGGAAACGGTCGCGCTGCAGGTCGCGGGCGCGGGAGACGCGGGCAGCCACCACCGCGCTCGCCTCCGCCGGCCGGGGCCGGATGAGATCCGTGGCGCTGACAGCCGGCACGTCGATCCGGATATCGATGCGGTCGAGCAACGGGCCTGATAGCCGCGACTGATAATCGCTCATGCAGCGCGGCCCCCGCGCGCAAGTATGGCCCGGTTCGCCGGCCATGCCGCAGCGGCAGGGGTTCATCGCAGCGATCAGTTGAAACTTAGCCGGGTAACTGACGTGATGATTGGCGCGGGCGATGACGCATTCGCCGGTTTCCAGCGGTTGGCGCAGCGCGTCCAGCGTCTGTGGGTGAAACTCCGGCAGCTCATCGAGAAACAGCACGCCGTGATGGGCGAGCGACGCTTCGCCGGGCTTGGCGCGTAGCCCGCCGCCGACCAGCGCCGCCATGGTGGCCGAGTGATGCGGCGCGCGAAACGGACGCCGATCCGACAATTTTCCGCCCGCGAGCTGTCCGGCGATCGAATGGATCATCGACACTTCCAACAGTTCCGCCGAATCGAGCGGCGGCAGGATCGAGGCCAGGCGTTGGGCGAGCATCGACTTGCCCGAACCGGGAGGTCCGACGAACAAAAGATTATGGCCGCCAGCCGCCGCCACTTCGAGCGCCCGCTTGGCGCTTTCCTGTCCCTTGATGTCGGCGAGATCGGGACTGTTGGCCGGCAGCGCCCGAACCGCCGGCTGCGGCCGTGACAGCACTTGCGTGCCGCGGAAATGATTGGCGAGGCCGACCAAGCTGCGCGGCGCGAGAATGTCGATCTCGGCGCCGGCCCAGGCGGCTTCGGGGCCACTGTCCTGCGGGCATATCAGTCCCTTGCCCATGGCGTTGGCGGCGATCGCCGCCGGCAGCGCGCCCGCCACCGGCGCAATCGTGCCGTCGAGATTGAGTTCGCCGAGGATCAGGTAGTCCTGCAGGGCATCCGCCGGGATTGCGCCCAGCGCCGCCATCATCGCCAGCGCGATGGGCAGATCGAAGTGGCTGCCTTCTTTGGGAAGGTCGGCAGGCGCGAGGTTGACGGTGACTTTCTTCTGCGGAAGCGCCAGGCCCGAAGCATGCAGCGCAGCCTGCACCCGTTCCCGGCTTTCGGCCACCGCCTTGTCAGGCAGGCCGACAATCTGCATCACATGCTTGCCCGGCCCCACCATGACCTGGACATCGACCGGCACCCCTTCGATGCCCTGGAATGCGACTGTGCTGACCCTCGCCACCATATTGCCCGCGCCCCCGCTTGCTCGCCGGAAAGGCGAAGATCGCCCTTCCTCGGCATAGGGTTGCAGTCAATCACGGAAATCAGAATAAAACAAGAACAAATAGAGTCGACTTTCACCCACCGGCTGCAATCAGGTTGCAACCGGTTGAGCGACAAAACAAAATCGTGAATCAGCCGCGCTTCTTTTCCACCGCGTCCCAGAACAGCGCGGCAATATCGGCGCCGCCGAACTTCTGGACCTCGCGGATGCCGGTGGGCGAGGTGACGTTGATCTCGGTCATATAGTCGCCGATCACGTCGATGCCGACCAGCAGGAAGCCGCGTTCGCGGAGCGCAGGCCCGATGCGGGCGCAGATCTCCTGTTCGCGCGCGGTGAGTTCGGTATGCTCGGCGCGGCCGCCGACATGCATGTTGGAGCGCGAATCCGTCTCGGCCGGCACGCGGTTGATCGCGCCCACCGCCTCGCCGTCGATCAGGATGATGCGCTTGTCGCCCTTGCGCACCGCCGGCAGATATTGCTGGGCGATGAAGGGTTCGCGGAACATCTGGCCGAACATTTCCAGCAGCGACGTGAAGTTGCGGTCGTCTCGCGAGGAGTGGAATACGCCGGCGCCGCCATTGCCGTAAAGCGGCTTGAGGATGATGTCTCCCATCTCCTCGCGGAAGCGGGCGATTTCCTTGACGTCGCGGGTGATCAGCGTCTGCGGCATCAGATCGGCGAATTCGGTGACGAAAATCTTTTCCGGCGAATTGCGCACCCAGGCGGGATCATTGACCACCAGCGTCTTGGGGTGAATGCGCTCGAGCAGATGCGTCGAGGTGATATAGGCCATGTCGAAGGGCGGATCCTGGCGCAAGAGCACCACATCCATGGTCGAGAGATCGACACGTTCGGGTTCGCCGAGCGTGAAATGGTCGCCCTTGACGTCGCGCAGCTCCATCGGCTCGACGGTGGCGTAGATCTTGCCGTCGCGCATCGACAATTGGTTCGGGGTGTAGTGGAACAGCCTGTAGCCGCGCGCCTGCGCTTCCAGGCTCATGGCGAAAGTGGAGTCGCCGGCGATATTGATGGAGGACACATGGTCCATCTGCACGGCGACGTTCTTGATTTTAGCCATGAAAAGGCGCTCCCCGGATGATCAAAGCCGGCCAGATGTAGGACCCGGCCGGGCGCTTGGCAAGCCCGCCGGCAGGGAGGAAAGACGAGCCTCAGAGAAAGCCCAGAATGCGCGTGGTGATCGGATCGTGGTCCGAAAGAGGCCGTCCCTTAGGATTGAGCGACGGCGTGATGACTGTCTCCGACATCTCGAGCCCGCGCGCCAGAAACCAGTCGAGCTTCATGACCCGTTCAGGCCAGCGGGTGATCAGGCTGGGTCGCGTCGTCATCTGGTCGAGCGGGCCGCCATGGCGGCTGAAGCCGCGCGCAGCACTCATCGCAAACAGGCCTTCCGCCTCGAAATCACCGCCGGCATGGTTGCCGGTGTTGAGATCGCCGCCGATCAGGATCGGCAGGTCGGGAAAGGCTTGCTCCAGCCGGTCGATCATATCAGCCGTTTGTCGTTCGCGATAGGCGGCTGTCGTCGCGCTTTCGAGATGAACGGAGACGGCCACGAAGGGGCCGGATATGGTGTCGATCAGCCCGCCCACGGCGCAACGTTCGCCGATGCGCGGCTGGTCCCTATCGCCGCGCCAGAGACGCTCGCCCCAGAGACGGATCATAAACGGCTCGCGAATGGGCGCCGCCGAGAGGAGGCCGTTGCCGTGGAAGCCCTTGAGGTTGAAGGAATCGGAGCAGAATTCCCGCTCGGTGTCCGAGCCGAGACCCATTTCGAGGAATTCCACGCCATAGGCATAGGCCATGCCCATCTGTGCGGCGAGGTCGCGCGTCGTGTGCCGCTGGCCGGTGCGGGCCATGCCGTCATCCATTTCCGACAGCAGCACCAGAGCGGGCGCGTGTTGCTTGAGATGGATCGCGCTGTCCTCGACGAACAGGCAGCGTTCCAGATTCCAGGCCGACACGGTGACCGGAAAGGCGAGGGGGCCTGATGTGGATGGAGTTCCGGCCGCCTCAAGCGAGGTCATCGCGGCAAGCCCAGACATCACGGCGTCATGCTCGAGCACGGTTTCGATGGCGCGGGGAAGGGCGTCGCGCATCGCCTGGGAGGGGGCGGCGAGTTCGGAAACGACGGTCCGGATCATGCCAGCGCCTCGGATCGGTGCGTTGAAGACATGCCGTCGTTCTGGCCCAAGCGTTTGCCGGTGGCTGCCGAGAAGGCGTGAAGCTTGTTTTCCGCGATGGCGAGTCCCATTTCGCCCCGGAAGGCGTGAATGCTGGCGGTGACCACCGACACCGGCTGGCCGCCGACCAGTCCATGCAACAATCGCTGCGCGCCGAGTTCCTCGACATAATCCAGCTCAAAACGCAGCCCTTGTGCGGGATCCATGGAGAGCGTGGCGTCTTCGGGGCGAAAGCCGAGCGTCAGGGCGACGTCGGACGCCACCGGTTTGGACAGCGAAAGCCATTGATCGCCGATCTTGACGCCGGCGCCCTGCGCATCCGCCTTGACGAGGTTCATCGCCGGTGAGCCGATAAAGCTGGCGACGAAGATGGAGGCGGGGCGGTGATAGACGTCGAGCGGACTACCGATCTGTTCGATCTCGCCTTTGTTGAGCACCACGAGGCGGTCCGCCAGCGTCATGGCCTCCAGCTGGTCATGGGTGACATAGAGCGAGGTCGTGCCCAGCCGGCGCTGAAGGCGCTTGATTTCGCCGCGCATGCTGACGCGCAATTTGGCGTCGAGATTGGACAGGGGCTCGTCGAACAGGAAGGCGGCTGGCTGGCGAACGATCGCCCGGCCCATCGCCACGCGCTGGCGCTGGCCGCCGGACAGCGCCCGCGGCTTGCGGTCGAGATAGGGCTCGATCTCCAGCATGCGCGCCGCCTCATCGACGCGGCTTTCGATCTCGGCCTTCGGCGTCTTGCGGTTCTTGAGGCCATAGGCGAGATTGTCGCGCACGGTCATATGCGGATAGAGCGCATAGTTCTGGAACACCATGGCGATATCGCGATCGGCGGGATCGACGTCGTTGACGCGGCGGTCGCCGATGCGGACTTCGCCGGCGGAGATTTCCTCGAGCCCGGCCACCATGCGCAACAGGGTGGATTTTCCACAGCCGGAAGGCCCGACCAGCACGATGAACTCGCCGTCCTTGATGGCGATGGAGATGTCCCGCACCGCTTGCGCGCCGCCGTCGTAGATTTTTGATACGGATTTGATGTCGATGGTCGCCATGGCGGTTCTCACTTGTCGCTTTCGGTCAGGCCCTTGATGAACCAGCGCTGGAAGATCACGACGATCAGCACCGGCGGGACCATGGCGAGCACGGCCATGGCGAAGGCTTCGTTGTAATCGGGGATCTGGGCGCCCACCCAGACGACGAGGATCTGCTTGATGCCGCGCACCAGCGTGTAGAAACTCTCGTCATTGGTCATCAGCATCGGCCAGAGATACTGGTTCCAGCCATAGACGAACATGATGATGAACATCGCTGCGATCATGGTGCGCGACAGTGGCACGAGAATGTCGATGAAGAATTTGAACGGCCCGGCGCCATCGATGCGGGCTGCTTCGAGGATCTCGTCCGGCACCGACTTGAAAAATTGCCGGAAGAAGAAGGTGCCGGTGGCCGAAGCGAGCAGCGGCACGATCAGGCCGGTATAGGTGTTGATCAGGCCGAGCTTGTGCATGACCTCGTAGGAGGGAAGAATGCGCACTTCGAGCGGCAGGAGCAGCGTAGTGAAGATGATCCAGAACATCAGCGTGGCGGCGCGAAAGCGGAAATAGACGATGGCGTAGGCCGCCAGCATCGACAACACGATCTTGCCAACCGCGAAACCGATGCCGAGGATCAGCGAATTGGTCAGCATGGTCAGGCCCGTCACCTTGCCGGTGAAGCCGCCCTGATGGCTGAGCACCTTCTCATAGGTTTCGACGAAATGGCCGCCGAGCGAGAAGGTCAGTCCGTTCATGTGAATGTCCGCCGCCTCATGCGTCGAGGTGGTGAAAGCCACCACCACCGGCAGGATCATCAGCAGCGATCCGAGAATGAGGATGAGGTGATCGAAAGGCGATGTGCGGCGCATGGCGCTCTCCTCAACCGTAATGAACGCGCCGCTCGATGAAGCGGAACTGGAAGATGGTCAGCACCAGCACGATCACCATCAGGATGACCGATTGGGCCGAGGAGCCGCCGAGATCATTGCCGCGGAAGCCGTCCATATAGACCTTGTAGGTCAGGGTGATCGGGTTGTTGGCGGCCTTGTCCTTCACCATCACGTCGATGACGCCGAACGTGTCGAACAGCGAATAGGTGAAGTTGATGATCAGCAGGAAGAAGGCGGTGGGGGTCAGGAGCGGGGCGGTCACCGTCCAGAAACGCCGGAAGCCGTTGCGGCAATCGATTGCGGCGGCCTCGCGGATCGAAGCGGGAATGCCCTGAAGCCCAGAGAGGAAGAAGATGAAATTATAGGGGATCTGCTTCCACACCGCGACGAAGATCATCGCGAACGCCGTGTCGTTGTAATCGAGACCGACTTTGACATCCCAGCCGAACAGCGCTGCGAAGCGGACGAAGGGACCGATATGCTGGTCGAAGAACATCATGCCGGTGAGGCCCGCCACCGGCGGCGCGATGGCGTAGACCGAAATGAGGATGGTCTTGTAGCTCGAGGCGCCGCGAATGACCCCATCCGCCTTGACGGCGAGCAGAAGGCCGATCGACAGCGAAAAGAACGTCACGACTACGGTGAAGAAAGCCGTAAAGCTCGCAATGCCGCGATATTGGGGCGAGGTCAGCGTGTCCCAGTAGTTCTGCAGGCCGACGAAGGTCGCTCCGAAGCCGAACGGATCCTCCAGGTAGAAGGAAGACTGGATCGCCTGGACCGACGGCCAATAGAAGAAAATGAAGATCACCGCCAGTTGCGGCGCGAGAAACAGATAGGGAATGATGGGCGATGAAAATTGAACGCGCTTCATCTGAGGCCTCTTCTGGCTCAAAGGAAGAACCGCCTCCGGATGGAGGCGGTCCTCATGATCGTCAGGTCCCTTCCATGCGAGGAAGGGGCGATGGCGTCAGCCAGACGTCTTGGCGAAGCGGGCGAGCAGTTCGTCGCCTTCCTTCTTGATCGTGGCGAGACCGTCCTTCACCGAGGTCTCGTTGGCGAAGATGCGGTTATATTCGCGTTCCATGATTTCGCGGATCTGCGGGTAGAAGCCGAGGCGATAGCCCTTGGACCATTCGCCCGACGGCAGCATCAGCTGCTTGATGCCGACTTCGGCGGCCGGCTTCTTCTCGTACCAGCCTTCCTTCTTGGCCAGCTCATAGGCCGCCTTGGTCACGGTCACGTAACCGGTTTCTTCATGGTAGTATTTCTGCACTTCGGCCGAAGTCAGGAACTGGAAGAAGTCGGCCACGCACTTGTTTTCTTCATTCGTCTTGCCGGACATGGCGAACAGAGCCGCGCCGCCGATGAAGGACGAGGTGCCGGCGCCCTCGATGCCGCCCCAATAGGGCAGGAAGTCGGCCGAGAACGGCATCTGTGCGGTCTTCTGCAAGCCGCCGAAGGAGCCCGACGAGCCGATCCACAGGGCGGCCTTGTTTTCTTCGAAGACCTTCTGGTTGTCGGACCAGCCGGCGCCGTAATAGCCGAACCAGCCCTTGTCGGCCCAATCCTTGAGCTTGGTGAACATCATTTCGAGCTTCGGATCGGTGACGTTGAGCGTCGTGCCTTCGGTCGAGTCGTAGCCGTTGTTGTTGGAGGCGAACTGGACGTTGTTGCGCGAGAAGAAGTTCTCGGTGAACTGCCAGGTCAGCTGGGCCTGAACGAGCGGCACGAAGCCGGCGTCCTTGAGCTTCGGCGCGATGGTTTCGAACTCTTCCCAGGTCTTCGGCGCCTCGACGCCGGCCTTCTTCAGAGCGTCGGTGTTGATATACATGATCGGAGCCGAGGAGTTGAACGGCATGCCCACGAACTTGCCGTCGGCGTCGGCGTAGAAGTAGCGGATGCCGTCGATGAAGGCGTCGCGGTCGAACTTGTAGCCGGCCTTGTTGATCAGGTCTTCGGCCGGGATGACGGCGCCCTTGGCGTTGATGATCGTGGCGGCGCCGGCGTCGAACACCTGCAGGATGTTGGGCTGCTCGCCCGAGCGGAAGGCGGCGATGCCGGCGGCCAGCGCCTCTTCATAGGTGCCCTTGGAGACGGGGGTCAGCGCGCAGGCCGACTGGGCGGCGTTGAACTTCTTGGCGACTTCGTTGATGACGTCGCCATTCTTGCCGCTCATGCCGTGCCACCAGGTGATGTTGGTGGCGGCGAACGAGGTGGTGGCGGAGAGCGCGACGGCCATGACGGCCAGCGAAACCTTCTTCAACATGTGCGTTTTCCCTGTTGTTGACCGGGTATCGGTTCTGGGAGTGCACTAGTGGTTTCCAATGACAACGCGGTTACGCTTTTGTGACAGCTTGTTGACGTTAACTGTTAGAAATAGCTGATGAAATGCGCAGGCCAGCGCCACGGCCTGACGACCAACACGTCATAGCGCATTCCGAGATCGACCGAATGGGGTCGGCGGGAGATCCAGATGTCGCTCGCGCGACGAATGCGCTCCTGCGTCTCCGCGGTCACCGCGTTCAGTCCGTCCTCTATGGAAGCCCGCGCCTTGACCTCGATGAAAACGGCGAGATCCTTCTTGCGGGCGATGATGTCGATCTCGCCGGAGCGCGTCTTGTAGCGCATCGCCATGATCCGGTAGCCCTTGGCGATCAGATAGAAGGCGGCGATATGTTCGGCGACATGGCCGCGAAGGAAGGCGCGACGGCGATCCCTCGATGGCGCCGTCATCCCCGCTCTTCCTTGAGCTCCAGCAGGCGCTGATAGAGATCCTTGCGCGAAAGGCCCGTCTCGCGGGCGGCTTCCGCCGCAGCCTTGGCCGTGGGCATCGTCCCGGAGAGTTCGCGCAGAAAAGCGTCGAGCGCCTCTCCTTCCGGCGGCGCTTCTGCTTCCGGCGGCGCGATGGCCAGCACGATCTCGCCTTTCACATTGTCCTGCGCCGTGTAGAATTGAGCGAGTTCGCCGAGGCTGCCGCGCCGGAACTCTTCATAGGTCTTGGTCAGTTCTCGGCAGACGCAAGCCTGCCTGTTTTCGCCCAGCACCAAGGCGGCGTCCGAAAGAGAAGCCGCAATCCGGTGCGGCGATTCGAACATGATCAGCGTGCCTGGAACCGAGGCGATCTCCTTGAACCGGTCGCGCCGCGCCTTTTCCTTCTGTGGCAGAAAACCGCCGAAAAAGAAGGAATCGCTCGGAAGGCCGGCGGCCGACAAGGCGGTGATCACGGAAGAAGGTCCAGGGATGGGGATGGCTTTCCGCCCCGCTTCCACGACGCTCTGCACAAGCCGAAAGCCGGGGTCCGAGACGAGCGGCGTGCCGGCGTCCGAGATCAGCGCCACCGATTTCCCCGCTTCGATCTCGGCGATGAGGCGCGGTCCGGCCTCCGCGGCGTTGTGCTCGTGATAGGGATAGGGCCGGCGGCTGATGCCGTAGCGTTCGAGCAGCACACGGCTCACCCGCGTGTCTTCGGCGGCGATGATGTCGGCGGCGGCCAGGGTTTCGAGCGCGCGCAGCGTGATGTCGCCGAGATTTCCGATCGGGGTGGCCACCAGATAGAGGCCAGGCTCCAGCGGGCGCGCCGGGATTTCGAGCGTGCGGATGCGATATCTCCGGTCGCCTGAGGGCGCTGCGCTGTCGTCGTCGTCCAAGTCATGCTCCGGAAGTGAATGAAGTCAGGCCTTTATGGGCCGGGGGCGGATCATGTGCAAGGCGCGTTTTTCGGTTCGAAAGCACTTGCAATATCATCGCGCTTTCTGCCATTTTGCCCGTCCGCGCGGGGGCGGGCGACGCCGGAACGTCCGGCAAGAACAAAAAACGGTAGGATCATGCGTATCACACTCGAGCGTTCCAATCTCCTGAAATCCCTGGGACACGTCCATCGCGTGGTGGAGCGTCGCAATACGATCCCGATCCTGTCGAACGTGTTGCTGAAGGCCGAAGGCGCGTCGCTGACCATGAAGGCGACCGATCTCGATCTCGAAATCACCGAGGCCGCGGCTGCGCTGACCGAGCAGGCGGGCGCCACCACCGTTCCGGCTCACCTTCTCTATGAAATCGTCCGCAAGCTGCCAGACGGCTCCGAAGTGTCGCTGACCACCTCTGCCGATGGCGCGACCATGAGCGTCGCCTCGGGCCGGTCGAAATTCTCGCTGCAATGCCTGCCGGAAAACGATTTTCCGGATCTGACCGCCGGAACCTTCGCCAACGCCTTCACCATCAAGGCCGCCGATCTCAAAATGCTGATCGAGCGCACCCAGTTCGCCATCTCCACCGAGGAGACGCGCTATTACCTGAACGGCATCTTCCTGCACACGGTCGAAACCGGCGGCGCGCTGAAGCTGCGCGCGGTGGCGACTGACGGCCACCGTCTCGCCCGCGCCGAAATCGAGGCGCCCTCTGGCTCGGAAGGCATGCCGGGCATCATCGTGCCGCGCAAGACGGTCGGCGAAATCCAGAAACTCATCGAAAATCCCGAAGCCGAAATCCGTTTCGAAGTTTCCGACGCCAAGATCCGCCTGTCCTTCGGCGAGATCGTTCTAACCTCCAAGCTGATCGACGGCACTTTTCCGGATTATCAGCGCGTCATTCCCTCGGGCAACGACAAGGAGATGCGGGTGGATTGCGCCACCTTCGCCAGCGCCGTCGACCGCGTCTCGACGATTTCCTCCGAACGCGGCCGCGCCGTGAAGCTGGCGCTGTCCGAGGGGCAAATGGTGCTGACGGTCAACAACCCGGATTCCGGCAGCGCCACCGAAGAACTTGCGATTTCCTATGACGGCGATCCGCTGGAAATCGGCTTCAACGCCCGTTACCTGCTCGACATTACCGGTCAGCTGGGCGGCGATGACGCCGTGTTCAAGCTCGCCGATCCGGGTTCGCCCACGATCATTCTCGATTCCACGGGCGCGGACGCGCTTTACGTTCTGATGCCGATGCGCGTCTGACGCGACCGAAATATTTCCGGTTCGTTAACCATACGCCCCTTGCCTCGCGCCTCGCGCCGCTTCACATATCGGTCACCGACCATGAAGGGCGCAGGCGCATGCATCGATTGAAGACACGTTTCGCCGAAAAATTCGACGACGAGATTCGTTTCATCAAGGGGATGATGTCGCGTCCCAAGACGGTCGGGGCGATTGCGCCGACCTCCTCGCGCACCGCCCGCGCCATGGCCGAAGCCATCGACGTCAGTTCCCGTCTGCCCGTTCTCGAACTCGGGCCCGGCACCGGCGTCATCACCCGCGCCATTCTCCAGCATGGCGTCGAGCCCTCGCGGATCTTCTCCATCGAATATTCCGAGGAGTTTCTCAGCCATCTCCGGATGAAATATCCCGGCGTTAATTTCCTGCATGGCGACGCCTTCGACCTGTTCAACGCTTTGCCGGCCCATGCCGGCCGCCAGTTCGATTGCGTGATTTCGGGCATCCCGCTTCTCAACTTCCCGATGGAGTCGCGCATCCGGCTGATCGAGGATCTGCTCGATCTCGTGCCGCGCGGCCGCCCGGTGGTGCAATTCTCCTACGGGCCGGTTTCCCCTGTCATCGCCAAGCCCGAGAGCTATCGCATCAAGCATCACCACTTCATCGTGCGGAACCTGCCGCCGGCGCAGATCTGGCATTATTACCGCCCCGTTTCCTGATGTTCGGTGTCTATGTCACCCATCCGCAAGTTCTGATCGATCCCGCGATCCCCGTGCCGAAATGGGGCCTGTCGGAGATCGGCCGCGTCCGGGCCGAACACACGGCTTCATCGCCCTGGATCGGGCGCATCAGGCGAATCATCTCCAGCGATGAAACCAAGGCGATCGAGACCGCTGAGATCCTCGCATCCGCCATGGGCTTGGATGTCGAGATCGCCGAATATATGGGCGAGAACGACCGCAGCGCCACAGGCTTCCTGCCGCCGCTGCAGTTCGAGAAGGCGGCCGACTGGTTCTTCGCCCATCCCGACGAAAGCTTTCATGGCTGGGAGCGGGCCGTGGACGCACAGGCCCGGATCGTCTCTGCCTTCAAAAGGGCGCTCGAGGATTGGCCGACAGATCGCCCGATCGCTTTTGTCGGCCATGGCGGTGTCGGCACGCTCTTGAAATGCCGGCTTGGAAACTTGCCGATCAGTCGCTCACAGGATCAGAAGGGTGGGGGCGGCGGCAATCTCTTCGCGTTCCGGCTCGACGATCACACGCTTCTGTCCGACTGGACGCCGATGGAAGATTGGACCGGGCCTTAACGAAGCGGTTGATTTCCGCGCTGCCGCCGCGCTCGCGTCTTGCGGCTTGCGCCTGCTCGTGGCACTGCTGCCGCAACGCAAAAAGGAGAGGCTGAAATGTCGGCGAAAGACAGGCTGATCGTCGGGCTCGACGTGCCCAATGTGCAGGAAGCGGACCGCATCGTCACGAAACTCGGATCGACCGTCTCCTATTACAAAGTCGGCTATCAACTGGCTTTCGCCGGAGGGCTTGAATTCGCCCGCGACCTCGCCCGCGACGGCAAGAAGGTCTTTCTCGACATGAAGCTGCTCGACATCGACAATACGGTGGCGAGCGCGGTGGAGAACATCGCCAAGATGGGCATGAGCATGCTGACGCTGCATGCTTATCCCAAGGCGATGCGCGCCGCGGTCGAGGCGGCCAGGGGTTCGGATCTCTGCCTGCTCGGCGTCACCGTTCTCACATCCATGGACGAGGCCGACCTGATCGAGGCCGGCTATGAATATGATCCGCATACGCTGGTGCTGCGCCGAGCCGAACAGGCGCGTCGCGCCGGCATGGGCGGCATCGTCTGCTCGGCCGAAGAGGCCAAGGCGGTGCGCAAGGTGGTCGGACCCGAACTCGCCGTGGTCACGCCCGGCATCCGCCCGGCCGGCGCCGACAAGGGCGACCAGAAGCGGGTCATGACGCCCGCCGACGCCATTCGCGCCGGCGCGTCGCATCTCGTCGTCGCTCGTCCCATCGTCAAAGCGCCAGATCCGCTGGCTGCGGCAAAGGCGATCCTTGCCGAGATGGAGACTGTGCTCTAACACGGTTGCATGTCTATTTAAGCACGGTGGAGGCTGGTCATGGCAAAAGGTTATTGGATCGCTCGCGTCGATATCCGCGATCCCGAGCGCTACAAGGATTATGTCGCGACGGCGAAGCCCGCTTTTGAAGAATATGGCGCGGTGTTCCTGGCGCGCGGCGGCGACTATCACCGGCTTGAAGGCCAGGTCCGCGCCCGCAATGTGGTGATCGAGTTTCCTTCGCTGCAGGCCGCCTATGATTGCTACCATTCCGCTCAATACCAAAAGGCCGCCGCGATCCGTCAGCAGGTCGCCGACGCCGAAATGGTGATCGTGGAAGGCGTGGCTTGAACTAACAACTTCATTTCGCGCGTTGATTCGGGTATGACCGGCCAAAAGGCGCCGAATTTCAGGAGATCAAGATGACGCTGTCGAATTTGCCGAAACTCGTGACTGTGTTTGGCGGATCGGGTTTCGTGGGCCGCCATGTCGTGCGCGCGCTGGCGCGTCGCGGCTATCGCATCCGGGTGGCGGTGCGCCGTCCCGATCTGGCGCTGCATCTGCAGCCGCTCGGCAATGTCGGCCAGATCTCCTTCGTGCAGGCCAATCTACGCTATCGCAATTCCGTCGACGCCGCCGTCAAGGGCGCCGATCACGTGGTCAATTGCGTCGGCCTTCTCTTCGAACAGGGTCGCAACAGCTTTGACGCCGTGCAGGAATTCGGCGCGCGCGCCGTCGCCGAAGCCGCCCGCGCTGCGGGCGCCGGCCTGACCCACATTTCCGCCATCGGCGCAGATGTGAGCTCCGCCTCGGCCTATGCCCGCTCCAAGGGCCGCGCCGAGCAGTCGATCCTGCAGACCAAGCCGGATGCGGTGATCCTGCGTCCGTCGGTGGTCTTCGGACCGGAAGACCAGTTCTACAACAAATTCGCCGACATGGCGCGCGTCGCCCCGTTCCTGCCGCTGGTCGGCGGCGGCAAGACCAAGTTCCAGCCCGTCTTCGTCGACGATGTCGCCGAAGCCGTGGCCCGCTCGGTCGACGGCCTCGTCGACGGCGGCAAGATCTATGAACTCGGCGGCGCAGAAGTGGTGAGCTTCAAGGATATCCTCGACGATATCCTGCGCGTGACCTGTCGCGACAAGTCGCTGGTCAGCATTCCCTTCGGCGTGGCCTCGCTTCTGGGTTCGGTCGCCTCGCTCGTGCCCTTCATCACCCCGCCGATCACGGCCGATCAGGTGACGCTGCTCAAGAAGGACAATATCGTCTCCGAGGCCGCGATCGCCGAGGGCCGCACGCTGGAGGGAATGGGCATCAAGCCCACGCTCGCCGCAGCCATCCTGCCGACCTATCTGGCGCGCTATCGCCCGGAAGGCCAGTTCACGCAGCCCGGCGCAGCCGGCTGATCATAATTTTTTAAGACTTCGTGCGGCGGCTCCAGCATGGCTGGGGCCGTTTTGCTTTGTTCGAAGTATCTGCAGCGTTCTTTCCATTTGCATTGGATACGATTCATTAACCAGATGCTGACATTTTTAAATGAATTGTCGTGGTGGATCTTGCGTGAGCGCAAGAGTTGCCCAAAAGTCGCACAGGGCGGCTAGTTTTGTTAAACCCGAATAAAGCCATTCGCTCGACATTGATTGCGCCGACGCAACTGATTAGAAGCCGCTCAGATGCGTCAGAGACAAGGCGGCTCCGCCAACTCTGCAAACTTTTTTGAGGAAATTATGGGCAAATCGATCGCATTGTTCTTTGCGTCTGCCGCAGTTGTCATTCTCGCCGGCTCCTTCATGGCGCCGCATACCGATGCGGCCGACAAGAACCGTTGCGCGCCTGCCTATGGCGTGGATCCCTGCGCCGTGACCGGCGCCGTACCCGCCCATTGAACCTCAGGTCATGAAAAAGGACGCCGAGCGGCGCCCGTTTCAGATGATCTCTATTCAGCGTGAAGGCCGGCTCGTCGCCGGCCTTTTGCATGGGATTCACCCCTGGAGATAAAGACCGATCAGGCTTGCGGTCCCCACGATGATCCGCCACCAGGCGAATGGCGCATAGCCGCGGCGGGAGACGAAGGCGAGCAGCGACCGCACCACGACGAGGCCGCTGATGAAGGCGGCGACGAAGCCGACGGCGATGTTCGTGACGTCGTCGAAATTGAGGTCGTTGCGATATTTGATCAGGTCCAGCGTGAAAGCGCCGACCATGGTGGGCATGGCGAGGAAAAAGGAGAATTCCGCCGCCGACCGCTTGTCCGTACCCATCAGCAGCGCGCCGACAATGGTCGCGCCCGAGCGCGAGGTGCCGGGAATCATCGCCAGGCATTGGCAGATGCCGATCTTGAACGCCAGCGGCAGCGGATAGTTCATTGCGTCGAAATAGCGCGGCTGGAACTTCATCTTGTCGACGGCCAGCAGGATGACGCCGCCGATGATCAGCACATAGCTGATCAGCACCGGCTCCTCGAACAGCACTTTCTTGATGAAGTCATGCGCGACCGCGCCGATGACCGCCGCCGGCAAGAAGCCCACCAGGATCGACAGCACGAACCAGCGCGAGCGCTCCGAGGAATGCAGCGTCATCGCCACGTCCCACAGTTTGCGGAAATAGACGAGCAGGATCGCCAGAATCGCGCCGAGCTGGATCAGAACCGGGAAGGTGTTGCCCGTGCTCTTGAAGCCGAGAAAATGGCTGGCGAGCAGAAGATGGGCGGTGGACGACACCGGGATAAACTCGGTCGCTCCCTCGAGAAGTCCGAGAATGAACGCGCTGAAAATGGACTGACTTTCCATGAGAGCCTCGTGACATGCCTGTCTTGTTGTCGATCGGATTGACCGGGTTTTCGCACCAATTTGTTAATGTTCGCCGCAGTTTCGCCGCTGCCTTGTCGATTTATTTACCGGGTTTGAGAGAGATATCACGACTTTGCCCCAAATCGGCCATAGGTCGCTTGACGATTCCGCGCGCCATGCGCACCTGTATGATTATGGCGCAACGGGTGAAGACCGCGCGTGACATGCGCGGCGCGAGCCTGTCCTTTCTCAAAGTCGGTTAAAGATTTATGCCCGTCCTCTATCATCATCCGATGTCGACCGCCTCGCGATTCGTTCGTCTTATCTTTTCGGAATATGGCGTTCAGGCGGAATTGATCGAGGAAGCGATCTGGGAGAAGCGAAAAGATTTCCTCGCCCTCAATCCGGCCGGACAGCTGCCGGTTTTCGTCGACGACAATATGCGTGCGCTGTGCGGCGCCACGATCATCTCGGAGTTTCTCGATGAAACCAGCGGAGTGTTGAAGCGCGACCGCCGCCTGCTTGCGGAAGATCCTTTTCAGCGCGCTGAAATTCGCCGCCTCACCGAATGGTTCCTCAACAAAATGGAGCAGGACGTCACCCGTCCGCTTGCGCGCGAACGCGTGTTCAAACTGTTCATGACGCCGGATCAGGGTGGCGGCGCGCCCGATTCCAAGGTTCTGCGCACCTCGCGCAACAATATTCGCCAGCACATGCGCTATCTCGCCTGGCTCGCCGGCTCCCGCACTTGGCTCGCCGGCGAGCGTCTGAGCTATGCCGATCTCGCCGCCGCCTCGGCCATTTCCGTGCTCGATTATCTCGGCGAAATCGACTGGAACGAGTGGCCGCCGGTGAAGGACTGGTATCAGCGTATCAAGTCGCGCCCGGGTTTCCGACCCCTGCTCAACGATCGCATCCGCGGCGTGACGCCGGTGTCGCACTACGCCGATCTGGATTTCTGACATGTCGGGCGCGGCCAGCCGCGGCCACGATATCCGCGGGCGCGCGCATTGGATCAAGACGCTCGCCCGCGAGACGGGTTTCGACATCTGCCACATCACCGGGCCCGATGATCTGGACGAGGCGCGCGCCGATCTCGGCCGATATATCGAGGCCGGCTATCACGGAACCATGGCCTGGATGCCCGAAACGCAAGCGCGGCGCGGCGATCCGCGCGTGCTCTGGCCCGATGTTCGCTCCATTATCATGCTCGGCATGAATTATGGGCCGGAAGGCGATCCCCGCGACAATCTCGCTCGACCCGAGGTCGGCAATATCTCCGTCTATGCCCGTCATCGCGACTATCACGATGTCATCAAGGGCAAGCTTAAGGAGATCGCTCAGAAATTCGCCGCCCGGACCGGCGCCGAAGTCAAGGTTTTCGTCGACACCGCCCCGGTGATGGAAAAGCCGCTGGCGGCGAAAGCGGGTCTGGGATGGCAGGGCAAGCACACCAATCTCGTCAATCGCGATTTCGGATCCTGGCTGTTTCTCGGCAGCATCTTCACGGCTGCGGAACTGGAGGTCGATCCGCCGGAACGGGATCACTGCGGCTCCTGTCGCGCCTGCCTCGATGCCTGTCCGACCGGAGCCTTCCCCTCTCCCTACCGGATCGACGCGCGGCGATGCGTCTCCTACCTCACCATCGAGCACAAGGGGCCGATCGACCGGGAGATCCGGCCGCTGATCGGCAATCGTATCTATGGCTGCGACGATTGCCTCGCCGCCTGCCCCTGGAACAAATTCGCCGAGGTGGCGCGGGAACAGAAGCTGCGCGCGCGCCGGGATCTAGGGTCCCCACTGCTCGCAGATCTCCTGAAGCTCGATGACGCGGCCTTCCGGGCACTTTTTTCCGGCTCGCCGGTCAAGCGGATCGGGCGCAACAGGTTCATCCGCAACTGTCTGATCGCCGCCGGCAATTCCGGCGACCTCCAGCTCGCGGAATCCTGTCGCCGGCTTCTGTCCGATCAGGCGGCGGAGGTGCGGGGCATGGCGATCTGGGCCTTGGCGCAGCTCGGCGCGCTGACGGTGAGCGACGAGGCCGGTGCGCAACGCGAGCCGGATGACTATGTAAGAGAAGAATGGAAACAAGCGGGACTATTGCCATGACGATGACGATTTTGGGCGCGGGCTTTTCAGGCAAAGCGATCGGCGCACTCGCAAGCGAGCGCTTCCCCGTCTACGGCACCACCCGGAGCGGCGCGAAGTTCGCCGCCCTCGAACGCGCAGGTATTCGCCCGCTGCAGTTCGACGGCGAGACGATCTCGGACGAACTCGCCGCGGCGCTGTCGGAGACAACCGCGCTGGTTCAATCCATCTCTCCGGATGCGCAGGGTGACGGCTTCCTGCGATTGATCCCGTCCCTCGAGACCGCCATGCCGCGCCTGGAATGGGTCGGCTATCTCTCCACCATCGGCGTCTATGGAGACCACAAGGGGGCCTGGGTGGATGAGACCGCCGAACCGACGCCTTTGTCCAACCGCTCGCACGAGCGCGTGCTGGCCGAGAACCAATGGCTGGAGGCGGGCGCAGCCGCCGGCGTGCCCGTGGCGCTCCTGCGTCTTTCCGGCATTTATGGTCCCGGGCGCAATCCCTTCGTCAATCTCGACAATGGAACGGCCCGGCGTCTGGTCAAGAAGGATCAGGTGTTCAATCGTATCCGGGTGGAGGATATCGCCCGCGCCACGCTCTTCCTGATGGACCATAGGGAAGGCGGCGCATTCAACGTCACCGACCATATGCCCTCGCCATCGCAGGATGTGGTCGCTTATGCGGCCGAGCTGATGGGCGTTCCGACGCCCCCAGATATCGCCTTCGAGACGGCCGAACTCAGTCCCATGCAGCGGTCGTTTTATGGAGAGAACAAGCGCGTCGGCAATGCCCGGATCCGCGAGCTCGGCTTCGAATTTCTCTATCCGGACTACCTGGTTTCGATGCAGCAACTCTGGAAAGACGGCGGCTGGCGCGGGTGAATTGTGGCGTTTATGCGGCCAACACGATTATAGGAACATCAACATCGCCATAAAATTTGGTGAAGATTTGATTAAACGCGCTTTTTCCAGCCGTTTCTGTGAGCGAAGCGCGGATTTTGAGGACGTCGCGAGGTCCTGTGCTTACCATCTGAATCTTCTAGGGTCTCATTCTCAGGTTGCAGGTCGGAATCTCATTTTGATCCAATGCGTCCTCCGTTAATATTTCAAAAGTAACATTGCGTGAACGCATGAGGCACTTTTTTGCCTCTTTTACCCCAAAGAAGCTCGTTCCCAGGAATAAACGTCTTGGGAAGTCTAAATGTTCGAAAAAAAATCTCACCACGCTCTCGTGCTTGCTGTTGTGGTTTCTTCGTTTGCCGTCGGGCAGACCCCAGCTGAGGCCAAAGATGGTTGTGGTGGAGCCTCCTGGTATGCACTGCATTCCCGCACCGCATCCGGCGAACGCATGAACCCGTCCAAACTCACCGCCGCCCATCGCAACCTGCCTTTCGGCGCCAAGGTGAAGGTGACCAACCGCAACAACGGACGCGCCGTCGTCGTTCGCATCAATGATCGCGGCCCCTTCATTCGCGGACGCGTCCTCGACCTCTCCCGCGCCGCCGCCCACCAGATCGGCATGGTCAGCAGCGGCACCGCCAAGGTCTGTTTCGAGGTCATCGGCTGATCTGCCGCCTCCGGTGGTGCGGCTTCGGTCGAATCCGCTTTCCTGAAATGCTCTAACGCCGCCCCCACGCTTGCTCTTCGGGCAATTCGCGGGTACCACCCCCGGAAACAAGGAGATTGAAGCCATGCGGCTGGGCGGACGCCTTTCGGGGGCGATCGAAGTGTTGAGCGATATCGAAACGCGCCGCCGGCCGGTCGCCGATGCGCTCAAGGATTGGGGCCTGTCCCGCCGCTTCGCCGGTTCAGGCGATCGCGCCGCCGTCGGCAACATCGTCTATGACGCGCTTCGCATGAAACTGTCGCATGCCTGGCTGATGGACGACGCATCGCCCGCAGCGCTGGCTTACGCGGTGATGCTGCGGCAATGGGGATATAAGGCGGCCAATCTCGCCGGCGAATTCGACGGCGATAAATTCGCGCCCGAGCCGCTCTCCGAGGACTGTCTCGCCGCCTTCTCCTCCCGCCGGCTCGAAGACGCGCCCGATTATATCCGCGGTGATATCCCGGAATGGGTCGTCGAGCATTTCCGGGCCAATTTCGGCGACCTATGGCTCAAAGAAGCCCAGGCGCTGGCCGAACGGCCGACCCTCGATCTGCGCGCCAATACGCTGAAAGCCACCCGTGACAAGGTCGTCCGGGGTCTCGAACACGCTCAGGCGCGGCCCTCCGCCATCGCCCGATCGGGCGTGCGCATTGCGGCCGGCGAGGGGCCGTCGCGGCTGCCCAATGTCACCGCCGAGCTTTCCTTCCAGAAAGGCTGGTTCGAGGTTCAGGACGAGGGGTCCCAGATCGTCGCCGATCTCATTCTCGCCCGAGAGGGCGAGCAGATCCTCGATTATTGCGCCGGCGGCGGCGGCAAGACGCTCAGCCTTTCGGCCTCCATGGGCAATCGCGGCCAAGTTCACGCCTTCGACGCCGACCGCAAGCGGCTGGCGCCGATCATCGAGCGCCTGCGCCGCGCCGGCGCGCGCAATGTGCAGGTCCACGAGCACGAGAAATCCATGGCGTCGATCCTGGGCCGATGCGACCGCGTCCTCGTCGATGCGCCCTGCACCGGAACGGGCACATGGCGGCGGCGTCCAGACACCAAATGGCGCCTGACGCCGAAAAATCTCGAAGAGCGGCTGAGCCAGCAGCGCGAGGCGCTCACCAAGGCCAGCGCCTATGTGCGGCCGGGCGGCGTGCTCTGCTACGTCACCTGTTCGATCCTGCCCGAGGAAAACCAGCGTCAGGTCGAAGATTTCCTGGCGGCGAACCCCGCTTTTTCACTGGTCTCGGCGCTTGATGGCTGGACATCGCTGTTCGGAGCCGATGCGCCGCAGCCTTACTCGCCTGATGGTCTTTCCGTGACGTTGACGCCGGCCTCGACCGACACCGACGGCTTCTACTTCTCCATGATGCGCCGCGCCGGCTGAAATCAGCTCTCGAGCCTCAGCGGATATTGCTGGGTCGGCGGCAGCCGATGATGCAGCACCGCGATGGCGATCATCAAGGCGCTTCCGGCCGACACTACGGCGACGAGCAGCGGCAGGCTGAAATGGCTGGCGAAGGCGACGAGAGGGATCGCGCCCGCCGGCGGATGCGTGACCCTCAGGATCAGCATCACCGCGATCGTCAGGCCTACAGCGACGGCGGCGGCAAGCCAGGCGCCGGGAAACAGCCATACCGCCAGCGATCCGATCATCGCCGCGACGAAATAACCGCCGAGCACATTGGCCGGCTGAGCGAGCGGACTTTTGGGTTGACCGAACAGCAGCACCGCCGTGGCGCCGAAAGGCGCGAGCAGGAAGGGCAGGCCGGTGGCCACGGCCACGCCGCCGATGCCGGTCATCGCGAGCACCGCGCCGAAGCCGGATTTCAGATGCGCCAGAGCCTGCCCCGGCGGCTCATGGCGTTGAATGAAGTGCCTCAGATGTCTGATCATGTCGCCCGCGGAAGTGATGATGGCGTGAGCATAATGCGCAAAAATTAATCTACAAGCGGCGGATTTTCTGTTCGCTGCTCCCGGAAAGAAATAGTTGTCTGCGCCGATCTTATATCTGGATGATTTGACACCAGTTTGCAGATGAGTCAGAACAGCGCCAATCATCTGATGTCAAGGAGCGCCCATGACCCGTCTTCCCTTCGCCCGGCTCAGCCTGGGCCTCGTGTCGGCCACCGCCCTTTTCGGCATGTCCAGCGCCTTCGCCGCCACCGATCTCGGCGCCGTGGTCAAGACCTATGCCGAAATCGGCCACGCCAAATATGAAGACTCGCTGATCACCGCCAAGGCGCTGGACAAGGCGATCGACGCGCTGATCGCCAATCCCTCCGAAGACACGCTGAAGGCCGCCCGCGAGGCCTGGATCAAGGCCCGCGTTCCCTATCAGCAGACGGAAGCCTATCGCTTCGGCAATCCTGTTGTCGACGACTGGGAAGGCAAGGTCAACGCCTGGCCGCTCGACGAAGGCCTGATCGACTATGTCGACAAGGCTTATGGAACCGAAAGCGACGAGAACGAGCAGTATACGCTGAACGTCATCGCCAATCCGAAATTCACCATCGGCGGCAAGGAAATCGACGCGACCAAGATCACGCCGGAACTCCTCTCAGGCACCCTGCAGGAAGCCGGCGGCTCGGAATCCAATGTCGCCACCGGCTATCACGCCATCGAATTCCTGCTTTGGGGCCAGGATCTCAATGGCACGGGTCCGGGCGCCGGCGCGCGGCCCTATACCGATTACGACGTCAAGAATTGCACCAACGGTCACTGCGACCGCCGCGCCCAATATCTGAAGGCTGCATCCAGCCTGCTGGTGAGCGATCTCGACTACATGGTCAAGCAGTGGACGCCCGAAGGCGAGGCCTACAAGGCCGTGCTCGCCGATCCGAAAAAGGGCGTCGTCGCCATGCTTACGGGCATGGGCTCGCTGTCCTATGGCGAATTGGCCGGCGAGCGCATGAAACTCGGCGTTCTCCTGCATGATCCGGAAGAGGAGCATGATTGCTTCTCCGACAACACCTACAACTCGCATCTCAACGACGCCATCGGCATCGCCGGCGTCTATGAGAACGCCTATACCCGCGTCGACGGCTCGAAGCTCAGCGGTCCCTCGCTCTCCGACCTCGTCAAGGAAAAGGATGCCAGCCTCGACGCCGAAGTGAAAGCCAAGCTCGGCCACACGCTCGACGCCATGCACGCCATGGCCAAGCGCGGCGAGACGGTCGAGGCCTATGACCAGATGATCGGCGAAGGCAACAAGGACGGCAACGCCGTCGTCCAGGCCGCGATCGATGGTCTGGTGGACCAGACCAAGTCGATCCAGCGCGTGATTTCTGCGTTCGACCTGGGCCAGATCGAGCTCGAAGGCTCCGATAGTCTGGACAATCCCAACGCCGTGTTCCAATAAGCGGATGGGGCCGCATGGCCCCATGTCACGGTTTCATGGGTGAGATGATGCGACGCCCGGCTCTGCGGTTGAACCTTCTGGTCCTGCCTCTGCTGGGCGTTTCGGTATTCGCGTTCGCCGAAACCGCAGAACGCCCGGATCTCGATCCGCGCGAAAAAGCGCGGGTCGGCGATGTGGTCAGGCCCACCACGGATTTCTCCAAAGCCGAGCCCTATGAGGCCATGCAGGCCGGAGCCGCGACCTCGATCGAGGATCCCGACCGCAACGCGTTTTCACATTTCTCCGCCAATCTGGCGGACGAAGACGTGATGAATTTCCGTCTCGGCAATGCGCTGTTCCGCAAGATCTGGGTGCCCGCGCCCTCGTCCACCCAGGCCTCCGATGGCTTGGGGCCATTCTACAACGCCCGCTCTTGCGACGCCTGCCACATCAATGACGGTCGCGGCCACCCGCCGGAAGGCAAGGCGGACATGACCTCGATGTTCCTCCGTCTGGCGCGCGAGCCGACGACCGATGCGGAGACGGCTTCGCTCAAAGATCATCTGCTGCTCAATTTCCCCGATCCCGTTTATGGCGGTCAGCTGCAGGACAAGGCCATCGCCGGCGTCACGCCCGAGGGACGGATGCGAATCCGCTATCAGCCGCAGCCGTTCCGCTTCCCCGACGGGACCGTCATCGAACTTCGCAAGCCCTCCTACCAGGCCGTCGATCTGCGCTACGGGCCGCTCGATCCCCACACGTCGCTGTCGCCGCGCATCGCCCCTGCCATGATCGGCCTCGGCCTCATCGAGGCGATCGCCGAGGGTGACATCCTGGCCAGTGTGGATCCTGAAGACCGCGATGGCGACGGCGTCTCCGGCCGTCCGCAATGGACCCGCGCCAGCGATGGCGAGGTCCGCGTCGGCCGTTTCGGCTGGAAAGGCGAGCAGGCCAATGTGCGCGACCAATCGGCGCACGCCTTTCTCGGCGACATCGGCATTTCGACCCCGCTTCTGCCCGAGGATCATGGCGACTGCACCCCCAAGCAGGTTGACTGTTTGGCGCTTGCAGGCGGAACCCAAGTGCGTCTGGGTCCCAGCGAAGCGCCCGATCCGATTCTGCCGCTGGTGACCTTTTACTCGGAAAATCTCGCCGTTCCCGCTCGCCGAAAAGCCTCCTTTTCGGAAACTCTGGCCGGAAAGAAGCTGTTTTACGACT
This sequence comes from Rhizobium sp. TRM95796, assembly GCF_025779995.1. Classification (NCBI taxonomy): domain Bacteria; kingdom Pseudomonadati; phylum Pseudomonadota; class Alphaproteobacteria; order Hyphomicrobiales; family Rhizobiaceae; genus Rhizobium; species Rhizobium sp. TRM95796. Next base: position 111,670 of record NZ_JAOXHE010000012.1, on the reverse strand, counting down.
CAGGCTGCGCCAGCTGCCATACGCCGAAATATGTGACGCGCAAGGACTGGCCGGCCAAGCCGCAGCGCTTCCAGCTCATCTGGCCCTATTCCGATTTCCTGTTGCACGACATGGGCGAGGGCCTCGCCGATGGCCAGACGGTGGGCGAGGCTTCGGGGCGGGAGTGGCGCACGCCGCCGCTTTGGGCTATTGGCCTCACTCGCACGGTTGGCGGCCAGGAATTCTATCTGCATGACGGCCGCGCCCGGACGCTGGAGGAGGCCGTTCTCTGGCATGACGGCGAAGGCCGCGCCGCGCGCGACGCCTATGCCAAACTCGATAAACGCGACCGCGATCTCATGATCCGTTTCCTGGAGTCGCTCTGATGACGATGAAATCCGTGCTTCTGATTGCCGCCCTCATGGCTCCGCTCGCCTCTCCGGCGCTCGCCGTCGATGACGCGGTAGCCCGCAAGATCATGGTCGATGCGGTCGATGGCTATATCCGGCCGTCCTACAGCGCCTTGAAAGATGCCGCTCAGGGGCTCTCGGAAAACACCGCCGCTTTCTGCACCGCGCCCAGCGATGACGGCCTGACGAGTTTGAAGGCGCGGTTCGGCGACCTCGTCGAAGCCTGGGCGCGCATCGAGATCGTGCGCGAGGGGCCGGTGCTTGAAAACAACCGCTATGAGCGTATCCTTTTTTATCCCGACCGCAAGTCGACGGGTCAGAAACAGGTTCAGAAGATCCTCGCCGATCCAGATGCGTCCGACACGGATGCGGTGAGCCTTGCTGACAAAAGCGTCGCGGTTCAGGGCCTCGGCGCCTATGAACTGACTTTTTTCGGACGCGAGGCCGGCGTGGTGACGAGTCCTGACGATGCCGACCAGTGCCGGTTCGGCCTGGCGGTTTCCCGCAATATCGAAAGTATCGCCGGCGAGCTTTCCGCCGCCTGGGATGCGCCCGATGGCGTGGCGAAAAACTGGAAGGAGCCGGGCCCGGCCAATCCGGTCTTCCGCACCGGCGACGAAGCCTTGCAGGCGATGATCGGCATTTTCGTGCATGGGATTGAAACCGTGCGCGATCAGCGCGTCAAACCGTTCTACAAGGGCGAGGGGGAAAAGACCTCCCCGCGGTTCGCGCTGCTATGGCGCTCCGAAAACACCATGCGCGCCATCCACGGCAATATTTCCGGACTCGCCGATCTCTGGAAGACGTCGGACATGCGCAGCCTCCTGACCGGCGACGCCGAAGCCCTGGCCGACGCCGTGGAATTCGACTTCAAGACCGCAGGCGGCGCGGCGGCGAAGATGGAGCAGCCCAGCCCCGAACGTCTGGCGGACGGCAAATATCAACGCAAGATCGACTTCCTGCTCTTCAATCTGCGCGACGCCAGCGCCCGAATCGATCGCGATGTCGGCGCCGCCGTGGGCTTGAGCGCCGGTTTTTCCTTCGGCGACGGAGACTGAGCGATGCGGACCCTGCTGATCGAGCGCCGGTCCTTCCTCAAGGCGGCCGGCTTATTGTTCGCCAGCGGCTTGTCGGCGCGCGGTCATGATGTTCTCGCAGCCAGCCCGGCCGTCTTCGCCAGCGCCTTCATGGATGCGGGCGGCGCCTATGGCGTGGCGCTGCTGGCGGAAGACGGCGGCGAGATCGCCCGTGTGGCGTTGCCCGATCGCGGCCATGACGTCAGCTTCGATCCGCTCAATGGCCGTGCTGTGGCCTTCGCCCGGCGTCCGGGGACGTTTGCGCTGGTGATCGACACCGCCACGGGCGCGCCGCTGAAGCTGATCCAGGCGGCCGAGGACAGGCATTTCTTCGGTCACGGCGCCTTTTCGCCGGATGGCCGCAGGCTTTATGTCGCCGAAAACGACTTCGACAATTACGCCGGCAAGATCGGCGTTTACGACGCCAGCGCCGGCTGGACGAAGATCGGCGAATTCTCCGCCCATGGCATGGACACCCACGACCTCCAGATCCTCGAAGGCGGACGTTATCTCGCCATCGCCAATGGCGGCATCAAGCAACATCCGTCCATGGGCCGCGCCAAGCTCAATCTCGATCGCATGGAGCCGTCTCTCGTCATTATCGATCTCGGCGACGGGCGCTTGGTGGAGAAGCACGACCTGCCGGCCGAAATACGGCAGCTGTCGACCAGGCATATGGATATCGACGCCTCCGGCAGCATCTGGTTCGGATGCCAATATGAGGGCCCCAAGACAGATTATCCGCAACTTCTCGGCAGCTTCAAGCGCGGCGAAGACCTGCGTTTCCTCGACTTGCCGGAAGAGGTTCTACGCGGCTTCGACAACTACATCGGCTCGGTGATGGTCAATCGCGACGCGGGACTCGTCGCGGTCTCCTCGCCCAAAGGCGGGCAATGGGCGGCCTTCGACGTCAAGTCGGCGAACCTCGTCCGCCAGGAAGCGATCGGCGGCGTCTGTGGTCTTGCGCCGGAACAGACGAGCTTCATCCGCTCCACTGAAACCGGCTGGTTCGAGGCGCGAAAGACCGAGCTCGCCTGGGACAATCACATCACGCGACTCGGCTGATGCATCGCGGCGAGCGCCATCCGCTCGCCTTTAGTTGCTCTGGCCAAAACAGGCGCCGCGCCGTCGCAGGCGGGAGCGCGGCTTGCCCCGGAACCCGAAATCATGTTGAACCATCGGCAATGCGTCGCGATCGGTGATGGAGGACGGGACAATGAAGACCGTGATCATAGGCGGCAGCCACGCCGCGCTTTCGGCGGCGGCCGAGCTACGGAAACTGTCGGCGGAGGCGGAGATCGTCATCGTCTCCAGCGATGCCGAGCTGCCCTATCAGCGTCCGCCGCTCTCCAAGGCCTATATGTCCGGCAAATCCGGCTTCGAGCAGATCCTTCTGCGTCCGGAAGACTGGTATGCGGCCAACCGCATCACTCTCATACGCGGCGTCTTCGCCGATCGCATCGACCGCGCCCACAAGACCGTGCATCTCGCCGACGGCGAGGCGCTGTCCTATGACCGGCTGCTGATCGCCACCGGCGCGCGTCCGCGCCGGCTGCCCGAGGAAATCGGCGGCCATCTGCCGAATGTGCATGTGATGCGCGATCTCGGCGACGCGCATGCGCTGATGGAGCAGATGAGAGACGGCGCGCGGCTGGTGGTGATCGGCGGCGGCTATATCGGCCTCGAGGCCGCCTCCGAAGCTTCCAAGAAGGGCGCTACCGTCACCGTGATCGAAGCCGCCGACCGCATCTTGAAGCGCGTCGCTTGCGCCGAGACCGCAGACGATGTCCGCGCGCTCCATCATGCCCATGGCGTCAGGATCTTCGAGAACGCCGCGCTCAAGCAGATCGTCGAGGACGGCGGCCGCGCGACCGGCGTCGAGCTTTCGGACGGATCGGTGATCGCGGCTGATTTCATCGTCACCGGCATCGGCGTGACGCCGGATGTGGCGCTCGCCGACCAGGCGGGCCTCACGATCGCAAATGGCGTCGTGGTGGACCGGGAGCTGCGCAGCAGCGACCCCGAGATCTTCGCGATCGGCGATTGCGCGAGCTTCCCCTATGGCGACCACCATATCCGGCTTGAATCGGTGCAGAACGCCAACGACATGGGCCTGATCGCCGCGCGCAACATGCTGGGCGACAGCGTCGATTATAACCCGACGCCGTGGTTCTGGTCCGATCAGTTCGAACTCAAGCTGCAGATCGCCGGCCTCAACACCGGCTATGATCGGGTCGTCACCCGGCCCGGCGCGCGCGAGGGCGCGAAATCGCATTTCTATTTCAAGGGCGGCCGCTTCCTTGCCGCCGACTGCCTCAATGACGGCGCGACCTATATGGTCGCCCGGCGCATTCTCGAAGGCGGCAAGACCTTGACGCCCGAACAGGTGGAAGACGCCGGCTTCGCCCTGAAATCCCTGCTGTGATCATTGGAGACCGCCATGTCCGCGCCTGAAAACCGCTTGAAGAAACGGCTCGCCGCCGGCGATACGACCATCGGCATCTGGCTTGTTCTCGCCAACAGCTATTCGTCGGAACTCGCCGGCACGATCGGCTTCGACTGGGTGCTGATCGACGGCGAACATGCACCCAATGATTTGCGCTCGATCATGATGCAGGCGCAGGCGCTGAAAGGTTCGGCCTCGTCCGTCGTCGCCCGGCCGCCCAGCGCCGATGTCCATCTCATCAAGCAATATCTCGATATCGGCGTGCAATCGCTGCTGCTGCCGATGATCGAAAGCGGCGCCCAGGCCGAACTGATGGTCAAAGCGGTGCGCTATGCGCCCGAAGGCATTCGCGGGGTCGGCGCCAGCATCGCCCGCGCCTCGATGTTCAATTCCATCCCCGACTATATGTCGACGGCAGCCGACCAGATCTGCCTGATGCTGCAGGTCGAAAGCCGGGCCGGGCTTGCGGCGCTGGACGATATCGCCGCAACCGATGGTGTCGACTGCGTCTTCATCGGCCCTTCCGATCTCGCCGCCGATATGGGCCATCCGGGCAATTATCATGCGCCGGAGGTCAAATCGGCGATCGACGACGCCATCCGCCGGATACAGAGCCACGGCAAGGCCACGGGCATCTATATGCCCGATCCTGTCGACGCCAAACGCTATCGCGACATGGGCGTCAACTTCATCGCCGTCGGCGCCGATGCGTCTGTGCTGATCAAGGCGTTGCGCGAAATCAAGGCGCTCTACGAATAGGCGTCAACAAATGTGATATTGTTCACATTGCTGTTGACCATCCTGTGAAACATGCGCCATTTTCCTCTCAACGAGGTGCGGCATGAAAAAACAGGATAGGCTCGACCGGTTGACGGCGATGATTTCAGAGCGGGGGATCGTGCATCTCAAGGATGCCGCCCGCGCTCTCGACGTCTCCGAAATGACCATCCGGCGGGACATCGCCGCCGAAACCGGGCGCTTTGCCTTTATCGGCGGCCATATCATGCCGGCCCAGGCGGTCGAGCCGGAACAGCCTTATGAACTGGCGTCCGCAAGTGACCGCCACGCCTCGGCCAAGGAGCGCGCTTCCGCCCAGGCGCTGCCGCATATCCGCGCCGAGGACACGCTGTTCATCGATTGCGGCAGCACCATGATGCATCTCGCCGATCTCCTGCCAGTCGATATGCCGCTCACGGTGTGCTGCTACGCGCTCAACATTGCCGAACGCCTGGCGCGCAAATCCAATGTGAGGCTGATCATGCTGGGCGGCGTCTATCACCCCGCCTCGGCCTCCTTCTCCGGCGCCGCGGCGCTGCAGACGCTGGATGAACTCGGCCTCAACGTCGCCTTCCTCTCGGCCGCTGGCCTGGACGAGGGGCGAGGGGCGACCTGCGAGCACTTCCACGAAGCCGAGATCAAGAAGAAGGCGATGGCGGTTGCCGCCCGCAGCATCCTCATTCTCGACGACAGCAAGCTCGGCCGCATCCGGCCGGCCTTTTTCGCCCCGCTCGACGGCTTCGATGCGATCTATACCGAAAGCGGTCTCTACGCGCCGGATGAGAATGGCGCTTGACCAAATCGTATTTTGGTGTGAAAGTAACACAGAATGTAAAAAAGATAACATATTGCCGGGAGGCTCTGGTGGAGACTGCAACAATGGACAAGGCCGCTCAGGCCCATGCCGCCAATCATGGCTGGCCGAGAAATCCGGGCATGGAGCTCGATCTCGGCTGGGTCATGGACCAGCGGGTCAATCTGTCGGCCGGCGAACGGCGGGTGGCGAGCCTGCCGGGTCGCCGCACGGTCAAGAAGGAGGCTCAGGCCGCCTGGCTTCTGAAGGCGCTGACCTGCATCGACCTGACGACGCTGAACGGCGACGACACCGCCGGCCGCGTGCGCCGTCTCTGCGCCAAGGCCGCCAATCCGGTGCGCCAGGATCTCCTGGACGCCATCGGCATGGGCGATCGCCGCATCACCACCGGCGCGGTCTGCGTCTATCACCGCTTCGTCGCCACCGCCGTCGAGGCGCTGGAAGGCACCGGCATTCCGGTCGCCGCCGTCTCCACGGGCTTCCCCGCCGGTCTCTCGCCGCATGAGACCAAGGTCAAGGAAATCGAGGCCTCGGTCGCCGACGGCGCCAAGGAAATCGACATCGTCATCACCCGCGAACATGTGCTGACCGGCAATTGGGAAGCGCTCTATCGCGAAATGCGGGATTACCGCGCCGCCTGCGGCGACGCCCATGTCAAGGCGATCCTGGCGACCGGCGATCTGAAGACGCTGCGCAATGTCGCCCGCGCCTCGATCGTCTGCATGATGGCCGGCGCGGATTTCATCAAGACCTCGACCGGCAAAGAAGGCGTCAACGCCACGCTTCTGGTGACGCTGACCATGATCCGCACCATCCGCGATTATTATGAGCGCACCGGCTACAAGGTCGGCTACAAGCCCGCCGGCGGCATTTCCGCCGCCAAGGACGTGCTGAACTACCAGTTCCTGATGAAGGAAGAGCTGGGCCGCGAATGGCTGGAGCCGGATCTGTTTCGCATCGGCGCCTCCAGCCTGCTCGCCGATATCGAGCGCCAGCTCGAACATCACGTCACCGGCGCCTATTCCGCCTTCGTCAGACATCCGATCGGTTGATCGAGGAGCCGACTTCCATGAGCAAATCCGTTTCAGATTATTTCGACGACATGTCCTACGGTCCCGCCCCCGAAGCCGACACCGAAGCCCGCGCCTGGCTGAAGCGCCATGGCTCGACCTTCGGTCATTTCATCAATGGCGAATTCCGGGCGTCCGGCTCGGGCCGCACGTTCGACACGTTCGAGCCCGCCACCGGCGCCAAACTCGCGACGCTCGCCCATGGCGAGGCCGCCGATGTCGACGCGGCGGTCGCCGCCGCCCGCAAGGCGCAAGCCGCCTGGGCCAAACTTCCGGGCCATCAGCGCGCCCGCCATCTCTATGCGCTGGCGCGGATGATCCAGCGTCATGCCCGCCTGATCGCCGTGGTCGAGGCGATCGACAACGGCAAGCCGGTGCGCGAGACGCGCGACATCGACGTGCCGCTCGCCGCCCGCCATTTCTACCATCACGCCGGATGGGCGCAGCTGCAGGAAACGGAATTCGCCGACCAGCAGCCGGTCGGGGTGATAGGCCAGATCATTCCCTGGAATTTCCCCTTCCTGATGCTGGCCTGGAAAGTCGCGCCGGCGCTCGCGCTCGGCAACACCGTGGTGCTGAAGCCGGCTGAATTCACCTCGCTGACCGCGCTGTTGTTTGCCGAACTCGCCGCCGCCGCCGGCCTTCCCGCCGGCGTGCTCAATGTGGTGACCGGCGAGGGCGACACCGGTGCGCTGATCGTCGAACATCAGGGAGTCGACAAGATCGCCTTCACCGGCTCGACCGACGTCGGCCGCGTCATCCGCGAACGCACCGCCGGCTCCGGCAAGTCGCTGACGCTGGAGCTCGGCGGCAAGTCGCCCTTCATCGTCTTCGACGACGCCGATCTCGACGGCGCTGTGGAAGGCGTGGTCGACGCCATCTGGTTCAACCAGGGCCAGGTCTGCTGCGCCGGCTCGCGCATTCTCGTGCAGGAAGGCGTGGCGGATCGGTTCCACGCCAAGCTCGATCGCCGCCTGCAGACGCTGCGCGTGGGACAGCCGCTCGACAAATGCATCGACATGGCCGCCATCGTCGCGCCGGTGCAGCTGGCGCGCATCGAAAAGCTCGTCAAGCAGGGCGTCGAGGAGGGCGGCACGCTCTACCAGTCCGATTGCGAACTTCCCGTTGGCGGCAGCTTCTTCCGCCCGACGCTGATCGCCAATGTGCAGCCGACCTCGATCGTCGCCACCGAAGAGATCTTCGGACCGGTGGCGGTGTCTATGACCTTCCGCACCCCGGATGAGGCCCTGCAGCTCGCCAACCACTCCCGCTACGGTCTCGCCGCCAGCGTCTGGAGCGAAACGATCGGGCTGGCGCTCAATGTCGCGGCGAAACTCTCGGCCGGCGTGGTCTGGGTCAACGCCACCAATATGTTCGACGCCTCCGCCGGCTTCGGCGGCAAGAAGGAATCGGGCTTTGGCCGCGAGGGCGGTCGCGAAGGCGCCTATGAATATCTGAAGCCCAAGGCCTGGACCAACGCCAAGCTCCGAGCCGATATAACGACCCCGGCGCTCAAGACGACGCAGGGCGATTTCGCCGCACCGGTGATCGATCGCACCGCCAAATTGTTCATCGGCGGCAAGCAGGCGCGTCCCGACGGCAACTACAACCGTCCGATCCTGTCGCCCAAGGGCAAGGTCGTGGGCGAAGTCGGCGAGGGCAATCGCAAGGATATCCGCAATGCGGTCGCCGCCGCGCAGGCCGCCTCCGGCTGGTCCTCGGCCACCGCGCATAACCGCGCGCAGATCCTCTATTACATCGCCGAAAATCTCTCGGCCCGCGAGGACGAGTTCGCCGCCCGCATCGCCGCCCAGACCGGCCGCAGCGCAGCCTCCGCCAAGGCCGAAGTCGAGGCGTCGATCTCGCGCCTCTTTACCTATGGCGCCTGGGCCGACAAATATGAGGGCCTCATCCATACGCCGCCGCTGCGCGGCGTGGCGCTGGCTCTGCCGGAGCCGCAGGGCGTCGCAGGCGTGATCTGCTCGCCGGAAGCCCCGCTTCTCGGCTTCATCTCGCTCGTTGCGCCGCTGATTGCGGTCGGCAACCGGGTCGTCGCCGTCCCCAGCGAAGTTCATCCGCTGTCAGCAACCGACTTCTATTCGGTGCTGGAAACCTCGGATGTGCCTGCCGGCGCCGTCAATATCGTCACCGGCTCGGCCATGGAACTCGGCAAGGCGCTCGCGACCCACAACGACGTCGACGCGCTCTGGGCCTTCGGCTCGCCAGCGCTCGCCGCCATGAGTGAGAAGGCCTCAGCCGGCAATCTCAAGCGCGTCTTCACCGACTACGGCAAGGCGATCGACTGGATGGATCCAGCCCAGGCGGAAGGCCCGCTTTTCCTGCGCAAGGCGACAGACATCAAGAATGTCTGGATCCCCTACGGCGAATAAGTTGGGGTTCCACTCTGAGGAAGCCTCCGTTCGAAAGAGCGGGGGCTTTGTCGTTTCCGGAAGCGCAAGCGCCGGAAATGCCGCCTTTCAGCGGCAAGAACCTTTACATTTTTAGGCGTTCCATTGTATGCGCTCGCCCATGAGCACAGAAAACCGCACGCCCCTTTCCCATATCCGCAACTTCTCGATCGTGGCCCATATCGACCACGGCAAATCGACGCTGGCCGACCGTCTGATCCAGACCTGCGGCGGCCTCGCAGCGCGCGAGATGTCCGAGCAGGTGCTCGACAATATGGACATCGAAAAGGAACGCGGCATCACCATCAAGGCCCAGACGGTGCGCCTGCACTACAAGGCCAACAATGGCGAAACCTATGTGCTGAACCTCATGGACACGCCAGGCCATGTCGACTTCGCCTATGAAGTCAGCCGGTCGCTCGCCGCCTGCGAGGGCTCGCTGCTCGTGGTCGACGCCTCCCAGGGCGTCGAGGCCCAGACGCTGGCCAATGTCTATCAGGCGCTCGACGCCAATCACGAGATCGTCCCTGTGCTCAACAAGGTCGACCTGCCGGCGGCCGAGCCCGAGCGCATCAAGCAGCAGATCGAGGACGTCATCGGGCTCGACGCCTCCGACGCCGTGATGATCTCGGCCAAGACGGGCCTCGGCATTCCCGATGTGCTGGAAGCGATCGTCAACCGCCTGCCGGCGCCGAAGACCGGCGACGACAAGGCTCCGCTCAAGGCGATGCTGGTCGACAGCTGGTACGACACCTATCTCGGCGTCATGGTGCTGGTGCGCATTATCGACGGGGTGATGAAGAAGGGCCAGCTCATCCGCATGATGGGCACCGACGCCAAATACACCGTCGAACGCATCGGCGTGCTCACGCCGAAAATGCTCAATGTCGAGGAACTCGGCCCCGGCGAGGTTGGTTTCATCACCGCCTCGATCAAGGAAGTGGCCGACACCCGCGTCGGCGACACCATCACCGATGATCGCAAGCCCACCGCCGAGGCGTTGCCGGGATTCAAGCCCGCCCAGCCGGTGGTGTTCTGCGGCCTGTTCCCGGTCGACGCCGCCGATTTCGAGGATCTGCGCGCCGCCATGGGCAAGCTGCGTCTCAACGACGCTTCATTCTCGTTCGAAATGGAAAGCTCGGCTGCGCTCGGTTTCGGCTTCCGCTGCGGCTTCCTCGGCCTGCTGCATCTCGAAATCATCCAGGAGCGCCTGGAGCGCGAATTCAATCTCGACCTGATCGCCACCGCGCCGTCGGTCGTTTATCAGATGTCGATGACCGACGGCTCCGAGATCGAGCTGCACAATCCGGCCGATATGCCCGACGTCGTCAAGATCAAGGAAATCCGCGAGCCCTGGATCCGCGCCACCATCATGACGCCGGACGATTATCTCGGCTCGGTGCTGAAGCTCTGCCAGGATCGTCGCGGCATCCAGGTCGAGCTCACTTATGCCGGCGCGCGCGCCATGGTCACCTATGACCTGCCGCTCAACGAAGTCGTGTTCGATTTCTATGACCGCCTGAAGTCCATCTCCAAGGGCTACGCCTCGTTCGACTATCACCTGACCGACTACCAGCCGGGCAATCTCGTGAAGATGTCGATCCTCGTCAATGGCGAGCCGGTCGATGCTCTGTCGATGCTGGTCCACCGCTCCGCAGCCGAAAAGCGCGGTCGCGACATGTGCGAAAAGCTCAAGGAGCTGATCCCGAAGCACATGTTCAAGATCCCGATCCAGGCGGCCATCGGCGGCAACGTCATCGCCCGCGAGACGATATCAGCGCTGCGCAAGGACGTGACGGCGAAGTGCTACGGCGGCGACGCCACCCGCAAGCGCAAGCTGCTCGACAAGCAGAAGGAAGGCAAGAAGCGCATGCGCCAGTTCGGCAAGGTGGAAATTCCGCAGGAAGCCTTCATCGCAGCCCTGCGCATGAGCGACGAGTGATCTCGTCCACATGTCGCGAGTCTCTGCGGCACAACGCGGAAAACAAAGCGAAAATTCTGAGGGAACCCGAAGAAATTTAGGTTCTCTTTAACTTTTGACATTACCTTGCGTTGAGTATGCTCCACAACTTGGGGACTCGACGATGACCGTCGCGACACTGGATCAGATTGATCATGAACTGGCCGGCGGATTTCGCTGGTTGCGCTTTGCGGACGCGCTCGAGCGCGCCTATGGCCGGGAATTCGCCGAGGCGCGCATCAGACTGGCCCTGTTCTGGGCCTTTGTCGGCACATTCATCTACGATCTCGTGTATTTCGGCGACGTCACCATGATGCAGGACGTTTTTCCGCAATTGGCTTTCGTCAGGTTCTGCATTTTCACGCCCTACGCCTTCATCGCCGTCTGGCTGGTGAAACGGCGACCCACGGCGCTCAGTTACGATCTGCTCGCCATTTCCGTTTGCGTACTGGGCGGCTTCCTGCCCATGGCGGCGAGCGTCACGAGCCAGAGCCCCTATTTCTTCGTCTATCAGAACGGCAATATTGCCACGCTGCTGTTTTTCGTGATCGCGCTGCAGCCGCGGTTCCCGGCCATCGTCATCGGCCTCGCAACGCTCTGCATCGTGCATTTCACGCTGATCCAGATGAATGGCTCGCTGGATGCGGTCGCCTTTTCCGGCGTGGTCACATTCTTCGTGACGCTGGCGATCTTCCTGGCGCTCAGCGCCTATTTCATGGAGCGCAAGGACCGGCTGAATTTCCTGAACCGCTTGCGCGGCGAAATGCTGCAGGCGGAATTGTTACAGCAATCCGAGCGGGACGAGTTGACGGGTCTCTATAACCGGCGGTCGCTGAACCGGATTTCCAAATCCGTCTGGGAAGGCGCTGCGAACGCGCCGGTGGCCGTCGTCATGCTCGATATCGATCACTTCAAGCTCTACAACGATGTGCACGGCCATGTCGAAGGCGACGCCTGCATTCGCCGGGTCAGCGCCTGCGTGGCGGAGGAGATGAGCGAAATGGGCGCAGCCTTCCGATTCGGCGGCGAGGAACTTCTGGTGCTTCTGCCGGGATGCGATGCGCAGACGGCGCTGCTCGCGGCCGAAAGGCTGCGTGGGACAATCGAGGCCCTGGCGATTCCGCATCATGGACTCGTCGAGGGCGGCGTCGTGACTGCGAGTTTCGGCGTGTCGGCCGCGCCGCGAGGCATGGCCGATCTCGAAGACCTCGTCCGCGCCGCCGACGCCGCGCTTTACGACGCCAAGCGCGGCGGTCGCAACGCCGTGTCCTTCGTCACCGTGGCGCCGCCGGCGGCGGAATACGGACTGCTGGCTGGTTGATGTTCAAAGCCTGCGAGCGATTTCGGTGATCACCGCGAAGGCCATGTCGATATCCGCCTCGGTCGTGTCGAAGCTCCCGGCCTGGAAACGGATGGCGATGCGGCCATCGACGCGTGTCTGGGTGAGATAGATGCGGCCATCGGCGTTGATGGCGTTGACCAGCGTGATATTGTGCGCGTCAGAGTCCGCGCCGCCTGTGTGCCGGAAGGAAAACAGCGACAGGATCGGTTGGCTGACCAGCTCGAAATCCGCTTCCGCCGCCAGCCGCCGCGCAAGGCTTTCCGCCCAGGTCACGTGATTGGCGATGATCGCGCGCAGGCCCGTCAGGCCGTAGTGGCGCAACAGGAACCACAGCTTCAGCGCCCGGAATCGCCTCCCGAGCGGCACGGTCCATTCGGAATAATTGAGGATCCCGTCGGCGCCATGCGTCTTCAGATATTCCGGCTGGATGGCCAGCGTCCGAACCTGGTCTTCCGGTCGGCGCAGGAACTGAATCGAGCAATCGAATTGCGCGCCGAGCCATTTATGCGGGTTGAAGACGATCGAATCGGCAGCCTCGATTCCGGTCCATAGCGTGCGATAGTCCGGGCAGATCATCGCTGAACCCGCCCAGGCGGCGTCGACATGCAGATAGAGGTCATGTCGTTGCGCAATGGCGGCCACTTCGCCGATCGGATCGCAGGCGCCGATCGAGGTTCCGCCCGTGCAGGCGATGACGCCGGCGGGCAGGAAGCCTGCAGCCTTGTCCTCGACGATCCGCGCTTCGAGCACAGCGGGATCCATGCCGTAAAGCGAGCCGGTGACGGGAATGCGAACCAGGTTGGCTTCGCCGACGCCGGAGATCCAGATCGCCCGGTCGATGGAGGTGTGAACCTGGCTGGAGGCGTAGACCCGCACGGCCTTCTGACCCGCCAGTCCCTGTTTGTTGCCGGTCCAGCCGAGTGCGCGTTCCCGCATGGTCAGCACGGCTGCGAGCGTCGCCGAGGAAGCGGAATCCTGGATCACGCCGGAAAAGCCTTCGGGCAGGCCGAGCGCCTGGCGCATCCAGTCGATGACGCGGGTTTCGAGTTCGGTCGCGGCGGGCGACGTTTGCCACAGCATGCATTGCGCCGCCATGGCCGACACCAGATATTCCGCCACCACCGAGACAGGGGCCGCATTGGCCGGGAAATAGGCGAAAAAGCGCGGATGCTGCCAATGCGTCATGCCGGGGACGATAATTCGCTCGAAATCTGCGAAGATCGCCTCCATGGCCTCGCCATTCTCCGGCGGGGAAAGCGCGATTTCCGCTACGATGTCGCCGGGCCTGGTTTGCGCCCGCACCGGCCGTTCGCCCAGGCTCGCCCGGTAATCTGCGCCCCAATCGGCGGCTCTTCGCGACCAGCGCGTGAAGTCGTCTCTGTCCATGTCGTGCTCCTTCACCCTCCGCGCTCTATAGCCGCATTCGCCGACATGCGCCACGGATTGACCAGCCGTCGGCCAATCTATAGATTAGAATTATTCTAAAGAGGTCGCCATGCTCAATTCCTTCTTCCGCTCCCGCAAACGTCCCCTCGCGTCACTCTCAGAGCAGGAAGTGCTCGCCCTCGCCATCGCCAATGAAGAGGATGACGGACGCATCTACCTCGCCTACGCCGATGCGCTGCGCCACGACTATCCGCATTCGGCCAAAGTCTTCGAGGAAATGGCGGAGGAGGAGAGCCATCACCGCCAGTTGTTGATCGATCGTCACGTCGCGCGCTTCGGCCCGCGTATTCCGCTGGTGCGGCGCGAGCATGTGCGCGAATTTCCCGAGCGCAAGCCGGACTGGCTGATCGCGCAACTGCCGATCGGCGAGGCGCGCCGGCAGGCTGAAGCCATGGAAGTCTCAGCTCATCGTTTCTATCTCGAGGCGGCGGCTCGCGCGACCGACGCCGAAACCCGAAAGCTTCTGGGCGATCTGGCTCTGGCTGAAAAATCGCATGAAAGCCTCGCCCGCCGTCTCGGCGAAACTCATCTTTCCGAGGACGCCAGGGAAGAGGAGGCGGAGACGGCGCATCGGCAATTCGTGCTGACCTGGGTTCAGCCCGGCCTTGCAGGGCTCATGGACGGTTCGGTCTCGACTCTCGCCCCGATCTTCGCAGCCGCCTTTGCGACCGGCGACACGACCCAGACATTTCTCGTCGGCCTCTCCGCCTCCGTGGGCGCCGGCATCTCCATGGGCTTTACGGAAGCCGCCCATGACGACGGCGTCATATCCGGTCGCGGCTCCCCTTGGAAGCGCGGTCTGGCTTCAGGCGTCATGACCGCGCTCGGCGGCCTCGGCCACGCGCTGCCCTATCTCATTCCGCATTTCGCCACGGCGACCGCGATCGCCATCGCCGTCGTCTTCGTCGAGCTCTGGGCCATCGCCTTCATCCAGAACCGTTACATGGAAACGCCGTTCTTCCGCGCCGTTCTTCAGGTGGTTCTCGGCGGCGGCCTCGTGCTGGCGGCCGGTATTTTGATCGGAAACGCCTGACCAATGATCTTGCCGATGCAAAGTGGATGCATTATGTCCACTTCATCTGGCGTTCTTTTCGCCACGTAAGCGTTAACGTCACTCAACGCGCAAAGGACCGCGGGACACGCCTGGCGGATTTGCGCGTTCGCGCGTTTCAGATCCTTACGGCACCGAAAGGACAGATATGACATCCCAAACGATTTATCCGGACGCTCCCAAGGCGGAGCGCATGCGCCACGATCTCAAGCGTCGCTCTCTGGCCGTCTCCACGGTGGAGCGCGTCACGCCGAACATGCTGCGCATCACACTGACCGGCCCCGATCTCGCGGACTTTCCGAGCGCCGCCCCCGATGATCACGTCAAGATCTTTATCGACGGCGTGGATGGCCAGCCGCAGATGCGCGATTACACGCCGCGCCGCTTCAATCGCGACGCTTGCGAACTCGTTCTCGATTTCGCGCTCCATGAGGCCGGTCCGGCCACCGCTTGGGCTCTCTCGGCCAAGCCGGGAGATCCGCTGACAGTGGGTGGCCCGCGAGGTTCGCTGGTCCTGTCGCCCGACATCAAGCGCTTCCTGCTGATCGGCGACGAGACGGCGCTGCCGGCCATCGGACGACGCATCGAAGAAGCCGGCGCCGATGTCGAGATCACCGCCTATGTGGCGGTGACGGGGCCGGGCGAACTGCAGGTTTTCGACAGCCCGGCCGATGTGGCGCTCACCTGGGTCTATCGCCCTGCCGAAGACGCCGCCAGCGCCCAGCGGCTGCTCGGGGCGTTGGAGGGCATCGTCGTCGCGCCGGGGACCTATGTCTGGATCGCCGCCGAAGCCTCCGTCGCCCGGGCGGTCCACACGCATCTCGTCGAGAGCGCAGGCTATCCGTTGGCCTGGATCAAGGCTTCGGGCTATTGGCTTCTCGGCCAGGCGGACGCCCATGAGAAGCTTGATTGATCATTTGGAAAACACTGCCGGCGATCCATCGCCGGCAATGAAAAAGGCGCCGCCCTTTCAGGCGACGCCAAATCTGCGCGAGCAGAATAGGTGATTATTGTTCGACGGCGCCGACCAGCACTTCGTCGGAATTCTCGATCGTCACCCAGCGGCCGGTGTCGAACGACGCCTGGCGCTTGAGGAAACGATAATGCGTATCGGACCACAGCTTCACGTCGGGTTCGAGATTGTCGAGCACGAAGTCGCCTTCCGATGTCCGCAGCGTCAGGACGGCGTGTCCTTCGCCGTCGGGCTTGCGCACGACGGTCATCAGCAGATCGGCGGGGGAGAAACCCCGCTGCATCAGCATCTTGCGCTTCAACAGCGCGAAATCTTCGCAGTCGCCGGCGGTGGTCGGGTAAGCCCAGACTTCGTCGCGGCCATACAGCTCGATATCCGTCACAGGCTCGATGGAGCTGTTCACCTCGGCATTGATCTCGGAAACGACTTTCCAGCCGAATTCGGTGACCTTGGGAGCGACGGAACTCGGGGACTTCACCGCGCATTCGCTGCGGTGGGTCTGGCAGAACTCGTAATGACCGATCGGTTGCGACGTTACGGCGCCGACCTGCATGATGCGTGAGGCGGCGTTTGCCGCGCCGTGTAGGGCGGCGAACGCCAAGGCAGCCATCGCCAGCTTTGTCAGAAGTCCCGCCATCATGCGCCCCTGTCTTCGTTAACAGGGAGTAAACGGGAAATCGGCCGGGCAAGTCAATTCTTAAGGAACCATTAACCATGTTGTTTGTTCAACATGGTTAATGCGTGTGATGGATTTTAACCCTTTTGTGACATGTGCGACACAGCCGCGAGCATCCGTTCGATGTCTTCCGGCCGCGAAAGCCTGTGGTCGCCATCGTGAACGAGGGTCAGAATCGCATCGTCGGCCACGATGCGCTCCATGATTTTCAGCGCATGCTGATAAGGAACATCCGGATCCTTCATGCCCTGAAGAATATGGACGCGGCAGCCGGTTTCGATCAGCCCGCCCATGACGCGGTTCTCGCGGCCATCCTCGATGAGCGCGGCGGTAAAGCGGTTGGGTTCTTGGGAGTAGTCGGAAGGCTCTTCGAAATAGCCTTTCTCCGTCAAGGCGGCGCGTTCGGCGTCGGTGAGATTGGGCTCGATGAGTTCGCTGGTGAAATCCGGGGCGGGCGCGATCAGCACCATGCCGGCCAGCCGCTCGGCCTCGCCGCGCTGGCGCAGGATCTGCGCGAGACGGAAGGCGATCCAGCCGCCCATGGAGCTGCCGACCAGCAACAACCGGCCGTTGCCCGCCAGAGCGTCGATGACGGCGATCGCGTCTTCGAGCCAGACCGAGATGGTTCCGTCCGTGTAATGGCCGCTGGAGACGCCGTGGCCCGAATAGTCGAACCGCAAGAAGGCGGGGCCGAGCGTGTCCATATAGGCTTCGAGCGCCACCGCCTTCGTGCCCGTCATGTCCGAACGATAGCCGCCGAGCCAGACCACGGTCAGATCCTCGCCGGCTCCGCCCGGGGTCAACACTGCGGCCAGCCGGCGGCCCGCTATCGTGATTTCATGGTTCTGGCGCTGGCGTCCGTCATTCATCGCCCGTCCTCCGCTATTGATGCAAGCAGGTGCAATCGACCGTGTAGGAGGGGGTGATTTATCAGAAAAATCATGCTATGGAGCAACCCCTCAGCCGATTTGGCGATTGCTTTCAGCGACCGCTGATGGCAGATAGTGCCCCACTTGTAAATCACTCAGGAGAACACGACCATTCGCAGACCTTTTAAGGCGGAAGGCCCCACCAGAGACGGCCCGCGCGCCAACCGTGAAATCCGGGTCCCCCGTGTGCAGTTGATCGACGCCGAAGGGCAGAACCGCGGCGTGGTGCCGACCGACCAGGCGCTCGCGCTTGCGGAAGAGGCTGGACTGGACCTGGTTGAGATCTCTCCCAACAACGAGCCGCCAGTCTGCAAGATTCTCGACCTCGGCAAGCTCAAATACGCGACCCAGAAAAAGGCCGCCGAAGCCCGCAAGAAGCAGAAGATCATCGAGATCAAAGAGATCAAGATGCGTCCGAACATCGACACCCATGACTATGAGGTGAAGATGCGCGCGATCCAACGGTTCTTCGAAGAGGGCGACAAGGTCAAGGTGACGCTGAAGTTCCGCGGCCGCGAAATGGCCCATATGGAGCTCGGCATGAAGCTTCTGCACCAGGTCCGCGACGATACTCAGGCGATCGCCAAGGTCGAAGCCGAGCCGAAGCTCGAAGGACGCCAGATGATGATGGTGCTGGCGCCGAAGTAAGGACGCCGCCCGGATCAGTCTTCCAAAGCCGCTCGACTTGCGTCGGGCGGCTTTTTCGTGTCCGGATCAGACCTCTGCGGATTCGCCGAGTCGATCGGCGCGGCGTTGGGCAATGCCGGCCCGGATGAAGGCGAGGATGAACAGACCGCTCATGATCAGCACGATGGTCGGGGCCGGCGCGCTGTCGATCATGAAGGACAGGTAGACGCCCGTCAGGGTCGACATCACCGCCGCCGCGACCGCGATCATCAGCATGGCCGAAAAGCGCCGCGCAAGAAGATAGGCGATGGCGCCCGGCGCGATCAGCATGGCGATGGCGAGGATGATGCCGACCGCCTTCAAGGCGCCGACGATGGTCAGAGAGAGAATGGCGAGCAGGCCGTAATGCAACAGGCCTACCGGCAGGCCGCTCGCCTTGGCCTGGGCGGGATCGAAGGCGTGCAGCAGCAGATCCTTCCATTTCAGCCCGAGAATGAGCGTCACCACGAGCGCGATAACGCCCGTCTCCAGAATATCGGGCCAGCCGACGCCCAGCATGTCGCCGAACAGGATATGGTCCAGATGCACATCCGACTGGATCTTGGTGTAGAGCACGATGCCGCTCGCGAACATGCCGGAGAACACCACGCCCATCACCGTATCCTGCTTGATGCGGCTGTTGTCCTTGAGATAGCCGGTCAGCAGCGCCGCGCCCATGCCCGCCACGAAAGCGCCGATCGACAGCGGCAGCTTGAGGATATAGGCGAGCACCACGCCCGGCAGCACCGAATGCGAGACGGCGTCGCCCATCAGCGACCAGCCCTTCAGCACCAGGAAGCAGGAGAGCATGGCGCAGGGAATGGCGACGAGAACGCCGATGATCAGGGCTAAGCGCAGGAATTCGAACTGCAGCGGCCAGAGCGCATAGACGAGAATGTCGTTCATGCCGCGTCCTCCGCCCGCGCCGCCCGCGCCCGCATCCGCGCTGCGAGCAGCCCGTGCTTCGGCGCAAACAGGAAGGCGGCGAGAAAAATCACTGTTTGCAGCACGACGATGACGCCGCCGGTGGCGCCGTCAAGGAAATAGGAGATATAGGCGCCGATCATGCTGGTGAGAGAGCCGATCGCCACGCTGATGCCGATCAGCCGGGGAAAGCGGTCGGTGAGCAGATAAGCTGTCGCGCCCGGCGTCACCACCAGCGCGATCACCAGAAAGGCCCCAACGGTCTGCAGCGCCGCCACCGTCGAGGCCGACAGAAGGGTGAAGAAGATCAGTTTCAAACGGTTGGGATTGAGGCCGATCGAACGCGCATGGTTCTCGTCGAAGAACACCACCATCAGATCCTTCCACTTCAGGAGAAGCACGGCGAGGGAAATGAAGCCGATGATGGCGAGCTGCAGCGTGTCTTCGGGCGTGATGGCGAGGATGTTGCCGAGCACGATCGTCTGGATGTCCACCGCCGTCGGCGACAGCGACACCATGAACAGGCCGAGCCCGAAAAAGCCGGTGAAGATCAGGCCGATCACCGTATCTTCCTTCAGTCTTGTGCGCTGGTTGAGAAACAGCATCGCGCCGGCCGCAAGGCCCCCGGCGAAGAAGGCCCCGAGCGAAAAGGGCAGGCCGAGCATATAGGCGCCGGCCACGCCGGGAACGATGGAGTGGGACAGCGCATCGCCGATCAGCGACCAGCCCTTGAGCATCAGATAGGCCGAGAGGAAGGCGCAGACCGCGCCGACCATGGCGCTGACCCATATCGCGTCGATCATATAGCGATAATTGAACGGTTCCAGCAGCAGATCGGTCATATGCCGCCACCTTCATCAGGCGTCGCCGGCTTGCGGGGGTGGTACAGCACGAACGGACGCTCGTCGTCGGTGATCACGCCCACGGCATGGCCCTGTTCGCCGGTCTCAAGGCCGAGCGCCATATGCCGAAGCACGCCGCCGAAGGTCTTTTCGAGGTTTTCCCGGGTGAAGATCGTCCCCGTGGGCCCATAGGCGAGCACGGTGCGCTTGAGCAGCACCGTCTGGTCGCAGAAATCCGGCACCGATCCGAGATTGTGGGTGGAGACCAGCATCACCCTGCCTTCGTCGCGCAATTCCTTCAGCAGCGTAACGATGGCGTCCTCGGTGGTGACGTCGACGCCGGTGAAGGGTTCGTCGAGCAGGATGACGCGACCGTCCTGGGCGAGCGCGCGGGCGAGGAAGACGCGCTTCTTCTGGCCGCCCGACAACTCGCCGATCTGCCGCTTGCGATAATCGCTCATGCCGACGCGCGTCAGCGCCGCATCCACGGCGTCCCGGTCGCGCCTGGTCGCCATTCGCAGGAAATTCATATGGCCGTAGCGGCCCATCATCACCACGTCCTCGACGAGCACGGGGAAGTTCCAGTCGACCTCTTCGGCCTGCGGCACATAAGCGACGAGATTGCGCTTCAGCGCGTCGGCCACCGGCAGGCCGAGAATTCGGATCGACCCGGCGCTCGCGCGCACGAAACCCATGATCGCCTTGAAGAGCGTGGATTTGCCGCTGCCGTTGACGCCCACCAGCGCCGTGATCGTGCCGGTCCCGATCGAGAAGCTGGCGTCCCTCAATGCCGTATGGCCGTTGCGATAGGTAACGGTGACATCCGCTACGTCGATGCCGGGGACGTCGGCGTTTAGAGCCCTTGCATCCTGTCGCGCCTGCATGTTCATTCGGAAAGCCCTTTGGCGATGGTCGACGCGGTGGTCTTGATGAGGTCGATATAGGTCGGCACCGGGCCATCGGGTTCGCTGAGCGAATCGACATAGAGCACGCCGCCATAGCGAGCGTCGGTTTCGCGCGCCACCTGTTTGGCCGGCTTGTCGGAAATGGTGCTCTCGGAGAAGATCACGCCGATCTTGTTGGCGCGCATGGCGTCGATCACGGTCCTCACCTGACGCGGCGTACCCTGCTGATCGGCGTTGATCGGCCAGAGATACAGCGTTTTGAGCCCGAAATCGCGCGCCAGATAGGAGAAGGCGCCCTCGCTCGTCACCAGCCAGCGCTTGTCTTCCGGAATCGTCGCGATTTCGTTGCGGATCGGCTGGACTTCGGCCTTGATGCGGGCCTTGTAGGCCTCGGCGTTGCGTTTGTAGGTCTCGGCATTGGCGGGGTCGTATGTGACGAAAGCGTCGCGGATATTGTCGACATAGACGAGCGCGGCGTCAGGCGACATCCAGGCATGTGGGTTGGGTTTGCCTTGATAGGGGCCGTCGGTGATGCCCATCGGCTCGACGCCGTCGGAGACGACGATGCTCGGCACGCCGTTCAGCGTCTGGAAGAATTTCTCGAACCAGCGTTCGAGATTGAGCCCGTTCCACAAAATCAGATTGGCGCCCTGAGCTTTGACGATGTCGCCGGGGGTCGGTTGGTAATTATGGATTTCCGCGCCGGGCTTGGTGATGGATTCCACATCCGCCGCCTCGCCCGCGACATTGCGGGCCATGTCGGCGATGACGGTGAAACTGGTCACCGCCTTGAATTTGGCGTTTGCGGGTGCGGCGGCGAACAACATCGCCATGGAGAAAACGGCCGCGGAAAACAGCATGCGCTTGATCGTCACGAGGGACCTCCAGCCTTCCTTTGTCATCGGAGGATGACACAGATTCCTGCTATTGCAACTTATTCGCAATAAGGAAATGAGAAAAAGGCGGTTTTGCGGCGGAGCTTGGCTTGAGATCGGGCAGGTCAGGGGGTGACGGGCGTGAGCCAGGCGTAGCCGATATGGTATCGGTCTCCGGCGCGGCCGAAGATATAGGGCGTCGACGTCTGCTGCGGCAGAAAGGGCAGCGGGGCCAGCACGGGCTGGCTCGCGCGCCATGCCGCCAGCTCTCCCGGCAGCGCTGGATCGGCCTTGCCCCTGTTGCGCCACACCATCAGCACCGGTCCGGTCGGCGCGGCGACCTCGCTTGCGGCAAAGGCGGTGAAGCCGGGCATGACCACAGGCGCGCCCCTGATGTTGAAGCGCAGATTGCCGGCGAGCTGCTGGTCGTTGGTCACGATCAGCGCCTGCCGTTGAGCTGACGTTGCGAGGATCTCTGCGCTCGCCGCCTCATAGGGCACGTTGAGTTTCTCATAGTCGCCGAGAGCGCCGAGGATCGGGATGCGCAGACCAAGCGCGGTAGGGATCAGCGCCATGATGGCGAGCCCGATCACAACCATCCGGCGCGCGCCTGCCCGATCCAGGAGGGCGCTCTTGTCCAGCTTGAGCGCGAGATAGAGCGGCAGCAGGAAGAGCAGGGGCGTCAGCCAGCGATCTTTGATGTTCTCCGCGCCGGCGAACAGTACCAGCGCCGCGATCAGCAGCAGGAAGGCTGCGAACAGCTTTTCCATGAACCGCGCCCAATCCGACGATGCGTCCATCGCCCGCCACAGGCTCTTTCGGAAAGCGGCCGCATAGAGAAGCAGCGTGATGGCGCTGAAGCCGATCACCGCGCCGACGAGCGACAGCAACCCCTCGGCCACCTGGCTCAACCAGGGTTCTCCGGCCTCCGCCATCATCTTGCCCATGGTGCGCTCGGTCGCAAGGCCGAGATTGTCCTTGAGCCAGAGCGCATGCGGCGTCACGATCAGCAGCGCGATCACGATGGTGATCAGCAGTCTGATATCCAGCACCCGGCGGCGCATGTCCCGGTCCAGCAGCATGACCAGAAGCGCCGCAACGGGCATCAGCACGAAGTTATATTTGGACAAGGCGCCGCAGCCGATCGCGACGCCGGTCAGCGCATAGCCGATCCAGTCGGGCTTTTCGACTGTCCGTGTGAGCGCATAGATAAACAGGCTCGAGGAAAACAGCACCGCCACCGTATGGGTCAGGTCACGCTGCGCCTCAAACCCGATCTGGGGAATGGTCAGGAGACCAAGCGTGGCGACGACGATGAGAAGCGGGTTCGACAAAAGTCGTCGCGCAGTAAGAGCGTAGAAGAGATAAGTGAGGAACAGCAACGTGTTCTTGGTCAGCGTCAGCGCCAGCACGGACGGCCCGATCAGGGCGAAGACGCCATATTGCAGCCAGTTATAGAGCGGCGGCTGGCTGTCATAGCCCGCCGCCAGCCATTGGCTGAAGAACATCTGCTGCGCCTCGTCGAGCTCCAGCGAAGCCGGAAGCATCAGGCGCACGGCGGCATTGACGAGAAAATAACCCGCGATCAGCAGGACCAGATGGCTGAAACGGTGCTCCAGCCAGCCGAGCATCAGGCCTTGTCCGCGCCAAAAATCTCGCGAACGGCGTAATGCTGCGCCCCGGTGTTGGAGCGCGCCATGAATTCCGCCAGAATGCCGGTGGTGATCGCCTGAACCGAGCCCATGAACAGCATGACGGCGATCAGCAGCAGCGGCCGCGTGCCGATATCCTCGCCGAGCGCGAATTTCACGAAGGCGAGATAGGCGAAGATCAGGAAGCTCAACCCGCCGAAGGCGAGCCCGATCGAGCCGAAGAAATGACCGGGCCGGGCGCGGAAGCGCATGAAGAACAAGACGGCGAGCAGATCGAGGATCACGCGGAAGGTGCGGGAAATGCCGTATTTGGACTGGCCGAACTGGCGGGCGTGATGATTGACCACGACTTCGCCGATGCGCGAATGCGGCGCCACGCTCGCCACCCAGGCCGGAATGAAGCGGTGCATGCCGCCGATGATGCGGACCTGCTTGACGATCTTGGAGCGATAGATCTTCAGCGAGCAGCCATAATCATGGATTTTCACGCCGGTGATCCTGCCGATCAGATAATTGGCGCACCAGGAGGGGATCTTGCGCAGCACTAGGCCATCCTGACGGCTCTTGCGCCAGCCCGACAGCAGGTCGAGATCGCGCGCTTCCAGCATGTCGATCATCATGGGAATGTCGACGGGATCGTTCTGCAAATCGCCGTCCAGCGTGGCGATCAGCCGTCCGCGCGAAGCGTCGATGCCGGCCTGCAGCGCCGAAGCCTGGCCGAAATTGCGCTGCAATTCGACGATCTTCAGCGTCAGGCCTTCGCGTCCCAGCGCCTTGCGGGCATTGGCGAGCGTGCCGTCGGTGCTGCCGTCGTCGACCAGAATCAGCTCCCAGGCGCCGGTGAAGTCCTTGAGCCCGAACAACACGCGGTCGATCATCGGCGCGATATTGTCTTCCTCGTTATAAACGGGGATGACGACCGACAGCTCGATCTCGGACGGCGCCTCGATCGGGGTTTGAGTGGCTGCGGCATTGAGCACGATGGAACGCTCCGATTGGGTCTGGCTTTGCTGGCGCCTCTGTTATATCAGCGGCCCGGAGGGCGCAACCGCCCGAAGTCGATGGATGGCGCATGGCCGACGATGCCAGACGAGGAGCCGGTTGGTCGAGACACGGCGTGGCGCTCATCGCCGGCGCCTGCGTGCTGGCCTACGCGGTCTTTATTCAGGTCTATTTCGGCTGGCGCGCCGTGCTCGCCAACTGGGCCGACATCGGCGCGCCGACCATCATCGCCTCTATTCTCGCGCTGGTCGCCACCCAGTTCATCCGCACCCATCGGATGGCGAGCTATTTCCCCGATTTGCCCGGGGGCACTTTTCTCCAACTCTATCGCCTCACCCAGATCCACAATCTCCTCAATATCATGCTGCCTTTCCGAAGCGGGGAGGTCTCCTTTCCGGTGTTGATGCGCGCCGAGTTCGGCTTGCCGGTCATGCGCGGCGCCTCTGCGCTGGTTGTTCTCCGACTGCTCGATCTGCATGCCCTGACGCTTGCCGCGGGGCTGGCGCTGGTGGCCAAATCAGACTTCAGCGCTCTCGCCGGGGCCCTCTGGACGGTGTTTCTGCTTCTGCCGCTTCTGCTTTTCCCGGTCGGCCGCAGCCTGATCGGCTGGCTGCAGACCCGCGCGCCCTCTAGGCTCTCGGACAAACTCGCTCATGTGGCGGAAGGCTTGCCCGCGCATCTGCCCGCCTTCCTGCTCGCCTGGGCGCTGACGGTGCTCAATTGGCTGATCAAGGTCGCGGCGCTGGGCCTGTCGCTGTCGATGATGGGCGTTGGGCCGCTCGCGGCTGCATTCGGCGGCGCGGTCGGCGGCGAACTCTCGTCCGTCCTGCCGTTCCACGCCCCCGCCGGCGTCGGCACCTATCCAGCCGGCATCGCAGCCGGGGCCTTGGCCTTCGGCGCCGCCGGATCGGGTCCTGCCTTTTCCGACCTCCTGCAGGCGGCGGTCAACGGCCATCTGCTGATTGTCGTTTCGGCCTTGGCGGCGACCGCTCTGGCCCTGCCGCTCTCCTCCCGCAAAAGGCCTGTTGGGGGCTGAAAAAGATTCCCTTTCCAGCCGGTTGCGCTTTTGCGGGAGTGGCTGTATAAGCCGCCCGTCCGAACGGTCCGGCAGGGCATGCCGTGGCCGTTCTCTACGCTTTAAACGGGCCTCATCAGCCGGTTTCACAAAAACCAGAACAATGGAGTAGCAAAATGCCCAAGATGAAGACGAAGTCTGCCGCCAAGAAGCGGTTCAAGATCACCGCGACCGGCAAGGTCAAGGCCGCCGCCGCCGGCAAGCGCCACGGCATGATCAAGCGTTCCAACAAGTTCATTCGCGACGCCCGCGGCACCATGGTTCTGGCCGAACCCGATGGCCGCAAGGTGATCAAGAACTACCTGCCGAATGGTCTCTGAGACTAAGAAGCCGCGAAAAAGAACACTAAGGAGATCATGACATGGCACGTGTAAAGAGAGGCGTTACCGCCCACGCCAAGCACAAGAAGGTTCTGAAGGCCGCCAAGGGCTTTTACGGCCGTCGCAAGAACACCATCCGCGCCGCCAAGGCTGCCGTCGATCGCTCGATGCAGTATGCGACGCGCGACCGCAAGGTCAAGAAGCGCAATTTCCGCGCTCTCTGGATCCAGCGCATCAACGCCGCTGTCCGCGAGCACGGCCTGACCTATGGCCGCTTCATCGACGGTCTCAACAAGGCTGGCATCGAAGTCGACCGCAAGGTCCTGTCCAACATGGCGATCACCCAGGCTGAAGCCTTCGGCGCGCTCGTCGAAGCCTCCAAGAAGGCTCTCGGCTACCTGAAGGACGCAGGCACCACCAACGAGTTTGAAAGCGTCGTCCGTTAAGGTCAGCGCTTCCCAAGACTGTGGAATTATGGGAAACCCGCGCTGGCACGGCTGGCGCGGGTTTTTTCTTGTCCGCCTGGTATCATCCGCAAATCTTACGAGCGACACATGTCCGATCTCGATCAGTTGAAGACCACCATTCTCGAGGAAATCGCCAGCGCGGCGGACGAAGCGGCGATCGAAGCCGTTCGCGTCAATGCGCTCGGCAAGAAGGGTTCTATCTCGGAACTCCTGAAGACGCTGGGCGCCATGAGCCCGGAAGAACGCCAGACGCGCGGCGCGG
This sequence comes from Rhizobium sp. TRM95796, assembly GCF_025779995.1. Classification (NCBI taxonomy): domain Bacteria; kingdom Pseudomonadati; phylum Pseudomonadota; class Alphaproteobacteria; order Hyphomicrobiales; family Rhizobiaceae; genus Rhizobium; species Rhizobium sp. TRM95796. Next base: position 85,323 of record NZ_JAOXHE010000012.1, on the reverse strand, counting down.
CGATCAACGTCATCAAATCAGAGGTGACCAACGCGATCGCCGAACGCAAGGCGCTGTTGCGCGACCAGGCGATCAACGAACGCCTCGCCCGCGAAACGGTCGACGTGACGCTGCCGGTGCGCTCGTCTCCGGCCGAACGCGGCCGCATCCATCCGATCACCCAGATTATCGACGAGATCACCGCGATCTTCGGCGATATGGGCTTCTCGATCGCCGAAGGTCCGGATATCGAGACCGACTATTACAATTTCACCGCGCTCAATTTCCCGGTCGGCCATCCGGCCCGCGAAATGCACGACACTTTCTTCCTGCCGCCCGACGCAAACGGCGAGCGCAAGGTGCTGCGCACGCACACCTCGCCAGTGCAGGTGCGCACCATGGAAAGCCAGAAGCCGCCGATCCGCATCATCATTCCGGGCAAGACCTATCGCCAGGACTCCGACGCCACCCATTCGCCAATGTTCCACCAGGTCGAAGGCCTGGTGATCGACAAGACGGCCAATGTCGCCAATATGCGCTGGGTGCTGGAAGAGTTCTGCAAGGCCTTCTTCGAAGTGCCCTCGGTCAATATGCGCTTCCGCCCGTCCTTCTTCCCCTTCACCGAACCCTCGGTCGAGGTCGACATTCAGTGCGACCGCTCGGGTGACGTGGTGAAGTTCGGCGAAGGCAATGACTGGATGGAAATCCTCGGCTGCGGCATGGTGCATCCCAATGTCCTGCGCGCCGGCGGTCTCGATCCGGACGAATATCAGGGCTTCGCCTGGGGCATGGGGCTCGACCGCATCGCCATGCTGAAATACGGCATGCCCGACCTGCGCGACTTCTTCAACGCCGATGTCAGATGGATGAACCATTACGGCTTCCGCCCGCTCGACCTGCCGACTTTGTTCGGCGGTTTGAGCGTGTGATGCGCGGACTGTGACTTCATGCAACGCCTCGTTCCGAGTATGATCGCTGATAGCGCGAATGCTCGGAACGGGCGCCGATGAGGAGAGAGATCTTTGGATGCCGACATTGTTGGTCTGGCATGGATATAAGTTCAGGTTCTACGCTCTGGATCAGGGCGAACCTCCACATGTCCATGTCGTCAAGGATGGGCGGTCGCTCAAGGTCTGGCTCAACGACCTGACAGTCGCACGGAACATTGGATACAACGAACGGGATGTCGACAGAGTGCTAGCCATCGTCGCCGAACACAGAAGCGATTGGATCGAGGCCTGGAATGAGTTCTTTGGAATTTGAAACAGACGCGATGCGTCCGGTCAAAGCCTGGTGTGACAGCGGCGCGGTTCATGTGACCCTCGCGGATGGCCGCACCATTTCTGCGCCGCTTTGGTGGTATCCGTTCCTGACTGGCTTGGATCAGCAGGCGCTTGATGACGTCGAGCTCATGTATGAGGGCATCTGGTGGTCCAAGGTCGATGAAGGCATTTCGGTGAAGAGCATGTTTATGGGCGAGAAAGCCCGAGGCGCCAAAGCGCCCGAAAAGGCCGCCTGAGCAGAGGCTGACCACACGATTGATTTGAATGGCTGGCTCGTTGCGGGGCATGGCATAGGAAACTGAGAAAAGACCATGAAATTCACACTCTCCTGGCTCAAGGATCACCTTGACACCGACGCCTCGCTCGACGCCATCTGCGAGCGCTTGACGCTGATCGGCCTCGAAGTCGAAAGCGTCGACGACAAGGCCTCCTTCAGGCCTTTCGTGATCGCCAAGATCCTCACCGCCGAGAAGCATCCGCAGGCCGACAAGCTCAAGGTCCTCTCCGTCGACACCGGCGCGGGCAAGCCCGTGCAGGTGGTCTGCGGCGCGCCCAATGCCCGCGCCGGCCTGGTCGGCGCTTTCGCCGCGCCGGGGGTCTATGTGCCCGGCATCGACGTGACGCTGTCGGTCGGCAATATCCGCGGCGTCGAAAGCCACGGCATGATGTGCTCGGAAAAGGAGTTGGAAATTTCCGACGACCACAACGGCATTATCGACCTGCCCGAGGACGCTCCCGTCGGCGCCTCTTTCGCCACCTATTACGGCATCGACGATCCGGTCATCGAGATCAATCTGACGCCGAACCGTCCCGATTGCACCAGCGTTTACGGCATCGCCCGCGATCTCGCCGCCTCCGGCCTCGGAACGCTCAAGGCTGCGAAGACGCCGCAGCTTTCGATCTCCGGCGAGACGCCTGTCAACGTCACGCTCGCTTTCGACGGCGAAGACAAGGCGCTCTGCCCCGGCTTCGCGCTGCGACTGGTGCGCGGCGTCAAGAATGGCCCGAGCCCGGCCTGGATGCAGAAGCGCCTGCGCGCCATCGGCCTGCGCCCGATCAATGCGCTGGTCGACGTCACCAACTACCTGACCTTTGATCAGGGCCGGCCGCTGCATGTCTTCGACGCCGCCAAGGTCAAGGGCGACCTGACCGTGCGCCGCGCCACAGACGGCGAAAAGGTGCTGGCGCTCGACGGCAAGGAATACACGCTCACGCCGGCCAACGTCGTCATCGCCGACGACAACGGCGTGGAATCGATCGGCGGGATCATGGGCGGCGAACTCTCCGGCTGCGACGAGAACACCACCGATGTGCTGATCGAATCGGCGCTGTGGAGCCCGCTCAACATCGCCCGCACCGGCCGCTCGCTCGGCATCATCACCGATGCGCGCTACCGTTTCGAGCGCGGCGTCGATCCTGAATATATGATTCCGGGTCTTGATCGCGCCACCCAACTGGTGCTGGAGCTTTGCGGCGGCGAAGCCGCGGAAGCCCGCATCGTCGGCTATGAGGGCTATCATCCGCGTCGCGTTTCCTTCCCGCTCAGCGAGGTCAAGCGCCTGACCGGCATCGAGGTGAGCCGCACGGAGAGCCTCGCCATCCTCGACCGCCTCGGCTTCGGCGTCGAAGGCGATGGCGAAGCCGTGAACGTGTCCGTGCCTTCCTGGCGTCCTGACGTCGACGGCAAGGCGGATCTCGTTGAAGAGGTCATGCGCATGCATGGCATCAATGAGGTCAAGCCGCAGCCCTTGCCGCGGCTCAGCGAGGTCAACACCCGCATCCTCACCACGCTGCAGATCCGCACCCGCCTCGCCAAGCGGGCGCTGGCGACCCGCGGCATGCTGGAAGCCGTCACCTGGTCCTTCATCCCGGCTGAGCAGGCTGCCCTGTTCGGCGGCGGTTCGCCTGCGCTGAAGCTCGAAAACCCCATCGCGGCGGATATGTCGGACATGCGTCCGTCGCTGTTGCCCGGGCTCCTGACCGCAGCCCAGCGCAATGCCGATAAGGGCTATGGCGATGTGGCTGTGTTCGAAGTCTCCGGCGCCTATGAGGACGACACGCCCGCGGGCCAGCGCCGTATGGCCGCCGGCATTCGTCGCGGCACGGCGACGCTGAACGGCGCCGGTCGTCTGTGGTCCAACAAGGACAAGGGCGGCGGCAAGCCCGTCGACGTGTTCGACGCCAAGGCCGATGCGCTGGCGGTGCTCGAAGCCTGCGGCTTCCCGACCGCCAATCTGCAGATCGAGCAGGGCGGTCCCGCCTGGTTCCATCCCGGCCGTTCCGGCACGATCAAGATGGGTCCCAAACTGGTCATCGGCCATTTCGGCGAATTCCATCCCAAGACGCTCGAAGCCATGGATGTCACGGGTGCGTTGTGCGGCTTCGAACTGTCGCTCGACAAGCTGCCGGATCCGAAGAAGAAGTCCACCCGCACCAAGCCGGTGCTCGGCCTTTCGCCCTTCCAGGCGGTCAAGCGCGATTATGCCTTCGTGGTCGACAAGACGGTGGATGCCGCCTCCATTCTGAAGGCCGCCCAGAGCGCCGATCGCAAGCTGATCACCGGCGTCTCGGTGTTCGACGTCTTCGAAGGCGCGTCGCTGGGCGACGGCAAGAAGTCCATCGCCATCGAAGTGTCGATCCAGCCGGTCGACAAGACGCTGACCGATGAGGATTTCGACGCGCTGTCGCAGCGCATCGTCGCCAATGTCGAGAAGAACACCGGCGGCAGCCTGCGCGGCTGAACGTCCGCATGTCGAAATGGCGACGGGGCCGGTCCTGATCAGGACCGGCCCCGTTTGTGTCTGACCATCGACGCCGATAACGTCAACGGCCGGCCATCTTGGCCATCGCCTCGCTATAGCGCGCGCCCGCGACCTTGTCGGGCGCCACGATCGAACCGAGAGCCGCGAGATCGTCCTGCGTCAACGTGATCGCGGCGGCGGCGACATTGCTTTCGAGATTGGCGATCTTGGTGGTGCCGGGGATTGGAACGATGAAATCGCCCTGCGCCAGCACCCAGGCGAGCGCCAATTGACCTGCCGTCACGCCCTTCTCCTTAGCCATGGTTCCCAGCGCCTCCACAAGCGCGAGATTGGCGTCGAAATTCGCCTGGTCGAATCGCGGCAGGCCGCGCCGGAAATCATTGGCGCCGAGCTTGGAGAGATCCTTCAAAGCGCCGGTCAGCATGCCCCGGCCGAGCGGCGAAAAGGGCACGAAGCCGATGCCGAGCTCGCGGCAGGCGTCGAACACGCCATTGGTCTCCGGGTCTCGCGTCCACAGCGAATATTCGCTCTGGATGGCGGCGATGGGATGCACGGCATGGGCGCGCCGAAGCGTAGCAGCGCTGGCTTCCGAAAGGCCCAACGCCTTCACCTTGCCCTCCTTCACGAGGTCCGCCATGGCGCCGACGGTGTCTTCGATCGGAACATCGGGGTCGACGCGATGCTGGTAGAACAGGTCGATGACCTCGACGCCGAGCCGCTCGAGCGACGCTTCCGCCACCGCGCGCAGATGTTCCGGCCGGCTGTCGAGCCCCGAGGGTCTGTCAGCTTTGGCCTCGTCGCCGATGGTGAAGCCGAACTTCGTGGCGATCGCCACTTTGTCGCGGTGCCGGCGAAGGCCCTGTCCGACCAGGACCTCATTGGTGAAAGGGCCGTAGACTTCGGCCGTGTCGAAAAAGGTGACGCCGAGCTCGACGGCGCGGTCGAACAGAGCCTGGGCGGCCTTTTCATCGACGTTGGAGCCATAAGCGTGGCTCATGCCCATACAGCCGAGGCCGAGAGCGGAAACGGTAAGGCCTGAGCCGAGCGAACGGGTTTTCATGGATGTCTCCACAATGGAATGAAACTGACAACAGCATAGTATCCCGCCAACATGGCGGCGAAAAGCCGTGCAATTCATCGCGCCTTGTTCTATTATTTAGAACAATGAATCGGATCCAGCTGTCACAACTCGCTGTTTTCGCCGCCGTCGCCGAAGGCGGCGGCTTTCGCCGCGCCGCCCGTGAACTCGGAGTCGCCTCTTCCGCCGTCAGCCATGCGGTGTCGGCGCTGGAGGAGAGCCTCGGCGTCAGGCTTCTCGCCCGCACCACCCGCAGCGTCGCGCCGACTGAAGAGGGGCGGCGTTTGCTGGCATCGCTGAAGCCCGCGCTGGGCGAGATCGGCGCGGCGCTCGATGCGCTGGCCGAGAATCGCGATCGTCCCGCTGGTCCCCTGCGCATCACCATGCCGCGCCTTGCCTGCGAACATCTGGTCGCGCCGCGCCTCGGCGAATTTCTCGCGCTTTACCCGGAGATTGAGCTGGAAATTGTCGCGCGCGATCAGTTCGAGGACATCGTCGCCCAGGGTTTCGACGCGGGTCTCAGATTGGGAGAACATCTCGAAGCCGATATGATTGCTGTCAGGGCAAGCCCGCTCTGGCGCGCTTCGGTGGTCGCCGCGCCCTCCTATTTTGAGGATCGGCCGCTGCCCCGGCATCCCCGCGACCTGCTCGATCATCGCTGCATCCGCCGCCGCTTTTCGAGCGGCTCGATCTATCGCTGGGAGTTCGAAAAGGACGGCAAGGCGCTGGCAGCAGATATTTCAGGTCCGCTGATCCTGCCCGAGGATCGGCTCATTCTGGTCGCCTGCCTTGCCGGCGCGGGCCTCGCTCAACTGTTCGATGCGCGTGTGGACCACTATGTCACGGAGGGCCGCCTCATCCGGGTGCTGGAGGACTGGTGTCCGCCTTTCGACGGTTTCTATATCTATTATCCCAGCCGCCGGCAGATGCGTCCGGCGCTTCGGGCCTTCGTCGATTTTTTCAAGTTTCAGTAGCGAGCGACGAGAGGTTTGCGGGCGCCGCGGATCGGCGGCAGGCCCGGCTCCACCCAATTGCTCGGCGGATGCGTAAGCGCGGCTGGCGCGGTAGGGGCTTCGAGATCGTTGAGCCACAGCCAGGCCAGCATGCAGAACCAGGCGTCCTCGAGCGCGCCGTGCTGCTTGCCGCGGGCGGAGAGGCCCATATGCTCAAGAACCTTGTCGAGCCCGCCCGGGCGCTGATGTTTGCGCTTATAGGCCTTGAGCGTGCAGTCGAAGCGTGGCGCCGGCAGCTCATACCCCGCCATGCGAAATTCCGTTCTGAGGAAGCGCTCGTCGAAAGCGGCGTTGTGGGCCAATACAATATCCGCCGCGGTGAAGGCGGGAAGAATATCCTCGGCATGGAGGGCGAAATGCGGCTGGCTGGTCAGCACCCAGTCCTGATAGCCATGTACGGCGGCGGCGAAGGGATTGCTGGGCCGGCCGGGATTGAAGATCAGATGGCTGAGCTGGACCGCGTCGCGACCTTCCTTGAGCGCGTCGAGATCGAGCGTCACCATGCCGAGCGTGATCACCCGGTCGTCATAAGTGAGGCCCGTGGTTTCCGTATCGACGAACAGCAGCCGGCTCATGCGCCGATCCGCATGCGGTAGCGTACATGCCCGTCCGTCTTGACATAGGAGTCATAGAGCTTGCGTGCGGTGGCGTTGCCCTCGTCCGTATGCCAATAGAGCCGCGCCCACCCCTTCTCCTTGCAGATGGAGATCAGGTCGTCGATCAGCGCGCGTCCGACGCCGCGACCCCGAAATCTTGCGTCGAGATAGAGATCTTCGAGATAGCAGTCCTCGTCGGCCACCCAGGTCGAGGGGTGATGCAGGTGGATAGCGAAGCCGGCCGCCTCGTCTTCGACGAACGCCATGCGCATCGACACCGGCGAGGCGGGATCGAGAATGCGCCGCCAGGTGCTGTCGGTCACCTCGGGCGCGAGATCGACGTTGTAGAAAGCGAGATAACCCGCCCAGAGCTGTCTCCAGGCGGCTTCGTCCGTGGCTGTGGCGGTGCGGATCGTCGGCTCGGTCATATCAGGTCCCTTTTGGGACCGGTCTAATCCCCGCGCAAACGATCCGCAAGCGCCCGATCAGCAAAGATCGATCGAGGTTCCGACCATGCCGAGATGTAGCAGAGCGCCGCTCCAGGGATGTGCGTCGCAGACCGCTTCATCGAGTTCGACGCCGAGGCCCGGCTCGCTGGAGGGGATCACATAACCCTCTTCGACCACGATCTTCTTCTTGAGCAGCGTCTCGTGGAAGCCGTCGAAGGTCTTGATCGCCTCGAGGATGAGGAAATTCGGCAGCGTCAGCGCGAGCTGGATATTGGCGGCCGCGACGATCGGGCCGCAATAGCAATGCGGGGCGACCTGAATATGATAGGCTTCGGCCATCGCCGCGATCTTCTTGGTTTCGAGAATGCCGCCGGAGCGGCCGAGATTGGGCTGCAGGATGGAAGCGGCGCGATGCTCGATGACGCGGGCGAATTCCCATTTCGTCGTCAGCCGTTCGCCGGTCGCCACGGGAATGGAGGTGCCGCGCGCCACCTGCGCCATGACTTCGGGCATGTCAGGCGGCACCGGCTCCTCGAACCACAGCGGGTCGTATTTTTCGAGCGCCCGGGCCATGCGCAGTGCGCCCGAGGCGGTGAACTGGCCATGCGTGCCGAACAGGATATCGGCCTTCGTTCCCACCGCCTCGCGCACCGCTTTCACCATGCGTTCGGACAGATCGATGTCGATGAGCCGAGGCTGGTGACCGTCATAGATCGTATAGGGGCCGGCGGGATCGAATTTCAGCGCCGTGAAGCCTTCCTTCACATATTCCAGCGCGGTCGCGGCGGCGATATCCGGATCGTTGTAGACATTCTTGCCCTCGATCTCGGCCGGCACGACCGAGCCGGACTTCGGATAGAGATAGGTGTAGGTGCGGATCCGCTCATGCACCCGGCCGCCCAGCAGCTTGTGCACCGGCTTGTCGGCTTCCTTGCCGATAATGTCCCAGCAGGCCATTTCGAGCGCCGAGACGCAGCCCATCATGCTGAGATCGGGCCGCTGCGAGAAGCCGGAGGAATAGGCGTTGCGGAAGAAGGTCTCGATATCATGCGGATCGCGGCCGACGAGATAGCGGGCGGCGACATCCTCGATCAGCTTCGCCGTCAGATGCGGATCGAAATTGGCGTTATAGGCCTCGCCATAACCGACGACATTGCCGTCGGTGACGAGCTTGACGAAGATGAAATAGCGTCCGCCCGCGCCCGGCGGCGGATTGCCTACGACCCAGGTCTTGACGTCGGTGATTTTCATGGCGTTCCCTCACGACTGGTTTGCGCCCTTGTATACCAGTTTTGCGTCACGGGCCTGCGCAGGCGCGTCAGGATCGAGGCGGAAATGGAACCGGTCTGTGCATAAGACCGTCAGAGACTTGAACCGAAGCGCCGCTTGCGGCTTCCATCAGGGCAAAGGGAGTGGATGATGAACGACACCGGCATCAAGCTCGAAGACAGCTGGCGCGCCGCCCTGGCGGGCGAGTTTTCCAGCCCCTATATGGCGAGCCTCAAGGCCTTCCTGCAGGAGGAGAAGAGCGCGGGCAAGACCATCTTCCCCAAAGGCGCGGAGTATTTCCGCGCGCTGGATCTGACGCCGCTCGGCCAGGTGAAGGTGGTGATTCTGGGCCAGGACCCCTATCACGGCGATGGCCAGGCGCATGGCCTGTGCTTCTCCGTGCGTCCGGATGTCCGCATTCCGCCCTCGCTCGTCAATATCTACAAGGAAATGCAGAGCGATCTCGGCATTCCGCCGGCCCGCCACGGCTATCTGGAGCATTGGGCGCGCCAGGGCGTGCTGTTGCTGAATTCAGTGTTGACGGTCGAGCGCTCGCTCGCCGCTTCGCATCAGGGCAAGGGCTGGGAGAAATTCACCGACGCCGTCATCGCCCGGGTCAACGAGCAGGAGACGCCCGTGGTCTTCATGCTCTGGGGCGCCTATGCCCAGCGCAAGGCGGCCTTTGTCGATCAGTCCCGGCATCTGGTGCTGAAGGCGCCGCATCCCTCGCCGCTGTCTGCCCATAACGGCTTTTTCGGCAGCAAGCATTTCTCCCGCGCCAACGCCTTTCTCGATGAGAAGGGCCTGGGCGCGATCGACTGGCGGCTGCCGGAAAAGACGGAAATTACAGCGTGACGGAATAGCGGTAGAAACCGTCGCGCTTGTTGTAGCTGTCATAGAGTTTCTGGGCGGTGAGATTGTCCTCGGCCGTGATCCAGTAGACCGACACCCAATCCTTCTCTTTGCCGAGCGCCACGAGATCGTCGAGCAATGCCTTGCCGACGCCCAGGCCGCGCGCCTCCGGGCTCACGAACAGGTCTTCGAGATAGCAGGTCGGTCTGACATCCCAGGTGGTCAGATGCGTGTGATGATGAGCGAAACCAAGCACGACGCCGTCTTTCACCGCCAGTCGCGCGGTCAGCAGGTTCATCGGATCGAGAATCCGCGCCCATGTCGCCTGCGTCACCTCATCGGTCAGGCTGGTCTTGTAGAAGGTCAGATAGCCCTGCCAGAGCGGCATCCAGCCGTCAAAATCCTGAGGCGTCGCATTGCGGATCTCGACCGTCATGTCAGAACCGCGCCTTCAGCCGGGCGAGCAGTTCGGAGAGAAGCCGGTCCGTTGCCTCAGCCGAGCCCGTTTCGACATAGATGCGCATCTCCGGCGCATTGCCCGACTGGCGGAAATGCACCGTATCGCCATTCGCAAACGCCATGCGCACGCCGTCGAGCGTCGAAATCTCCGTGGGGGTCGCGATGCGCGCGTCGAAGCCTGCGCGGAAGTCGACGGAAGTCTCCACGGATTTCAGGAACGCCTTGCCCTTGTCGGGCGCAACCTCTTTGACGCGATCCGCCTTCATGAATCGTGGCGGCAGCGTCGCCACCAGGGCCGACAGGCTGCGACCCTCGCTCTTGGCGAGCACGAGTGCCGCCACCGCCGGCAGGATCGCGTCTCGCGTCGGCAGCTTGCCGAGCACGCCGCCTGCGAGCGTCACGTCGTCGCCCAGAAGGAAGCCGCCATTGGCCTCGAAGCCCACGACCGGATGGCTCACCGCCTTGGCCATGCCGGCCACCACGAAGGGCGAGCCGATGCGGGTGCGATCGACCGTCTCGAACCAACCCGATTGCTCGACGGCGCTGGTCGAGGACAGCGGCGTCACCACCGTCTTGGCTTTGATCAGCTTGGCCGTCAGCACGCCCAGCACATCGCCGTTGATCTGCCGTCCGGCGTCGTCGATCACCAGCGGCCGGTCGCCGTCACCATCGGTGGAAATCACGCCGTCGAGCCCATGCTCCCCGATCAGCGTCCGAGCCCGAGCTACATCCTCTGGATCGAGCGCCTCGGTGTCGACCGCGACGAAGTGATCCATCCGCCGGAATGCGTGGACCTCAGCGCCGAGTTTTTCCAGGATCGAGACCGTCAGGTCCCGACCCACGGCGGAATGCAGATCCACGCCGATCTTGAGGCCGGACAGCGCCTCGGCGCCGAAAGATTTCGCATAGCGGGCAATGTAATCTTCCGCCACCGCATCGAAGGCCTCGCCGGGCGCCTCAGGTTCGATGGAGCGGCCCTCCGCCATGATGGCTTCGGCGCGGTCGCGCACCGGCGCTTCGTCTTCCTTCAGGAATTCGCCGTCGGGCCGATAGAATTTGATGCCGTTATAGGCTTCGGGGATGTGGCTGCCGGTGATCATGATCGCCGGCGCGTTGCGCGCCATGGCGTAGGCGGCGACGGCCGGCGTCGGCACATTGCCGGCCCAGACGGCGGTCCAGCCCATGGCCTTGATGGCGGCGAGGCACTGGCCGGCGATGCGCGGGCTGGATTCGCGCAGATCGGCGGCCACATAGGCCGTCTTGTCGGACGTCGTCGCGTCCACATGTTCAAGGAAAGCCGAGATATAGGCGATGCAGAGCTCGGGAGTAAAATCGACCGCAGGGCCCCTGAGCCCCGATGTTCCAAATGCCGCCGCCACGATGCGCTCCTCTGATGAAACCTCTGGCTCCTGCTTATCGTAAATCCACGCCCAGTCAATTTGTCGCGCGTGGGGAAAGCGATTTGCGTCCAGGGCGGTTAAAAGACCGCGGAAAATCGTTGAAGTTCGCGTGACGCATTGCTATGACGTGGACGCGCCGATGCAAACCGGCGCTGTGGGGTCATAGCTCAGCTGGGAGAGCGCTACGTTCGCAATGTAGAGGTCGGGAGTTCGATCCTCCCTGGCTCCACCAAAATTCCTGGACATCTCGCCAGTTTGCAATCTAAATTAGAAAAATTGATGACAGCGCGGAACCTATGCTCGGGTGATGCGTTTCCGGTTATGGTCGCACTCTGGCGGCCCGTGTCCATGCGCAGGGAAGGGGAGACCGGATGATACGTCCGCCGCGCGCTGATGGTGTTTACAAGGATCGCGATCTCGATTGTCAGGAAGCGCTCGAGGCGCTGTTTCTCGATCTGGTGCGGGAGGCCGATACGGCCTTCCTCGATCTCCAGCCGATCAGAGCCCGCCTCATCGAAGCCGGCCTCGCGGCAGGATGGAGTCCGCAGGATCTCGATCCCGCGGTCGCGGAACTCGTGCGCTGTTATGCGATGAAAGTGCCCGCCATAAACGGATGATCAGCTCGGGCGCGCCAGGATATCCTGCTTCATCCGCTGGAGCTCGCTGACGATATTCTCCATCGGCGCAGGCTTTTCGATACGGATGATATCCTTGAACCGGTCGGGCGCTTCGAGATCGGAATAGCCCGTGACGAAGATGAAGGGCACGCCGCGATCCGCCAGCGCTTCTGCGACCTGGAAGGAGGGGCCTTGGCCGAGATTGACGTCGACCACCGCGAAGGTCGGCGACACCGTATGCAGTATCCGCATCGCGTCCTGCTCGTTGGCGGCCGGACCGAACACGACAGCGCCCGCCGTGATCAGCGCGCGCTGCGTATCCACTGCGACGAAATAATTGTCCTCGACGACGAGGACGGCGCAGCCGTCCAAGGCAAGCGGTGTGGTCATGGCGATGTTCCCGAAAAACTCCCTCTGCTAAACTGCCGGGGAGCCTTCCTGTTCCATCATCCCATGGGAATTTATGTGTGTATCAGCGCGCGCGAGAACACGTAGTCGGTCTCTTGCCGCAACACCTCGCCCGGACGCAACACCGCGTTCGGGAAGCCGCTCTGGTTGATGGCGTCGGGCCAGATCTGCGTTTCCAGACACATTCCTCCGAAAGGACCGTAGCGACGGCCTTCGAGGCCGGGGACCTGCACATCCATCTTGAAGCCGGCATAGACCTGAACGCCCGGCTCGGTGGTCAGCACATCCATGACGACGCCCGACACCTTGCTGGACAGGCGCGCCACGTGTCGCTTGTCGGTCCGCTCGGGAGACAGGCAGAAATTATGGTCCAGCAAGAGCTGGGCTCCATCCGCGTCATGCCGCACGACCGACGCCGTCTCGCGGAAATCGAACAGGGTTCCCGTCACGTCTCGCGGACCGCCGGCGGGAATCTGCTCGTCATCGGTCGGCAGATAGGCGTCGGCCTTGATCATCAACTCGTGCTCGGCGGTCGTCGGCAGGCCGTCGAGATTGAAATAGCTATGCTGGCAGACATTGGCGATGGTGGCTTTGTCCGTCCGGCTCTCATAGAGGACATTGAGAACGCCTGTGTCCGACAGTGTATAGGTGCAGGTGACGCTGCAATTGCCGGGATAGCCGGCGCGCCCGTCGGTGTCGATGATGGAAAGACGCACGAAATCGTCGCCGGCATCATCAATCGTCCAATTGCTGACGCCGAGACCATCCGATCCGCCATGCAGATGGGTGACGCCCCGCTCGTTGCATTCGAGCTGGTAATCCTGGCCATCGAGGGTGAAGCGTCCCTTGGCGATGCGGTTGGCGTTGCGGCCGGGCGTGGCGCCGAAAAACGGCGAATGCATGAGGTAGGGCTCCATCGTCTCGAAGCCGAGCGCCAGCGGCGGCGCATGCCCGTCAAGCCGGAGATCCTGGACGACCGCGCCCCAGGTCAGCACCTTGGCCGTCAGGCCGCCGCCGGTGAGCGTGATGCGCTTTACCGTCGCGCGCTGCGCGTCGACGCCGAAATCTTCCACCTTGGCCATATGTCTCCCCTGACCCATTCCCGTGGCGCCGGAAATTGTATGATTTTAAGAACCGGCGCAACAAAAAACGGCCGGCGGACGCCGACCGTTCGAAGATGCCCGAGACGCCGGCTCAGCGCGTCGGAACCGGAACCTCGCCGCGATAATCGTAGAAGCCGCGGCCGGATTTGCGGCCAAGCCAGCCGGCCTCGACATATTTCACCAGGAGCGGGCAGGGGCGGTATTTGCTGTCGGCCAGGCCGTCATGCAGAACCTGCATGATCGAGAGACATGTATCGAGGCCGATGAAATCGGCGAGCTGCAGCGGACCCATCGGATGGTTGGCGCCCAGCTTCATGGCGGTGTCGATGGCGTCCACCGAGCCGACGCCTTCATAGAGCGTGTAGATCGCCTCGTTGATCATCGGCAGCAGGATGCGATTGACGATGAAGGCCGGAAAATCCTCGGCGACGGTGATTTCCTTCTCGAGCGTGGTCACGAAGGCGCGGGCGGATTTGAACGTCGCCTCGTCCGTGGCGATGCCGCGCACCAGCTCCACCAGCTTCATCACCGGCACCGGATTCATGAAATGGATGCCCATGAATTTTTCCGGCCGGTCCGACGCCGAGGCGAGGCGGGTGATCGACAGCGACGAGGTGTTGGTGGCGAGAATGGCGTCCGGCTTCAGAACCGGACAGACCGAGGAATAGATCTTGCGCTTGACGGCTTCGTCTTCCGTCGCCGCCTCGATGACGATATCGGCCGAGGCCAGATCGTTGAGGTCGGCGGAGCCGGAAATGCGAGATAGCGCCGCCTTGCGCTGCTCCTCGCTCATCTTGCCATTGGCCACCTGGCGCGCCAGATTGCCGTTGATGGTGGCCAGGCCCGCCTCGATGCGGTCGGGCGACAGGTCGTAGATCTGCACCTGGTAGCCGGAAGCTGCCGACACCTGCGCGATGCCGCAGCCCATCTGGCCAGCCCCGATGACGCCTACAGACTTGATTTCACTGCCCATTGTCCTGTCCGTTTCCGCTTTTTATGAAGTCTTGTCTATCCCTGGGACACGCGGCCCTCAAACATCATAATGGCCGGCGCTGCTTTCGCAAGCCCGGCCATTTTGATACTTCCCTTATGCTCCCCGCGCCAGCGTTTTTTGCAGGTGCGAAGAAGCGGGTCGCGGCGATCAGAGCGCCTTTTCGAGTTCCGGCAGGATCTCGAAGATGTCGCCGACCAAGCCATAGTCGGCAACCTGGAAGATCGGCGCTTCCTCGTCCTTGTTGATCGCGACGATGATCTTGGAGTCCTTCATGCCGGCGAGATGCTGGATGGCGCCGGAAATGCCGCAGGCGATGTAGAGCTGCGGAGCCACGACCTTGCCGGTCTGGCCGACCTGCCAGTCGTTCGGCGCGTAGCCGGCGTCCACGGCGGCGCGCGACGCGCCGACGGCCGCGCCGAGCTTGTCGGCCACGGGCAGGATGACTTCCCGGAACTTCTCGGCAGAACCGACGGCGCGGCCGCCCGACACGATGATCTTGGCCGAGGTCAATTCCGGACGGTCCGACGACGACAGCGCGTCGGCGACGTGGCTGGAGATACCGGGATTGCCGGCGCCGGCCACCGCTTCGACCGCGGCGGAGCCGCCTTCGGAAGCTGCGGCGAAGCCCGCGGTGCGGACCGTGATCACCTTTTTAGCGTCGGTCGACTGCACGGTCTGGATCGCGTTGCCGGCATAGATCGGGCGCTTGAACGTGTCTGCGGAAACCACTTCGATGATTTCCGACACCTGGGCGACGTCCAGCAGCGCGGCCACGCGCGGCGAGACGTTCTTGCCGGTCGCGGTGGCGGCCGACAGGATCACGTCATAGGCAGGAGCCAGCGACACGATCAGCGCGGCCAGCGGCTCGGCCAGCTGATGGGCGTAGTCGTCGCCGTCGGCGGTCAGCACCTTGGCGACGCCGGCGAGCTTGGCGGCCTGTTCGGCCACGGAGGAAACACCCTTGCCGGCGACCAGCACATGCACGTCGCCGCCGATCTGGGCGGCCGCGGTCAGCGCCTTGGCGGTCTGATCGGAAAGGGTGGAATTGTCGTGATCGGCGAGAAGAAGGATTGCCATCTGTCTTGTCCCTTTCCTGGAATTAGAGAACGCCGGCTTCGGTCTTGAGCTTTTCGACCAGCTCGGCGACGGTCTTGACCTTGACGCCCGCCTTGCGGCCGCCCGGCTCTTCGGTCTTGACGACCTTCAGGCGCGGCGCGATGTCGACGCCGAAGTCGGCCGGGCTCTTCTTGTCGAGCGGCTTCTTCTTGGCCTTCATGATGTTGGGCAGCGAGGCGTAGCGCGGCTCGTTGAGGCGGAGATCCGAGGTCACCACGGCCGGCAGCTTGACATTGATGGTCTGCAGGCCGCCGTCGACTTCACGGGTGATGTCGGCGGAGCCGTCCTTGATCTCGACCTTGGAGGCGAAAGTCGCCTGCGGCCAGCCGAGCAGCGCCGACAGCATCTGGCCGGTCTGGTTGGAATCGTCGTCGATCGCCTGCTTGCCGACGATCACCAGACCCGGCTGTTCGGCTTCCGCCACGCCCTTGACGATCTTGGCGACGGCCAGCGGCTCGATTTCCGCGTCGGTCTCGACGAGGATTGCGCGGTCTGCGCCCATGGCCAGCGCCGTGCGCAGGGTTTCCTCGGCCTTGGCCGGACCCACGGAGACGACGACGACTTCGCTCGCCTTGCCGGCTTCCTTGAGACGCAGCGCTTCCTCGACGGAGATTTCGTCGAAGGGATTCATCGACATCTTCACATTGGCGAGTTCGACGCCCGAACCATCGGCTTTCACCCGGATCTTGACGTTGTAATCGACCACGCGCTTGACGGTCACGAGGATTTTCATGGGTTCCCTTCCTATTCAGCTCTGCTGGCGAAAATGCGCCATCTTCGCCCGGTTCATTTGTCTATCGGCGTCAGTTTCCAGCACGATTCTGCCATTCGCGAGGCGGAAGAGGCTGGCGAGCCGTCCGAAACAGATGTCGCAATGGGAATATAGGCGGCCTGCAGGAGCGTCAACAGCGCGATCTCGGGACCAAATCGATTTTATCCGCGACCCCAGCGCGGCGTGTCGTCGCCCGGCGGCGTTTTTTCGTCGTTCGCGAGTTCCACGCCGGCGGGCTTGACGATCTGCCTGTCCAAAAGCGGTGTTTCCCGCCGCTTGAGCAGCGGTGTCAGCACGATGCCGGCGATGATGCCGCCGACATGGGCCGCCCAGGACACCGATCCGTCAGCATCGACCAGGAGCATGTAGAATTGCTGGCCGATCCAGAAGATCAGCGGAATGAAGGCCGGCAGCGGCAGAGGGAAGCGCCAGAGAATCAGCACCCAGACCCGGACGCGCGGATGCAGGAAGAAGTAGGAGGCGACGACGCCCGAGATCGCCCCAGAAGCGCCGATCAGCGGCCCGTCCGATTGCGGCAGCACCATCCCGTGCAGCCAGGCGCCGGCGGCGGCGCACAGCAGATAGAAGAGGATGAAGCGCACATGCCCCATGGCGTCCTCGACATTGTCGCCGAACACCCAGAGAAACAGCATATTGCTGGCCAGATGCATGAAGGAGCCATGCAGGAAGGCGTAGGTTATGTAGGTCGCGCCCTCGGGCGCGATCTTGAGGTCTGCGTCGAGCACCGCATAGTCATGGATGAGAGCCGGGATGAAGCCGAGGCCGAGCGAAGCCTCCGCCGCAAAATCCTCGGTCGCCAGAAATCCGGTCGCGAGCCACACGATGGTGTTGAGCGCGATCAGCGCAAGCGTCACATATTGCAGGCGGATATGTTTGAGCGCATTGACGTCATAGATGGGAACGAACATGCGCCTGATCAGCCCTTACCTGTTCTTGCCGGGAACCCAGAGAATATCGTCGCGCCCGTCCTGATTGGCGTGGCGGGAGGCCACGAACAGGTAATCCGACAGCCGGTTGACATATTTCAGCGCTTCCGCATTGACGATCTCCTGCTGGCCGTCGCGCAGCGCCACCATCACCCGCTCGGCCCGGCGCGCGATGGTGCGGGCCATGTGCAGATGGGCCGACAGCGCCGATCCGCCCGGCAGGATGAAGGAGTTGAGCGGCGTCAGCCCGTCATTGAGCCGGTCGATCTCGCCCTCCAGCCAGGCGACCTGGGCGGGCAGGATGCGCAGCGGCTCCCAGGCCAGCGGTTCGCCGGTCTCGGGCGTGGCCAGATCCGCGCCGAGATCGAAGAGGTCGTTCTGGATGCGGCGGAGCGCGGCTGCCAGTTCGACGCGTTCAGCGCAATGAAGAATGGCCAGCCCAATGGCGGAATTGGTCTCGTCGATCGCGCCGAAGGCCTCGATGCGCAGGTCGGATTTCAGCCGCCGCGGGCCGATGGCCAGCCCCGTCGTGCCGTCGTCGCCGGTGCGGGTATAGATCTTGTTGAGCTTCACCATGTCAGGAGCGACCGCCACCGGTCAGCCACAGCGTCAGCATGATCAGCGCCACCGCGATCGCCTGCAGCACGATGCGCAACTGCATCAGCTTATTGGAGGTGTTGCCGTTGCCGCCCACCATCATGTTGTAGAGGCCGCGCCCGAGCACGACGACAACGAGGAACATGACGACGATGGCGGCGAAATAGGTGACTGTGCCCATCGAAAATCCAATCTTAACCCAGCCGGGCCAGCAGTTTGTAAAACAGCCCCGCCGGCAGAAGCCGTTTCAGCAGAACGCCCTGCCTGGCCGGTCGTGTGATGACATAATGCGGCTTCGGCCGCGGCGACGTCAAGGCGTGGCGCAGATCCCGATAGACGGCGTCGGGGCCGAGCTTACCCTTCATGCCGGTTCGCTCGCCTCTCAGACGGGCCAACTGCCTCTCGTATTCCTTACGATGAACGGACCCTTCGAGATCAATATTGGCCTCGACATGAGCGAGCGCATTGGCGGTGAAACGTGATTCGATCGGGCCGGGTTCCAGAAGCGAAACATGGATGCCGGAGCCGTAAAGCTCCATCGCCATGGTCAGCGACAGTGCTTCCAACGCGTGCTTGGAGGCATTGTAGGCCCCGCGCCAGGGATAGGGGACCAGACCGAGGATGGAGGAGCATTGCACGATGCGGCCGTGGCCCTGGCGGCGCATGACCGGGATCACGCGACGCGTCAGTTCGTGCCAGCCGAAGAAATTCGCGTCGAATTGTCGCCTCAGCACCTCGGTGGTCAAATCCTCGACCGCGCCCGGTTGACCATAGGCTCCGTTGTTGAACAGCGCATCCAGCGTTCCACCGGTTCGCGCCAGCACATCGCCCACCAGAGCGTCGATCGTGTCGACTTGCGTGTAATCCATCAGGAAGGTCTCGACGCCATCGGCCTCGAGACTCGTGCGATCTTCTTCTTTACGGACGGTCGCAAAGACCCGCCATCCCTCGGTTTTCAGGGCGCGGGCGCAATAGGCGCCGATGCCGCTCGAGGCGCCCGTGACGATGATGCTAGGCTTTTCAGTCATTTCGACGCTTTTCCTGTACAAAGGAGCCTCGCCTTCCCATATTCGCTTTACGCCCGGGAGAAAAGACGTGGAGATCGAATGCCGGCAGCCGTAAGACTGGCCTGGAAAGTAGGGTTCGACGCCTTCTGGCATTTCAGCGAGGATGACGGCTGGGCCATGGCCAGTCACGTGGCCCTGTCGGCGCTGCTCGCGATTTTCCCGTTTCTGATTTTCGGGGCGACGCTCGCATCTTTTCTGGGGGCGGACGAATTTTCCGAAACCGCCGTGCATCTGATCTTCGACAATCTGCCGGCTCTGATCGCCGAGCCGATTTCAAAGGAAGTCGTGCAGGTGCTGACCATCCCGCGCGGCGGGCTGTTGACCATCTCTGTTCTTGCCGCCTTCTACTTCGCCTCCAACGGCGTCGAGGCGCTGCGCATCTCCATGAACCGCGCCTATCGCGTCTATGATCCCCGTCGCTGGTACATCACCCGCATGATCAGTCTGGGTTACGTGCTGGCGGCGGTGATGGCGCTCGTTCTGCTGTCGGCCTTTCTGGTGGCGGCGCCGCTCGCCGTGCATTTCGCCGGCCGCTTCATTCCCATCGCCTCGGATCTGATGACGCTGATCGACAATTGGAGCGTCTGGGGCGCGCTCGCCACGATCCTGATCGTGCTCTTCGTCGCCCATCTCT
Source organism: Rhizobium sp. TRM95796 (assembly GCF_025779995.1). Lineage (NCBI taxonomy): Bacteria > Pseudomonadati > Pseudomonadota > Alphaproteobacteria > Hyphomicrobiales > Rhizobiaceae > Rhizobium > Rhizobium sp. TRM95796. Next base: position 65,928 of record NZ_JAOXHE010000012.1, on the reverse strand, counting down.
TCCTGCCGGCCGGCAAGCGCAGTTTTCTCGACGTGCTGCCCGGCATCGTGCTAACGATCATCGCCTGGTATGCGGCGGCCCAGGTCTTCGGCTATTATCTCTCCACCTTCGCCAATTACGCCGCGACCTATGCCGGTCTGGCTTCGATCATGATCGCGCTGGTGTTTCTCTATATGCTCGGCGTGATCCTGATGCTGGGCGCGGAGATCAACGCGGCGCTGATGAAATATCGCGTCCGCCGGCTGATCAAACGCAGCATCAGCGGTTCTCCCACTTCAGAGCCCGATCCGGCGGCGGATGTCTGAGGGCGTCTCACCCGCCTGCCTGAGCGCACGTAGCCCGGTCGATCGCAGGCTCTTCGATAGTTTCTGGCCGCTCTCGTCGGTGAGCAGCCGATGATGCAGATAGGTCGGCTGGGGCAGATCGAGCAGGCGTTGCAGCAGCCTGTGAACCGGTGTCGACCAATAGAGATCGCGGCCGCGCACCACATGCGTCACGCCCTGCAGCGCGTCGTCCACCACCACTGAGAGATGATAGCTCGACGGCGCGTCCCAGCGCCACAGCGCCACGTCTCCCCAGAGAGAGGGATGGGCGGGGATGCGTTCGGGCGCAGCGTGCCCGGTCTCGAGCCAATCCAGCCTCTCCGATCCCAGATGCTCCAGAGCCCGGTCCATATTGAGCCGCCAGAGATGCCGATCGCCGGCTTTGAGGCGCGACGCGGCGAGCGCCGAATCGAGCTCTCGCTCCTCGGTCGGATAAAGCGGCGTGCCGTCAGGGTCGCGGGGCCAGTCATCGCCTCGCTCTTCCGCCTCCGCGACCCGGCGCTTGACCTCGGCGCGGGATAGGAAGGCGGGATAGACGAGTCCCATGCCGCGCAGCTTTTTCAAAGCGTCACGATAGACGTCGACATGCTCGGATTGCCGGCGAACCGGTTCTTCCCAGTTGAGCCCCAGCCAGCGCAGGTCCTCGAAGATCTGCGCTTCAAATTCCGGCCGGCAACGCTGCGGGTCGATATCCTCGATGCGGAGCAGAAACCGGCCGCTCGTCTCACGCGCCATGTCGTGATTGAGGATGGCCGACAGCGCATGGCCGAGATGCAGTTCTCCGTTCGGACTGGGCGCGAAGCGGAAGACCGGCGTCATGTCTCAGGCCGGCTGCTTCTTGCCGAGCAGCGATCCCGACACGGCGATCAGCGCCCCGCCGGTCACCAGCAGGCAGGCGATCAAAATACGCCAAGATGGTTCGGTGAAGCCAGCGACGATCAGGACGAGGGTGGAAAGCACAGGCGCCGAATAGCTTGCGACGCCGAGGATCTGGATATTGCCCTTTTTCACCCCGTAATCCCAGGTGTAGAAGGCGGCGCCCACCGGCAGCAGCCCCAGACCTGCGATCGCCAGCCATTCCGTCGCCGTGTCCGGCCAGACCGTCGTCTCGAGCGTCAGATGGCAGACGAGCGACAGAAGCGATGTCGCCAGGCAGAAGCCGGTGACGACGTCGGTCGGCGCCGAGCCGAATTTGCGGCTGATCAGCGAATAGCCCGACCAGAAAAAGGCGCAGGCGAGGGCCGCGCCATACCCGATCATCAGCTGCCCTTCGCTGAAGGCGGACGCCCCTTCCGTGGAGCGCGCCGAGACGATCAGACCCGCGCCCGCCAGCCCCGCCAGCGCGCCGAGAATGTGGGCCGCCTTCAGTTTCTCGCCCGGCAGCATAGCCGAGCCGAGCACGATGAACAGCGGCCAGAGATAGGCGATCATGCTGGCGTCGGCGGCCGGCGCGTTGCGCAGCGCGGTGAAGTAGAGAAAGTGATAGCCGAACAGCCCGACAATGCCGAGGATCCAGACAGGCGCGGGTTGGCGCAGCAGTTTCATCCGCTCCGGCTTGACCGCGAACAGCAGCAGACCGGGCAGGGCGCCGATGGCGAAGCACACGGCGCTCATCTGGAAGGGCGGCATCTTGCCGGAGGCGGCGGTCATCAGCGCCAGCAGCGACCACATCAGGATGGCGGAAAAACCGATCAGCGTGGCGCGAGTCATTCAAAGCCCCCGGAAGCGGCCGCTATCCTTCGAAACGCGTGGCGGTGATGCTGATCACCCCATATTTCGTCGGCACGGCGAGATAGACAGGCGCATATACATCGAGCTTGGCCGACTTCGCAAACCAGATTTCGATATTGGCGAGCTGCTTGATGTAATCGATGTCCTTGCTCTTGCGGCGATGGCCCGACACCGGCTCGTAGCGGATCGAGCAGACGGTGACCTCGCCGTCGTAACCGGCCGCTTTGAACCTGTCGGTCCGTTTTGGGGAAAGGCGCAAATTCATTCGCGCCTCCCCGTCGAACACACCGACCATGGCGCGGCAGGGCTCGCTCGCGGCGGGAACGATGAGCGCGGTCACGGGGTCGGTGACGTTGCGAAGATCTTCTGGCCGGGTCGGCACCCAATTCTTGCGTTTGCTGTAGTCGGGTTTGGGCGTGATCGTGGACGAGGTCACCTGATCATGCAGAAAGCGGGTCTGGAAGGATCGCGACCGGCGGCCGTAATCGTAATGGAAGGAGAAGTCGCGCGGCCGCCAGCTCTTGCGACCCGCAAGGCCGTCGACCTTGATCCTGGCTCTGGTGTTGGTGATGAAACGGGCGAGCCCGGTGGTTCTGAGCGCGGCGGAGACTTCGTAGCGCTTGTCGCGCAGCGTCGTGATGAATTCGGCCCTCGCGATCGGCAGGCCGGAGAGCGCGATGCTGAATTCGGCCGTGTTGACGGGATCTTCTGCGCGCGCGACGGATGCGCCCGCGGCGATCAAGGCGGAGACGAAAAGACGGAAAAAGCGATTCTGCATGGCGGTCACGATCATTTGCGAGACCGGTTAGGCGGTCAATGTGGTTTTTCTACGCTGTTCAGTGAGCGGGGTTTCGGGTCCCGCGAGTCGAGATTTTTGCCTCTTTCGCTTGCTTTGGCTTGACAGGCCCGCGCCATCTCTCTATGGAACCGCAACTTCCAAAACAGGCCGGCGGCGCGCGGGCCCGACTATCGGGCCGGAAAGTCATGTCGTAGGGCTCGAAAAAGAATAGGTGATATCATGTCCCGTTGTTGCGAATTGACCGGCAAGGCCGTCCAGTCGGGAAACAATGTTAGCCATGCGAACAACAAGACCAAGCGCCGGTTCCTGCCGAACCTGTGCAGCGTCACGCTGATTTCCGACGCGCTCGGCCAGCGTTTCCGTCTTCGCGTGTCCGCCGCAGCTCTCCGCTCGGTCGAACATCGCGGTGGTCTCGATGCGTTTCTCGCCAAGGCCGACGAAGGCGAACTGTCCGTTCGCGCCCGCCTGCTGAAGCGCCAGATCGCCAAGAAGGCTGCCGCCTGATTTCAGGCTGCGCATGCATGAGATGAGGGCTTGAACGGCGTCGTTTAGGCCCTTTCTTTTTGTGCTTTATCGATCCAGATCCGTCCTCCAACTGGTGGCATCACCCAGGATAAAAAAATGCAGGCTCAACGCTATACGTCTGTCTATGTCATTCTGATGACCCTCGTGGTCGTCGCCTCCAACATCCTCGTCCAGTATCCGCTGGCTGGGACGCTGTTCGGCGTAAACCTCGCCGACCTGCTGACCTGGGGCGCCTTCACCTATCCGGTGGCTTTCCTCATTACCGATCTGACCAATCGCCAGTTCGGGCCGAAATACGCCCGTGTGGTGGTCATCGCCGGTTTCGTGGTCGGCGTCACGTTGTCCTGGTGGTTCTCTGCGCCGCGCATCGCCATCGCCTCCGGCGTTGCCTTCTTCTGCGGCCAGATGCTGGATATCAGCGTGTTCAACCGGCTTCGCCGCATGTCCTGGTGGCGCGCGCCGCTGATGGCGTCGCTGTTCGGCTCGGTGCTCGACACGGCCCTGTTCTTCAGCCTGTCCTTTGCGGCCTTCTTCTCGTTCCTCGGCCCCAATGACGACTTCGCCCTCGGCGTCTCCCCGATCTTCGGCGTGATGACGATGGAGGCGCCGCGTTGGATTTCCTGGGCGCTGGGCGACCTCACGGTGAAGATGCTGGTCGCGCTTTTCATGCTCCTGCCCTATGGCGCGCTGATGAGCATCCTGAAGCCGATGTCGTCGCTCGAAAAGGCGGCCTGACAACAAAAGCACGGGACGCCCGATCGCGGCGTCCCCTGCCTGACCCATTCGGTCAAGGCTTTCGCCGATGGCTTGGCAGTCGGTGCGTCTCCCCTCCGATGCGGGGTTCGGAGGGTCGAGACGCCCACTCGGCGAAAGCCCGAACTCCCCCTTCCGGCTCTGCCGGGAGGGGGAGGTTATTTCCTAAAGAGTTTCGATAGATGACCTTTGTGGCCAGTGCTTGGCCAGCGGTCAGCCCTTGACCGGGATCTTGTTCTCGAGATAGCGGAACGTCACCACCAGCAATCCGGTCAGGCAGACATAGATCCCGGCGAGCAGCAGCAGCGGTTCATAGGTGAGGTAAGTCTCCTGCCGTACTTTCGAAATCACGCCATAGACATCGATCACCGTGATCGTCGCCACCAGCGGCGTCGATTTCAGCTGCAACACCGTTTCGCCCGAGAGCGTCGGCAGCGCTCGTTGTACGGCGCGCGGCAGCCAGATGCGGCGAAACAGCGTGAACGGACTCATCCCATAAGCCTTGGCCGCTTCGATCTCGCCTTTGGGCACGCCGGCGAAGGCCCCGCGCATCACCTCGCCTTCATAGGCGGCGAATGAAATCATCAGCGCGGTGAATCCGTAAGGCCAGCCCTGTCGGAGATAGGGCCAGAGGAAGGATTGGCGGATTTCCGGATATTGCGCGAAAAGAGAGCCGAGCCCGTAGTAGATGAGCCAGAGCTGGAGAAGCAGGGGCGTGCCGCGAATGACTCCGCAGAAGCCGGAGGCAAGCCAACGGATCGGCAGAGGGCCCGCGACCTGGGCGATCCCAAGAAAAATCGCGAAGAAGAACCCAATGATCGCCGAGGAAAACAGCATGGCGAGCGTGCGCAAAATGCCCTGGCCAAGCAGCGGAATGTAGCGCGGCAGCCAGTCCCAACGCATCAGCATCGCCGCCGATGCGATGAGCGCTATGAACAGCGCCGCCATGACGATGCGGTGCGGCATCCAGAAGCCGGGTTTTGCGAGGGGTGTGACCGTACTCATGACGGCCTCGCAATGCCGCGGCGGAAATGCGCGTCGAGCGCCCGGATGATGAGGCTGGAGACGATGCTGAGCGTGAGATAGAGCGCGCCGGCCGCAAGGAAGAAGGTCATATAGGCCTTGGTGGCGCCGGCAGCCTGCCTTGTGGCGAGCGTGAGTTCGGTGAAGCCCACCACGGCGAGGAGAGCAGTGTCCTTGGTGGCGATCATCCAGAGATTGCCGAGCCCCGGCAGCGCATAGGGCAGCATGGCCGGCAGGATGATGCGGCGGAAGATCTTCAGCGGCCCCATGCCATAGGCGCGCGCCGCTTCGATCTGTCCCGGCGGAATGGATTTGATCGCCCCGCGAATGACTTCCGTGGAATATGCGCCCTGGACGAAGCCGATCACCACGATGCCGGCGACGAGCCCGTTGATGTCGATCGGGCTGCCGCCGAATGCGGTCAGCGCCTGGTTCACGAGATCCGTGCCGGCGTAATAGAGCAGCAGGATCAGGATGAGTTCGGGAATGGCGCGCACCAGCGTGGTGTAGACTTCCAAGAAGTCCCGGGTCACGAGCCCGCCATAGAGCTTGCCGGAGGCGCCGAGCGCGCCGATCAGCACGCCGAGCCCGAATCCGCCGATGGCGATTTGGATCGAGACGAGAAAGCCGTCGAGCAGCACGCCGCCCCAGCCGGGCGGCTCCAGCGACAGCATGCCGAGATTGGAAAGGGATATCAGCGCGTCAAACATCGAAATCGCAATCGTCGCCGGGAGGAAAAGCGGCGCGACGGTCAGCCGTCGCGCCGATGACGATCAATCGCCGTAGATGTTGAAGTCGAAATACTTCTTGGAGAAGGTCTCGTATGTGCCGTCGGCGCGGATCGCCTTGATGGCGGCGTTCAGCTTGTCCTTGAGCGCCGTGTCTTCCTTGCGGACGCCCATGCCGACGCCGGGGCCGAGGATTTCGAGGTCGGCGGCAACGTCGCCCTTGTAGTCGCAGCAGGCGGCGCCGGCTTCGGATTTCAGGAAGGCGTCGAGCGCGATGGCGTCGGCCTGGACGGCGTCGACGCGGCCGGCGGCGAGATCCTGGTTGGCTTCGTCCTGGGTCTGGTATTCCTTGATTTCGGCGGCGGTCGAGGCGAAGTGCTTCTTTACATAGTCCGCATGCACGGTCGAGACCTGCACGCCGATGATCTTGCCCGAAAGGCCTTCGGCGGTCGGCTTGAAGCTGTCTTCCTTGCGACCGATGACGCCGGTGGGCGTGTTGTAATATTTGTCGGTGAAGTCGATGGTCTTCAGGCGTTCGCCGGTGATCGACATCGAGGCGATGATCACATCGATCTTCTTGGAGGTCAGCGCCGGGATGATGCCGTCCCAGGAGACCGGCGTGATGACGCAATCGAGCTTGGCTTGCTTGCAGACGGCTTCCTGAAGCTCGACTTCCCAACCGACGAACTTGCCGGAAGCGTCCATCGAGGTGAAGGGCGGATAGGGTTCGGTGATGAAGCCGATCTTGACGCTTTCCGCCGAAGCGACGGCTGCGCCGCCCAGTACCACCGCGAGCGCCAGCGCTGCGGTTTTCAATGCCTTGATCATGAGGTTCCCCTGTTTTTGGTTGATCAATGGATGGAACTGATGAATTTCCGGAGGCGGTCCGATTTCGGCGCGCCGAAGACCTGATCCGGCGGGCCCTGCTCCTCGATGAGCCCGTTGTGAAGGAAGACGACATGGTTCGCCACGTTGCGGGCGAAATTCATCTCATGCGTGACGAGCAGCATGGTGCGATTTTCCTTGGCCAGGTCGCCGATGACGCTGAGCACTTCGCCCACCAGTTCCGGATCCAGCGCCGAGGTCGGTTCGTCGAACAGGAGGGCGAGCGGATCGACGGCCAGCGCACGGGCGATCGCCGCGCGCTGCTGTTGGCCGCCCGACATGAAAGCCGGATAGATGTCGCGTTTTTCGAACAGGCCAACCCGCTTCAGAATAGCCTCGGCCTTGGCGATCGCCTCGTCGCGCTTGAGGCCGAGCACTTGCACGGGCACTTCGATGACGTTCTGCAGAACCGTCATATGCTGCCAGAGATTGAAGCTCTGGAACACCATGGCGAGCCGCGAGCGTATCCGCTGCACCTGCTTGCGATTGGCGGGCTGCAGATTTCCCTGTCCGTCGCGTTTCAGCGCGATTTCCTCGCCGTGGATACGGATCGAGCCGGCACTCGGCAATTCCAGCATGTTGATGCAGCGCAGGAAGGTCGATTTGCCGGAGCCGCTGCCGCCGATGATGGCGATCACATCGCCCTGCTGAGCGGAGATCGAAACACCCTTGAGCACTTCGAGCGGCCCGAATTTCTTGTGTAGATCGTGAACCTCGATGGCTTTCGCCGTCTCTGTCATGAATACCGCCAAACATGGGCGTGCAACCGCCCATTCGTGATGTTCTTGTTCCCCAGTCTTATCATTCGCCGGTGCGGTCACTGGCCTCCGCCCGGCCTTTCGAAAAAGTAAATCACTTGTTTTGCAATTATTCAAGTGTATAATCCATTTATCTTGCAGGGCAGCAATTCCGCTTACGTCCCCCATCTCGGAGTTTTCCATGAGCGCCTATGGTTCCCAGGCGATGTCCACCCCTCTCGCCCGCGTTCTGATGCGACGCCCGGGCAAGAGTCTTCTCGCTGCGGATCCGCAGGAATGGCATTACGGCCCCACTTTCGATGCGCCCAAGGCGATCGAGCAATATCAGGCTTTCGCGCGGCTGGTCGAACGCTCCGGCGCCGAAATCCTCTGGCTGGAAGACGAAGGCGACGGCCTCGCCGATTCGATGTTCACCCAGGACCCGTCTTTCGTCACCGAACAGGGCGCGGTGATCCTTCGCATGGGCAAGCCGCTGCGCCGCCGGGAGGCGGATCTGCATGAAGCCGCCTATCGCGCCGCCGGTATCCCCATTCTCGGCCGTCTCGAAGCGCCGGGCACGGTGGAAAGCGGCGACTGCGTCTGGCTCGACAAGAAGACGCTCTGCATCGGCCGCGGCGTGCGCTCCAATCAGGCCGGCATCGATCAGCTTCAGGCGATTCTCGCGCCGCTTGGCGTCACCGTTTTGGGCTTCGACCTGCCGCTCTGGCAGGGCGAAGAGGCCTGCCTGCATCTGATGAGCGTGATCTCGCCGCTGGCCGAAGATCTGGCGCTCGTGCATGCGCCGCTTCTGCCGGCCAGCTTTTATCTGCTGCTCAAGGAGCGCGGCATCCGGATGATCGTCGCGCCGCCGGAGGAATTCGCCGACAGCAACGGCCTCAATCTCAACGTCCTGCCGACCTCGCCCTACAAGGTGATCATGATCGACGGCTTCCCCAAGACCAAGGCGGCCATGGAAGCCGCCGGCTGCGAGGTCCAGACCTTTGAAGCCGATGCCCTCTGCATCGCCTGCGAAGGCGGCCCGACCTGCCTCACCCGGCCGATCCTGAGAAGGGACTGAGATGACGCGGCGCAGCTTTCATCATGAAAGCGAGGATGCGCGGCGGCAGGCTCTGGTCGCCGCCACGCTCGACTGTATCGTCGATTTCGGCCTGCAGGGCGCGACAGTGCGCCAGATCGCCGATCGGGCCGGGGTGACCGCCGGCCTCATCCGGCACTATTTCGCCGGCAAGGACAATCTTTTCCAGGCCGCCTATCGCGAAGTGGTCGTCACCATGTTCGACACCGCCCAGCGCTCGGCCGACGAACATCAGGGCGATCCGCTCGCGCGTCTCTCTGTCTTCGTGCTCGCCAATTTCAAGCCGCCTGTCATAGACCAGCGCATGCTGGCGCTCTGGGCCACCTTCATCGCCCAGACCGGCGTGGATCCGGCTCTGGCCGGCATCCATCGCGAGGGCTACATCTCTTATCGCGAAACGATCGAAAGCCTGGTCAAGGACGCCATGGAGGCCGCCGGCAAGGCCTCGACCCCTGAGGATCGCCGCGCCCAGGCCATCGCCATAAACGGCGTCATCGACGGGCTCTGGCTCGAAGGCTGCATGGCCGCCGACATGTTTGCCGAGGGCGAACTCGGCCGCATCGCGCTCCTCGCCGTCGAGCGCCTTACCGGGCTGACCTTGCCCATCGAAGATCCGCATTTTCTCAAAAAGGACTGACATCATGCGCTACGCCTCCATCACCGAAAGGCTCGACGGGCTCGGCTCCGGCAAATGGGCGCTACACATCGCCGCCCGGCAGATGGCGCATGACGGTGTCGACGTGATCCAACTGACCATCGGCGAGCCCGACGTCTCGACCGATCGCGCGCTGCTCGATGAATGCGCCCGCGCCATGTATGCCGGCCGGACCCGCTACTCGAACGGCCGCGGCGAACCCGCCGTGGTGGCGTCGCTGGTTGAGAAATATCGCAAGCGCCGCGACGATGTGACCTCTGCCAATGTCCTCTGCTTCCCCGGCACGCAGACGGCGCTGTTCACCGTCATGCTCGGCCTCGTCGAAAAAGGCGATGTCGTGCTGACAGGCGATCCGCTTTACGCCACCTATGAAGGCGTCGTCGCCTCCACCGGCGCGCGTCTCGCCACGGTGCCGCTCCGCGCCGAACAGCGCTTCCATCTCCAGGCCGCCGATCTCGAAAAAGCGATCACGCCCAACACCCGCGTGCTGCTGCTCAACAATCCGCACAATCCCTCGGGCGCGGTGCTCAGCCCCCGCGAAGTCGCCGAGATCGGCGAGGTCTGCCGCAAGCATGATCTCTGGATCGTCTGCGATGAAGTCTATGAAGAGCTGATCTTCGACAAGGCCTTCGCCTCGCCCTTCGATGATCCCGCGCTTGCCGACCGGGTGATCGTCGTCTCCTCGATTTCGAAGTCGCATGCCGCGCCGGGCTTCCGCTCCGGCTGGGCCATCGGTCCGGCGGAATTCTGCGAGCGGCTGCTGCCGGTGTCCGAAACCATGCTGTTCGGCGTCCAACCGTTCATTTCCGACATGACGGCCATGGCGCTCAGCCAGGATTTCGACACCGCCGCCGTGATGCGCGACAATTACTGGCGTCGCGCCAATATCGCCCGCGAGGCGCTGGAAGGCTCCAACGCCATCGCGCCGCTGATGCCCGAAGGCGGCATGTTCATCCTGCTCGACGTCTCCGCGACCGGCCTGTCGGGCGAGGATTTCGCCTGGAAGCTCTTGAAGGACAAGCATGTCGCGGTCATGCCCGGCAACTCCTTCGGCGAGCAGGCGCGCAATTTCCTGCGTCTGTCGCTGACCGTTCCGGATGAGGATCTGAAGATCGCCATGCACAGGATCGCCACGCTCGGCGAGGAACTGCTGCCGGCCGCCAAGCGCGCCTGATCCTTCTGCCAATCGCCCCATGGAAAAAAACCCTTTCCGGCGCGGCCGAAAAGGGTTTTTTCTTACTCGCGTTCCATAGGTCTTATTCGACGTCGAACTTCACGCCCTGGGCGAGCGGCAGGGTGCGGCCGTAATTGATGGTGTTGGTGGCCCGCCGCATATAGGCCTTCCACGAATCCGAACCGGATTCACGGCCGCCGCCGGTTTCCTTTTCGCCGCCGAACGCGCCGCCGATTTCCGCGCCGGAGGGGCCGATATTGACGTTTGCGATGCCGCAATCCGAGCCTCGGGCCGAGAGAAACGCTTCAGCCTCGCGCAGGTCGTTGGTGAAGATCGACGAAGACAGGCCCTGCGGTACGGCGTTGTGCAGCTCGAGCGTCGCGTCGAAATCCGAATACTTCATCACATAGAGGATCGGCGCGAAGGTCTCGTGCTCCACCGGGCCGCATTGCGACGGCATTTCCACCAATGCCGGGCGGACATAATAGGCGTTGTCGCCTTCGGCTTCGAGCACGCGGCCGCCGCCATGCACGGTTCCGCCATTGGCTTTCGCCGCGTCGAGCGAGGACTGCATGGCCTGGTAGGCGCGGGCGTCGATCAGCGGGCCGATCAGCGTGCCTGTTTCGAGCGGATTGCCGATCTGCACCGAACCATAGGCCTTGATCAGACGCGGCACCAGCGCGTCATAGACGCTGTCATGCACGAAGAGGCGGCGCAGAGTGGTGCAGCGCTGGCCGGCCGTGCCCATGGCGGCGAAGGCGATGCCGCGCAGAGCGAGATCGAGATCGGCCGAAGGGCAGATGATCGCGGCGTTGTTGCCGCCGAGCTCCAGGATCGAGCGGCCGAAGCGGGCGGCGACGCGCGGACCCACCTGACGCCCCATCGCGGTCGAGCCGGTGGCGGAGACCAGCGCCACCTTCCTGTTGTCGACCAGCGCCTCGCCGATGGCGCGGCCGCCGATCAAGAGCTGCGACAAGCCCTCGGGCGCGACATAACCGGCCTCGACATAGCGGGCGATGGCGCGATCGAGAATGGCGTGGGTGGCGATCGCCGTCAGCGGCGTCTTTTCCGACGGCTTCCACAGGATGGAATTGCCGCAGACCAGCGCCAGCGCCGCATTCCACGACCAGACGGCGACCGGGAAGTTGAAGGCCGAGATGATGCCGGTGACCCCCAGCGGATGCCAGGTTTCCATCATGCGATGGTCGCCGCGTTCGGTGGCGATGGTCAGGCCGTAGAGCTGGCGGGAGAGACCGACGGCGAAATCGCAGATGTCGATCATTTCCTGCACTTCGCCGAGGCCTTCCGAGGTGATCTTGCCGACTTCGATCGACACGAGGCGGCCGAGCGCATCCTTGTGGGCGCGCAGTTCTTCGCCGAGCAGGCGCACCAGTTCGCCGCGCTTGGGGGCAGGTATGACGCGCCAGGCGAGGAAGGCGGCATGCGCGCGATCAATGGCGGCTTCGGTCGCGGCCGCATCGTCTTCGGCGACGGCGGCGATCTGCTTGCCGGTCACCGGCGAAAAAACGTTGAGCGAGCCGCCGGTAAGCCGCGACGCGGGAACGCCGAGCGACGCCATCAGCTGGGCGGTTTCGCTGGCGAGGTCGAGAGTGGAAAGGGTCATGATCGTCTTCCGAAGGTTGGAGGGCGTTGAATGTGTATCAGAGACGGTGTTCGGCGAAATGCGCCACCTGGGCGCCCGCCTCATACCAGGCTTCCTTGATCGGGCGAAGGCTCGGCGCGCGCGGATCGGTGACCGGCAGCGGCAGATCCTGTTCCGTCATGTCGCCGAGAATCAGTTGCGAGAGCACTTTGCCGAACACCGTGCCGGGCGCAATGCCGCGGCCATTGTAACCGGAAAAACCCACGACATTGTCTGCGAACCGGTGGAAGCGGGGCAGGGCGTTGTCGGTCATGCCGATCTGGCCATACCATTCGCTTTCGAACTCCACCTCGCCCAGTTGCGGGAAGAGCTTGGCGAGCGCCCGGCGCGCCCAGTTCTTGTGCACGGTCTGGCCGCCATTGCGCAGCGCGCCGACGCTGCCGAACACCATGCGTCCCGCCCGGTCCATGCGGAAGGAGGAGAGGATTTCCTTGGTGTCCCAGCATCCCTCGCGGTTGGGTAGGATCTCTTTGAGGAGCACCGGCGAGAGCGGCGCCGTGGCGAGATTGAAATAGGGCAGATGGATCTGCTCATAGCGCACCTGCTCCCAGGGGCCGGTGCTATAGGCGTCGGTGGCGACGATGATCCAGTCGGCGGTGACCGATCCTTGCGCGGTCGAGACTTTCCAGCGCGATCCCTGGCGTTCGGTGGAAGTGACCGGGCTGTCGCCGCAAAGCCTTGCGCCAGCGGCCAGAGAGGCCCGGGCGAGGCCGCGCACATAAGCGAGCGGCTGCAGCGTGCCGGCGCGCATGTCCAGAAGCGCGCCGCGATAGGCGGATGTGCCGATGCGGCGGGCGGTTTCCTCGGCCGAGAGCAGGCTCACCGGCGCCCCGCGCCGCGCCCATTGTTCGCAGCGCGCCTCGATCTCTTTGAAACCTTCGTCGCCCACGGCGCAATGCAGCGTGCCCTGCCGCTCCAATTCGCAGGCGATGGCATGCTTGTCGATCAGTTCCATCACCAGCCGCGGGCCGTTGCCCAGCAGGTCCAGCAGTCGCTCGCCATGCAGATCGCCGAGAACGCCCGGCAGGTCGTCGGGCATCACCCACATGCCGGCATTGATCAGTCCGACATTGCGGCCCGCGCCGCCATAGCCCGGCTCGCGCGCTTCGAGCACGATCACCGACGTCCCGCGTTGGGCGAGATGCAGCGCCGCCGATAGGCCGGTGAAGCCGCCGCCGACGATGACGACATCGGCCTGGGCGTCGCCAGACAGTGCGGGCGTCGGGGCAGGCGAAGGCGCAGTCTTTTCCCATAGACCGTGTGAGCGGGGATCGTTGAGCATGGCTGCCTCTGTTCTCTAGAGAAACGCTCTAGACCTCTGGTCTTACCGCTTCGACAACATCCTGAATATCGCTGTTTCAGCATGAGTTCATTCCAAATCGGAATGAACTGATTATTCTCTACCATCGGATTTTCGACGCATTGGCGGCGTTAATGCAGGCGAAAAGAATTTCCTGTATTTCAACCGGGCGCCGCGCTATAGGCCCGCACTCGGCGCATCCGACCGCATGACCGACGAGGTTTCCCCGATGCAGCATAAGAAGGCCGTGGCCCCATCGCCCGACGCCGACTATCCCGAAATCCTGGACACGCTGGAATTTCAGCGATCCCTGGAGGCCATCGCGACAGAGCAAAGGGGTAAGCCGGAGCAGGCCCGCGCGGCGCTCCTGACATTCTTCAGGACGGTGAATGCCGAAGGCCGCGCCAAGGTGCGGGAGATCTTCAAGACGGAAGGCCTGGGCATGGCCTGCGCCCGGCGCATCTCCTGGCTCGAAGACCAGATCGTCGCCGCCGCTTTCGATTACGCCACCCGCCACGCCTATCCCGGCAGCGGCAATTTCTGCGTCACCGCCGTCGGCGGCTACGGCCGCGCCACGCTCGCGCCCGGCTCAGATATCGATCTCCTCTTCCTGCTGCCCGGAAAGCAGACCGAGACGGGCCACAAGGCGGTCGAGTTCATTCTCTATCTGCTCTGGGACATGGGCCAGAAGGTCGGCCACGCCACCCGCACTATCGAAGAATGCCTGAAATTGTCGCGCAGCGACATGACCATCCGCACCGCCATTCTTGAGACCCGCTATATCTGCGGCGCCCGCGCGCTGGCGCAGGAGCTCGAGGCGCGTTTCGACGGCGAGATCGTCAAGAACACCGGCCCGGAATTCGTCGCCGCAAAGCTCGCCGAGCGCGACGACCGCCACATCAAATCCGGCAACACCCGCTATCTGGTCGAGCCGAACGTCAAGGAAGGCAAGGGCGGCATCCGCGATCTGCACACGCTGTTCTGGATCGCCAAATATTTCTACCGGGTGCGCGACACCGCCGATCTCGTCCGCCTCGGCGTTCTGTCGAAATCCGAATACGCGCTGTTCCAGAAAGCTGAGGATTTCCTCTGGGCGGTGCGCTGCCACATGCATTTCATCACCAGTAAGGCCGAAGACCGTCTGTCCTTCGATCTCCAGCCGGAGGTGGCCGCAGCGCTCGGCTACCAGTCGCGTCCCGGCCTGTCGGCCGTCGAGCGCTTCATGAAGCACTACTTCCTGATCGCCAAGGACACCGGCGATCTGACCCGCATTCTCTGCGCGGCGCTTGAAGACCAGCAGGCCAAGGAACAGCCGGGAATCGCCAACGTGATCAGCCGCTTCGCCAATCGGCGCCGCAAGATCCCCGGCGCCGCCGATTTCGTCGAGGATCGCGGCCGGCTCGATGTCGCCGCCCCCGATGTGTTCAAGAAGGATCCGGTCAACCTGATCCGCTTCTTCCATGTCGCGGATCTGCATGGGCTGGAGCTGCATCCCAATGCGCTGAAGAGCATCACCCGTTCGCTCGGCCTGATCGACGATGATCTGCGCGGCAATGCCGAGGCCAACCGGCTGTTTCTGTCGGCCCTGACCACGCGGCGCGATCCGCAGCTCGTGCTGCAGCGGATGAACGAGGCCGGCGTTCTCGGCCGCTTCATTCCGGAATTCGGCAAGATCGTCTCGATGATGCAGTTTTCGATGTATCATCACTATACGGTCGACGAGCATCTCATCCGCACCGTCGGCGTGCTCTCGAAGATCGAGAAAGGCGAGGGCAAGGAAGAGCATCCGCTCGCCTCGCAGCTCATCAAGACGATCGAGGATCGCGAGACCCTCTATGTCGCAACCCTCCTGCACGATATCGCCAAGGGGCGTCCCGAAGACCATTCCATCGCCGGCGCCAAGGTCGCCCGCAAGCTCTGCCCGCGTCTCGGCCTGTCTCCCAAGCAGACCGAGATGGTCGCCTGGTTGATCCAGGAACATCTGACCATGTCGATGGTCGCCCAGACGCGCGATCTCAACGACTGGAAGACGATCAACGATTTTTCCATGCGCATGCAGTCGCTCGAGCGGCTGAAAATGCTGCTGATCCTCACCGTCTCCGATATCCGCGCCGTCGGCCCCGGCGTCTGGAACGGCTGGAAGGGTCAGTTGCTCCGCATCCTCTATTACGAGACCGAACTGGTCTTGGCCGGCGGTTTCTCCGAAGTCACCCGCACCGAGCGCGTTCAGAATGCGCGCGACAAGCTCGCGTATGCGCTGTCGGACTGGCCGGAAAGCGAGCGCAAGGCTTATGTCCGCATGCATTACGCGCCCTATCTCCTGTCGGTGCCGCTCGAAGACCAGGTGCGTCACACCGGCTTCATCCGTGACGTCGACAAGGACGGCCGGGCGCTGGCAACCATGGCCCGCACCGACGCCTTCCACGCCATCACCGAAATTACCGTCTTTGCGCCCGACCATCCGCGCCTGCTCGCGATCATCGCCGGCGCCTGCGCAGCGGCCGGCGCCAATATCGTCAACGCCCAGATCTTCACCACCGCCTTCGGCCGCGCGCTCGACACGATCCATGTCAGCCGTCAGTTCAAGGACGACGAGGACGAGCTGCGCCGCGCCACCACCATCACCCGGATGATCGAGGATGTGCTCTCCGGCAAGCGCCGTCTGCCGGAGGTGATCGCCGCGCGCACCAAAGGCAAGAAGCGCGACAAGACCTTCACCATCGTGCCCTCGGTGACGATCTCCAACAGCCTGTCGAACCGCTTTTCGGTCATCGAGATCGAATGCCTCGACCGGCCCGGCCTGCTCTCGGACATCACTTCGATGCTGGCCGACCTCTCGCTCGACATTGCGTCCGCCCGCATCACCACCTTCGGGGAGAAGGTCATCGACACCTTCTATGTCACCGACCTGACCGGCGAAAAGATTACCACCGAAAACCGCCAGGCGCTGATCGCCGCCCGGCTGAAATCCGTCATGCCTGAAGGGGAGGACGGCGCATCCCGCGTCGCCCCCGGCGTCGTGACGCCGCTTCAGCCCAAGGGCGTCCGCAAACCGGCCCCAAGCGCATGAGCCTCGTCAAGAAATTCATGACTGTGGGCGGGGCCACCCTCGGCAGCCGCTTCATGGGTTTCGCCCGCGAAACCATGATGGCGGCGGCGTTGGGCACGGGGCCGATGGCCGACGCTTTCTACGCCGCCTTCCGCTTTCCCAATCTCTTCCGGCGTCTGTTCGCCGAAGGCGCGTTCAACGCCGCCTTTGTGCCGCTTTTCGCCAAGGAAATCGAGGGCGGCGGCAAGGAGGCCGCCAAGCGCTTCTCCGAAGAAGTCTTCGGCGTCCTGTTCACCGTGCTGCTTCTCATCACCATCGTGATGGAGCTCGCCATGCCGCTGATCGTGCGCACCGTCATTGCGCCCGGCTTCGATCCCGGAACGGAGAAATACGACGTCACAGTCAAGCTGGCGATCGTGATGTTTCCCTATCTGATGTGCATGTCGCTGACGGCGATGCTGTCGGGCATGCTCAATTCGCTGCATCACTATTTCGCCGCCGCCATCGCGCCCGTCTTCTTGAACGTCATGATGATCGGCGCGCTCGGCTACGGGCTCTGGACCGGCGCCGATCCGCTCGCCACCGCCTGGTATCTGTCCTGGGGCGTGCTCGGCGCAGGCCTGCTGCAGATGGCGGTGCTCTATCTCGGCGTGTTGCATGCCGGCATGTCGATCACCTTCCGCTGGCCGCGCATGACGCCGAACGTCAAACGGCTGCTGGTGCTGGCCCTGCCGGCGGCGGTGACCGGCGGCATCACCCAGATCAACCAGCTCATCGGCCAGATGATCGCCTCCACCAAGGACGGCGCCATCGCGGCGCTGCAATATGCCGATCGCATCTACCAACTGCCGCTCGGCGTCGTCGGCGTCGCCGTCGGCGTGGTGCTGCTGCCGGAATTGTCGCGCGCCTTGCGCGCCGGCCATCTCCGGGAAGCGTCCACCATCCAGAACCGGTCGCTGGAATTCGTGCTCTTCCTCACCCTTCCGGCCGCCGCCGGAATCTGGGTCCTGTCCGATGAGATCATCCGCGTCGTCTATGAACACGGCGCCTTCAATCCCTCGATGACCGCCACCGTCGCGTCGATTTTGGCGATCTACGGCCTCGGCCTGCCCGGCTTCGTGATGATCAAAGGCCTCAATCCAGGCTTCTTCGCCCGCGAGGACACCAAGACGCCGATGCGCTTCACCATGATTGCCGTCGGCGTCAACTGCGCGCTCGCCGTCTCGCTCTTTCCCTTCATCGCCGAACGCGGCATCGCCACCGCCGAGGTCGCCTCGGGCTGGATCTCGACCCTGTTGCTGGGGATCACGCTGTGGCGACGCGGCCATCTCGAAATCGAGCCGGCCATGGCCTGGCGCGTCGTGAGACTCGTCATCGCCGCGCTTATCATGGCCGCAGCGGTGGAATACGCCTCGCGCTACGCAGCCCCCTATATCCGCGCCGAAAGCGGACTGTTCGAACAGGTCGGCGCCGTGCTCGCGCTGATCGGCGTCGCCATGGTCGTCTATTTCGCCGTCGCCTTCGCCATCGGCGGCGCCAGCCTCGGCATGCTCAGGCGCAACATCAAGCGCGGCGCAGCGACCCCGCCGCCCACAGCCCCGGAGGAGTGATGCGCAGCCTGTTTCTCGCCACGCTCGTCGTTCCCGATTACGACGCGGCCATCGCCTATTATCGCGACACGCTGGATTTCGAACTTTCCGAGGATCAGCCGCTCGGCGACGGCAAGCGCTGGGTCGTGGTGCGGCCCGATAAGAGCGAGGGCGCGGGCCTGCTGCTCGCCCAGGCCGATGGAGCGGATCAGCAGGCGGCCATCGGCGCCCAGACCGGCGGCCGCGTCAGCTTCTTCCTGTCGACCGACGACTTCGCGAGAGATCACGCGCTCTATCTCGGCCGCGGCGTGACGTTCCTCGAGGAGCCGCGTCACGAACCCTACGGGACCGTCGCCGTTTTCCGCGATGCCTTCGGCAATCTCTGGGACCTGATCCAGCACGCCAAATCTTCTTGATCCTGTCGCATGCGCCGTGCATAAGCGCGACCGTTAGCAACCTGGGCCTTTGGCCCTTGGGGCCCTCCACAAGCCCGGAGCGTTGAGAACAGCGTTCCCTATGAGGTCGATCATGAGCGAATTCAAGAAACTCGTCTTCTCCGGCGTGCAGCCCACCGGCAATCTGCATCTCGGCAACTATCTCGGCGCCATCCGGAAATTCGTCGCGCTGCAGGATGGCAACGACTGCGTCTATTGCGTCGTCGACATGCATGCGTTGACGGCCCAGCTCGTTCATGACGACCTGCGCGGCCAGATCCGCTCCATCGCCGCCGCCTTCATCGCCTCGGGCATCGACCCGGTGAAGAACATCGTTTTCAATCAGTCGGCCGTGCCGCAGCATGCCGAATTGGCGTGGATCTTCAACTGTGTCGCCCGCATCGGCTGGATGAACCGCATGACGCAGTTCAAGGACAAGGCCGGCAAGGATCGCGAGCAGGCCTCGCTCGGCCTCTACGCCTATCCGAGCCTGATGGCCGCCGATATTCTCGTCTATCGCGGCACGCATGTGCCTGTCGGCGACGACCAGAAGCAGCATCTGGAGCTCGCCCGCGACATCGCCATGAAGTTCAATCTCGATTACGCCGAGCATATCCGCAAGGCCGGTGTCGGGATCGACATCACCGTGGGCGACGAGCCCGTGCACGCCTATTTCCCGATGGTCGAGCCTCTGATCGACGGCCCCGCGCCGCGCGTCATGTCGCTACGGGACGGCTCGAAGAAAATGTCGAAGTCGGATCCCTCCGATCTCTCGCGCATCAACCTCATGGACGACGCCGACGCCATCTCCAAGAAAATCCGCAAGGCCAAGACCGATCCGGATGGTTTGCCGAGCGAAATCGAAGGGCTCAAGGGCCGCCCTGAAGCCGACAATCTCGTCGGCATCTATGCGGCGCTGGCCGACAAGACCAAGGCCGACGTTCTCGGAGAATTCGGCGGCCAGCAGTTTTCGGTGTTCAAACCGGCGCTGGTCGATCTCGCCGTCAACACCCTGTCGCCCATCACCGGCGAAATGCGCCGGCTGATGGACGACACCAGCCATATCGACGCCATCCTCCGGGACGGCGGCGAACGGGCGCGGGCGCGCGCCGAAGTCACCATGAACGAAGTGCGCGACATCGTCGGATTTCTGCGCTAAGTCTGGGCCCTGTTGAGGGGGGGGCGGAATATCATGGTGTCCAAGCGACAATCGAGGCTTGAGGGTCACCGCCGCAAATTCATGGCGGTGATCGACAATACTCCGGAATGCGGCCGGGCCGTGCGTTACGCCGGCATGCGCGCCAAGAATTCCGGCGGCGGCCTGGTGCTCCTCTATGTCGTCTCCGACGCCGACTTCAACCAGTGGATCGGCGTCGGCGACATCATGCGCGCTGAAGCCCGTGAAGAGGCCGAAACCGTCATGGCCACCATCGCCCAGCGGGTGCGCAACGAGATCGGCGCGGAGCCTGAACTGGTCATTCGTGAAGGCAAGGCGTCGGACCAGATTCTACAACTGATCGAAGACGACCGCGACATCGCCATTCTCGTCCTCGCCGCCGGCAGCGGCAAGGAAGGCCCGGGACCCTTGGTGCAGCAGGTGGCCGGTCGCGGCGCGGCTTTCCCCATTCCCGTCACCATCATTCCCGACAGCCTGACCGACGAAGATATCGACGCGCTGAGCTGACGCGGCGAAAGATCGCGAAAACTTGAGACGGCAAACCTTGTTTGACGCTGGTTTCAAGCGCATATCGCTTGCGATCGGCCGCCAAACAGCCTATTTGTTTAAAACCATTCTAAAGTGCCGCCGTCTTGACCGGCGAGGACCAAAGGAGCCCGACATGTTCATCCAGACCGAAGCCACGCCCAATCCGCAAACGCTGAAATTCCTTCCCGGCCGCGTCGTGCTCGAAACCGGCACCGCCGATTTCCGCGGACCCGAGGATGCGGCCCAGTCGCCGCTGGCCGAGCGGCTGTTTTCGGTGCGCGGCGTCACCGGCGTGTTCTTCGGCTATGATTTTGTGACCGTGAGCAAGGAAGACGCCGATTGGGCGCATCTCAAGCCGGCCATTCTCGGCGCCATCATGGAGCATTTCATGTCCGGCGCGCCGATCATGGGCGGCGCCCGCTCCGCCGAGGCGGAAGACAGCGAAGGCGAATTCTTCGACCCGGCCGACATCACCATCGTCGACACGATCAAGGAACTGCTCGAGAGCCGCGTGCGTCCGGCCGTCGCCCAGGACGGCGGCGACATCACCTTCAAGGGCTTCCGCGACGGCACCGTTTTCCTCAACATGAAGGGCTCCTGCGCCGGTTGCCCGTCGTCCACCGCCACCCTGAAGCACGGCGTGCAGAATCTGCTTCGCCACTTCATTCCTGAAGTGCGCGAAGTCGAGGCCGTCTGATCGTCCGCATGCGCCTGCTTCTGATCGACACCTCCGGGCCCGTCTGCGCCGCCGCCATTTATGACGCCGAGGACGGCAGTCTCATGGCCGCGCGGTCGGAAACGATCGGCAAAGGCCATGCCGAACTTCTGCCGGTGATGGTCGATGAGGTCGTCGCCGAATCGGGCGTGCCGCTCGCGAGTCTCGATCGCATCGCCGTGACCATCGGCCCCGGCTCCTTCACCGGCATCCGCGTCGGCGTCGCCATGGCGCGGGGATTCGGCGTCGCATTGGGCAAGCCCGTGGTCGGCGTCTCGACGCTGAGGATCGTCGCGGACAGCGCGTTGGAAATCGGCCCGCCCGCGCCGGTGATGGCGGTGCTCGACGCCAAGCGCGACGAAGTCTATGCGCAGATTTTCTCTCCGCTGGGAGAAGCGCTCACAGAGCCCGCTTCCTATGATTATGCGGGCGCGGCGGCAGCCGCGTCGCGTTTTGACGCGATCACCATTGGTTCCGGCGCGGGTCTGCTGACCGGTGGGGATGCAACGGGTCCCGACGCCTTTCCGCTCGTCGCGATCGGCCGCATCGCATCGCGCGCCGAACAAGATGAACAAGCGTCACCCCTTTATATCCGGGGCGCTGATGCAAAGCCGCAAATTGGTTTTGCGGTGCAGCATGCTTGAGCAAGTCGAGCGGTATGGTTTTCTAAAGAAGTTGAGCTTAAGCTCACTCTCCTGATACCCGCATGCATGGATGGGAGCCATGAAACCAGGCGCTTTTCTTGAAAATCTCTTCGCCCGGAAAATCGAATTCGATATTTTTCCTGCTGAAAGCGCTGATTGCGATGAGTTTTCTCGCCTGCATGGCGAGCGCTTCTATCGCCGCTGGGGCGATGGCGAATTTCATTCGCTGATGACCCAGGACACCGTTTTCGGCTTTTCGGCCCGCGTCACCAGCGGCCCCAGCCAGGGATTGGGCGGCTTCGTGTTGGCCCGTGAGGCGGCGGGCGAAGCGGAAATCCTCACCATTGCCGTGTCGGACAAATTCGGACGCCAGGGGCTCGGCTGGCGGTTGATGCTGGCCGCCATGCGCGAAACCCGCGCCAGGGGCGGGGAAACCATCTTCCTCGAGGTCGACGAGGGCAATGTCGCAGCCCTGGCTCTCTACCGTAAATTGGGTTTCCAGCAGATCGCCGAACGCAAGGGTTATTACGCCGACGGCAAGGGCGGCAAGTCCACCGCGCTTGTCATGCGGCTTGATCTTCGCTAGTTCCTCAGCCGAACTAGCTGAAGGATCGCGGTCATGGCGGATATCACGCGCACGCTCGAGGAACTCTGCGCCGAACGCGGCCTCAGGATGACCGATCAACGGCGAATCATCGCGCGCATCCTGCAACAGTCTTCCGATCATCCCGATGTCGAGGAATTGCATCGCCGCTCGTCGGCGGTCGATTCGCGCATCTCGATCGCCACCGTCTATCGCACGGTGAAATTGTTCGAGGACGCCGGCATCATCGAGCGACATGACTTCCGCGAGGGGCGCTCGCGCTATGAGACGGTTCCGGAAGAGCATCACGACCACCTGATCGATCTCAAGACCGGCCGCGTCATCGAATTCCACTCTCCCGAGATCGAGGCGCTGCAGGAGCGGATCGCCCGCGAGCATGGCTTCAAGCTCGTCGATCACCGCCTTGAGCTTTATGGAATTCCTCTCAATCGCGACGATCAAGGCTGAGGCGTAAATTTCATGGTCGCCTGGCTTCGGATCGCTGCTAGCCTGTTGGGCGTCTTCATCGTCACCTTGCTTCTCCTGCCGTTTCAACTTGCTTTTCTGGCCACGGGCCATCATTGGCGCAATCGCCTGCCGCGCCTCTGGCACCGCGCCGCTCTTTGGGCGGTCGGCATCCGCGTCGAGGTCAAGGGAAAGCTCGGCGGCCGCAGGCCGCTCCTGGTGGTGTCCAACCATTCCTCCTGGCTCGACATCCTCGTGATGGGCTCGGTGGCGGACGTCACCTATGTCGCCAAGGCCGAAGTCAAGGATTGGCCGATCTTCGGCCTGCTCGCCCGATTGCAGCGCTCCATCTTCGTGGAGCGTGAACAGAAGCGAAGGTCGCAGGATCAGGCCAACGACATGGCCGATCGTCTCAACGCCGGCGAGGTGGTGGTGCTGTTTCCCGAAGGCACGACATCGGACGGCAACCGCCTTCTCGTCACCAAATCCACGCTGTTCGCCGCCGCGACGTCTGCGGCGCAGACATCGCCCACCGGCATGGTCGACGTCCAGCCGGCCGCCATCGCCTATACGCGCATCCATGGCATGCCGATGGGGCACTATCACCGTCCCGTCGCCGCCTGGCCCGGCGATATCGACTTGCTGCCGCATCTGATCGGCGTCCTGAAGACCGGCGCCATCGACGCCGAGGTCAATTTCGGCCCGCCCATCGAGGTGACGACGGCCACCAACCGCAAGGCGCTGGCGATCCAGGCCGAGAGCGAGATCCGCCGGCTGATGGAAGAGTGCCTGCGCGATCGCGCCGTGCGCGACCTTTGACGCCGGCGCTTCCATTTTCGGTCGAAAGGCACTAAAGAGCCGGCATGGACCAGATCGTTGAAAGCCCTGAAAAGAAGCCGCTCGCCAACACCCGCAAGGTGTTCGTGAAGACCTATGGCTGTCAGATGAATGTCTACGACTCCCAGCGCATGACCGATGCGCTGTCGGAGAAGGGCTATGAGCCGACCGATACGGTCGAGGACGCCGATCTCGTGCTTCTCAACACGTGCCACATCCGTGAAAAAGCGTCCGAGAAGGTCTATTCCGAACTCGGTCGCCTGCAGAAGATGAAGCGCCAGCGCGCCAAAGCCGGCGCGCCGGATCTCAAGGTCGGCGTCGCAGGCTGCGTCGCCCAGGCCGAGGGCGCCGAAATCATCCGCCGCGCCCCGGTGGTCGATCTCGTCATCGGTCCCACCACCTATCACCGTCTTCCCGATGTTCTCGACAGGGTCGACAACGGCCAGCGGGTGATCGAGACGGAATACGCCGTCGAGGACAAGTTCGAGCATCTGCCCGACATCAACAAGGAAAAGACGCTCGCCCGCGGCGTCTCCGCCTTCCTCACCGTACAGGAAGGCTGCGACAAGTTCTGCACCTTCTGCGTGGTTCCCTATACCCGCGGTTCGGAAGTGTCGCGCCCGCTTTCGCAATTGCTCGTCGAAGCCAGGCGCCTGGTCGACGCCGGCGTGCGCGAAATCACGCTGCTCGGCCAGAATGTCAACGCGTGGCATGGAGAGGGTCCCGACGGCAAGGCCTGGGGCCTGGGCGATCTGCTCTATCATCTCGCCGAGATCGACGGCATCGCCCGGCTGCGCTACACCACCTCGCATCCGCGCGACATGGATATGCGCCTGATCGAGGCGCATCGCGACCTTCCCAAGTTGATGCCCTATCTGCATCTTCCGGTACAGGCGGGCTCCGACAAGATCCTGAAGGCGATGAACCGGCGCCACAAGGCGGAAGATTATATCCGTCTCGTCGACCAGATTCGCGCCGTCCGTCCCGATCTCGCGCTGTCGGGCGATTTCATCACAGGTTTTCCTGGGGAAACAGACGAGGATTTCGAGGACACGATCCGGCTCGTCGAGCGCGTCGGCTACGCCTCCGCTTTCTCGTTCAAATACTCCGCCCGCCCCGGCACGCCGGGCGCCGATCTGCCCGATCACGTGCCGGAAGAGGTGAAGGCCGAGCGTCTCGAGCGTTTGCAGAAGCTACTGCTGGCGCAGCAGACCGCCTTCCAGCAGTCCCTCGTCGGCCAGACGATGGATGTGCTGATGGAGAAGCCGGGCCGTTTTCCGGGCCAGATGGTCGGCCGGTCGCCCTGGCTGCTGCCGGTGATTGTTGATGCAAACCCGGCGAAAATCGGTGACATTATCAGCGTGCGAATCACCAAGGCCGGGACCAACAGTCTCCACGCGGATCCCGCATGACAGACCGGCGCCGGCGATGAAAAGGAGCAAGGCGGTTTGACGAGACCCGAAGCGATGTCTTCCCACGAGCGCCAGCCCAAGCGACCCCCGGCAGACGCCAATCACTTCGTCCTGACCTTCGAGAACAACCGCCTCGCAAGCGAGCTTTTCGGCCAGTTCGACCAGAACCTCAAACTCATCGAGGATCGGCTCCAGATCGACGCGCGCGCGCGCGGCAATACTGTGTCGATCACCGGCGACGTGCAGGCGACCAATATCGCCCGCCGCGCGCTGGATTATCTCTATGGCCGGCTGCAGACCGGCGGCCAGATCGAGGCCAATGACGTCGAAGGCGCGCTGCGCATGGCCCAGGCCGCCGACGACCAGCTGGTGTTTCCCGCGCTCGAGAAGAAGGCGAAGCTGACCATGAGCCAGATCTCGACCCGCAAGAAGACCATCGTCGCGCGCACACCCACTCAGGACGCCTATATGCGGGCGCTCGAGCGCTCCGAACTCGTGTTCGGCGTCGGCCCCGCCGGCACCGGCAAGACCTACCTGGCGGTGGCCCACGCCGCCCAGCTGCTGGAGCGCGGCGCGGTCGATCGCATCATCCTGTCGCGCCCGGCCGTCGAAGCCGGCGAGCGTCTGGGCTTCCTGCCCGGCGACATGAAGGAAAAGGTCGATCCCTATCTCCGGCCGCTTTACGACGCGCTCTATGACATGATGCCCGGCGATAAGGTGGAGCGGGCGATCACCGCCGGCGTCATCGAAATCGCGCCGCTCGCCTTCATGCGCGGCCGCACGCTGGCCAACGCCGCCGTCATTCTCGACGAGGCGCAGAACACCACGTCGATGCAGATGAAGATGTTCCTGACCCGTCTCGGCGACAATGCCCGGATGATCGTGACAGGCGATCCGAGCCAGATCGACCTGCCGCGCGGCATGAAATCCGGTCTCGTCGAAGCGCTGCAGATCCTCCATTCGGTCGAAGGCGTTTCCGTGGTGCGCTTCAAGGATGTCGACGTCGTGCGTCATCCGCTGGTCGCCCGCATCGTCCGCGCCTATGACGCCGAAGGCGCCGTCGACAGCGGTCGCGACAACTGATGTCCGACCGTCTCGATATCCAGCTGTCGCTCGAAGAGGGCGATTGGCAGACCGAAGAAGTTCTGGCCGCCTTTGCCCGCCGCGTGCTCGAGCATGCGGCGACGCATTTGGCTGAAAAGGAGCGCCAGCCTTTTTCGAAGCAGCCTGTCGAAGTCTCGCTCGTTTTCACCAACGATGCGGCGATCCGCGAGATCAATGCCGAATGGCGCGAACAGGACAAGCCGACCAATGTCCTGTCTTTCCCGGCTTTTCCGCTTGCGCCGGGCGGCAAGCCCGGACCGATGCTGGGGGACATCATCCTCGCCGAGGAAACTTTGCGGCGCGAAGCCCTTGACCTCGGCGTTGCATTCGAGGATCATCTGACCCATCTTCTGGTGCATGGCTTCCTGCACCTGTTTGGTTACGACCATATGACGGAAGAGGAAGCGGCGGTCATGGAAGGTCTGGAGATCCGCATACTTGCGGAGCTTGGCCTTGAAAATCCCTATGGGGATGACGACCGGAACTGACAGTTGAGGCAATGAACGAATATTCTACACGGTCCAGCGAGACCGACTCCGGCGCTTCGGCGGTCAAATCCGCCGAGGACAGTTCCAACGCGCAAAAAGGCGAGAGTACCACCGCGCCCAGACAATCGTTCTGGGCAAAGGTCGCGAGAATTCTGCGCCCGCAGAATGCGCATAGTCTTCGCGAGGATCTCGCGGATGTGCTGGCTACGGAAGAGAGCGCCAGCATTGGATTTTCCCCCATCGAACGGGCCATGCTCAAGAACACCCTGCGCTTCCGCGAAGTGAGGGTGGAGGACGTCATGGTGCCCCGCGCCGAAATAGAAGCGGTCGATCACAGCCGCTCCGTCGGCGATCTCATGCTGATGTTTCACGAGACCGGCCGCTCGCGCATGCCGGTCTATGCCGAAACGCTCGACGACCCCCGCGGCATGGTCCATATCCGCGACCTCATGGGCTATATGATCAAGGAGGCCAAGCGCCGCCGCGCCGCGCCGAAAGCCGCCGCCCAGCCGGCCGTCGAAGGCGCGCCCGCGCCGCGGACGTCTAAATCCGCCAAACCCTTCGATCTCGGCCGCATCAATACCGACGTGTCGATCGAAGACGCCGGAATCCTGCGTCCGGTCCTCTTTGTGCCGCCCTCCATGCTGGCCTCCGAACTGATGGCGAAGATGCAGGCCGAGCGCATACAGATGGCGCTGGTCATCGACGAATATGGCGGCACCGATGGTCTGGTTTCGCTGGAAGACATCGTCGAAATGCTGGTCGGCGACATCGAAGACGAGCATGATGACGAGGAAATCCTGTTCATCCGCCAGTCGGACGACGTGTTCATCGCCGACGCGCGCATCGAACTCGAAGAGATCGCCCAGGCAATCGGCTCGGATTTCGACGTGTCGGGCCAGGTCAACGAAGTCGATACGCTGGGCGGTCTGATCTTCGCCGAACTCGGCCGCATTCCGGCCCGTGGCGAGGTGGTGCAGGCGGTGCCGGGCTTCGAATTCCACGTGCTCGACGCCGATCCGCGTCGCATCAAGAAGGTGCGCATCACCCGCGCCGCAGTGCGCCGCCGTCCGACACGCGAAGAAGCGGATCAATCCGGCGCGGCGGACGCTGCTGAACAGCCCGCCGGCTGATTGTCAAAACAGCAGCTCGCCAAAACCGACGAGATCGCCTTCC
This sequence comes from Rhizobium sp. TRM95796, assembly GCF_025779995.1. Lineage (NCBI taxonomy): Bacteria > Pseudomonadati > Pseudomonadota > Alphaproteobacteria > Hyphomicrobiales > Rhizobiaceae > Rhizobium > Rhizobium sp. TRM95796. Next base: position 38,335 of record NZ_JAOXHE010000012.1, on the reverse strand, counting down.
TCCGCGAGCGGGGGAAGGCAGGTTCCTTCGGCAGGAGCCGAAACGGGCAGAAGCAGCGGCCCCACGCGCAGACAGGCGAGGATTTCGCCCGCCGCGACCCTACGCGGGAAGGTGGGCTCCGCGCCGCCGGGCGTCCAGAGCGTGAAGCGCCCCGCCTGCGGCGCGCTGACAGCGCCGATCAGATCCTCGGGCAAGGTGATTGTCAAATCGGTCTGTCCGTCCTGATAGGTCATGGCGCCGATGCCGCGCGCGGCCATCATCCGCATCATCAGCCGCTCCGCCTTGCGGTCGGTCATGTCTCCGACTCGATCGTGAACAGCAGCGTCCCCGGCTCGACGCCGTCGCCATCGGCGGGCAGGATCTGCGTGACGACCCCGTCGCACTCCGCTTCAACGGGATTGAGCAGCTTCATCGCCTCGATGATGGCGATCTGGTCGCCATCGCGCACGAGGTCGCCGACCTCCACGAAAGGCTTCGCGCCGGGCGCGGGCGAGCGATAGAAGGTCCCGGCCATGCCGGCCTTGATCCGTCGCGTCCCGCTCGACGCATCCGCTGTCGACGCGAGCGCTTGAGGAACGGCCGCAGGCGTCGGCGACGAAACAAGCTCGGCCTCCGACGCCTGTTTCACCAGCCTTATGCGCATGCCGCCTTCGGTCACGTCGAGCTCGTTGAGATCGGAGGCTTCGAGCATCCGCATCAGCCGGTCGATCAGGTCGAAATCCATCTGGGCCTACTCCACGAAAGACTGGATGGTGACGCCAGCGCCTTCCAGCGACTGGCGAAGCGCTCGGGCGATCTCCACCGCCGAGGGCGTGTCGGAATGCACGCAGATCGAATGGATCGCCGTCTTCAACCGTTTGCCGGTCACCGTCTCGATCGCGCCCGCCTCCAGCATCGAAAGAATTCGTCGCGCGATCTCGTCGGGCTCATGCAGCACCGCGCCGGGCAGGCGGCGATCGACCAGAAAGCCCTCATCGGTATAGGCGCGGTCGGCGAAGATCTCCGAGCGAAAAACAAGACCCATTTCGTCCGCAGCCTTCTCCATCTCCCCGAGCGCGATCGTCAGGCAGATGAGTGTGGGATCGACGGCCTTGATCGCCCTGCAGGCGGCGAGCGCGACATCGCGGTTCTGCTGGCCGAGATTGCCGAGCGCGCCATGCAGCTTCACATAGCGGATCGCATGGCCGGAATAAGCCGCCATCGCCTGGGCCGCGCCGATCTGATAGGCGATCAGCCGCTCCGTCTCGCCCATGGTGAAGGGGATGTTGCGGCGTCCGAAACCCCAGAGATCGGGATAGCCTGGATGCGCCCCCACCGCCACACCCTTGTCCTTCGCCAGACCAAACGTGTTGGCCATGACTTCCGGATCGCCGGCATGCAGGCCGCAGGCGACATTGGCGGAGCTGACGATGTCGAGCATCGCCGCGTCGTCGCCCATCTTCCAGGCGCCGAAGCCTTCGCCCATGTCGGAATTGAGGTCCACCTTCATTGCCGTCTCCCGCCTTGCGTCTCCGCCGCCTCTTAAAGCATGCCGCCGCAGCATCGTCATCGTCCCTGCGACAAAGAATCTTCTCCGCCCCAGTAGGCAAGCCTCCCCATCTGATATATCAGATGGGGAGAAACAGGAAAACCAATGCCCAAGGCAAGTTCCCCCCGCCTGTCTTTCGAAGGACCCGACGCGCTGTTGATCGACGGCGCGATGGGGGCGTTTTCCGACGCCGTGCAGGAAAAGATCTGGGCCTTGGCCGAAAGCCTGCGCGCTTTCCCCGGCATGATCGAGACGGTGCCGGGTATGAACAACCTGCTGCTGGTCTTCGATCCTTTTGTGACAGACGCCGACCAATTGCAGGCGGATATCCTCGCGGGCTGGAACGCCGCCGGCGCAGTCAGGAAGGGTGTGATTCGCGATGTGCCGGTCCGCTATGGCGGCGAGGATGGACCCGACCTCGAAGATTTCGCCCGCGCCAAGGGCCTCAGCATCGACGAGGTCATCGCGCGCCATGCGGCGCCGCTCTATTCGGTCGCCGCCGTCGGGGCCATGCCGGGCTTCGTCTATCTCTCCGGGCTCGATCCGCAACTGGCCGCGCCGCGTCTGTCCAATCCGCGTGACGGCGTGCCCGTGGGTTCCGTCATCGTCGGTGGCGCGCAGGCGGGCATCATGCCGGTCACCGCGCCATCCGGCTGGCATATTCTCGGCCACACTGATCTCGGTCTCTTCGACGCGACCCGCGACAGGCCGGCTCTATTCGCCCCCGGTGATCGCCTGCGCTTCGTGCCGGAGCGCGCGTCATGATCGAAATTCTCACCTCCGGGCTGATGAACAGCGTCCAGGATCTCGGCCGTCCGCTCTATCTCGATCAGGGCGTCGGCCGCGGCGGGGCGATGGACCGGCAGGCGCTGACGGCGGCCAATCTGCTCGTCGGCAACGAGGATGGAGCGGCGGGGCTGGAAATCGCCGTCTTCCCGTTCCGCCTACGCTTTCACGCGCCCTGTCTCGTGGCGATGACGGGCGCTTTTGCCAATGCTCGGCTCGGCGATCGCAGCTTCCCCGCCTGGTGGGCGCGTGAAGCTAAGGCCGGCGACGAACTGCGCATCGACGCTCCTGTTTCGGGCGCCCGCGTCATGCTGGCTTTCTCCGGCGGCGTCGATCTGCCGCTCGTTCTCGGCTCCCGCGCCACGGATTTGAAAAGCAGCTTCGGCGGGCTGGAGGGACGGGCGCTGAAGCGCGGCGATCGCCTCGCGCTCGACCCCAGCCGCATCCGCGCGAAACAACCCGCCGGCCACGGCCTCGACCCGGCGCTGCTCGGCCGCGACGATCCCGCGCTGTTGCGCATCATGGCCGGCGCCGAATATGCCGCATTCACCGACGAGGCCCGCCGCGCGCTTCTCGGCTCCGACTTCGTCGTCAGCCGGCAGAACAATCGCCAGGGCATGCGGCTGGAGGGCGAGCCGCTGGCCCTGACGGACAAGCTCGAACTGCATTCCCACGGCATCATGCCGGGCACGGTGCAGGTTCCGCCCTCGGGACAGGCGGTGATCCAACTCGCCGAGGCCAATACCTGTGGCGGCTATCCGAAGATCGCCCATGTCATCGGCGCCGATCACTGGAAGCTCGCCCAGGCCCGCGCCGGCGACCGGCTGCGTTTTCGCCTCGTGGACCGCGCGGAGGCGCTGGCCGCCGAGCGCGTCGCCCGAACACTCGAAACCAAAATCGCTCATCTCGCGCCGCTCGCGCTGAAGACCTGAGAGGGAAGCATGGCCAAGAAGCCGATCATCATTCTGGGCGCCGGCATTGTCGGCGCGTCGACCGCGGCGGAGCTGGCGCTGCGCGGCGAGCCCGTGCTACTTATCGATCGCCAGGAGCCGGGCCTCGGCGCCTCCTTCGGCAATATGGCCAGCATCGCCGTCAATGGCTTTGAGGCGGTGTCGCGGCCGGCGGTCTGGAAGAAGATTCCCGGCTGGCTCGCCGATCCCGTTGCGCCCGTGGCGGTCAATCCTGTCTATGCGCTCAAAATGCTGCCCTGGTTCCTGCGTTTCCTCGCGGCCGGTCGCCCCGACCGCATCAAGGAGATCGAGGAGGCCGGCGCCAATCTGGCGCTCCGCTCGCTCGCCGATCTCAAGACGCTGCTCGGCCGCATCGGCGCCATGGATATGCTCAGCGACACCGCCTGCCTGCAACTGTTCGGCACGGAAGCCGAATTCGCGGCCGGCCGCGCCAATCTCGCGCTGATGGATCATTTCGGCCTCAAATACGAAGTGCTTTCCGGTCCGCGCCTGCGCGAGGTCGAGCCGCTCCTCAACCCCGCTCTGCCCAAGGCGGTGCTGCTGCCGGACAATCATTTCGTCTCGAGCCCGCATGGTGTCGTGCTGCGTCTGGTCGAGGCCATGCGCGCCCATGGCGGCGCCTTCCTCAAGGGCGAGGTCGCGAGACTGGAGCGGGACGAGCGCGGCGTCACCGCCGTCATCCTCATCGACGGCAAGCGCATCGAGGCCGACCGGGTGCTGATCGCCATGGGCGTGCACAGCCGCGATCTCGCCAAGGCGGCGGGCGAGCCCATACCGCTGGAGACCGAACGCGGCTATCACACCCAGATCATGGCCCCAGGCGTCGATCTCAAATGGTCGCTGATCTGGCCGGAGCGCGCCTTCATGATCACCCCCACGGCGGGCGGCGTCCGCGTCGGCGGCTCGGTGGAAATGGCGGGGCTGGAGCGCGCGCCCAACTGGCGTCGCGCCCGTTTCCTGGTCGAGCATGCGCGCTATGCGCTGCCGGGTCTCAAGGTGGAGGAGGCGACCGAATGGATGGGGCATCGCCCGGCATTGCCGGATACGATCCCGGTGCTCTCGGCGTCATCGACCACGCGCGGCCTTTATTATTCCACCGGCCATGGCCATTTCGGCCTGACCTATTGCGCTACGACCGCGCTCGCCATGGCCGATCTGATGACCGGCCAGACGCCGCCGATCGATCTGACGCCTTACCGCATCAACCGCTACTGACACGCGGCCCGAACAAGAGGAAAGCCCATGCGCTGGAAACGCACGATCCAACTGGTGGATGTTCATTGCGAAGGCGAAATCGGCCGGCTGGCCACCGGCAGCGTGCCGAACATCCCCGGCAAGACCATCGCCGAGCAGCTCAATTACATCAACACGGTGGATGACAGCCTGCGCCGTTTCCTGTGTCTCGAACCCCGGCAGGGGCCGCTCGGCTCGGTCAACCTGCTCTTGCCGCCCAAGCGCGAGGGCGCCGACGCCGGCTTCATCATCCTGCAGGCCGATCAGGCGCACGCCATGTCCGGCTCCAATTCCATCTGCGTCACCACGGCTCTCTTGGAGACTGGCATCATCGAGATGAAGGAGCCGGAAACGGTGGTCATGCTCGACACTGCCGCCGGCCTCGTCAAGGCCACCGCCACCTGCCGCGACGGCCGCTGCGAGCGGGTGGAACTGACCATGACGCCCTCTTTCGTGCTCGATCTCGATGTCGAGGTCGACACCGGGACCTGGGGCAAGGTGAAGGTCGATCTCTGCTATGGCGGCGTCTTCTACGCCATCGCCGACGCGAGCGCGGTGGGCATGACCATCGACAAGGCCAATGCCCGCGAACTCGTCGCCGCCGGCATGGCGCTGAAGGATCTCATCAACCGCACGATCCCGGTCGTGCATCCGGAGATCCCCGAAATCCGCGGCGTCGCCTATGTGATGTTCCGCGGCGAGGAGCCCGATGGCGCGGTGCGCACCTGCACCACCATGTGGCCCGGCCGCGTCGACCGCTCGCCCTGCGGCACCGGCAGCTCCGCCAATCTCGCCACGCTGCACGCGCGCGGCAAGGCCAAGATCGGCGACACCTTCATCTCGCGCTCCACCATCGGCACCGAATTCCGCGTCGGCCTGAAAGACGTCACCACCATCGCCGGCCGCCCCGCCATCATACCCACCATCTCCGGCCGCGCCTGGACCTTCGGCATGACCCAGGTGGCGCTCGACCCCTTCGACCCCACGGCGGAAGGATTTGCGGTCACGGATGTCTGGGGCCCGCAGGCGGGGGAAATACGGTGAGGGGTGGGGGCGGATTGGGTTGAGTCGTAGGGATCATTTTGGCCCCTTGCCGTTATGGACGGTCAACGCAATGGTCAAAAAATCCCCGCGCTGATTTTGCAGGGAGAAATCTGCCGTGAAAGCCGGTCGCGAAAGTCAGCCTTGTGAGACGGGCTTTCGCGGCTCAGCGCCAGGCGGCAATGCCGTATAGTTTCTTGCCAAATAGACGGCATTGCCGTATACTTCCTCATGCAAAGCGTAATCCAAACGACTACGTTTCTTACGCAGGCCAAGCGGTGCGGCCTGTCCGACGATGATCTTCAAGAGATTGTCGCCGTGATCGCGGCCGACCCTGAGGCTGGGGTGCTGATGGCTGGAACGGGCGGGGCGCGCAAGTTGCGTCATGCCCGTGAAGGGCAAGGAAAAAGCGGAGGCTTCCGGACGGTTCATTACTTCGGGGGCGGAGATATTCCTGTGTTCGCCCTGGCGATCTACGGAAAGAACGAGAAGGGCAACCTCTCGAAAGCGGAACGGAACGAGCTGGCCCGCATCCTTCCCAAGCTGGCCGATGCCTACAGACAGAGAAAGAATACGGAATGACCTTCGGAAAAGAGCTTATCCAGAGCGCACATGAAGCGCTTGCGATCGCAGAGGGCCGCGCAGAACCCGCCGCTGTCTTTGTTCCAGAAACGATCGACGTTGCGGCCATTCGCAAGCGCCAGAAACTCTCGCAGGCGGAGTTTGCGAAGCGCTATGGCCTGCCCGCCGGCACGATCAAGGATTGGGAGCAGAAGCGCCGCCAACCGGATCGCGCCGCAATACTGCTGCTGAAAGTGATCGAGCAAGCCCCCGACACCGTGGCGCAGGCAATCCGCGCCTGACCATCGGCACGGAATTCCGCGTCGGCCGAAAAGACCTCACCACAAACGCCAGCCGCCCCGCCAACATCCCGACGATCCCGGGCCGCGCCTGATCCCTTCGTCCCACCGCGGGGTGGGGGTGGTCACGGTATATGGGGCCCGCAGGCGCTGGAGATAAAGTAAGGGTTGGAAGCGCCAAATACGCTGTGTTGGACGGCTGAGTTTCGCCATTGCAGTCATCGAACCCCCGTCTGTTTTCGTGAGCGCGAATGCAAAGCTATGATCTGCGAGGTTTTCCGAAGATAAAACGACTCTGATCATCCCGCTACAAAGCACCGACGCAGCCGGTAATGTGGCTCTTCCGAGCAGATAAAGCTCTAATAGACCAAGCCCCTTGCAAATTAGCTTCCCCGACACTTCTGCCTGTAGATCGGAATCGAAACATCGTGATAGACATTGGCCTCTGACAACAAACTGAGGTTGCGTGGTGGCCGACATAACAGAAGGCTTGATCAAAATTCTTCACAGCTGCGGCTCGGCACCTTTCCTTTTTGTTGGGTCGGGATTTTCGAGACGCTATATCGGGCTGGAGACTTGGTCTGACCTACTTGCGCGATTCTGCGCCAAAATCCGCGATTACGGATATTATCTTTCTACGGCAAATGGCGACTTGCCTGTGGCAGCCTCACTGATTGCGCAAGACTTCAACACTTTGTGGTGGGACGATCCCGACTATGCCGATAGCAAGAAGATATATGGTAAAGATGCCACCGAGAAGTCGTCTTCGTTAAAGTACGAGATCGCGCGCTATCTAAAAAATCTCTCACTGGAATATAAAGAATCCAAATACGCTAATGAGATCGATGCGCTGTCACGGATGAATGTCGATGGTATTATCACGACAAATTGGGACTTATTGTTGGAAGATCTATTTCCCGACTATAAGGTTTTTATCGGTCAGGAAGAGCTGATTTTTTCAAACCCTCAATCTATCGCAGAAATCTACAAAATACATGGGTGTTCTTCTCGGCCTGCTTCATTGGTGCTTACCGATGATGATTATGCTAATTTCCGTGATAAGAACCCCTATCTCGCAGCGAAGCTCATAACTATCTTCGTCGAGCATCCTGTAATTTTTCTCGGCTATTCCATCAATGATCCCCACATCCAGGCGATCATCGGATCGATCGCCGAGTGTGTGGGCGGCGAAAAGCTGAAGCAATTCGAAGAGAACCTTATATTCGTCGAGAGGGCTGGCGATGGGCAGAGTGATGCGTTGGAAGGGGCGACCATCACGATTGGGAAGAGCAAGATAAGGGTTACGCTTGTACGGACGAGCGATTTCACAAAAGTCTATTCGGCCGTCGAAGCGACCAAAAGAAAGATTCCCGCTCGGGTTCTTCGTTACTGCAAGGAGCAAATGTACGAGCTCGTTAAGTCAGCGAATCCGGAAACCAAGCTTGCGGTCCGAGATATCGACGACATTGGGGAGAAGGACGACATAGAGTTTGTTGTGGGCGTCGGCGTTGCGACTGAGTTTAAAGAAAGGGCCGAGAAAGTCGCGGAAAAGCAAAAGGAGGTTCTCACAGCTAGGGGTTACACTGGCGTCACCGTTGACGACGTAATGCTGGATGTGCTCCAGCCAAAGTCCGCCTACAATGCGGATGAGATTTTGAAATCGACCTATCCGATGTTCCGTCGCGTCTCCAACAGATACATCCCAGCATTTCGATATCTACGGGAGGCGGGGATAACTGACAGGAAGATGCTCGCCGAATGCCCGTACAGTGACGCCAGAACGGTTGCCCTTCGCGCCACTCAAGGGAGGTTCACGGTTGATGGATATCGCACACAGTACGAACGCGACTTTAAGGGGCTCACCACACAGGAGATTATAGAAAAGACAACGCCGGAAAAGGCAGCTTTGATGATCCCGTTTCAGGCAAAAAGCGAAATCGACTTGGACGCAGTCTCCAAATTCCTTATTCAGAACGCTGACAAGCTTACGGAAGGATCGTACAAATCCTATTTTCGCAAGCTTGCCTGCATGTTTGATTTCTATGCATTTGGATACTAGGATCCGACAGCGCCTAGATGGGCGACTTTGCAACCCAGATACCTTCTAGCGACGCATAATCGGAGCGCGACGTCCGCTTGTGGCGCAAAGCACACAATGAACATCACCCCCGTGATGCCCCCCCAAACAGAAAGACCGTCATGGCCGGAGGGCGGCGCCATGACGGTCTCTGTGATGCGGACAAGAAGTTAGGGGCGTCTTTGTCCGCGTGCCCGGCCTGGCGGGGGACTTGCCTTTAGCCGGGCTTTTGCAGCCTTAGGGGCGTGGCTGCTATGACCAAGAGATGGCCCCGACTTTGTGGCATTTCAATGGATCGGCCAGGCAAAGAAATGTTAATTCTTGTTAATGTAAAGACATACTGAGCGCGCTGTCACGCTATGGGACGGACCTGCGGCTCGAGCCTCGCCTGGTTCACATGGAAATACTGCGCCCTGTCGCCCAGCGCTTCGAAGAGATGCGCATCTGTCCCCGTCATGAAGGCCTGGGCGCCGATTCTATCCATGAGATCGAAGAGAGCGGCGCGGCGATGCCTGTCGAAATGCGCGCCGACCTCGTCGAGCAGCAGGATGGGCGCGGCGCCCGTCATCGTCGCCGTCAGTTCGGCATGCGAGAGAACCAGCCCCGCCAGCAGCGCCTTCTGCTCCCCGGTCGAGCAGAGCGCGGCCTCGATCGATTTCTCCTTGTGGAGCACGAGAAGGTCGGTGCGGTGCGGTCCATCCAGCGTCCGTCCCGCCGCCTGGTCGCGCCGGCGGCCCTGTTCGAGAAGATCGGCGTAATGGTCTTCGAGGTCGATCGCCGGCCGGTCCAGCCCGCCGTCGAGAAACCCTGCGAGCGTCAGTAGCGATTGCGGAAATCGGCTCGCCTCCTCGGTCCGCTCTGCGAGCCGCGCGATCAGCGCCACGACTTCCGTGCGGGCGAGCGCGATGGCGACGCCGAGGCCGGCCATCTGCCGCTCGATGGAACTCATCCAGTCGGCGTCGTAACGGCCCTCTTCGAGCAGTTTGTTGCGCATCTTCATGCTGCGCTCGAAATCGGCGGCGCGGCGACCATGGGCGGGATCGAGCGACAGCACCAGCCGGTCGAGAAAGCGCCGGCGCTCGCTGGCCGGCCCGGTGAACAGCCCGTCCATGGCCGGCGTCAGCCAGAGCACGCGCAAATGATCGAGCAATTCGTCACTGGATTTGGCGTCGGTGCCGTTGATGCGCACCCGCCGCGCCGCCGCATCAGGCTGCACGCCGGTGCCGATCTCGACATCGCCCTCCATGCCCTCGACCTCGGCAAACACCGAAAAGCCCGTCTCTTCGCCCTTCAGCGCCACGTCGGCGTAAACGGCCCGCCGCAGCCCTCGACCGGGCGACAGCAGCGACACCGCTTCGAGAAGATTGGTCTTGCCGGAACCGTTTTCGCCCGTCAGCACAACATGCCGCTCGTCGAACGTCAGCGCGGCGGAGCGGTAGTTGCGATAGGCGGTCAGCGCGAGACGCCGGATGAACACTTTCTGAGGCATGCCCTGCCTTTAGAGCAATTCGCAGCCAGCAGAAAGCCGCAACAATGCATGGCGCGTGATCAGGCCCCGATCAGCCGCACCCAGGCGCGGGCGATCGCCAGCCCCGCCGCATCCGCAGTCTTGCCCTCGGTCTCGGCGCGCTGAGGATAGGTCGGCAGCCAGTCGGGGTCCATGCGGTCGACAGTGTCGGGAAAGCCTTTCACCCAGGTCTCGACCACATCGCGATTGGCTTCGAAATGAAACTGCATGCCGTAGCTCGCCCGTCCCACACGGAAACACTGGTTTTCCGCCGTCTCGTTGGTCGCGAGCCGCACCGCGTTTTCAGGCAGGGTGAAGGTGTCGGAATGCCATTGAAAGATTGGAAAGGCCTCCGCCGCGGCCGACAGCACGGGATCATCCGCCGCCGCCTCGGTCCGCCGAACCTCGCGCCAGCCGAATTCCCGGGCGGCGTTGAGACGATTGGTCCCGCCATGGGCGCGGGCCAGCAACTGGCTGCCGAGGCAGATGCCCAGCGCCGGCTTGTCGGCCGCGCCGAATGTCCGCATCAGCGCGACGAGTTCAGGCAGATAGGGGTATTTCTCGTCGTCGAGGGCGCTCTGTTCGCCGCCCAGCACCACGATCGCGTCGAAACCATCGTGATCCGGCAGCGCATCGCCCTGCCAGGGGCGGCGGAGCGTAATCTCCGCCTGCGCCTCTTCGAGCGCGATGCCGACATTGCCCAAGGGGGAGGCATGAAAATTCTCGATGATCAGGACGCGCATGCACCATTCCGCAACTGTTTCGCCGAGGCTAGCGGATTCGCCTGAGAATTCCAGCGACAATCCTGCTCAGGGATTGGGTTTGCCCACCGATCGGATCGAGGCGACCAGAGCGCCTGCATGGGTAAGCGCCGTCGCCGTCGCATTCAGCATCGGCGGCAGGACCATCCATTCGAGCGTCCAGGCGGCGCCGGAGCGCTCCTGCTCATGCACCAGCGAGTGATGCAGGCCGGAGATCTGCACGGCGTTGAAGCGGGCGAGCGCGACCAGAGTTTCGGCCAGCACCGGATTCTGCTTGTGCGCCATGGCGGAAGAGGCGCCGCCGCCCGACATCACGATCTCGGCCATTTCGTTTTGCACCATCAGGGCTGCGTCCTGACCCATCTTGCCGAGCGCGCCCGTGACCTGCGACAGCCAGCCTCCGAGCGCGACGATGCGGTCGCGCTGGGCATGCGGCGTATAGTCGGGTGCTGAAAGTCCCAGCCGCGCCGCCAGCGCCCGCCGCAACGCCTCGGCCTTGTCGCCATATTTGTCGGATGTTCCCGCCGCGCCCGCCAGCGTCAGGATCAGATTTCTGGCGCTGACGTCGGCAAGATCCTGTCGCGCCCGGGCGAGCGGCGCCCGCCAGGCCTCGATGCGGTCGCGCGCGGTGATCGGGATCGCCGCCTGCATCCGCGTCCGGCCCATCAGCGCATGGTCGCCCTGGCTGGCGACGAGAGCGGACAACGCTTCTGCGACGGCGCCCAGCCGGCCTTCAAGCAGTTCGAGCGCCGGCTTCAGCTTCAGCGCCAGCGCCGTGTCGATGACATCCTGGCTGGTGGCCCCGACATGCAGGCTCTTGGCGGCCTCGCCGCCGATATGGGCGCGCAATTGCCGGATAAGATCGGGCGGCACGACGCCGTCCTTCAGAACCGCGCGGGTCAGCGCGGCGACATCGGGCGAAAACGTCGCAATACCGCTGCGGATCGCCTCTGCGTGATCAGCCGGGATCATGCCGAGTTCAGCCTGCGCCGCCGCGAGTTCTGTTTCGAACCGCAGCATGGCGGCGAGATCGGCCTCCGTGCCCATCAGCTCCGCCATCTCCTGATCCGTCAGGAGGACGTCGAGAAAGGCGAGGGCGATCTGGCTCATGAGGATGGTCCGATTTGAAAATGCGAAAGGCGGGCTGTGACGCCCGCCCCTGGAGTTTAAACGCGTTCGAGCGCGATAGCGATGCCCTGGCCGACGCCGATGCACATCGTCGCCACCGCATAGCGCCCACCGGTCAGCGTGAGTTCCAGCGCCGCCGTGCCGGCGATGCGCGCGCCCGACATGCCGAGCGGATGGCCGAGCGCGATCGCGCCGCCATTGCGGTTGACGCGGTCGTCATCGTCGGCGACGCCGAGTTGGCGCAGCGTGGCGAGGCCCTGGCTGGCGAAGGCTTCGTTGAGTTCGATCACGTCGAGCTGGTCCTGGGTCAGGCCCAGCCGGTCGAGAAGCTTCTGGGTCGCGGGCGCGGGGCCGATGCCCATGATGCGCGGCGGCACGCCGGCGGTCGCCCCGCCGAGAATGCGGGCGATCGGCGTCAGGCCATGCTTCTTGGCGGCGGCTTCCGAGGCGATGATCAGGGCTGCGGCGCCGTCATTGACGCCCGAGGCGTTGCCGGCAGTGATCGTGCCGTCGGCGCGCACGATCGGACGGAGCTTGGCGAGCGCCTCCATCGTCGTGGCGCGGGGATGCTCGTCCCGGTCGACGATGATGGCGTCGCCCTTCTTCTGGGGTATGGTCACCGGCGTGATCTCGCGGGCGAGACGGCCATTGGCCTGCGCCGCCGCCGCCTTGGCCTGGGAGCGAACGGCGAAGGCGTCCTGGTCCTCGCGGCTGACCCGATAGTCGTCAGCGACGTTTTCCGCCGTCTCCGGCATGGAATCGACGCCATACTGCTTCTTCATCAGCGGATTGACGAAGCGCCAGCCGATGGTCGTGTCATGGATTTCCGCCGCGCGCGAAAAGGCGCTCTCGGCCTTCGGCATCACGAAGGGCGCGCGGCTCATGCTTTCCACGCCGCCGGCGATGATCATTTCGGCTTCGCCGGCCTTGATGGCGCGGGCGGCGGTGATCACGGCGTCCATGCCCGAGCCGCAGAGCCGGTTCATCGTCGTGCCCGGCACCGAGACGGGCAGGCCCGCGAGCAGCGACGACATGCGCGCGACATTGCGATTGTCTTCGCCGGCCTGGTTGGCGCAACCAAAGATCACCTCGTCCACGGCGGCGAAATCCACCGAGGAATGCGCCGCCATCAGCGCCTTCAGCGGCGTGGCGCCGAGATCGTCGGAGCGGACGGAAGACAGCGAGCCGCCGAAGCGGCCGATGGGCGTGCGGATATAAGCGCAGATAAAGGCGTCGGTCATGGTCATTTTCCTCAATTCAAAGCGTCGGCACGGTGAGCGCGGCGACGTCGCCCTCGACATGGAGGGGAGCGCCGGTCATGGCCTGCAATTCATCCATGGTCATTCCCGCGAGCTTTTCGCGGACGACGAAACGGCCGTTCCTGATGTCGACAACCGCATGGCTGGTATAGACGCGGGTGATGCAGCCGACGCCGGTCAGCGGGAAGGTGCAGCGCTCCACGAGTTTAGGCTCGCCGGTCTTGGTCACATGTTCGGTGATGACGAAGACCTGCTTGGCGCCATGCACCAGATCCATCGCGCCGCCCACGGCGGGCACGCCCTTGGATCCCACCCGCCAATTGGCGAGGTCACCGTTTTCGGCCACCTGATAGGCGCCGAGGATCGCCACATCGAGATGGCCGCCGCGCACCATAGCGAAACTGTCGGCATGGTGGAAGAAGGCGGCGCCCGGCTTCAGCGTCACCGCCTTCTTGCCGGCGTTGATCAGATCCCAGTCTTCCTCGCCCGCCTTCGGAGCCTCGCCGAAATTCAAAATGCCGTTTTCGGTGTGGAAGATCGCCTCGCGGCCCGGCGGCTGGAACTTGGCGACCATTTCGGGAAAGCCTATGCCGAGATTGACATAGGCGCCGTCCTCGATGTCCTGGGCGGCGCGCCAGGCGATCTGGGCGTTGGAAAGCTTGATGTCTTCGCGTGTGTCGATGCTCATATATAGGCCACTCCGGCTCGGATGAGCTCTTCTTCCTGTTGCGGGTTGGGGATCTCGACGACCTGATTGACGAAGATGCCGGGGGTCACGACCTGTTCGGGATCGATCTCGCCCGCCTCGACGATTTTCGAGACCTGCACGATCGTGGTCTTGGCCGCCATGCACATCAGCGGATTAAAATTCCGGCCAGCCTTGTTGTAGGTCAGGTTGCCGTGGCGGTCGCCGATATGGCCCTTGACGATGGCGAAGTCCGCTTTCAGCCAGCGCTCCTGCACGTAAGGGCGGCCGTCGAATTCGGCGATCACCTTGCCATTGGCGAGCTCGGTGCCATAGGCGGTCGGCGTGTAGAAGGCGGGAATGCCAGCGCCGCCGGCGCGGATGCGCTCGGCGAGCGTGCCCTGTGGCACGAGCTCCAGTTCGATCTGGCCGGCCAGATAGCGGTCGGTGAAGGCGCGCGGGTCCGATGAGCGCGGGAATGAGCAGATCATCTTTTTGACCATGCCCGCGTCGATCATCGCGGCGATGCCGATGCGGCCGTTGCCGGCATTGTTGTTGATCACCGTCAGGCCGGTGGGCCGTTTGTCGATCAGCGCGTGAATGAGCTCGATCGGCGCGCCAGAGCCGCCGAAGCCGCCGATCATCACGGTCGCGCCATCGCCGATCGCGGCGACGGCGTCCGCCGCGCTGGAAACTGTCTTGTCCATTCGGAACCTCCATCCCGACCGCACGGAGAACCGGTCGGCGTCAGCAAAGAAATAATCTCGTCCCGGATCGACGTCCATCAAATTGTGCGATATAAGATATTTGTACGAATATCGCACAAATGGAGTTTGAGGTGGCGGAACCGCGCGACATCATGGGTGGCTTGATGAAAGGGCTGAAAGTCATCGAAGCCTTCAGCGCCGATCGTCCCCGCCTGTCAATCACTGAAGCGGCGACGCTTGCAGGGCTGGACCGCGCCACCACCCGCCGCTGCCTGCTAACTTTGGCAGAAGGCGGTTACGCCGATTACGACGGCAAGTTCTTCACGCTGACGCCGCGCGTGCTGCGTCTGGGCGTCGGCAGCCTCGCGGCCATGCCGCTTCCCCGGATCGTCCAGCCTGTGCTCGACCGGCTCAGCCAGGACATCGGCGAAAGCAGTTCCGTCTGCATTCTCGATGAAACCGAGATCGTCTATGTGGCGCGCGCGGCGCAGCGTCGGGTCATGTCGATCGCGCTGATGCCGGGTTCGCGGCTGCCGGCCTATTGCACGTCGATGGGTCGCATTCTGCTTGCAGCGTTGGACCCTGCTGAAGCCCGACGCATTCTGGAGGCGTCTATTCGCACCCAGCGGACCGAGAGAACGGTGACGAATATCGAGCCGTTGATGGCGCTCCTCGACGGCGTTAGGCGCGACGGTTTCGCGCTCAATGATCAGGAGGTCGAGATCGGCTTGCGCTCGATCGCCGTCCCCTTGCGCAATATGCGCGGCCATGTCGTCGCTGCGATCAATGTCGGGCTGGCTGCGGCTTCGGAAGCGCCGGACGCGCTTCAGGCGCGCTATCTCCGGCCGCTTCTCGCCGTGCAGGTCGAGCTTGCCCGCGTGCTGACCTGAGAAAGCGCCCCCGAGGCGCGCTTCCCAATGTAAGTCGGCTAAATATCGAAGAAGATCGTTTCCTTCTCGCCCTGTAGATGGATGTCGAAACTCACGACATCACCATCGCGCTGACCGATCAGGGTCGGCACGCGCACGCGATGCTCGATCGTCTTGAGGATCGGGTCCTCGGCATTGGCCTCGGCCTCGTCGGAGAAATACATCCGTGTGTTGAGCCCGATATTGATGCCGCGCGCCACGATCCAGAGCGTCACATGCGGCGCCATCAGCCGCGGGTCCTTTTCGCGGAAGGGAACGCGGCCCGGCTTGATAGTCTCAAAGGTGAATTCGCCACTGTCCATATTCGCCGGGCAACGGCCCCAGCCGAGGAAGTTCGGATCGGCCTTGCCGCGTGTTTCAGAAGGACTGTTGTAGAAGCCGTCGGTGTCGGCCTGCCAGATCTCCACCAGCGCATCGCGGAGCGGCGTGCCCGTGCCGTCGATTACGCGGCCCTTGATGGTGATGCGCTCGCCGCGGGTCTTGTCGTTGTAGAGCGGGCCGGAGCCGAGATCGCGGTCATAGACGCCGTGAATGCCGGTGAAATTCGGCGTCAGGCCAATATGCACATAGGGGCCGGCGGTCTGGGAGGCGGTTTCCTTGAGGTAGTCGAGCGTCTGCACCATGTCAGTTGCCCTCCTTGCGATTCTCGAAGAATGTCGAGCGGCGGCCGCGCAGCACGATGTCGAATTTATATGCGCGCATGTCCATCGGTATGGTGGAATTCATGTCGAGCGGCGCGATCAACTGCCTGATGGCTTCCTCATCCGGGATCGTCTTGACGATCGGACATTTCCAGATCAGCGGATCGCCCTCGAAATACATCTGCGTGATCAGCCGCTGGGCAAAACCATGGCCGAACACCGAGAAGTGGATATGGGCCGGACGCCAGTCATTGACCCAGTTCATCCAGGGGTAAGGGCCCGGCTTGATGGTCTTGAACCAGTAGTAACCGTCTTCATCGGTGATCGAACGGCCGAAGCCGCCGAAATTGGGATCGAGGGGGGCGAGATAGGTTTCCTTCTTGTGGCGGTAGCGGCCGCCGGCATTGGCCTGCCAGAATTCCACCAACGCGCCGGCCACCCCGCGCCCGCGTTCGTCCAGCACCCGGCCATGCACGAGAATGCGTTCGCCGATCGCCATTTCGCCCGGCTTGGCGTAGTTGACGATCAGATCGTTATCCAGCTCGTTGAGCATATTGTGGCCGAAGACCGGGCCGGTGATCTCGCTCTTGGTGCCGTCCAGCGACAGAAGCGCCTTCTGCGGCGAGCGCAGCACGGATGTCTTGTAAAGCGGCGTCAGCGCCGGCGGCTGCCAGGCGCGGTCGCGGGCGTAGAAGGCGCCGGTTTCGGGCCTTTCATTGCGGCTCATGCTTTTCCTCCATGAGATTGGGTGGCGTTCATCTCATCCAGCACTTTTTTTATGATCTTGATGGCGTGATTGGCGGCCGGCACGCCGGCATAGATCGCCACATGCAGCATGGCCTCGCGCAGATCCTCGGGCGTCGCGCCGGTATTGGCGGTGGCGCGCACATGCATCGCCACCTCCTCATCATGGCCAAGCGCCGCCAGAAGCGCGATCGTCACCATCGAACGCTCGCGCTTGGTCCATTCCGGCCGCGACCAGACATGCCCCCAGGCGGCCTCGGTGATCAGCGATTGAAAGGGCTCGTCGAAGGCGGTCTTGGCCGCCTCGGCCCTGTCCACATGCGCGTCGCCGAGCACCGAGCGCCGGGTCGCCAGGCCTTGCCGATGCCGTTCCGTCTGGGAAGCGTCCGTCACGTGTCAGTCCTCGTTGATGAAATCGACGATCAGTTCGGCGAGCTGCGCCGGCTGTTCGACGCAGGGAATATGGCCGCAGCCCTCGATGATCTCGAACTGGGCGTCGGGAATGAGCGCAACGGTCGAGCGCACCAGATCCGGCGGCGTCGAGCCGTCCTGGTCACCCACCACCGCCAACACAGGGACCGAAATGGTCGGCGCCACCGTGGTGAAGTCGGCGTCGCGGATGGCGGCGCAGGTCGCCGCATAGCCTTCGACCGATTGCCGAGTCAGCATGGTCTTGTAACCTGCGAGGTCATCAGCGCGCTTGGCGTGGAAGTCAGGCGTGAACCAAAGCTTCATCACGCCATCGGCGAGCGAGGCGATGCCCTTTTCGGTGACGCCCGCAATGCGCTGGTTCCAGCCGTCGGCCGTGCCGATCTTGTGAGCCGTGTCGCAAAGCACGATCTTCTCGATCAACGCAGGGCGCTGCCGCCAGACTTCCTGAGCGACCAGGCCGCCGACCGACAGGCCGACAAGCGTCGCCTTCTTGATCTTCAGGTGGTCGAGAAGGCCGATCAGATCCTTGGCGTGATCGCTGATCGAATAGGGTGTCGCGCCGGTCTCCGACAGGCCATGGCCGCGCTTGTCATAGAGCAGGAAGGACCATTCCTCGGCAATCTCATCGATGAACGGCAGCCAGATGCGGAAATCCGTGCCCAGCGAATTGATGAGCACGACGACGGGATCGTCCTTCGATTCCGTCAGGAATTCGTAATGCAGAACCTGTCCGTTGATTTTGGCGAAAGCCATGATGCGCTCCTCACTGGGACAAAAGATACCGAATGGTTTTTGGCGGGAAAAATGATATTTACGCAGCCATTCATAACCGTGGAGCTATGAATGGACAGCCGAATCAAGTTTCGCCATCTGCAGACCTTTATAGAGGTCGCGCGACAGAAAAGCGTTGGCCGCGCCGCCGATGTGCTGGCGATCACCCAGCCCGCCGTCACCCGCACCATCCGCGAATTGGAAGACGCGCTCGGCGCCGACCTGTTCGAAAAGGATGGCCGCGGCATCCGCATCAGCCGCTTCGGCGAGGTCTTTCTCCGCCATGCCGGCGAAAGTGTCGCCGCCGTTCAGCGGGGCGTCGATTCCATCTCGCTCGCCCGCAAGTCGCTCGGGCCGCCGCTGCGCATTGGCGCTCTGCCCACCGCTTCCGCCACCTTCCTGCCGGACGCCGTCCATGCCTTTCTGGAGGCCGGCACCGGCAGTCCCGTGACCATCGTGTCGGGCGAAAATCGCGTGCTTCTCGATGCGCTCAGGCTCGGCGATCTCGATCTCGTCGTGGGCCGTCTCGCAGCGCCGGAGCGCATGACCGGCCTGCATTTCGAGCCGCTGTATTCGGAAGAGGTCTGTTTCGTTGTCCGCGTCGACCATCCGCTGACGACGCGTCCCCATTTCTCGCTTGCCGAACTCGCTCAATACACGGTGTTGATCCCCCCTTCGGGCGCCGTCATCCGTCCCCTGGTCGATCGCTTCCTGCTGACCAACGGAATCGCCGACCTACCGCAGACGATAGAGACCGTGTCGGACAGTTTCGCCCGCGCCTTTCTCGACCGTTTCAATGCCGTCTGGATCATCTCGCGCGGCGTCGCCTCGCCCGATATCGCGGCGGGGCGTCTCGTACGGCTCGATATCGACACGTCCGAGACCCGCGGCGCGGTCGGCCTGACCACACGCGCCGACCGTGACACGAGCCTGGCGCTGTCGATCATGATCACGACCATCCGCGAGCATGTGCGATCGGCTGTGGATCGCTTTTGAGCGCTGCAAAATGGTCTGATTTCTGTCATTCTTCTGTTAACCGTGAAGGGCATGGATCGGGCGCGATTTGGAGATCGGACCATGACCGTAGCCCTGATGATCATCGACATGCAGATCGACGCGCTGGCCGCGCTGCCGCCTGAATGCGTGGAACCCCTGATCGACCGCCAGAACCGGCTTGCTCGCGCCTTTCGGGCGCGGAGCCTGCCGGTGATCATGGTCCGCGGCGAGTTCAAGGCCGATCTCAGCGACGCGTTCCTGGAAATGCGGCGCAAGCAGGTCGCGGTGTCGATCGAGGGAACGCCCGGCGCCGCCCTTCATCCGGGCCTCGAGCGCGAGGCTGACGACATCGAGATCGTCAAGAAGCGCTACAGCACCTTCTTCCGAACCAATCTCGACGAAATCCTCGCGAACCGCGGCGTCACCAGGCTGGTGCTGACTGGCGTCAACACCCATGCCTGCATCCGCATGGCCGCAATTGACGCCTATCAGCGCGATCTCGATGTGGTCATCGTCGAGGACGCTGTGGCGTCTTATGACGACGAGCACGCCTCGGTGTCGCTGCGCTATATGACCGACAAGATTGCCGCCGTCATGAGCGCCGAAAGCGCGATCGCCGCGCTGCCGGCTTGGATGACCACTCAGAACGCTGAGATACGCCAGGCAATGTAAAGAAGAGCGCCGGCGATCACCCAGAGAGCGACGCGGCCGGAGCGCGAGTGTCGCGCTTCGGACCTGCCGATCTTCTCGGCGGTCTCGGCGTCGAATTTCAGTCCATGCTCGGTCATGTCGGTGATGTTGACCGCGAGTTTCTCAACGCGCGCGGCGATCTCCGGCACGGCTTCGGCGATGCGCATCGCCGCCTTCAAACCGTCCTTCAGGTCGCCGACAATGCGCTTGGGTCCGAGATTGTCGCGGATCCAGGATCCGACCACGGGTTCGGACGCCTTCCACATGTTGAAATGGGGATCGAGCGAGCGGGCCACGCCTTCGACCACGACCATGGTCTTCTGCAGCATGATCAGTTCCGAGCGTGTTTGCATATCGAACAGCTCGGTGACTTCGAACAGCAGCGTCAGCAGTTTCGCCATGGAAATCGTGTCGGCCGGCTGGCCGTGGATCGGCTCGCCGATGGCGCGGATGGCCTGAGCGAAGGAGGCGTGATTGTGATGGGCGGGCACATAGCCGGCCTCGAAATGCACGTCGGCCACGCGTTGGTAATCGCGGGTGATGAAGCCGAACAGGATTTCCGCCAGGAAACGCCGCTCCTTCTTGCCCAAACGTCCGACAATGCCCATGTCGACGGCGACGATCTCGCCGGTGGGATCGACGAACAGATTGCCCTGATGCATGTCGGCATGGAAAAAGCCGTCGCGCAGCGTGTGGCGCAGGAAGCTCTGCATCAGTGTCTGCGCCAGCATGGAAAGATCATGGCCGGCCGCCTTGAGCCCGGCGATGTCGGACATCTTGACGCCGTCGATCCATTCCATGGTGACGACGTCGCGGCCGGTGCGCTCCCAGTCGACCTTTGGCACGCGGAAGCCGGGATCGTCGACCGTGTTCTCGTCGAGCTCGGACAGCGCCGCGGCTTCGAGCCGCAGATCCATTTCGATCTTGGTGGTCTGCTCCAGCGTCTTGGCGACCTCGACCGGCCGCAGGCGACGGGCGGGCGGATAGAACCGCTCCTGCAGATGCGCCACCACGAAATTGGTTTCGAGATCGCGGGCGAAGCGCTCGCGCACGCCCGGCCGGATCACCTTGACGGCGACCTTGCGGCGGCTCCCTTCCTTGTCGATCACGATGGCGGGATGCACCTGCGCCATCGAGGCGGCGGCGACAGGCGGCAGGAATTCCTCGAACAGATCCTCGATGCTGCGGCCGAGCGAATCCTCGATCTGGCGCCGGGCGGCCTCCATCGGAAAGGTCGACATCCGGTCCTGCAGCAGCGCCAGATCGGCGGCGAAATCCTTGCCCACCACGTCGGGGCGCGTGGCGAGAAACTGGCCGATCTTCACATAGGAGGGTCCGAGACGATCGACGGCGCGAGCGAGATTGTCCGATTGCGCCGACGTCTTCGCCCGCTTCTTGGCGAGCAGTCCGGCCAGCGAATGGCCGAAGCGCAGAATGGCGGGCAGATGATCGGCGGGCAGGGCGGAGATCACGCCCTCGCGCGTCAGCACCCAACCGAGATTGATCAGGCGCAGATAGGCTCCGGCAGTGCTCATCGGGTCAAAGCTTCCAGCCGGAATGCAGGCAGGCGATGCCGCCCGAATAATTGGTGTAGGTCGCCCGCGAGAAGCCTGCCTTGGCGATCATCTGGGCGAAATCCCGCTGATTGGGAAATTTGCGGATCGATTCCACCAGATATTGGTAGGGTTCGGCCTCGCCCGTCACCGCCTTGCCGATCCTGGGGATGGCGTTGAACGACCAGGCGTCATAGACGCGGTCGAGCAGCGGCAGCTCCACGTCCGAAAATTCCAGCACCAGCAGACGGCCGCCGCGCTTGAGCACGCGATGGGCTTCCGACAGCGCGACATCGATGCGCGGCACATTGCGGATGCCGAAGGCGATCGTATAGGCGTCGAACGTGTTGGCTTCGAAGGGCAGTTCCTCGGCGTTCGCTTCCACGAAAGTCAGATTGCCGGCCAGCCCCTTCTTCTCGGCGCGCTCGGCGCCGACGCCCAGCATCGAGCCGTTGATGTCGAGCACGGTCGCCTGCGCCAGCCGTCCGGAGGCTTCGACGATGCGGAAGGCGATGTCGCCGGTGCCGCCCGCCACGTCCAGCACCTTGTAATCGGCGCTCTTGCGTGGATTGAGGGCTGCGATCATCGCGTCCTTCCAGACGCGGTGCAGGCCGGCCGACATCAGGTCGTTCATGATGTCATAGCGTTTGGCGACTTTGTGGAACACGTCGTTGACCAGGCCCTGCTTTTCGCCGGGATTGACCTGGCGAAAACCATAGGATGTTTCCATGCCGCCATCGGCGCTTGCGCGTTCCGTCGTCATGAGGCGCTCCATTTCTGTCTTTTTTGTCTTCTTGTTTTAGAATGCCGCGGACCATACCGGATCGGTCCGGCCGACGCCATAGGCGCGAGACGCAAAATGGTCGCGGGGCCGGGCGCTCAGTCGATGCGATAAAGGCTTCGCACAGGCTTTGCCGGGCATAATACGGTCACGTTCTCGTGTTGAGGCTGATCAAGCTTCCCGATCGAGACATGTGATTAACGAACCGGAAAGATCGTCCCCGGATAAGGGAGATCAGAAGTCCCGAGTATGTATCCGATGGCCAAGACTCAGTCGTTCCCATTCCTCTCCGTTTGCGCCGCGATCAGCCTTCTCGCGCTCGGCGCGCTTGCCGGCTGCACGACATCGGCGCTCGACATCGAG
This sequence comes from Rhizobium sp. TRM95796, assembly GCF_025779995.1. Taxonomy (NCBI): domain Bacteria; kingdom Pseudomonadati; phylum Pseudomonadota; class Alphaproteobacteria; order Hyphomicrobiales; family Rhizobiaceae; genus Rhizobium; species Rhizobium sp. TRM95796. The sequence goes on along the minus strand of NZ_JAOXHE010000012.1, from coordinate 15,892 downwards.
CCGGATACCTCCATCTCCCCGAAACTCGCCCGCGAGATCCGCGCCAAGGGTTTCCGCGAGGAGGACCCGGTGCTGATCCGCATCTTCAAGGCCGAAAGCGAATTCGAGGTCTGGAAGAAGAAACCGTCGGGGCAGTATGCGCTGTTCAAGACCTATCCGATCTGCCGCTGGTCCGGCAAACTCGGTCCGAAGAAGAAGATCGGCGACCGCCAGGCGCCGGAGGGCTTTTATCAGGTTTCGCTCGGCCAGCTGAATCCCAAGTCGCAATTCTATCTGTCTTTCAATCTCGGCTATCCCAACCGGCTCGAAAGCGCGCTGGGCTATACCGGCGAGGCGCTGATGGTGCATGGCGCCTGCTCGTCCTCGGGCTGCTTCGCGCTCACGGACCAGCAGATGGCCGAAATTTATCCGCTGGTGAAGGCGGCGTTGAAATCGGGCCAGCCGTCCTTCCAGGTCCAGTCCTATCCGTTCCGCATGACCGCCGACAACATGGCCCGACATGCCGGCGACCCCAATATGGAGTTCTGGCGGGCGATGAAGGTGGGCTACGATTCGTTCGAGGCCACCCGGCGCGAACCCGCCGTCGCCGCCTGTTCGGGTCGTTACGTGTTCAACCAGCCGGCCGAGAGCCTGCCGGCCAATCCGCTGGCGCCGTGCCTTACCGAGCCGGCGCTGGCGTCTGCGCCGCTCTCCATGCCCTCGGCGTCGACCGCTTACGCCTATCAGGACGGCGGCATGCACAAGAGCTTCCGGGAGCTTCTCACGCGCTACGGCGAAAAGCGCCTGGCGGCCAGGATCTCGCTGCGCAAATATCCGATCAGCCGTCCCGGCGCGGCGCTCGCCGATCCCTACCGACCCCCGGCTGATTGATACGGCGGACTGGCGAGCGGCGTTCGGCTTGTCTATATAGGCGGCGACAGCCACGCCCGAGAAAGTCCGCCGCCCATGCCCGAATTGCCTGAAGTGGAGACCGTGCGACGCGGCCTCGCGCCCTTCATGGAAAAAGCGCGCATTGGCCGCGTGACGCTCAACCGGCCCGATCTCCGCTTTCCCTTTCCCGAAGGCTTCGCCGAGGCGCTGCAGGGCCGCCGCATCGCGGCGCTCGGACGTCGCGCGAAATATCTGCTCATCCATGTCGAGGGCGGCTCCACGGTGATCGCCCATCTCGGCATGTCCGGCTCCTTCCGGATCGAAGCGGAGGTAAGTGGGACGCCGGGCGAGTTCCATCATCCGCGTTCCAAGGATGCGACCCATGACCACGTGATCTTCGATCTCACGGGCGAGGCGGGCCCGGCCCGCATCATCTACAATGACCCTCGCCGCTTCGGCTTCATGCATCTGTGGAGCGATCATCTCCTCGACGATTACCCGGCCTTTCAGGGACTGGGGCCTGAGCCGACGGGCAATCTTCTGTCGCCCGACTATCTCGCCACCCGTTTCAGGGGCCGCAAGCAGCCGCTCAAGAGCGCGCTTCTCGACCAGAAGATCATCGCCGGGCTCGGCAATATCTATGTCTGCGAAGCCATGCATCGCGCGGGTCTGTCGCCCGAAACCCCTGTCGGCGCGCTGGTCGAGGCCGCGGGCGGGCCGACAGCCGGCTTGTCGAGACTGTCGGACGATATCCGCGCGGTGATCGCCGAGGCGATCGAGGCGGGCGGCTCGTCGCTGCGCGATCACATTCAGACCGACGGCTCGCTCGGCTATTTCCAGCACCGCTTCCGCGTCTATGACCGCGAAGGGCAATCCTGTCCGACGCCGGGCTGCGCGGGAACCGTCGGCCGCATCGTCCAGGCGGGCCGCTCGACATTCTTTTGTTCGCAATGCCAGATATGACATGGGGGATAGAACATGGCCTATGAAACGCTGATCGTCGAAACGCGCGGAGCCGTGGGGCTCGTGACGCTCAATCGCCCGCAGGCGCTGAACGCGCTCAATGCGAAGCTGCTGGAGGAATTGGTCGAGGCGCTCTCGGCCTTCGCCGCAGACGACGGCGTGCGCGCCGTGGTGATGACCGGCTCGGAAAAGGCCTTTGCCGCCGGCGCCGACATCAAGGAGATGAAGGATCTCACTTATGCGCAAGCCTATGGCGCCGACTACGCCGGCGGCTGGGATCGCGTCACCGCGTTCCGCAAGCCGCTGATCGCGGCGGTGGCGGGCTTCGCGCTCGGCGGCGGCTGCGAGGTGGCGATGATGGCCGATTTCATCATCGCCGCCGACACGGCCAAATTCGGCCAGCCAGAAATCACTCTTGGGATTTTGCCCGGCATGGGCGGCACGCAGCGGCTCGCCCGCGCCGTCGGCAAGGCCAAGGCCATGGACATGGTGCTGACCGGCCGCATGATCGACGCCGCCGAGGCCGAGCGCATCGGGCTGGTCGCCCGCGTCGTGCCTGCAGAGCGTCTGATGGAGGAAGCGCTTGCCGCGGCCGAAAAGATCGCCTCCTTCTCGACCCCTTCGGTGATGATGGCCAAGGAAAGCGTCAACCGCGCCTTCGAGACCACGCTCGCCGAAGGTTTGCGCTTCGAGCGACGGCTTTTCCATTCGCTCTTTGCCACCGAAGACCAGAAAGAAGGCATGACGGCCTTCGTGGAGAAGCGGAAGCCCGCCTTCGGCCATCGCTGAGACGGGACTCGCCATGCGCGCAGCCGCCGCAGATTCTTTTGACGGGATCATTGACGCACGACCGGTTTGGCGCTATACGCCGCCCACAGTTTGAAAAGCCGTCTATCCGGCTTTTCTGGATGCTCCCTCATTGCCCGGCATTGAGGCCGTACCCCGGAAGGGTCCGCGGCAAAGGGGCATGTCGGACAGGATCGAATCTAGAGAGGCATACATGGCCAATACCACTTCGGCGAAAAAAGCGACCCGCAAGATCGCCCGCCGCACCGACGTCAACAAGGCGCGTCGTTCGCGCATGCGCAGCTTCATTCGCAAGGTCGAGGAAGCCATCGCATCCGGCGACAAGACCGCAGCCGAAGCCGCTCTGAAGGCTGCTCAGCCCGAGTTGCAGCGCGCCGCCACCAAGGGCGTCGTCCATCGCAACACGGCCTCCCGCAAGGTGTCTCGCCTCGCCAGCCGCGTGAACGCGATCGGCGCCTGATCTAGGCAGTCATCGTTACTGAAAAGGGCCTGGCGTTCGCGCCGGGCCTTTTGTCGTTTCCGGGATTCGCGAACGGAATTTCGTCAAAATGTCATGAGATCTGACAATTGCAACAATTTGGAGCGATCGTAAGAGGCGTAAATAATCTATGAATTTCAATGAGTTGCGCGAGGTGTGTTTTGTTGCTCGCGCCTTTCCTTGCGGCAGTGGTCCGCTAAGTCGAGTCAAGTGAATTTTTTATTTTTTTGATTGTGACGCCCCGAAAATGCGCCTGTCAGGGAATCCCTTTGATTTGTCTGCGATTCTCTATTGGGGGTCCGGAGTGCGGACTGCGCTTCGGGAAAGTCAACGGTTTTCTCTTAAGATTGGGTAAAAAAGGCGATTGATCTTGCCCGTCGATCTTGCCTAAATGACTTCCACGGAGACAGGGAAAACCGATGAAGACAACCAGGACACATCGGTAAACCAAGCTCCGGTCTCGGGCGGAAGCATCGCTCAATCCTCGACCGACAGGCATGCCAAGGGTCGACTCGTCAGAGTCTCCCGCGCTATTCTGTCGACCTATCGCGGGGAGCGTTTCGTCGAGGCGAGTGCGTAAATTCCGGCATTTTCCAGGGACAGGAAATGCAGGGAACAGTGTGAGTAGATGAGCGTTAGATCCTGATCGTCAAGCCCAACGAGGCCCGTCAAACCTTTCGCATCCGGGAACGGCTGCGGATTGGCGGATGAGCCTGACCTTCAGGAGGACGGATGATCGGTCGCGATGAAGTTCGCGGCTGGCGTTCATGACGTGGAAAAAGGCGGCGACATGCACATGACAATGACAGAAAAGGGCGCGTTCTCTTCCGGGGACGCGCTGATAACGGCAGCCAATGCTGAAGCGGATGCGGGGGAAAGAGGGATGAAGACCGACGCCTTGTTCGAGCGTTTCAGCGCACGACTCAAGGCCAAAGTGGGCCCCGAGGTCTATGCGAGCTGGTTCGGCCGGCTGAAGATCCAGTCCGTTTCCAAGAGCGTCGTTCGCCTCTCGGTGCCGACGACCTTTCTCAAGTCCTGGATCAACAATCGATATCTCGACATGATGACGTCGCTTCTCCAGGAAGAAGACGCCAACATCCTCAAGGTCGAGATCGTCGTCAGGTCCGCCGCACGTCCCTCTCGTCCGGGTATGGCAGACGAAGCTGGCGCGAACCTTGCGGATCCGGCGCCCGCCGCCCAACCGCAGCGCCGCGGTGCTTCTTTCGCCACGTCCCAGCCGCAGCACATGTCTCAGCCGCAAGCGCAGCAGCCTGCCGCCCGGCCGGCTCCGACCCAGCAGAGCACGCTGTTCGGCTCGCCGCTCGATAGCCGCTACACCTTCCAGAGCTTCGTCGAAGGCTCGTCCAACCGGGTGGCGCTCGCCGCCGCCAAGACCATCGCCGAATCGGGCGCCGGCGCGGTCCGTTTCAATCCGCTGTTCATCCATTCGAGCGTCGGTCTCGGCAAGACTCACATGCTGCAGGCGATCGCCGCGGCAGCCCTATCGAACCCGCGCAACCCGCGCGTCGTTTATCTGACGGCCGAATATTTCATGTGGCGCTTCGCCACCGCCATCCGCGACAACGACGCGCTGACGCTGAAGGAATCGCTGCGCAACATCGATATCCTGATCATCGATGACATGCAGTTCCTGCAGGGCAAGCTGATCCAGAACGAATTCTGCCATCTGCTCAACATGCTGCTCGACAGCGCCAAACAGGTGGTCGTGGCCGCCGATCGCGCGCCTTGGGAACTCGAATCGCTCGATCCGCGCGTGCGCTCCCGCCTGCAGGGCGGCGTCGCGATCGAGATCGAAGGCCCCGATTTCGAAATGCGGCTCGAAATGATGAAGATCCGCCTGGCCCAGGCTCGCGCCGAGGATCCCGGTATCGATATTCCGGAAACCATCCTCCGCCATGTCGCTGAAAACGTCACGGCGTCCGGCCGGGAGTTGGAAGGCGCTTTCAACCAGCTGATTTTCCGCCGCTCCTTCGAGCCGGATCTGTCGCTCGAGCGGGTCGACGAGCTCTTGTCGCATCTGGTCGGCGCCGGTGAGCCGAAGCGCGTGCGAATCGAAGACATCCAGCGCATCGTCGCCCGGCACTACAATGTCTCGCGACAGGAACTGGTGTCCAACCGCCGCACCCGCGTCATCGTCAAGCCGCGCCAGGTGGCGATGTATCTCTCCAAGACGCTGACGCCCCGCTCCTTCCCGGAAATCGGTCGTCGTTTCGGCGGACGCGACCACACCACCGTTCTGCACGCCGTGCGCAAGATCGAAGAGCTGTTGTCTTCCGATCAGAAGCTGTCGCAGGAGGTCGAACTGCTCCGCCGCCTCATCAATGAGTGATCCGTCCTTGGCCTCGCCGCTCCGCGCCACACTGTCGATGTATGACATGGATGGACCCGTGCGGCGGGCCAACGATCTTTTCTGGACCGCGCTCGCGCGAAAACTGCGCCAGCGCGGTCTTTCCGTGTCCGACGGCCTCGACCGGCAGTCGCACTACCACGCGGTCTGGAGCGAGCCGGATCTGATCTTCTCCCAGACCTGCGGCTATCCCTATGTCATGGAGCTCAGGGGCAAGGTGCGGCTGGTGGCCACGCCGATCTACGCGTTTGCCGGCGGCGAGGGGACGGATCGCGCGAGCTTCGTGATCGCCCATGAGAATCATCCCGGCCTGACGCTTTCGGATTTCCGGGGTGCCCGCGTGGCCATCAATGACTGGATGTCCAATTCCGGCATGAACCTGTTTCGCGCGGCGATCGCGCCGCTCGCCGGGGGCAAGCCGTTCTTCGGCTCGATCATGGTCAGCGGCGGCCATGTCGCCTCCATCGATGCCGTTCGCGAGGGGCTGGCGGACATCGCTTCGGTGGACACCGTCACTTGGGGGCTGCTCGAAATGCATGCGCCGGAACGCCTTGCGGGCGTTCGGATCGTATCGGCGACGCCGCGCGGACCTGGGCTGCCCTTCATCACGCGCGGGACCACCAGCGATGCGGAGCTTGCAGCGATCCGTTCGGCGCTCATGGATGTGTTGGCCGATCCGGATTGTAAATCAGTCCTCGATACGCTGGGGCTGAAAGGCGTCGCCATCCTTTCGGACGGCGACTACCAGAGGCTCGACGATCTTCGTCGCCAGGCGGATGCGCAGGGCTATACGGCCCTCGCCTGATCGCCGACCATCACCCGGTCCTGATAGTGTGGATGCACGGGCTGGTGATGGGTTCGGAAGAAGTAGCGCCGCGCCACTTCCCAATAGCCGTTGTAGACCAGGCCGCCGTTCAGCCGGATGAAGGCGTCGCGTTCGGCCTTGTAGAGCCGGGGGATCTTGTACCAGGCCAGTTGCGGCCGGCTGTGATGCACGATGTGAAGATTGTTGTGCAGGAACAGCAGCCCGAACGCCGGCGTGTTCTCGACGATCGCCGTGCGCTCTTCCTTTTCCCCCGCATAGCGATGTTCGGCGAAGGAGCGGAGCCGCGAGAAGGCCAGACCCGCATAGACGAAGGCGGTCAGGTAGATCCAGACCGGCATGTCGCAGACGAGCGTAACCCAGGCGAGCACGACGCCCGCCCCGAGACCATGCCGAAGCCAGAGGCCGAGATGGCGGAAATCGCCCTTGGCCATCAGCGCGGCCTCCGAGCCGAACAGGGCAGCCACCGCGATCAGCGGGCCGACGACGAGCCGTCCCGGCAGCGTGTTGTTGACGGTCGCGAGCAGGCGACCCGCGGCGCCGGTTCGCGTCCAATGCTCGCCGGTGAAGTAGTAGGATTCCGGATCCTCGATCGGATCGGTCAACCAGTCGTCATTGTGGTGCTTGAGATGCGAGCGCTTGTAGAGCCGGTAGGGCAGCCAGATCGAGATCGGCGGCCATCCGATGGCGTCGTTGATCACCCTGAAGCGGGTGGGGTGCCCATGCAGCACCTCATGTTGAAGGGAGCCGTGCCAGGCGACGATCCAGCCGCCGAGCACAAAGAGCAGGGGATAAGGCAGAGTGGCCCAGAAGAGGGTAAGAAGCCCCCAGCCGCCATATATGACGACAGCGAGGAGGACGGTGGGCCATTCGATGGATTTGCGGATTCGTTTCGCGCCGCCCGCAGAGGCGCCTTCGATCGTGTGGGATGACATGAAAAGCGATATGCTAGAAATCAGGTTCCGAACGCGGAGAGCAAATCATCCTGGCGCTACCTAGGCCCCTATTAAAAAAGCCAAAATCCGATTTCGTCAAGACCATGCAAGCGACTGAAGACGTCGCCTTCAAGCTCCGCGCAAGCGAGCATGATCAGGCGGCGAGATCGGCGACCACGGCGTCCAGAACCAGCATGCCCGATTGCGTGCAGCGCAGCCGCGAATTGCCCAGTCGCTCGAGAAGCCCGTGCTGGATCAGGAAGGCTTCCCGATCCGGGTCGAGACCGCGGCCGGCCAATTCGCTCCAGCGGGCGAGGTCGAGACCTTCGCGCAGCCTGAGCCCCATCAGCAGCATCTCGTCGGCCTGCTCGTCGCGCTCCAGGCTTTCCTGTTCCACCATGCCGTGGCCCTTGGCGGCGACGCTCGCGAGCCAAGTTTCCGGATGCCGCTCTGTGGCGGTCGCATATTTGTGGCCCTGGCGGCTCAGGCGCCCATGCGCGCCGGGCCCGATGCCGGCATAGTCGCCATAGCGCCAATAAGTCAGGTTGTGACGGCTTTCCGCGCCCGGCTTGGCGTGGTTGGAGACTTCATAGGCCGGCATGCCATGAGCCTCCGTCACCTCCTGGGTGATCTCGTAGAGGCGCGCGGCGGCGTCCGCGTCGGGCAGCACGATCTTGCCGTTCTGATGCAGGCCGAAGAAGGGCGTGCCCTCCTCGATCGTCAGCTGATAGAGCGACAGGTGATCCACCGCATAGCCGATCGCCTCATTGAGCTCGCGGATCCACTCCTCTTCGCTCTGACCGGGCCGGGCGTAGATCAGGTCGAAGCTCATGCGCGGAAAGATCTCGCGCGCCAGCCGCACCGCTTTCAGCGCATCCTCGACATTGTGCAGACGTCCGAGGAATTTGAGGTCGCGATCGTTCAGCGCCTGCACGCCGAGCGACACCCGGTTGACGCCGGCGGCGCGATAGCCGCGAAAACGCTCGGCCTCGACGCTGGAGGGATTGGCCTCCATGGTGATCTCGATGCCGTCGGGCATGTGCCAGAGCCGGGAAATCCCGGTCAACAGCGCGTCGATCGTCTCGGGCTCCATCAGCGAGGGCGTGCCGCCGCCGACAAACACGGAGGTCACCGTCTTCGGCCCGCTCAACTCGCGCATTACAGACATTTCCTTGAGAAAGGCCACGACGAAAGCGTCCTGGTCGACCTGCTGGTGGCGGACATGGCTGTTGAAATCGCAATAGGGACACTTGGCCGCGCAGAAGGGCCAGTGGAGGTAAACGCCGAAACCCGGTTCGCCCGTATCCGGTAGCAGGGCGGCGTTCACGTCCATCTCAGAGCGTCAGTCCCGTTTCGACCAGAAGCTTGAAGGCGCGGGCGCGATGCGACAGCGCCTCGGCGTCGCCCGGCCGCCAGCCATGCTTTTCCTCGGCCGTCATTTCCCCGAACGTCGTTTCATAGCCCTCGGGCTTGAAGATCGGGTCATAGCCGAAGCCGGCGGTTCCGCGCGGCGGCCAGACGATCTCGCCCTCGACCTCGCCGCGGAAGGTTTCGGTATGGCCGTCCGGCCAGGCGAGGCACAGAACGCTGACGAAACGGCCCTTGCGCTGGTCTGGCGCAAGCGCTCCCTTTTCTTCCAGCGCGCGCTCGACTTTCTCCATCGCCCAGGCGAAATCGCGGCCGCCGTCCTCGCGTTCGGCCCAATTGGCGGTGTAGACGCCCGGCGCGCCGTCGAGCGCGTCGATGGCGAGGCCGGAATCGTCAGACAGCGCCGGCAGCCCCGACGCCATCGCCGAGGCCAGCGCCTTGATGCGGGCGTTTTCTTCATAGGTCGTGCCCGTCTCGTCGGGCTCGGCGAGGTTCAGTTCCTTGGCGGATTTGGCGGTGAAGCCCATCGGGCCGATGAGATCGTTGATCTCGGCGATCTTGCCGGCATTGTGGCTGGCGACGATGATGGTCTTGCTGTCGAGCTTGCGCATGATTGCCTCTGGTTCAGACGCCCCAGATGCGGGGCTCGGCGAATTCCAGCGAATTGCCCGCCGGATCGCGAAAATAGATGGAGCGGCCGCCATTCGGCCAGTCGACGCGCGATTCGATCGCCACGCCCGCGTCCGTCAGCCGGCGCTCCCAAGCGTCGATCTCGTTTCCGCTCGCGGCGAAACAGAGATGCCCCGGCCCCCGCGCGCCATGCGGCGGCACGGGCAGCTGGTCGGGCGCCGGCGGAATGACGGTTTCCTCGGGATTGAACACCAGGAGCACACCGTCTCCCGCCCGAAAGAACACATGTCGGTTGGCGCCGCGCGAAATCAGCTCCAGCCCGAGCACATCGCGATAAAAGGCTTCGGCCGCATCGAGATCGGCGGCGTAGACGGCGGTTTCGAGCACGCGGCCGGCCTTCATCGCAGGTCTCCTCAGGCGATCGCCTGCTTCTGCAGGCCCACCAGTTCGGCAATGCCGTTCTTGGCGAGGCCCATCAGCGTCAACAGTTCTTCTTCGCTGAACGGCGCGCCTTCGGCCGTGCCCTGGATCTCGACGATGCCGCCCTTTCCGGTCATGACGAAATTGGCGTCGGTCTCAGCCGAGGAGTCTTCGAGATAATCGAGGTCGATGACAGGCTGGTTGGCGAAGATGCCGCAGGAGATGGCCGCGACATGATCCTTCAGGACCTTGTCGACCTTCAGCATGTTGCGGGCTTCCATCCACTTCAGGCAATCATGCAGTGCGATCCAGCCGCCGGTGATCGAAGCGGTGCGGGTGCCGCCATCGGCCTGGATCACGTCGCAGTCGACGGTGATCTGGCGTTCGCCGAGCGCCTGCAGGTCCACGACCGCGCGGAGCGAGCGGCCGATCAGCCTCTGGATTTCCTGGGTGCGGCCGCCCTGCTTGCCGGAGGTCGCCTCGCGGCGCATGCGGTCGCCGGTCGAACGCGGCAGCATGCCGTATTCGGCGGTCACCCAACCCTTGCCGGTGTTGCGCAGCCATGCCGGCGGCTTTTCCTCGACGCTCGCGGTGCAGAGCACATGCGTGTCGCCGAACTTCACCAGGCAGGAGCCTTCGGCGTGCTTGGAAAAGCCGCGCTCGAACGTCACCTTGCGCATTTGATCGGTTTTCCGTCCGGATGGCCGCATTGTCGCTACTCCTGCTTTCTTGTCTGCAAGCCTAATAAGGGCGCGAGGGGGGATTTGCAAAGGAAAAGGCGTGATTTTGTTTTGCGCAGCGCCTTCAAATCCTTATATTTCCAGTGGGTCCGGCCTTCGCCGGCCATGGTGGAATGCGTCATCGACAGGGAATGCTAGATGAAAATGCTCGACGATCGGTCTGGCGAAATCTTCCGGCGCATTGTCGAAAGCTATCTCGGCACGGGCGAACCGCTGGGTTCGCGCTCTCTCTCGCGTCTCCTGCCGATGTCGCTGTCGCCGGCCTCGATCCGCAATGTGATGAGCGATCTCGAAGAACTGGGCCTGATCTATTCGCCGCATGTCTCGGCGGGGCGTTTGCCGACGCAGCAAGGCCTGCGCTTCTTCGTCGACGCCTTCATGCAGATCGGCGCGCTGTCGGAGGATGAACGCCGGCAGATCGACCGGCAGATCAGCCCCGACAATCGCGATACGCCGGTCGAGAATGCGCTGAACGGCGCAAGCCAGCTTCTGTCCTCGGCCTCGCGCGGCGCGGGCCTCGTCATCACCGCCAAGAACGACAGCCAGGTCAAGCATGTCGAATTCATCCGGCTGTCGCCCGAAAAGGCGCTCGCGGTTCTGGTCGGCGATCGCGACGAGGTGGAAAACCGGATCATCTCGCTGCCGGCCGGCATCACCTCGTCCCAACTGGTCGCCGCCGCCAATTTCCTCAATGCCCATATGTCCGGGTTGACGCTGACCGAGGCCGGAGAGCGCATCGCCCGCTTGAAGGAAACCATCCGCACGGAACTCGACCAATTGTCGCGGGATCTCGTGGAGCGCGGGCTCGCCACCTGGTCGGGCGCCGCCGACGAGGATGGCCCCACTCGGCTCATCGTGCGCGGCCGCGCCAATCTCCTGGAAGGCGTCGACGGGGCCGAGGATCTCGACCGCTTGCGCATGCTGTTTGACGATCTCGAAAAAAAGGAATCGCTGAGCGACATTCTCAATCTGGCCGAAACGGGCCAAGGCGTCCGCATCTATATCGGTTCGGAAAACCGGCTGTTTTCGCTGTCGGGCTCCTCGCTGGTCGTCGCGCCTTATCGCAACAGCGAGGATCGCATCATCGGCGCGGTCGGCGTGATCGGACCCACGCGGCTCAATTATTCAAAGATTGTGCCCATGGTCGATTACACCGCGCAATTGATGTCAAAACTCGCCGGCAAGGGCTAGAGGCTCCGTCCGAAAACCCGCGAATCTTGACGCGAAGCCTTGATTTTTTCGCCTCGAACCTCGATATCCCCGATCAAATCAGCTCACCTCAGATGCATTCACCTATGCGGAGACCGTAATGACCGACGAGACCAAGAACGCGCCGCAGCCGGACGCCGAAACCGCCGCCGCCGCTCATGAAAACGCCGAAACGGCCCAGCCCGCCGCCGAACCCGATCCGATCGAGCTTCTGAGGGCGGAGAACGCCGATCTGAAGGACCGATATCTGCGCCTCGCCGCTGAGATGGACAATCTGCGCCGCCGCACCGAGCGTGACGTCAAGGACGCCAAGACCTATTCGGCGGCGTCCTTCGCCCGCGATATGCTCGGCGTGTCCGACAATCTGCGCCGCGCGCTCGACGCCATTCCGGCCGAGGCGCGCGCCGGCGGCGACGCCGGCTTCATGGCGCTGGTCGAGGGGGTGGAAATGACCGAGCGCTCCATGCTGTCGGCGCTCGAACGCCATGGCGTCAAGAAGATCGAACCGACCGGCCAGAAATTCGACCCGAATTTCCACCAGGCGATGTTCGAAGTCCCCAATCCGGAAATCCCGGCCAACACCGTCATCCAGGTGGTGCAGGACGGCTATGTGATCGGCGACCGCGTGCTGCGCCCCGCCATGGTCGGCGTTTCCAAGGGCGGCCCCAAGGCGGACGCCGCGCCGTCCTCCGAACAGACGGCCTGATCGAACAGAAAATTCAAGCGATGACCGAGGCGGCGAAGCCATTCGCCGCCTCGATTGCGTCCTGAGGGGCCAGCTTCACCTGCAGGCCGCGCTGGCCGCCATTCATATAGACGAGGGTGTGGACGAGCGCCTGCTCCTCGAACACCGTCGGAACCTGCTTTTTCTGTCCGAAGGGCGAGATGCCGCCGACCACGAAGCCGGTGGTCTTCTCCGCCTGCGCCGGTTTCATCATATTGGCGGATTTGCCTTTGAAGGCGCTGGCGAGCTTCTTCATGCTCACTTCTTCATCGGATGGCAGCACGACGCAGACGGGCTTGCCGTCCACCTCCGCCATCAGCGTCTTGAGGACGATGGACGCCGGTGCGCCGATCGCCTCGGCCGCCTGCAGCCCGATCCGGTCCGCGTCGGGATCGTAGTCATAGGTCACCGTCTCGAAGGCGACGCCGGCTTTGGCGAGAGCCAGCGTGGCGCGGGTGGATTTCGACATGCTCAGCCTCCGAAGATCGCCGCATAGAGCTCCGGCTTGAAGCCGGCCGTCAGCGCTCCGTCCCTGTCGAGGATCGGCCGCTTGATCATCGAGGGCTGCGCCGCCATCAGCCGGATCGCCTTGTCGCGGTCGAGACCGGCCCGGTCTTCCTCGGGCAGTTTCTTGAAGGTCGTGCCGGCCCGGTTCAGCACCGTCTCCCAGCCGAGCGCATCCACCCAGGCGGCGATCGTCTCGGGCGACGGCGCCGCCTTCTTGTAGTCGTGGAACTGGTAGGCCACGCCCTGGCCGTCCAGCCAAGTGAAAGCCGTCTTCATCGTGTCGCAGTTCTTGATTCCGTAAATCGTCACGCTCATGCGGCCCTCACAGGTTTTCCTCGGTTCTATCCAGCCGCAGCTTTGCCCGCAACCGGGCGAAAACCGACAAAACGTTCCGATTTAAAACGAATTTTAAGGCCGGCCCTGTAGCTCTGGTGAAAAGAGTGAGTTCGTCGCCGGGAATGTCATGGAAGCCTTCGATAGTTTTGCCCTGACCCTGCCGATCATGGCGCTGACCGTGTCCGCGGTCTTTCTGGCGCTGTGGCGGTTCGGGTTGAAGGCCGCCTTGTTCTGGGGCCTGGGCTTCGGCTGCTCCGGGCTCGGCTTCCTGATGAGCCTTCCGCTCGGCCCCGCCGAAGCCATTGCGATGTCGGGCGATGCGCTGTTCGTGTTCGGCTTCTTCTTTTATGGTCAGGCGCTGCTGACGCATTTCGGCGTCGATTATCCGCTGCGTCATCGGCTGCTGCTGATCGGCGGCTATCTCGGCGTCGACGCTTATCTGGTCTTCGGCCTCGGCGATCTCCGCTCGGAACTCCTGCTCAACGATCTCGTCGCCGCCCTCCTCATAGGCTTGCCGCTTTCCGGCGTGGTGCAAAAGGCGCATGCGACGGCCGACCGGCTGCTCGTCGCCGCCGCCTCGATGGTGGTCATCGAAACGCTGACGCGTGTGGCGGCCATCAACTATCTCGTCGGCGGCACTGACGATCTCGCCGCCTTCGCCGAGTCGGTCTATGCCGTGGCCATCCAGCTCACCGCCGGCTGCTTCGGCGTATTGCTGGCCGCAGCCGCCTTCGGCTCCATGGTCATGCGGGTGATGTTGAACTATCGCCGCGCCGCCGAGATCGACCCGTTGACCGGTCTCTACAACAGGCGCGGTCTCGATCAGGCGTTGAAGCCCGCGCAGGGCGGAGCGGCCTGGTCCGGCGTCATCGTCGTCACTGACATCGATCATTTCAAGCAGGTCAACGATCGCTACGGCCATGCCGCCGGCGACATGGTGATTGCGGCTTTCGCTCTGGAAATCCGCACGTCGATCCCCGCCGGCGCGGTTGCCGCGCGGCTGGGCGGCGAGGAATTCGTCATCTGCCTCCCCGCGGCCAACCTTGCGGAGGCTGGCGTGCTGGCCCATGGCATCCGGCTGCGTTTCGCCGGCCGCGACTGGCGCCAGTTCGGCATCGACAGGCAGATCACCGCGAGCTTCGGCGTCGCCAAGATGCAGGCGGAAAACGACAATCTCCAGGCCGCCATCGACCGCGCCGATCAATGCCTCTATGAAGCCAAGGGCGCGGGCCGCAACATGGTGGTGGTGGAAGGCGGCGTCTTCGAGACCGGCGAAGCTCTGGTCGCCGATCTCCAGGCGGCGCTGACGGCGCTCAAATCGGCCCAAGGCTGAGGCGGCCGTCCACGCGATTTCACGCCGCGGAGACGGCGTCCGATGTCTCGCGCCGCACGCCGAAGCGTTGACGGTATTGCGTGGGGGTGAGGCTCGTCAGGCGTTGAAACACCCGGCGGAAAGCCGTGACATCCGAATAGCCGACCGTCCAGGAAATCTGTTCGACGGAGATATTGGTCGTTTCCAGCGCGTCGCGCGCCTTCATGATGCGTATCTGCTGGAGATATTCGGTGGGGCGCAGACCCGTCGCCTTGGTGAAGCGCCGTAGGAAGGTTCGTTCCGCCAGACCGGCCCGCCGCGCGAGCTCCGGAATGTCATGCGCCCCGGCCGCCTGCGCGTGGATATGGTGCTGTACGCCGAGAATGGCGGCGTCGCCATGGTCGAACTTGGGAATGAAGGCTCTGTAGACATCCTGATCGCGACGCGGCGGATCCACCAGAAGGAAGCGCGCCGTCGCCAGCATCGTGCCGACGCCCATCAGCTTTTCGACCAGAGTCAGCCCGAGATCCGTCCAGGCCAGAATGCCGCCGGCCGTCATCACATCGCCATCGTCGATCACCATCTGCTCGGCCGCCAACTCCAATTGCGGATAGCGCGCCGCCAGTTCCTCGCTGAACGCCCAATGCGTCGTCACCCTCCGGCCGTTGACCAGACCGGTTTCGGCCAGAACGAAGGCGCCGGCGCAGATGGAGCACACGGTCGCGCCCTCGGCATGCCGGCTCGCCATCCAGTTCGCCGCCACGGGCATCGGTTGCATCAGCACGGGCATGACGATGCTCGGCGGCGCGATGGCGTAGCCGAGACGATGCGGCCGCCCCGGATGACTGTCCCAGACGCAGGTGACGTCCTCCCCGACCACCTGCCAGTGCGAGACCCGGATGGCGCGTGGATGCTCGGTCTGCTGCGGTGCCCATTGGCTCGCGATGCGGAAGAGATCGGTCAGACCATAAACGGCCGAAAGCTGGCAATCCGGATAGATCAACAGACCTACTTCGGTCATCATCGTCAGCCGCTCCGCCATATTGTCACTTTCTGCATGATCAAAGTCAGTTTCGCCGCCTGTGGTGAAAGCATGAATGGCCTACATCTGTCCATGTCGAAACGACGACGAAGTAGCGCCATCCGAGAAAGGAACGACCATGGCATCGAAAGAAAAGGGCTTCGGCCCGATGGCCACACGCCGCGGCTTGCTGATCACGGGCGGCGCGGCCGTGTCGCTCGCAGCCTTCAACATCCCCGTATTCGCCCAGACCAAAACCGCTTCCACCCATCAAGGAGACACCGACATGACCAGCAGTTTCGTCACCACCAAGGACGGCGTTGACATTTTCTACAAGGATTGGGGTCCGAAGGACGCGCAGCCGATCGTCTTCCATCACGG